>JAFKFG010000007.1 GCA_017307355.1 Alphaproteobacteria bacterium
GGCCATCCGGGTTTCATAGCCCTCGTCCCTCAGGATCCCCGAGATCAGATCGCGAATGTCCTCCTCGTCGTCCACGACGAGAATTTCAGACGCGATCAGCGATCCGTTTTTGCTCATCCTCAACACCTTTCTGACGCATGTCTTTCTGCGTGAACGGGAATGTCAACGTGACTTCGGCGCCCTCGCCGCCTTCGATATCGGCCAGGGCGATTTCACCGCCATGGTCCTCCATGATCTTGCGCACGATGGCGAGCCCCAGTCCCGTGCCTTTGGCGCGGGTGGTGACATAGGGCTCGGTGAGGCGGTGGCGATGTTCCGCCGGCAGGCCGATGCCATTGTCGCTGACCTTGAAGGCGAACGTGGTTCCATTGGGCTGGAGCGCCACGGCGATCCGCCCGGGAACGTCGTCGCCTTTGGCGCGGCGGGCGGCGATCCCCTCGCCTGCATTCTTCAGCACATTGGTGAGAGCCTGGCTGACGAGCCGGCCATCGCCTTCGAAATAAATCGCCTCTTTGGGACCTTCGACGGCAAAGGTGATTTCCGGATGGGCCACGCGCTGCAGGAAAACTGCCTGCTGCAGCAATTCGGCGGCATTCTCCCGCTTCATCACGGGCGCGGGCATGCGCGCGAAGGAGGAGAATTCATCCACCATGCGCCCGATATCGCCGACCTGGCGCACGATGGTGTCGATGCACTGGCGGAAAATGTCGGGATCTGTGGAAATCTCGCCCATATATTTTCGCTTCAACCGCTCGGCGGAAAGCTGGATCGGCGTCAGCGGATTCTTGATCTCATGGGCGATGCGGCGCGCCACATCGGCCCAGGCGGCGGTGCGCTGAGCGCCCACCAAATCGGTGATGTCGTCGAAAGTGACGACGAAGCCATGGGGATTGCCCTTTTCGCTGGAAACCTGGACCGACAGAGCACGCGGCGTTCCGGTGCGCTTGATGGCGACTTCGCCGCCTGCCCGGCCCACCGGCTCCGACAGCGCCCGGCGGATCAGCCCGCCCAGTTCCGGCACGGACTCCGCATAATGCTGGCCTTCCAATTCTTCCGGCGTGGCGTTGAGCAGCCGCGCGGCGGCGCGATTGACAATGGTGATCTTGCCGTCGCGATCCAGGCCGATGACGCCGGCGCTCACGCCCGACAGCACGGTCTCGGTGAAGCGCCGCCGTTCCTCGTTCAGGCGGTTGGCTGCCACCAAGTCGCCGCGCTGCGCGCCCAGCTGCTGGGTCATGCGGTTGAACGCATGGCCCAAGGTGCCGATCTCGTCATCGTCGCGGGAGACTTTGACCTGGGCGGTGAGATCGCCTTCGGAAACCCGTTCCGCCGCTTCGATCAGGTTGGAGATGGGATGCACCAGCCGGTTCGCGGCCCAGATGCCCGACCATACCGCGCCCAGCAGGGTCACCAGCGACACCACCGCATAGAGCGCGGCGAATACCAGCTGCACTTCCAGCCGGTTCTCGTCCAGCCGGTTATATTCCGACACGGCATCGACAGTGCGGCGGTAATAGCCGAACACCTGCGGATCGACCAGGCGCACCACCAGCAGATAGGCATCGTTCAGCGCCTGCATCTGGATCAGCGCGGTCACGGTGCCGCCTTCGGGCGCCGCGTCCACCACAATCGATCCGCCCTTGGCCTGGGCGATGTCGGTGGCGGAAGGTGGCTTGGGGTCTTTCAGGAATTGCTGCTTGGTCTGGGCCAGAAAATTGCCGCGGCCATCGACGATGTAAGATGCCTGCAGCCCACGATCCTTGGTCAGCGAATTGAGCTTGGAGAAAAACTGCGCGGGACGCACATGCTTGTCCGCATCGAACAGGGTCTGGTCGTGCTGGATGTTGTTGGCGATGTCGTAAGCGTCGCCGATGATCCCCCGCTCATGCTCCTTCACATAATGCTGGGCGACGTTCACCGCGCTTCCCAGCGCGTCCTTCACCCGGCCCGAGAACCAGGCTTCCAGGCCCAGATTGAGAGTCACCGCCGCGAAGATCGCGATCAGGATGGCGGGTACCACCGCAATGGTGCCGAACCAGGCCACCAGCCGGACATGCAGCCGGGCTCCGGCGCGGCCGGATTTGCGCTCCGCCCACAGCCGCACCAGACGCCAGGCAATCAACGCCCCCAGCGACAGGCCCAGGGTCAGGTTGATCAGAAGCAGGATGATCAGACCCAGCCGGTTGGGGGTCCAGGGCGTGAGGCCCGACAGAATGGCGTAAGTGATCGCCCCGGAGGCCGCCGCCAGGATGCCCACGCCCAAGGCCAGCCGCGACGGGCGGGAGATCGCCCGAAGGAGTTTGCGCCATCGACTGAGTGGGGTCCTGCTTCTAATGAAAGGCATCCGTCGCTGTGGTTAAGGCCCGGCGTCAAATTTGCGACATTGTAGCCACAGCAACGCCTGTTGCAAGAATACAGCGGTGTAATTCTACAACAGCCCAGGAAACGGAGGTTTTGGGGCGGGAGCTTGCCTGGCCGGCTATCGCGAACGCGGCAATAGCACCGCGCATGCTGACCGAGGCCTTGGCTCGGGCTGCTGCTACGCTGTCGCTCGCAGCCCTGCGCCGCTCCGGGCCTACTCGGCCCGGAGCCCCTTGATAACTTCCAGCCCCAGGTCGCGGATTTTCTTGCGCAGGGTGTTCCGGTTCAGGCCCAGAAGCTGGGCGGCCCGGATCTGGTTGCCCCGCGTGGCTGCCAGGCAGATGGAGATCAACGGCCGCTCCACTTCCTGAATGATCCGGTCATAGACGCCGGGCGCCGGCAGGCGATCGCCATGGCTGAGGAAATAGCGCGTAAGGAATTGCTCGACCGATGCGCCCAGCGGCAATTCTTCATCCAGCTCTTCCGCGGCCACAACCCGCACCGGTTCTTTCAGCTCGCCGGCGATGGCCGCCGCCGGGATGGTGTCGCCGGAATGCAGCACCGCCAGACGGCGCACCAGGTTTTCCAGTTCACGCACATTGCCGGGCCAACGATGGCGGCGAAGGATTTCCAGCGCATCGTGATCCAGCGACTTGGCCGGCAATCCTTCATTCTCGGCCTTGCGCAGGAAATGGCGCACCAGATCGCCGATATCCTCGATCCGTTCGCGCAGCGGCGGCAGGCGCAACGGCACCACGTTCAGACGGTAATAAAGATCCTCGCGGAACAGCCCCTGCCCGATCAACTGGCGCAGGTCGCGATTGGTGGCGGCAATGATGCGCACATCGGTGCGGATCGGTATGCGCCCGCCCACCGTGGTATATTCACCCTGCTGCAACACGCGCAGAAGCCGCGTCTGGGCTTCCAGCGGCATGTCGCCGATTTCGTCCAGGAACAAGGTGCCGCCTTCGGCCTGCTCAAAGCGCCCCACGCCCCGGTTGGCGGCGCCGGAGAAAGCGCCCCGCTCATGGCCGAACAATTCGCTTTCCACCATTTCCTTGGGAATCGCCGCCATGTTCACGGCGATGAAGCGTCCATGGCGCCGCTTGCCGTAATCGTGCAACGCGCGCGCCACCAATTCCTTGCCCGTCCCGGATTCACCCATGATCATCACGGTGAGGTCGGTTTGAGTGAGCCGGGCGATGACCCGATAGATTTCCTGCATCGCGGGGCTGCGCCCGATCAGGGGAAGACGGTCCTCGCCTTCCAACTCTTCGTTTTGCGGCCGGGTTCCCGGCGCCGCCAATGCCCGCTGCACCAGGCTGGTCAATTCCTTCAGGTCGAACGGCTTGGGCAGATATTCGAACGCACCCCGCTCCGCCGCCGTGATCGCCGTCAGAAGCGTGTTCTGCGCGCTCATTACCAGCACCGGCAGCTCGGGCCGAAGGCGCTTGATGCGGGGGATCAGGTCGAACCCGCTTTCGTCGGGCAGCATCACATCGGTGATGGCGACGCTGCCCTCGCCCGCCGCGATCATCTTCCACAGCCCCGCCGCGGTGCCGGTGGTGCGCACATTATAGCCGGCGCGCGCCAGCGCCTGATGCAGCACGGTGCGGATGGCGCTGTCGTCGTCGGCAACAAGAATAGTTGCGGCGGTCATTGCGTGTCCTCACTCGATGCGATGGGCAGAAGCACCCGGAACACCGTGCGCCGGGGCTGGGAGTCACATTCGATCACCCCGCCATGATCGCCGACGATCTTGGCGACCAGGGCCAGCCCCAGGCCGGATCCCCGCACCTTGGTGGTGACGAAAGGATCGAAAATGCAGGACAGAAGATCGGGGGGCACGCCCGCGCCATTGTCGCGCACCGTCACTTCCAGCGGCAGCGAGACGCGCTCGCCCGAAGTGCCCACGCCGAAACGGACGCCGGGGCGATAGCTGGTGGTCAGCGTGATCTCGCCGCCGGTTTGCGGCAGCGCATCCGATGCATTGCGCACCAGATTGAGAAAGACCTGGATCAGCTGATCGCGATCGCCCGCCACCGGCGGAAGCGAGGGATCGAAATTCTCCACGAAATTCGCGCCCCGGGCGAAACCGGATTCCGAAACGCGGCGCACCCGCGCCAGGACTTCGTGAATATTGACCGGATGGCGCTGGAAGCTGCGGGTGTCGCCGAACGCTTCCATCCGGTCGATCAGGCCGCGAATGCGATCGGTTTCGTCACAGATCAGCTGGGTCAGTTCACGGTCGGTCGATGGGAGCTGCTCTTCCAGCAACTGTGCCGCACCGCGAATACCGGCCAGGGGATTTTTGATTTCATGCGCCAGGACCGAGGCCATGCCGTGCATGGACCGCACCGCGCCCCGCGCCATCAGTTGGCGGTCCATCCGATGCGCCAGTCCCCGTTCCGAGAAGGCGATCACCAGGGTCCCGTCCGGCTCGCCCAGCGGCGTCACTGTCACATCGGCGAGCCGCTCGCCATGCCGGGGCGTGGAAAGATCGACATCCCGTTCGGCAGCCGATGCATGACGCTCCCGTGCCTGGGTCACCAGCTGGAACAACGGCGAGTCGAACGGCAGGACGTCGGAAAGCTTCTGCTTGAGCAGGATGGCCGCGCCCGTATCGAAGAACTGCTCGGCGGCCGGATTGGCATAAATGATCTGCTGCCCCGCGCCGATCACCAGGATGGGTGACGGAAGGGTATTGGCGATAGGGAATTCCGCCGGCGACCGGCGAAACAACGGTTTTTGCACGAGATATGCCTATAAATTAGCCATACACTATGTATGACGTTATAATAGGCAAAAACCTCACCCCCTGGAAACATTTATCACAAATCGGGTGCCCGCGATGTTAGGCAGGCCGCCAAGGAAATCGACATGTCTCGCATCGCCATATTGATCGTCGCCGCCGGAAAAGGGGAGCGCACCGGACGGGCCGGACCCAAGCAATATGAGCCGCTGGCGGGCCGTCCCATGCTGCGCCGGACCGCGGATGTCTTTTCAGACTGGCCGCTGCGGGTCGTCATCGGCCCCGGCCAGGACGCCCTCTACCGGACCGCGATGGGCGCCGATGCCCCTGCTCCCATCATTGGCGGCGCCCGCCGCCAGGATTCCGTCCGGCTGGGGCTCGAAGCCTTGGCGGATGATGCTCCGGACTTTGTCCTTATCCATGACGCGGCACGGCCCCTGGTTTCGCGCGCCGTGATCGCGCGCACCATCGCCGCGCTCGAAGCCGGCGCGACGGGCGCGGTCCCCATGTTGCCGGTCGCCGACACGCTGCGCCGCAAGGATGGCGATGCCTGGATCACCGTGCCGCGCGATGGCCTGCTGCGGGCGCAGACCCCGCAAGGCTTCCGCTTTGCCGACATCCTCAAGGCCCATCGCGATCATGCCGGCGCGGACGCCACCGACGATGTCGCCATCGCGGAATTGGCGGGGCTTGCCGTGGATGCGGTCCTGGGCGAGGAAGAGAACCTCAAAGTGACCACGGAAAAGGATTTCGCCTTGGCGGAACGGCTATTGGGCTTTTTAGATGGCCGCTCCGCTGGCGCGGCGCTCCATGAGACCCGCAGCGCCATGGGCTATGACGCGCACCGCTTCACCGACGGCGATCATGTCTGGCTGTGCGGCGTACAGGTGCCGCACGATCACGGGCTGGAGGGCCATTCCGACGCCGATGCCGGGCTGCATGCCCTGACCGACGCGGTATTGGGCTGCATCAGCGCCGGCGATATCGGCCAGCATTTCCCGCCCACCGACGAGCGCTGGCGCGGCGCGCCCTCGTGGAAATTCCTCGATCACGCCCACCGGCTGGTGAAAGACAAGGGCGGCGCGATCCTTCATTGCGACGTCACATTGATCTGCGAGCGGCCCAAGATCGGCCCTCATCGCGAAGCCATGCGTGCGCGCATCGCCGAAATCCTGTCGCTCGACATCGAACGGGTCAGCGTCAAGGCGACCACCACCGAAGGCATGGGCTATACCGGCCGGCGCGAAGGCCTGGCGGCGCAAGCCGTCGCGACCGTGCGATTGCCGGCGCGCGATTAAAGACAGGAACAGCGGATGAGATTTTCCACCATTATCGCATCGGTTCTGGGCATCGGCTATTTCCCGGTCGCGTCGGGTACCGTGATGAGCATCGTCGCCACTGTCTTGGCGACGATCCTGGCCCAGCATGGCGGCGGCCTGACCCTGGTGGCCGCCAGCCTCATCGCCTTTGCGATCGGAATCTGGGCCTGCGGCGACCATGTCCGCGCCACCGGCCGCGAAGACCCATCCGAATGCGTGATCGATGAACTGGCGGGGCAATGGCTGGCCTGCGCCGGGATTTGCTTCACGCCGATCTATCCCAGCGTCGCCGCGTTCGCCCTGGCCTTTCTGCTGTTCCGCCTGTTCGATATCCTGAAGCCCTGGCCCATTTCCGCCGCGGAAAAATTGCCGGGCGGCATGGGCGTGATGGCCGACGACATGGTGGCGGGCCTCGCCGCCGGGATCATCGCGGGCGCCGTGCATTATTTCCGGGTGATCTGATGTTCCCCGCGGCGCTGTTGGCAGAAGCCCGCGATCTTCTGGCAGCGGCGCGCCGGGCCAATGCCCATATCGTCACCGCCGAAAGCTGCACCGGCGGCCTGATCGCGGCCCTGCTGACCGAGATCCCCGGCTCCTCCGATGTGGTGGAGCGGGGTTTCGTCACTTATTCCAACGAAGCAAAACAGGAACTGTTGGGCGTTCCCGAAAAATTGCTCTGGACGCATGGCGCGGTGTCGGAACCGGTGTGCCGCGCCATGGCGCAAGGCGCCTTGAGGAACGCTCGCGCCGAGTTCAGCGTGGCGGTGACCGGCATCGCCGGGCCGGGAGGCGGCAGCCCGGAGAAGCCGGTGGGCCTGGTTTATATCGGGGCCGCCAATCTGGCCGGCCATGTGATCGTACAGGAACACAGGTTCGGCGATATCGGGCGCGACCGCGTACGCCTCAGCACCGTTGAGAAAGCGATCGAACTTCTGCGCGGGTGTCTCTGACGGCGGCTCTATTTCTGGGCCGCCAGCTCGTCATGAGCGACCTGCTGCAGCGCCGTCGTCTGGCGCGGCGAAAAGCCGAAATCGCGGGCCACCCGTTCCTTGGGGCCCAGCGACAACGGGTCCAGCCCCGTCACCTTGCCGAATATCACCAAGGCTTCCAGGTAATAACCGAAATCGCTGGCGTGATAGGCGTCCTCGGCCCACAGATTGACTTGGCCGGCAGAGATCCCGTCATAGGGATTGGGATCGGCAACGCCCGTCGCAAAGGCACGGTTCCAGGCCTGCCCCACCGGGGCGATCCCGGCGATGCCGGGACTGGCCTTGCGGGCCGCCTCATAGCCAGCCGCGATATCCAACGCCATTTGCGTGATCGGCTTGCCGCTCCAGGGCGCATCGGCCGGATAGATCAGATCGGCGCGCGACCAGGTGGCATTGAGATAGATTTTCACGTTCGGATTGCGGGCATGCAGCGTCGCATCGAATTTGCGCGTGTATTCGGTGAGCAGTTTGGGGTCGCCCGGATTGTTTTCGTCGAGCGTGGAATAGCTTTGCAGGACCACCGCGTCCCAGGGCTTGTCCAGCAAGGGCAGCTTTTCGGTGTAATGGAAATCCAGGCCCTTGCCGCCGACCGTTTCCAGGCTGACGTCGTAGGAAAGATTCGCCTCTTTGGTGAATTCCTTGAAGATCGCCGGCACGCCGCCGATGGTCTGGTTTCTTTCATTGGGCGGGTTGAGGTCGTGAACCTCGCGGGCGTGATAGAATTTGGCGGAGGCCAGCTCGCCATAGGTGAAGCTGTTGCCCACGAAAAGAATGGTATCGGCCTCGGCGCTGCATGTCAGCGCCGCCAGAATTGCGATTGCTCCGAGCAGAAATTTCATGCCCATCCCCTTGCCGCGCCGGACTATAGGATCAGGCGCGCGATTGCGAAAGGCTGGCGGCGCGGGCCTCGAATGCATCTGTCATCTTCGTTAACACCTTCGCAAAGGCGCTTCCCGCCGCGGCTTGCAGCAACCGGTTGGAGAATTCGAACGCCACGGCGAAATCCACGCGCGAGCCGGAGATGTCGGGCGTAAAGCGCCAATGATTTTCCAGCCGGTGAAAAGGCCCTTCGATCGCCACCACATCGATGATGCGGGCGGCGGGATCCAATATGACTTTGCTGGTGTAGCGTTCGCGCAGCGCGCGGTACCCCACCGCCATTTCGGCGGTAAGAATTTCGCGCGGTCCTTCATGGGCGCGCGACTTGATCCTCAGCGCCACCACCCAGGGCAGGAATTCGGGATAGCGCTCGACATCGGCCACCACGGCGTACATGACATCGGCCGTGTACGGAACGATCCGGCTTTCCGAATGCTCGGTCACCGATCCGTCACTTCTGGGAGGCGCGGGCGGCTTTCAGCGCCGCGAAATCGCTGTCGGCGTGATAGGAGGATCGTGTCAGGGGCGACGCCGAAACCATCAGGAAGCCTTTGGCCCGGGCCACCTGTTCCAGGCTGGCGAATTCCTGCGGCGTCCAGAACCGCTCCAGCTTGGCATGCTTGCGGGTGGGCTGGAGATATTGGCCGATGGTGAGGAAGTCCACCTTCGCGGCGCGAAGATCGTCCATCACCTGCATGATCTCTTCGCGGGTCTCGCCCAGGCCCACCATCAGGCCCGATTTGGTGAAGCCCTCGGGGTACAATTCCTTGGCCCGCTCCAGAAGGCGCAGCGACGCGAAATAGCGCGCGCCGGGGCGCACCGTCAGATAGAGGCGCGGCACGGTTTCCAGATTGTGGTTGAAGACTTCGGGCTTGGCCGCCATCACCACATCGAGCGCGCCGTCCTTGCGCAGGAAGTCCGGCGTCAGCACTTCGACGCTGGTGCCCGGGCTCATCGCATGGGTGGCTTCGATAGTCTCGGCAAAATGCGCCGCGCCGCCGTCGGCCAGGTCGTCCCGGTCCACCGAAGTGATCACCACATGACGCAGGCCCAGCTTCTTCACCGCCGCCGCGACATGGGCGGGCTCCTCCGGATCCAGCGGCGCCGGAAGCCCGGTCTTCACATTACAGAAAGCGCAGGCGCGGGTGCAGGTGTCGCCCATGATCATCATGGTGGCGTGGGCCTTGGTCCAGCATTCGCCGATATTGGGACAGGCCGCTTCCTCGCAGACCGTGTGCAACTTGTATTCGCGCACCACTTCGCGGGTGGCGGCATATTCGCGGGACACCGGCGCCTTGACCCGGATCCAGTCGGGTTTTCTGGGAATCTCCTGGTCCGGGCGGTGGGCCTTTTCAGGATGGCGCGGGCTGAGGCGATCGATCACGACGGTCATGGCCCAGATATAGAGGGGGTCCGCCTTAAAATCATCCATCCCGGACGCAGGCGGGCCATGCATTCTGGGATTTTTTTCCCAATTATATACTTGACACCACAAGACCAAATCCCTAGATTCTTGGCCACAGGAGATACTCATGGCCAAATCCGGTCTGACCGCCCCCCACTTCCAGAATGACGAAGCCGCGCGGGCGATAGTCGAAAGCCTCCGCTGGCCGTCTGGGCCGGTCTGCGGCCATTGCGGTGAGACTGAGCGCCGGTACGCCACCAAGCGGCCGGGCCGCTATCGCTGCGGCAACCCCGCCTGCCGGAAAGATTACACCGTCACCACAGGTACGGTCATGGAGTCCAGCCACGTGCCTTTGCACAAGTGGATGGCCGCTTTCTATCTGCTCTCGTCCAGCAAGAAAGGCTTTAGCGCCCATCAGTTACACCGGACTCTTGGTCTAACTTATAAGACCGCTTGGTTCCTGCATCACCGCGTCACGGAAGCCATGCGCCAGGGTGGCTTAGACCTCCCCCCGATGGGCGGCAGCGGCAAGATCGTGGAAGCCGACGAAACCTATTACGGTGACTCAAAACTGCCTCGCGAACGCCGGAAGTATTCCACTCCCTTCACCAAGGGCGGTAAAGGCTCAAGCAAGCGGGCAATCGTCGCCCTGGTCGAGCGTGGCGGCAAAGTCCGTACCTTCCACGTGCCACGCGCCGATAAGGCCACTGTCTCGAAGATCGTGATGGAGAACATCCACCACGAAACGCGCCTCCATACAGACGAAAGCAACCTCTATTTCGGGGCAGACAAGCACTTCGCTACCCATGAAACAGTCAAGCATTCTGCCAAGGAATATGCTCGCGGCGATGTAAACACGAACAGCGCCGAGGGGTATTTCTCAATTTTCAAAAGAGGAATGCGCGGCGTTTATCAGCATTGCAGCGAGAAACATCTACATCGCTATCTCGCGGAATATGATTTCCGCTACAATCACAGATCGGCCCTAGGATTTGGGGACGAGGCGCGTACGAATGCCGCTGTTAAAGGCGCAATCGGCAAACGCCTCACTTATCAACGGCCTAACTAAGGCGAAATCGTTCAAAGCCCTTGCGGCTCATTTTTCGCGCTGGCGCGACCGCCGGAGCAAGAGCCTCAAATCGTCAACAGGCGCAAAAGACTAAAACAGGAACAAGGACTCCGTTTTCGCTTGCGGAACCCTTAAAATGGTAAGGCCGAATCGGTGACACGACTCGGCCTTTTGCAACCTTGGCGTTTGGAGGCCTGGATGCGTACTGCAGAAAGAATCCTATTAGGATTCGTAAAACATTCAAGCCTCCATCGCTTCAATATGGAGACTGGAATTGTCAGATTATTGGATTACCTTTCGCCTCGAAGCTAATTCTAGCTACGAAAAAAGATACGACGCGCTTTACGAAGCTGCGCGCTCGAATGCTACAAAATGGTGGATTGAACCAACATCGTTCATAGCGATGCGGAGCAATCTTACAATTGACGCCTTAGGGCAGAAACTAAAGTCCGCGATTGATGCGTCAAAGGACTTAATTCTGATGCGCGAGATAGGCGTGAAAGATTCGCGCTATGCAGGAGTGATTTCTGACGAAGACTTTTTCAACTTCTTCCCTGACGCAAAGAAACTGTAGCGAATATCGATTGGCACACCTAAGGCACGGGCAAAAAAACGTACGGTCTTAGAGCGCCAATATTTCATCTTTTACCGCTGGGGTGCGGGGCTTTTTTCTGCACCCCGGTTTTTTTAGTCTTTGCCGTTGGCGTGAAGGGCTTGGGTGGCGTGTTTAAAGCCCCGCGCAGAGCCTTTTCGAAGCGCTGCTCCGCTTCCTTCTTACTGTACTGATCTTGGTCAGACATAGGAACACGATACCATGTCAAAAGGGCGCCGTCATCGCCGTCAACCTTCCGGCGCGAATAATCCGAAGGACCGCTCCATAGTTTTTAAACCGCTCGGGTTCTGCATGTATTGCGGCACCAAGACCGGGAAGATTGGGCGAGAGCATATTGTTCCCCTGTCGCTGCGAGGAGATCTGATCCTGCCTTTATCGAGCTGTCGCGACTGCGGAGATATTACTGGAGCATTCGAGGGAATTTGCGCGAACAAAAATTTCGGCAGTTGGCGGCGTCATTTGAATATGCGAAGTGGCCGGCGGCCCTCACCCACGGGACCAATTAAACTCACGATAGAGAATCCAGACGGCACTAAAGTTGATAGGTACGTCAGCCTAGAAGACTATCCGAAAGTTCTCGCGCTTCCTTCATTTCCTGAGCCTGGGCTTCTTACGGGCAATATTGTTGCGCCTCTGCTCTACAAATATCACTGGCATAAACAGCCGGAGAGCGAGCTGAAAGAAATCGCTGACCGCCTGGGCGGAAAGCTCATCATCAATCAAGAATTCGACATGACGGCGTTTGCAAAATTGATAGCAAAAATTGGATACGCCCTTACGGTCGCCGAGGTCGGCGTTGAAAATTTCGAGCCGCTATCTCTAGATTTTATCCTCGGAAAACAACCCCAAGTTATTGGGGGCGTTGTCGGGCAATCACGCTGGGCTCCAAACAAGCCCCCGGAACACCCCAACTTTCACCATGTCTATCTCAAGGTAATTCCTTACGGGGGAGCGCACTACTTTTTGGGCTCTGTCCACTTTTTCTGCCGATGGATGCCGATGGTGTATTCAAGCATCGTCGGGAAATTGGCCGCTAACCCGAACCAGCGGTTCTGGGATTGGCCGGGCCTGAAAGGACTTCGGCCAGACGAACTAGCAGCGCTTCGAGTGCAGTACGATAAAGCTCACGCTCACTTGCGGGGAGATTCTCCCAAGGCGCGGCCTGTGCACTAGGGGCGTGGCGCTCCAGGCTCTCAAAAATGGTCTGTGCGAGTTCATCTACCAGCGGGCTGGGCTGGCAAGAACCAACCTCGGCGGTAATTTCTAAAAGTGTCGGCCTGTCAGTCACTTAACTACACCTTGCATTTGTGGTGTTAAGTATATAATTGGGATTTTTTTCCTGAAACTGAACCTTTATCCCCGGGCCACGTTGCCACGTTGCCGAAGAGACATCTGCAAAAGGCACCCCTCATGGCCACCCGTGTCCGCCGCGCCTCCCATGCCGCCCCTCACTCGTCCACACGCTCCAGGCGGATGTCCCGGATTGCCGCCAGTCCGGCCGCCAAGGCCGCTTACGTCGCCATGGCCACGGCCGGCCTGGCAGCTTTGGCCATCGCCATCTTTGGCCCCAAGCGCTTTCAGCGGGAAATCGTCCAACCCATCAGGACCGGCGTGTCCGACCAGGCCGAAAGACTGTGGCGCGAAGCCCGGCCGCTGCGCCGCCAGATCGGGGGGCTGATCGGACAGGCCGCCGACGAAGGCGGCCGCGAAAAGCTGGTGCGCAGCTTCCAGAGCTGGATCGGGCATTTCCGGGCGACATAGAGCAACTCTGTCACGCCCTTTGTGCTAAAGGCTTGGATGGCAGGGGAGCCATATGAGCGACAGCGTCAGGACCAATCGATCCGGCCGGCCGACCCGGCTTCCCTTCCACCCGGACACCCTGCCCGATTCCATTTTCCAAGCAGTACTGGACGCGCGCGCGCAGTTCGGCGGCGCGACGCCGGCAATGGTGGATGGCGATGGCCGGGTTCTTTCCTATGACGAAATCGTGCGCGCCAGTTTCGCCCTAGGCCATGCCCTCAAGCGCGGCACAAAGCACGGCGAGAAAGTCGGCATCCTGCTTCCCACCGGGGTTGGCAGCGCCATCGCCTTCCTGGCGCTCAGCGCCTATGGGCGCATCCCCACCATGCTCAATTTCACCTCCAGCCATGCGGACCTCAAAAGCGCCATCCGCACCGCCGAGGTAAAACGCGTCGCCACCGCCCATCGCTTCATCGAGTTGGGCAAGCTGGAGGCGGTCGCCGCCGCCATCGGCGAGGTCGCAGAGCTGATCTATCTGGAAGAGGTGCGCGCCAAGCTTTCCTTGACCGACAAGCTCGCGGCGCTGGCCGGCAGCATGGCGCCCGGATTGGTGACGCAAAAACCGGGGCGCGAAAATCCGGCGGCGATCCTTTTCACCTCCGGCACGGAAGGGCTGCCCAAAGGGGTGGCGCTCAGCCACTTCAATCTTTTGGCCAATATCGCGCAGGTCCGCGCCCATATCGACATTTACGACGAGGACGTGCTGTTCAATCCCCTGCCCGTATTTCACTGTTTCGGGCTCACGGTGGGCACGCTTTTGCCCTTGATCGCGGGCGTGAAAGTGATCTGCCATCCCACGCCGCTCCAGCCCAAGGAGATCGTGCGGCGCATTCGCGAGGCGCATGCCACCATCCTTCTCTCCACCGACACCTTCATCACCCAATATGCGCGGGCGGGCGAAAGCGGCGACCTGGACAGCCTCAGGCTGGCGGTGTGCGGCGCCGAGCGGGTGCGCGACGAAACCCGCATTTTGTTCCGCCGCAAATACGGCATGGAGATCTTGGAAGGCTATGGCGTGACCGAAGCCTCGCCCGTGATCGCCGCCAACCAGATCGAAGCCAATCATCCCGGCACGGTGGGACGGCTGATGGCGGGGATGGAAGCGCGGCTGGAGCCGGTCGAAGGCATTCCCAATGCCGGACTTCTGGCGGTGAAAGGCCCCAATGTGATGCTGGGCTATATCTCCGCCGATACGCCGGGCAAAATCGTGCCGCCGGCGGGCGGCTGGTACGACACCGGCGATGTGGTCAGCATCGATGACGGCGGCTTCATCGCCATCCGCGGACGCATCAAGCGCTTCGCCAAGATCGGCGGCGAGACCGTCTCCCTGACCGTGGTCGAAAACATCGCCGCTGCCGTGTGGCCGGACAATCATCACGCCGCAGTGTCGATCAAGGATCGCGCCAAGGGCGAGCAGATCGTGCTGGCGACCGACGCCGCCGGCGCCCGCCGGTTGGACCTTGTCGCCTGGGCGCAAAATCACGGTTCGTCCGAACTGGCGGTCCCCCGTCGTATCGTTGTCCTGGCTTCCCTGCCGGTCCTGGGGACGGGCAAAACCGACTATGTGACCTTACAGAAGCTGGTGGAAGCTCAGGCCGAACCGCCCCCGGTATGACATTGACAATCACTCGCAACTAACCTATATGACTGGGGACGCCTGAAGGTTTCCTTTCATGATCGTCTGTGTCTGCAATAGGCTGAACGAGGACCGAATCCGCACCGCCATCGACAGCGGCGCCTGTTGTTCGGAAGATGTTTATGCGCACTGCGGCGTAAGAAAGAATTGCGGACGATGCCAGGAAACAATCGAGGAGATGCTGGACGAAAAGCCCGTTCTGGTAGCGGCCGCGTAGTTCCGGCGGAAGCCCCGGGGCCCAATCCCCACGCCTCCCTGCCCGGCGATCCCACCACCATCAAATTCCTCAACATCGTTCTGAAGAACGAGTTGACCGCGATTAATCAGTATTTCCTGCATTCGCGCATGCTGGCCGATTGGGGCCTCAGCGAATTCGCGCGCAAGGAATACGAAGAATCCATCGACGAGATGAAGCATGCCGACAAGCTCATCAAGCGCATCCTGTTCTTGGGGGGACTGCCCAACCTGCAGGATCTGGGCAAGCTGATGATCGGCGAGAATGTGCGCGAATTGATCACCTGCGACCTGTCGCTGGAAACCCGCGCCCTGCCCGACCTGAAGATGGGCATCTCCCATTGCGAGAACATCAAGGACTATGTCACCCGCGAATTGTTCGTGGATATCCTGGAGAGCGAAGAGGAGCATATCGACTGGCTCCAAACCCAGATGCGGCTGATCGAGCAGATGGGGATCGAGAATTTCGTGCAGCTCCAAACCCGGCCCAACCAGGCCTCTTAACCAGCACAAAATTTCTTTCGCACTGCAACATAAAATACACTAGTCTAAGGGAATCCTTGGGGGCTGCCCCTGGGGCAGAGTTCCGGGGGCTGGAGTATGATGTTGTACGATGCCTACCAGGCGCAGGCGGATTTGCTGTCCCCCTCGCGCGCAATCGCCAATTTGACTCGCGCCATCTTCGACCATCCCCATATGGGGCCGGGCGGGAACATGTTCCTGCGCGGTCTTTCCGCCGCCACCGAATTGTTCGCCCGCGCGGGCCTCAGCCATGAACGGCCCGGCTACGACATCGAAACCATCACCGTCGACGGCACTTCGGTCGCGGTCCATGAGGAATCCGTTCTCGAAACGCCCTTCGCGCGCCTGCTGCATTTCCGCAAGGACAAGGATCTCGCCCAGCCCAAGGTCCTGATCGTGGCGCCGATGGCCGGCCATTTCGCCACCCTGCTGCGCCAGACCGCCCAGACCATGCTGGCGGATCACGACGTCTTCATCACCGATTGGAAGAATGCCCGCGATATTCCCGCGGTGGCGGGACGCTTCGGCACCGACGAATATGTCGAACACCTGATCCGCTTCATCGAAACCATCGGCCCCGACGCCCATGCCGTGGCGGTGTGCCAGCCTTGCGGCGCCCTGCTCGCCGCCGTGGCGGTGATGGCGAAACATGAAAGCCCCGCCGTTCCCCGCAGCATGACCCTGATGGCCGGACCGGTGGATGCCAGCATCAATCCCACCGAAGTGAACCGCTTCGCCACCAGCCATACCCTGTCCTGGTTCGAGCAAAACCTGATCGCCCGCGTGCCGGACCGTTTCGCGGGCGCCGGCCGCTATGTCTATCCGGGCTTCATCCAGGTCGGCGCCTTTCTTTCCATGAATCCGGCGCGGCACATTCGCGCCCAATGGGACCTTCTGGGTCACATCCTGCGCGGTCACGACCGGGAGGCGGACGCCAATCGCCGCTTCTATGACGATTATCTGGCGGTCGCCGACCTGCCCGCCGAATTTTACCTGGAGACGGTGCACAACGTGTTCCAGGAATTCCGCCTGGCCCGCGGAACGCTGGAATATCGGGGCGAAAAGGTCGATCCCAGCCTGATCACCAAGACGGCGGTTCTCACGGTCGAAGGCGAGAAGGACGATATCTGCTCGGTGGGCCAGACCAGCGCGGCCCTGGAACTCTGCACCCACGCGCCGATCAAGCGCAATTATGTCCAGCCCGGCGCCGGTCATTATGGCGTGTTCTCGGGCCGGCGCTGGCAGACCCAGATCTACCCGGTGGTGCGCGACATCATCGCGGACAGCAAAGCCTGATCCGGATCAGCGATAGATCGTGTTGAGAATGCCGGCCAGACGCAGGCCCGCCCGCAGCAATTGCTGGCGCACCAGCGGCTGCGCCCGCTCGGCATAATCGCGCGGCAACCGGACGGAGCCATTGGCGGGAAGCCGCCCATAGATCTCGCGGGATGCGATCTGAAAACTTTCATTGGCCCAATCCGTGGGCGTACCGCCCATCATCGCGGCCCGGGCGGCGGGCGAAACACCTCTTTCAATATCGGCCGCCACCCGCATCGAATCCGGCCCCAAGGCCGCCACCACCTCCTGATCCCAGACCCGGTGCAGATTGCTGCGACGACGCCCTTCGATCACGGTGACGCTGTTGCCGCCCTTGTCATGGCGATCCGCGGCATGAAGCGGCTGATGCAGGTCCGCCACGAAATGGATCAGGAAGCGGAATGCCTCCAGCCGCGCGGAACGGGGCGCGCGCGGATCGCGCAAGAGACCGATATCGCGCTCGATCTGGCGCACCACGCAATTGTCGCGCGGGCAATCGCGGCGCCGGTCATAACCGCGGGCGCCGATCTCGATATTCACATAATGCCAGGCGGAGGTTTGCGGCCGGTCGTTGCGCACCTCGTCGGCCCAGTTGGAATCCAGCACCATCAGAGGCAGGGCATCGCCACCCAGAAGCTGGGAGATGCGCATGCGGGCGGCCGGCGTCAGATTGTCGGCGGCGATGCGCGCCGCGATCTCATGGCCTTGCGGTCCCCAGGCGTGAGCGGGTGCCGAAATCGCCAGCAGAAGCGGCAGCAGGAATCGCAAAGCCAGACGCATGCTGTTGCTGTATCAGGCTGCGGCCTTTTCGTCTCGATCACCAATTCGAGGAGAATTTCTCAAGCGGAACAGTCTCTTGGGCAGAAAATCGCTTGACGCCCCCATTTGCGATAGGGCTTATTCGGGCATCGCGCGTTGGGGGGTGGGGCCCCGCGGTCGATTGGGCTGGGACGCAGCTTTGCCGCTGTTTCCCGAACGACAGGACCGACATGAACTTCAGATTTCGCGCGCGGCGCCCCCGCTTGAGCCTTATTCCCGTGCGCCGGATCGGAACCGCGCTGGCCACCACCGACGGACGATGGGCTCTGGTTTCGACTTCTTTGTCGCTTCTGGTCGCAGGTTCGGTCACCTGGATGGCGGTCGGCACCCTGCCCGTCGCCAGCCCGCTGATGGGAAAGCCCAGCCGCACGCCGGTGGCCTACGAATTGTTCATGAAGCTGATCCGGGCCAGCGGCACCGACCGCTACGCCGCCTTCATTCCGCAAAAGACACCCGCGCCGACCGGCGACGAGGACCAGGCCAATTCCAACCCGGGCGAAGAGACCCGCACCATCGCGCTGGATCGGGGCGACACATTGGCCGGCGCCCTTGAGGATCAGGGCATTTCGGCCAACGACGCCGCCGCCGCCATCGCCGCCATGGGCAAGGATTTCAATCCGCATGCCCTGAAGGCCGGCATGATCATCGACCTGACATTCGCGCTGGCGCCGGACGCCTCCGCATCGCCCAAAGCCAAAACCACGGTGGTGACGGTCAACCACAAGCCGGTCACGGTTCCGTTGGCGGAAGACAGCGACGCGGACGCCACGCCCACCACCTCGCAGGACATCTCGCGGCTTTTGTCGCTGCATTTTTCGCCCACCATCGACCAGGACATTACCATCACCCGCACCACCGATGGCGGGTTCACGGCCGATATCGCCAAGAAGCAGCTCCAGGTGCATCGCCACCGCGCCGGCGCCACCATCGATTCCAGCCTTTATCTGGCGGGCATGCAGGCCGGCATTCCCGCCGACATCGTGATCGAGATGATCCGGATGTTCTCCTACAAGGTGGACTTCCAGCGCGACCTTCATCCGGGCGACGAATTCGAAGTCTATTACGATTATTACTACACGCCCGAAGGACAGCCCGCGAAGACCGGCGACATTTCCTATGCGCGCATGCGTTTGGGCGGCAAGGACATCACGCTTTATCGCTACCAGGTCGATCCCGACCAGCCGGCCGATTATTTCGACGCCAAAGGCCAGTCGGCCAAGGGCATGCTGATGAAGACGCCGGTGGATGGCGCCCGCATCTCATCGGGGTTCGGCGCGCGCTTCCATCCGGTGCTGGGCTATACGCGCATGCATAAGGGCGTGGACTTCGCGGTCCCAAGCGGCACGCCGGTGATGGCGGCGGGCTCCGGGCAGATTTCCTTCATGGGCTGGGCGAACGGCTATGGCAATTTCGTGGT
The DNA here is from genome assembly GCA_017307355.1 of Alphaproteobacteria bacterium. Lineage (GTDB taxonomy): Bacteria > Pseudomonadota > Alphaproteobacteria > Micropepsales > Micropepsaceae > Rhizomicrobium. Next base: position 19,133 of record JAFKFG010000007.1, read on the forward strand.
GCTGAGCCATGGCAATGGCTATTCCACCGCCTATGGCCATCTCTCGCGCTTCGCGCCGGGCATGCGGCGCGGCGGAAAGATCCGCCAGGGACAGGTCTTCGCCTTCAGCGGCGCCACGGGCCTGGCCACGGGGCCGCACCTGCATTACGAAATTCGCGTCAACAACGCGCAGGTCAATCCGCTGACGGTCAAGATCGCCGAAGGCCGGACGTTGAGCGGAAAGGAACTGCGCCAATTCCTCGACCAGCGGCTGAAGACCGATGCCACCATCGCCTCGCTGCCGCTGGAGCGGAAAGTCGCCGACATTTCCACCGATCTGCGTCAGGCAAAAACGAGATGATCCGTCATCGACGGATCATCTCGTTCCCGGCGAGGCTGGCAAAGCCAGCCGAGGGAAGGGAACCCAGGCCATAACGATCCGCCATCGGCGGATCACTCAGTTGATCGCCGTTCCCGCCGGGGCCGCATCGGCCAGCTGGTCCGGCGCTGCGGCGAATTCCTGGCCATTGATGGTCAGCCCCGTCTTGTTGGCACTCACCGTCACCTTCGCGCCGTCGGCGATCTTGCCTTCCAGGATCAGCTGCGCCAGCGGATCCTGCAGCCGGCGCTGGATCACCCGCTTCAAAGGCCGCGCGCCATAGACCGGATCGTAACCGGCATGGGCCAGCCACTCGGTGGCCTTGCGGTCGAGCGCGATGGTGATCTTGCGATCCGCCAACAGACGCGACAGCCGCGCGATCTGGATGTCCACGATCTTGTCCATGTTCCCCCGCGTCAGGCGGTGGAACAAAATGATCTCATCCAGCCGGTTGAGGAATTCGGGGCGGAAATGACCCCGCACCGCCGCCATCACTTGCGCGCGGGCATGGGCCTGATCGCCGCCCTCCTCGGTGGACAGGAATTCCGTTCCCAGATTCGACGTCAGGATGATCACGGTATTGCGGAAATCGACCGTGCGGCCCTGCCCATCGGTAAGGCGGCCATCGTCCAGCACCTGAAGGAGTACATTGAAGACGTCGGCATGCGCTTTTTCCACTTCGTCGAACAGGATCACCTGATAGGGCCGGCGGCGCACCGCTTCGGTGAGTACTCCGCCTTCCTCATAGCCGACATAGCCCGGCGGCGCGCCGATCAGCCGCGCCACGGCATGCTTTTCCATGAACTCGCTCATGTCGATGCGCACCATGGCGGCATCGTCGTCGAACAGGAACGCGGCCAGAGCCTTGGTCAGTTCGGTCTTGCCCACGCCGGTCGGTCCCAAGAACAGGAAGGAACCGATCGGCCGGTTGGGATCCTGAAGCCCGGCGCGAGCGCGGCGCACGGCATTGGAGATGGCGCGCACCGCCTCGTCCTGGCCGATCACCCGCTGCTCGAGCGAGGCTTCCATGTGCAGAAGCTTCTCGCGCTCGCCTTCCAGCATCCGGTCCACCGGAATGCCGGTCCAGCGCGACACCACCTGGGCGATATTCTCGGCGGTCACCGCCTCATTGACCAGGGCGGCGCTGTTCTTCTCGTCGATCTCGCGGATGCGCTTTTCCAGGTTGGGAATCTCGCCATAGGTGAGTTCGCCGGCCCGGGCGAAATCGCCGCGCCGCTGCGCGATCTCCACCTCCTGGCGTGCCGCATCCAGCCTTTCCTTCAGGCTTTGCACGTCGGAAACCGACTTCTTCTCTTCCTGCCATTTGGCGGTGAGGTTGGCGGATTGCTCTTCCAGATCCGCCAGGTCGTGCTCGAGCGCGGACAGCCGATCCTTGGACGCCCGGTCGTTTTCCTTTTTCAGCGCTTCGCGCTCGATCTTCATCTGCACGATGCGGCGATCGAGTTCGTCCAGCTCTTCGGGTTTGGAATCGACCTGCATGCGCAAGCGCGATCCCGCCTCGTCCATCAGGTCGATGGCCTTGTCGGGCAGGAAACGGTCGGTGATGTAACGGTTGGACAAGGTCGCGGCCGCCACGATGGCGCCGTCGGTGATGCGCACGCCGTGATGGACTTCGTATTTCTCCTTCAGGCCGCGCAGGATCGAGATGGTGTCTTCCACCGTGGGTTCGTTGACGAAGACGGGTTGGAAGCGCCGCGCCAGGGCCGCGTCCTTCTCGATATATTTGCGGTATTCGTCCAAGGTGGTGGCGCCCACGCAATGCAGTTCGCCGCGCGCCAGGGCCGGCTTCAAGAGGTTGGACGCATCCATCGCGCCTTCCGCCTTGCCCGCACCCACCAAAGTGTGCAGTTCGTCGATGAAAAGAATGATCTTGCCGGCGGCGGCCGTGACCTCGTTGAGGACGGCCTTCAGCCGCTCCTCAAACTCGCCGCGGAACTTGGCGCCCGCGATCAGGGCACCCATGTCCAGTGCCATCAGCCGCTGGTCGCGCAGGCTTTCGGGCACGTCGCCATTGACGATGCGCAGCGCCAAGCCTTCGGCGATGGCGGTCTTGCCCACGCCGGGCTCGCCGATCAGCACCGGATTGTTCTTGGTACGACGGGACAGAACCTGAATGGTGCGCCGGATCTCTTCGTCGCGGCCGATCACCGGATCGAGCTTGCCGTTGCGAGCGATCTCGGTGAGGTCGCGGGCGTATTTCTTCAACGCGTCATAGGAATTTTCCGCCGTGGCGCTGTCGGCGCTGCGGCCCTGGCGCAGATCGGCAATGGCCTTGTTAAGGCCCTGGGGCGTGACGCCCGCATCCTTCAGAATGCGGCCGGTTTCGCCGGACATGGCCAGCGCCAGAAGCAGATATTCGGCGGTGACGAAACTGTCGCCGGCCTTTTTGGCGGTCTGTTCGGCCAGATCCAGAAGCCGCGCGGTTTCGCCCGCCAGATAAACTTGGCCGGAACCGCCTTCGACCTTGGGCAATTTCGCCAGCGCGCGGTCATTGGCCTGGCGCGCGACCGCGTCATTGCCGCCAGCCGCCTTGATCAGGCGCGCGGCCAAGCCCTCCTCGTCGTCGAGAAGGACTTTCAGAAGATGTTCGGGGGTGAATTGCTGATTGTTCGAGCGAAGCGCCAGGCCTTGCGCCGATTGGATAAAGCCGCGCGACCGCTCGGTGAATTTTTCGATGTCCATACTGCCTCCCGCCTGCCCCGCTGACAGGGCACAGGCAATCAAAATACGGCCTCAAGCGAGCACCGTTCCAGGCAGATATGGGGGACAGGAACCTAGGTCTCAAGGGGAGATCGTCCAGGGAAGTGCGCCTTGACCCGGGCTTTCTTCCCCCGTTGGGCGAAGCCCATGACGGGGGAAGATGTCTTCCGAGGGTTTACCCCGAGGAAGACGGATGGGGGGAAAGAAAAAGAATCAGGAAGCTTCCGCGTCCTCGCCCTCTTCCTCATCGGCACCGCTTTCCGCCAGGGAAAAGGAGGGCGCGCTGCCGGGGGCTGCGGGCTGGGGCTGCTGCCCGGCGGGCTGCTCACCCGGCTGACGATTGGCATTCTGGGCGGCCTGCTGGGCCTGATACTGGGCCTGCTGCGCTTGCTGGGCCACCATGATGCGGAAATAATGCTCCGCATGCTGAAGATAATTCTCGGCCATCACCCGGTCGCCGCCGGAATTGGCGTCCCGGGCCAGCTGCAGATATTTCTCATAAACGTGGCTGGCCGAGCCGCGAATCTTGATCTCGGGCCCCGAGGAATCAAAGGTGCGGTTGGGGTTGAAGCCGCCGCCATGGCTGCCGCCATTGTTATGGCCGCCGCTATTGCTGTGTTGCGGCCTGCGGCCGCCTCTCCGTGAGCGTTTCATCGAACCCCTTACCTGAAAATCTGTCCCGGTCGCGCGACCCGCATGCAGCAATCTGCCAATCTGGCACCGCGCTCTTTTCGCGTTTGAATCCCCAGTCCGGCTTCACATCTTTTGCGAGCCGCCCCGCGATCCGCTCTCAAGCAGCCGCAGGGGGAATCTTCCGATCCCTTCAAAGGCCAAAGTAATCATCGGCGGGGCCCTTTCCAAGCCCTATTTTGGCCTTTTCAGTACCAGAACCCGCGGAATTCCGGCCAAATCGGGGACCGGCGGGTGCGTCTGAAGGTCCTGGAACAAGGGTTCCACCGCCGCGAACTGGCCCTGCCCCAATTCCAGCAGCGCGGTTGCCCCGGGGCGCAGCAGGCGGGGCAAAATCGCGGCCAAGGACCGGTAACTGTCCAGCCCATCCGGCCCGCCGTCCAGGGCCGCCCGCGGCTCGTAAGCCCGGACCTCCGCTTCCAGGGTGCCGATCTCGGCCGTGGGAATGTAGGGCGGATTGGACAGGACCAGGTCGAACCCCGCTGCCGGCGCGGCAGTCCAATCGGCGGCGAGGATTTCGGCGCGGGCGCCAAGCCCATGCGCCTCCAGATTGGCCCGCGCATAGCGCAAGGCCTCAGGCGACCGCTCGAAGCCCCAGCCGCGCGCCTGGGGAAACTCCTTCAGTGCCGCGACCAAAAGCGCGCCGGAGCCGGTTCCCAGATCCGCGATGGCAATGGGCGCGGCGCGGTCGGGGAAAAGCGATAGCGCCGTCTCGATCAAGGTTTCGGTATCGGGACGGGGGATCAGAACCCCAGGCCCCACCGTGAACTCCAGGCTCCAGAATTCCTTGCGCCCGGTGATATAGGCAACCGGTTCGCGCGCGACGCGGCGATCGATCATGGCCCGGAATGCTTCAGCTTCTTCCTGGCTGGGCCGGCGATCGGCGGCGATCAGCTGTTCGCGGCTGATCCGCATCGCCCAAGCCAGAAGAATACGCGCGTCCCGCCGCCCGCTGTCCACTCCGGCTTGCCTGAGCCGGTCCGCCGCGTCATGCAGCAGGTCGCGGATCGTCAATTCGCTCAAGCTTCGGCCGCCTCGAATTCGGCAAGCCGGTCCGCCTGGTCCTGCGAAACAAGGGCGTCGATCACATCGGAAAGCTCGTCGCCGGTGATGATGCGGTCGAGCTTGTAGAGCGTGAGATTGATGCGGTGATCCGTGACGCGCCCTTGCGGAAAATTGTAGGTGCGGATGCGTTCCGAGCGGTCGCCGGATCCCACCATGCTCTTTCGTTCCGCCGCGCGGGCGCCTTCGATCTTCTGGCGCTCCATGTCGTACAGCTTGGCCTTCAGCAGCTTCATCGCATGGGCCTTGTTCTTGTGCTGCGATTTCTCGGTCTGCTGCGCCACCGCGATTCCGGTGGGCAGATGGGTAATGCGGACCGCGCTTTCGGTCTTGTTGACATGCTGGCCGCCCGCGCCCTGGGCGCGATAAACGTCGATGCGCAGATCCTTGTCGTTGATCACGATATCGACATCCTCGGCTTCCGGCAGCACCGCCACCGTCGCGGCCGAGGTGTGGATGCGGCCCTGCGCCTCGGTCACGGGCACGCGCTGGACGCGATGCACGCCGCTTTCGAATTTCAGCTTGGCATAGGCGCCCCGGCCATTCACTTCCAGGGTCGCATCCTTGATGCCGCCCAGGTCGCTTTCCGTTATGTCCATGACTTCGGTGCGCCAGCCCTGCAGTCCGCAATAGCGCTGATACATGCCCAGAAGATCGGCCGCGAACAAAGCCGCTTCATCGCCGCCGGTCCCGGCACGGATTTCCACGATGGCGGACGATGCGTCCGCGGCGTCTTTGGGCAAAAGTTGCAGTTTCAGTTCGCGATCCAGGCCCGAAAGCCTGTCGCGCAGATCCGCGCGCTCCTGCTCGGCCAAGCCGCGCATCTCGCTGTCGTTGGAAGGATCGGCGATCAGCGCGTCGGCATCCTCGATCTGGCGCTGGGTATCGCGATAGGCGCGCGCGGTTTCGATCACGGGCGCCAGTTCCGCATGCTCGCGCGAAAGCTTGACGAAGGCCGGGCCCGAGGCGCCCGACGACATTTCGCTTTCGATCGCGGCAAAGCGGTCGAGCAGACGCTCCAGTTTGGCAGGCGGAATCATGAAACCACGCTACTGCGCGGCTTCTAGCGGCTCCGGCGTCCCGTTGCGCTGGGCCTCGATCTCGGCCGCTTTCTTTTCGCAAAGCTCGACGATGTGATCCACCAGATTTTCATTGTCCAGCCGGTAACTGGGCGTACCGTTGAGATAGATCTGGCCATGCCCCTTGCCGGCGCCGCCGCCGGTAAAGCCCAGATCGGTTTCGCGGGCCTCGCCCGGGCCGTTCACCACGCAACCGATGATCGACAGCGACATCGGCGTGGCGATGTGCTTGAGCCGGTCTTCGAGTGTCTTCACCGTTTCGATGACGTTGAAGCCCTGGCGCGCGCAAGACGGGCAAGAGACGATATTGACGCCGCGATGGCGCAGGTTGAGCGACTTCAGGATGTCGAAGCCTACCCGCACCTCTTCCACCGGATCGGCCGACAGCGAAACGCGGATGGTGTCGCCGATGCCGCTCCAGAGCAGCATGCCCATGCCGATGGAGGATTTCACCGTGCCGGAAATCATGCCGCCCGCTTCAGTGATGCCGACATGCAGCGGGCAATCGATGGCTTCGGACAGCGCCTGATAGGCGGCCACCGCCAGGAACGGGTCCGACGCCTTCACCGAAATCTTGTATTCGCGGAAATCCAGGTCATCGAGAATCTTGGCGTGATTGAGCGCGCTTTCCACCATCGCTTCGGGGCACGGCTCGCCATATTTCTCCAAAAGGTCCGGCTCCAGCGATCCGGCATTGACGCCGATGCGCATCGAACAGCCATGATCCTTGGCCGCCTGCACCACTTCGCGCACGCGGGCGGCGCTGCCGATATTGCCCGGATTGATGCGGAGGCAGGCCGCGCCGTTGATCGCCGCCTCGATGGCGCGCTTGTAGTGAAAATGAATGTCGGCAACCACGGGGATGGTGGCGGCCTTGGTGATCGCCTTCATCGCCCTGGTGGCGTCTTCATCCGGGCAGGACACCCGCACGATATCGGCGCCCGCCTCTTCGATGCCGCGGATCTGGTCGATGGTGGCGCGCGCATCGCCGGTGACGGTGTTGGTCATGGTCTGCACCGTGATCGGCGCATCGCCGCCCACGGGCACCTTGCCCACCATGATCTGGCGCGATTTGCGGCGGTGAATGTCACGATAAGCACGAACGCTCATGTCAGTTCCTTCTGCCGCCGCTTCAACGCTTGAAGCGGTCGACGATTGCCTGCGGGTCCAGCGGAATTGCTTCCGCACCTTGATCGACGCCACCGGCGACACCGATCGCCTGGCCATCCAGATCCATTTCGACCGCGCCCGCATTGGTGGTCGAAAGCGTCAAGCCCGTCACATTGGGCAATTGGTAGGTATCGCCCGCTTTGAGGTTGCGGTTGATATAGACCGTGCCGTTACCGCCGCGCACGGTGATATGGGTATCGTTCTTGGCTTTGAGAACCACCCGGGGGTTGAGGTTGCCCTTGCCGTAAACGGTGGGAGCGGCGGGATCTGCCGGAGACGCGGCAGCCTCCGTTTGGGTCGGCGCAGCGGCAGCCGGGTTGGCCGGAGCGGCATTGGCCGGAACGGAACTGGTTTGCGCGGGGCTGGGTGTTGCCGTCGGTTGAGCCGGCGCGGGCGAAGCATTGTCGGGAGTGGCCGGCGCGGACGGTGCAGGTTCCGCTGTAGCCGAATTGTCGATGGCGGGGCTGGGCACCGCGGTCTGATCCGACGTGGCGGACGGCGCGGGCTGAGGCGCGACAGCAGCGGGCTTGGGCGGCGCAAGCGAGGGTGGCGGCGGCACGGCCTGAGGCGCCGATCCCGCCGACAGCAGATGCCAGGCGCCATAACCAACCGCCAGCACCACGATGCCGGCGACAAAGCGCCACCCCTGGGGCAAACGGCGTTGATCGTCGGAGATCGGCGCGACGGTCGGCATGTGATCGTCGTGACGGCCGGAAATCTCCTGCTTGTAGCGCTCGACCATCTCGGTCGCATCCAGGCCCAGATAGCCGGCATAAGAGCGCACAAAACCGATCGCATAGGTCCGGCCGGGCAGATTTTCGAGACGGTCTTCCTCGACCGCTTCCAGATGGTCCTTGCGGATCTTCAGGTCGCGGGAAACCGTGGCCAGATCGTCGCCCCGGCGCAGGCGCCCCGCGCGCAGTTCCTGCCCCACCGTATCGGCGGGCATGTCGCTGTCTCCGGAAATTTCACGCAAATGGATGCGGCGACGGCCGCTTTTCTCGTCAGCGTTCAGTGGCGTTACTTTGGTCATAAAAACTCTGGCCCCGGCAGCGCGAATCCAGGGCGGTTCCGGCTAAAAATATGTTGCGCCGATCATATCGGAATTCCCTAACGGAACAACCCGAAGCCGGCAAGTCCATGCTTTTTCAGGGTAAATCCGCACGGCCGCATGGCGTCACTTCAGGATGATTCCCCGCTCCGCCGCGAAGGCCGAAAGCCGGGTCCGCAAGGAATGGTCCGTCCGGCCGCAGAGCCGGTCCACAAAAGCCGACACTTCGCCCAGATTGAGGCTGCGGATCATCATCTTGATGGGGCCGACCTGGCCCGGCTGCATGGACAGGGTGCGGATGCCCAGTCCCAAAAGCGCCATCGCGTCCAGGGGCCGTCCCGCCATTTCGCCGCAAAGGGACAGGTCGCCGGAATTCTCCGCCGCGCTTTGCACGATCAGCCGGATCAGAGTGAGCGAGGCGGGGTTGAGGTTGTCGTAGCGCCGCGCCACGCGGGGATTGGTGCGGTCCACCGCGAACGCCAGCGAGAGAAGATCGTTGGAGCCGATGGAGACGAAATCGGCGGAGCGCATGAGCTGCGGCAGCATGAAGGCCAGCGCGGGCACTTCCAGCATCGCGCCCACCAGAACCTGGGTTGGGCGCGTGAGATTCATCAGCCGCGCGCGTTCCAGTTCGCGATCGACCAGCGCGCGGGCACGGTTGAATTCGTCCACGTCGCTGACCATCGGCAACAGAATGCGCAAGGTGCGTCCCGCCGAGGCCATCAGCAGCGCGCGCACCTGATAGCGCAGCAATGCGGGACGATCGAGCGCGATGCGGATGGCGCGCCAGCCCAGGGCGGGGTTTTCCTCCCGCTCCCAACGCGCATAGGGCAGCACCTTGTCGCCGCCCAGATCGAGGGTGCGGAACACCACCGGCTTGTCGCCCGCCGCATCGAGAATGGATTTGTAGAAAGCACACTGGTCCGCCAGGCGCGGCATGGTTTCGCCCAGCATGAATTGCAATTCGGTGCGGAACAGCCCGATCCCGTCCGCGCCGGATTCCTTCAGGTGCGGCATGTCGAATTCCAGGCCGGCATTCATCATCAGCCGGATCGCCACGCCATCCTTGGTGACGGCGGGCATGTCGCGGATGGCGGCGAAGCGGGCCTGGGCCTGGCGCCTGAGGCCTCGCTTTTCCTCGAAGGCCGCGACGATTTCGCTGGGCGGGCGCAGATGCACTTCGCCGCTTTCGCCGTCCAGCACCAAGGCGTCGCCGGCGCGGGCGCTGTCGGCGATGCCGGGCAGCGACGACACCAGGGGCAATCCCATCGAACGGGCCACAATGGCGACATGGCTGGTCGATGCCGCGTCTTCCAGCACCAGGCCCAGCAATTTCTCGCGGCCATAATCCAGAAGCTCGGCGGGGCCCATGTTGCGCGCCACCAGAATGGCGTCGCGCGGCAGGCTTTCCACCAGGTGACCGTCGCCGGTGAGATGACGCAGCAGCCGCCGCGCCAGATCGTCGAGATCGTGCGCCCGCTCGCGCAGCAAAGGATCGCCCAAGCGCTGGACCCTTAGCCGCGTCTCGTCCTGCACGCGCTCCACCGCCGCTTCGGCGGTAAGGCCGGTGCGCACCGCGTCGCGCATGCGCTGGCGCCAGCCCTGGTCGTAAGCGAACAACCGATAGGCCTCGATCACCTCGCGCCCTTCGCCGGTCAGATCGAGTTCGGAGGAGACCAGCATCTGGTCCACGCTTTCGCGCAGCAGCGAGATCGCCTCTTCCAGCCGCTTCAATTCCTCGACCGGATTGTCGGCAATCATGCGATCGACTTTGACGCGCGGCTCGTGCAGCACCAGATGGCCGACCGCGACGCCTTCGGAGAGGCCCTCGCCCATGAATTTGCGGGGCCGGTCGACGCGAAGCTCCGGCTCGTCCAGTTCCGCGACATTGAAGAAGCCGCCTTGCGCCACCACTTCGGCCAGCACCATGGCGACGGTCTGAAGCGCTTCGACCTCTTCCTCAGCATAGATGCGCTCGGCCTTGTTCTGGACCGTGAGCACGCCGAACACTTGGCCGCCGCGCACGATCGGGACGCCCAGAAAGGTCTTGTAGGGATCTTCGCCGGTCTCGGGCCGATAGGAGAAATGCGGATCGGATGGCGCGTCCGACAGATTCACTGCTTCGGCGGTTTCGGCCACCATGCCGACCAGGCCCTCGCCTTCGCGCATCCGCGTATTGTGAACGGCGGCGCGGTTCAGGCCCTCGGTGGCGAACAGCTCCAGCATCTTGCCGGCGCGGCGCAGATAGATGGAGCAGACTTCCGCCACCATGTTGGAGGCGATGACGCTGACCAGCTTGTCCAGGCGCATCTGGGCGGAGGTCTGCTCCGCCATGATCTCGCGCAGGCGACGCAGCAGTAAACGCGGGCCGCCGGCGGTGGACATGGATGCGGAACCTCTTAGACGGCGTCGAGCTCGTAAGCGGAATGCAGCGCCCGGACGGCCAGCTCGACATATTGCTCGTCGATCAACACGCTCACCTTAATCTCGGAAGTCGAGATCACCTGGATGTTGATGCCCTTGTCGGACAGGGTGCGGAACATGGTCTGGGCGACGCCGGGATGGGCGCGCATGCCGATGCCGATGATGGAAACCTTGGCCACATTGGCGTCATGGGTGACGTCGCGATAGCCGATTTCCTTGCCATGGGTTTCGATCGCCGACAGCGCGCGCGCCAGTTCGCTGCGCGCCACGGTGAAGGTGAGATCGGTCTGCTTGCCGTCCTCGGAGACATTCTGCACGATCATGTCGACATTGACGCCGCCATCGGCCAAGGGGCCGAAGATGGTGGCGGCGACGCCGGGCCGGTCCGGAATCTTGTGCAGGGTGATCTTGGCCTCGTCGCGGCTATAGGCGATGCCGGTGACCGGTTTCTTTTCCACGATGTCTTCCTCGTCGCAAAGCAATGTACCGCCCACATCGGGCGTAAAGGTCGAAAGCACGCGGGTGGGCACCCGGTGCAGCATGGCGATTTCCACCGAACGGGTCTGCAGCACTTTAGCGCCCAGGGATGCCATCTCCAGCATCTCTTCGAAGGCGATCTTCTCCAGCCGCCGCGCCTTGGGCACGATGCGCGGGTCCGTCGTATAGACCCCGTCCACGTCGGTATAGATGTCGCAGCGTTCGGCGCGGATGCCTGCCGCCACCGCCACCGCCGAGGTGTCGGAGCCGCCGCGTCCCAAGGTCGAAATACGGTCGCCCGGCGCCACGCCCTGGAAACCCGCTACCACGGCAACTTCGCCCCGGGCCATGCTGGCGGCCATTTCCGTGGCCGGCACCCCTTCGATGCGGGCGGCGCCATGCACCGCGGATGTTTGAATCGGAACCTGCCAGCCCATCCAGGAGCGGGCCTGGATTCCCATGGCGTTCAGCGTCACGGCCAGAAGGCCCGCCGTCACCTGCTCGCCCGCCGCCACCACCACGTCATATTCGCGCTGATCCGGGATCGCCTGGGTGATGACATTGCTGCCGGGATCAGGCCGGGCGGCTTCGTTGGTCCAGGCCACCAGCTTGTTGGTTTCGCCCGCCATGGCCGATACCACCACAGCCACCTGATGGCCGCGCTCCACCTCGCGCTTGACCAGGGAGGCCACATGGCGGATCCGGGGCAGGTCGGCCACCGAGGTGCCCCCGAACTTCATCGCAATTTTCGCCATCTAAACCCGGTTTGCCCTGCCCGCTGCGGCGGCCTACATAGACGGCGCGGCCCCTCCGCTCAACCCTCGAAATACCATGACAGATTTGGCTTCCCCGGACCGTTCCATCGCCCCTTCGGTAGACCCCGACGAAGTCGCCAAATTCTCGGCCCTGGCGGCGCAATGGTGGGATCCGGCGGGCAAATTCGCCCCCCTGCACAAATTCAATCCCGTCCGGCTGGGCTTCATTCGCGGAGAAGCCGCGGCGCGCTTCAGGCGCGACGACCGGTCGCTGCGTCCTTTCGAAGGTCTCACCCTGCTCGACATCGGCTGCGGCGGCGGGCTTTTGTCCGAACCGATGGCGCGGCTGGGCTTTGCGGTCACCGGCGCCGACGCGTCGGAAAAAAATATCGGCACCGCCCGCGCCCATGCCGCCCAGTCCGGGGTCGCGGTCAACTACCGCGCCGCCACCGCCGAAATGCTGGCCGCCGAAGGCCACCTGTTCGACGTGGTCCTCAACATGGAAGTGGTCGAACATGTCGCGGATGTCGGCGCTTACTTGTCCGCCTGCGCCCGGCTGATGAAACCCGGCGGCATCACCATCGTCGCCACTCTCAACAAAACCCTCAAATCCCTGGCGCTGGCCAAGGTCGCGGCCGAATATGTGCTGGGCTGGATGCCGCCCGGCACCCATGACTGGAACCGCTTCATTCCCCCGGCACAGCTTCAACAATCGCTGGAAGAATCCGGTCTAAATATTTTGAAAACACAAGGTGTTTCCTTCGATATTTTGACCTGGGACTGGCGCCTGGCGCCCGATCTTGACGTCAATTACATGATGGTGGCGGCCAAGGGTCAGGCCCTCTCAAATGCCTGACGCGCTTCCTCGACCGAGCGGCCGCCCGAACGGATCATCAGGAAGCGTCCGGCCCAGCTGCCGGGAATGAACCAACGCCCATCGATCTCCATCAGGTCCCCCGCCAAAGTGCCTTCATATTCGACCGCGTGATTGGGCGGCTCCGGGCCTTCATATTGCTTGGTGAAGGTCACGCGCGAGCCCGTCCGGCGGCCGGACAGGAATGCCGACACGGCCGTGCCGTCACGCGGCCCGCCCACCGCGATCTCGGTGGTGGAGCCGGTCAGATGACCGCCGGCTTCGATCAAGGTCGCGGTAAATCCTGCCGCCCGATACATCCGGGGATAGCTGAACAGACCCTGCCAGACGCCGGTGAGATTTTTCGGCCCGTCCAAATTGTCCTGCCCGATTATTTCGCCGGACTGACCTGGGTATAGACCACGCGCCAGGTGCCGCCGCGCTTGGCCCAGACGTCGGCGAACATCAGCGGTTCGGCGCTGTCCTTGCCGTGATCGATGGTGCGGTAATTCACTTTGCCGCCCAAGACCGCGCCGTCGGACCAGACGGTATGCAGCGGCATTTCGATGACGAAGGGCATGACCCTGACATTCGGGTCGGTCGATGCTTTGACGAACTTGGTCTTGTCCAGCACCACGCCGCCCCTGGCGACCAGCCGATAATCGTCCGCCAGAAGGCGGGTCAGTTCAGGTCCATCGCCACGCAGCTGCGCTTCGTCATAGTCCAGCGCGGCCTTGGCCAGGTCCGGCGGCAGATCCTTGTAATCGGGCGCGACCCAGCCCGGTATGGCGGTCGTCATGGCCGCCAGCGCGAAAAGAATATTCATGGTCCCTCCGGATTCGAGGCCGCGAGGATAGAAAGCTCTTCGCCTCCCCGCCTCCCAATTTCATCAAAGCAATCTGCCGGGATTTCAGTTGGCGCCGTCGAGATCGGGCGGCAGCGGCGCGACGTCCACGCCCTCGTCCGCCAGTTCGCGCGCTTCCTCCAGCGTCGTTTCGCCATAGATGTGACGGTCCACGGATTCGCCGTAGTGAATCTTGCGGGCTTCCTCGGCGAATTTGGGCCCGACATATTCGGCATTTTCCTGCACATATTTGCGCAGGCCGGTCATGAATTGGCGCATCTTGTGCGCGTCCGGATTGGTGAGGCTGGGCTTGCGGTCGCTGGCGGCCACCGCCGGCGCCATGATCGCTTTTTCCACGCGGCGGGAATTGCAGGTGGGGCAGGACAATTTACCCTCCTCCGCCTGCATGTCATAGGCAGCACTGTCGCGAAACCAGCCCTCGAATTCGTGGCCGTTCTTGCAACGGAGACTGTAAACGATCACCGCCGGTCATACTCCAACGGCCTGCCCCCAGGCCGGGCGCCGAGATTATGCGGATTGCGGATTTACGCAAGCGCCCCATCGCACGATCACGGGATGATGAATTCCCGGTCATGCTCCAGGCTCGGAACCTTGGTGCGCGCTTCCACTGACAACTGCGGATCGATCTCGGCGGCGAAAATTCCCGGTTCGGTTCCGCCCTCCGCCAGCACTTCGCCCCAGGGCCCCACGATCAGGCTGTGCCCGTATGTGCGCCGGCCATTGGCGTGCAGCCCGCCTTGCGCCGGTGCGATCATAAAAGCTCCGTTTTCGATGGCGCGGGCGCGCAACAGGACATGCCAATGGGCCTTGCCGGTGGTCTCGGTGAATGCGGACGGCGCGGTGAAAGCAAAAGCGCCACGCTTCGCCAACTCCCGGTAAAGGCGCGGAAAGCGAATGTCGTAACAGATCGAAAGGCCGATCTTGCCCCAGGGCGTGTCGGCCAATCGCGCTTCGCCGCCGCCCGCCACCGTGTTGGACTCGCGGTATTTCTCGCCGGACGGCAGATCGACATCGAAAAGATGGACCTTGCTGTAGCGCACCGCGACATGGCCGTCGGGCGAGAACAGAAAGGAGCGGTTCGCCGTCTTGGTATCGCTCACCTTGATCGCCAAGGATCCGATCAAGAGCCAGACGCGCAAATCCCTCGCCAAGGCCGCGAATACCGGCAGGGCCGGATCGTGGGATTCGTCATAGCTGTGCGCGAGCTTGGCGCCGCCATCGGGTGCCATCAGGGTGGTGTTTTCCGGTGTGGCGATGAACTGGGCGCCATCCTTGGCCGCGGCGCGAATCCAATGCTCGGCATCGCGGATATTCCCGGTGACGTCGTCTCCCGATCGGAGTTGAACGCAGGCGGCGCGAAATTTGCTCAACGGATGCGGTCCTGAATCTTGGCGATCCCGGCTCTGGCGCAAGGCTCATCCTGTGCGCCCGACGGCGCGCCGGATACGGCGACGGCGCCTACTATATCACTGCCCAGCATGATCGGCACGCCGCCCTGGCGGGGCGTGCCCATGGCGGGATCGGCCATCAATTGCGCCATGAACGCGGTATCGGTCTTGGCGCGCTCGCCCGCTTCCCCGCTGGTCATCTTCATTTTCAAGGCGGTGGTGGCTTTGCCCGAGGCGATGCGCTGGGTGATGGCGGCGGCGCCATCGCCGGAAATCATGGCAATGGGCGTGGCCGCGGTATCGACCACCAGCGCGGTGACTTTCAATCCTTGCGCCGCGCAAGTGGCGATTGCCGTCTGCGCGGCCTCGACCGCCAGATCGGTCGCGATGCCGCGGGCACGCGGCGGGCGCGGTGCGCGGCCTTCTTCGGCACTGGGCGATGGAAGAATGGTCTGGGCGAATGCTGGCGCGGCGATGAAGCTCGCGATGACAAGGAGTGGAATCCGGCGCATGACGTTCTTCCCGCTATGGCGCGCCATTGTCGGGCGGGCCCGCCGGATTGTCCAGATCAGGACAGCAGAGGATCCAGCTTGCCGTCGCGCTCCAGCGCATAAAGGTCGTCGCAGCCACCCACATGGGTGCCGCCGATGAATATCTGCGGCACGGTGCGCGCGCCGCCCGATTTGGTCAGCATCTCTTCACGCGCCTTCATGTCCATCATCACATCGATCTCGTCATACGAGACGCCCTTCTTTCCCAGGAGCGACTTGGCGCGCACGCAATAGGGACAGATGGGCGTGGTGTAGATGGTGACGGGCTTCATCGGCATACCGGCCAGGCTAGAGGCCCGATCCTTTCCCAAAGGTTCAACCGGCCGATCCAATGGATGGAATAGGCGGTGATTCCCTGTACCCGATCTATATAAGCGCTTCGGAAGCCTTCACAACACGCGCCAGGGCGAGAATCTGCACCCGCGCCGCGCCCGCCCGTTTCAGCGCCCGGGCGCAAGCCTCGGCCGTCGCCCCGGTGGTCAGGACATCGTCCACCAGCAGGATGGCGCGGTTCCTCACCTGGGCCGGGTCCGGGACCTTGAAGGCGCCCAGCACATTGCGCCGCCGCCCCCTGGCGGATGCCATCGCACCCTGATTTTCCGTAGGCCGGGTGCGTTCCAACGCCCGCACCGCAACGGCTTTGGATGTCCGCCGTCCCAGGGCGCGCGCCAGTTCCGCGGCCTGGTTGTAGCGGCGCTGCCAGAGCCGTCCGCGATGCAGCGGCACCGGAACGATCAGGTCGCTGCCGTTCAAAAGCCCCGCGCCCGTCCGCTCCAGCCAATGGGCGAAGCCCGGCACCAGATCCAGCCGGTCGGCATGCTTGAGCGCCAGAATGGGAGAACGGCTGTTTTCGTCATAAGCAAAAATCGCGCGGGCACGATCATAGGCTGGCGGATGGGCCAGGCAGGCCGCGCATTGCGTACCCTCGCCGGGATCGAACGCGAACTGCAATCCGCAGCAATCGCACATCGGCCCGTCCAGGAACGTAATCTTGTTCCAGCAATCGGCGCAGAATCCGTGACCGGCGCCCAGCGGCTCGCGGCAGGACACGCAGAGCGGCGGAAACAGCAGATCCACCAACGCGGTTTTCAATTTCGGCGCCATCCCCTTTAATGTAACGCAATGACCGCAGAACGCCCGATGATTTTTGATGCCCGCGCCGCCCAGGCATCCCGCGCGCGCGCCCGGCGGATCGCGGGCGACCGTTTTCTCGATCAGGCGGCGCTGGAAGGGTTGTGCGACCGGCTGGCGGCGGTGACGCGGCGCTTCGAGCATGGCCTGTGGATCGGCGAAGCCTTGCCGCCCGCGATGCGGCCTTTCGCAGGGGACTGGCATGTCGCGGAGTTCGACGCGCGCGAAGTGCTGAGCGGCGAGGCCGGTCCGTTCGATCTGGCCGTCAGCCTTTATTCCCTGCAGGCGATCAACGATCTGCCCGGCGCCCTGGTCCAGATCCGCCGCGCCCTCAAGCCCGACGGCTTGTTTCTCGCAGCCCTGTTCGGCGGCGAAACCCTGCGCGAGCTGAGAGAGAGCTTCGCGATCGCGGAAAGTGACATATCCGGCGGCATCAGTCCGCGCGTCTCGCCTTTCGCCGATGTCCGCGACATGGGGGCGCTGCTTCAGCGCGCCGGCTTTGCCCTGCCCGTGGCGGATGTGGAACGGCTCCAAGTGCGGTATCGCGATTTCGGATCGCTGGCGCGGGACCTGCGCGCGCATGGCCAGGGCAATGCGCTTGCCGGGCGGCAACGCCGTTTCCTCGGCCGCCGCTTATTGAACGCCTTGATCGCCCATTATTCCGCCCACCATGCCCAAGGGGGAAAATTGAATGCCACTTTTGAGACCATCTATTTGACGGGATGGGCTCCGCACCAGAGCCAGCAACAGCCCTTGAAGCCGGGCAGCGCCAAGGCCCGTCTCAGCGATGCGCTCGGCACCGTCGAGCGGAAACTTTAGGGCATTTTGTCCGCGAGGCTCTGAAACAGGCCTTTCACATTCGTCCCCAACAAGGACACGGCCGTGATGATCAGGATCGAGATGAAGCCCGCAATCAACGCATACTCGATCGCCGTGTTGCCGGACGTATCGGCGGCAAACCGCTTCACAGCAGATCGCGCAACATGGGAAGCAGCGGCAAGTCGGCCGCGGGCATGGGAAAGGCGGAGGGACTGGAGATCAGTTCGCGCGGACGGACCCATTTGATCGCCTGGTGGATGCGTGGAACGGGCGTGCCTTCCCAGCGCCGGCAAACATAGAGCGGCATTAGAAGGTGGAAATTCGCGTAAGTGTGGGATGCGAAAGTGAAGGGCGCCAGACAGGGCTCTTTCACCGCAATGCCCAATTCCTCGTCCAATTCCCGGATCAACGCCTGTTCCGGCGTTTCGCCCGGCTCCCACTTTCCGCCCGGAAATTCCCATAGCCCCGCCATCGCTTTGTCCGGCGGCCGCTGCGCGATCAGCACACGCCCGTCCGGATCGATCAGCGCCACCGCCACTGCGAGAATAACGGGCTTGGCGTTGTCGGAGGTCATGATCCACACTCCATGGCTAAGGCTGCATTAAATGTCATGGTAAAAGTCCATTAACGCAAAAGCGCGGCGAAAGCGCCGCCAAAACAAGGAGACAGGAAATGACGACTTTCGGTACCGCCGTCTGGCATGGCGGCCTCAAGGACGGCAAGGGCGCAATCTCGACCAAGAGCGGCGCGCTGAAGGATTATCCGTATGGCTTTGCCAGCCGCTTCGAGGGCAAGCCCGGTACCAACCCGGAAGAGTTGATCGGCGCGGCCCATGCCGGCTGCTTCACCATGGCGCTGTCCTTGATCTTGGGCGAAGCCGGGCTGACCGCCGACGAGATGAACACGCAAGCGGATGTGACCTTGGAAAAACTGGCCGACGGATTCGCCATCACCAAGGTGCATCTGACCTTGCGGGCCAAAATCCCCGGCTGCGATAAGGCCAAGTTCGATGAGTTGGCGGGCAAGGCGAAAGCAGGTTGCCCGGTATCGAAACTGCTGAAAGCGGAAATTACCCTGGACGCCGCGCTGACTTGATTGCCCCATCTGTCCGCCACGCGGGCAAGCCCGCTAGCGGACGTTCGGCACGCGGATGCTACCGAACTCCCCCGTCAGCGGCTTCGCCGCACGGGGGAAGAAAGCCGGTGCCTATGCAAACCGGTCGCTAATGATCTTGCCGATGTCGGCCAGCGCATGATCGTGGCCGGCGTCGCCCGGTTTATTGCCGCCGGTATAGGCGCAGACCAGCACCGGCGCGCGATTGCCGGGCGGCCAGAGAATGGCGACATCGTTCAATTGGCCGCTGCCCGAACCGGTCTTGTCTCCCGCCCTCCAGCCAGGGGGCAATCCGGCGCGCAACCGCGTCAGGCCCGTGCTGCAGGCGATCATCCAGTCGGTGAGCTGCTTGCGGGACGTGGCGGACAATGTATCGCCCAGGAGAATATCCCGCAGGTTCGCCAGCATCGCTGACGGCATGGTGGTGTCCTTTTCGCCGTCCGGCACATTGAGCGCGCCTTCGATGCGGTCGAAGCGCGTGCGGCTGTCGCCCAGATCGCGGGCAAAGCGCGTCAGGCCTTCCGGCCCGCCCACCCCGGTGAAAAGGAGATTGGCCGCGGTATTGTCGCTGACGGTTACTGCCGCCGCGCAAAGCGCCTTCACGCTCATCCCCCGCGCCAGGTTTTTGCTGGTCTCCGGCGCGTATTCGAG
Source organism: Alphaproteobacteria bacterium (assembly GCA_017307355.1). Lineage (GTDB taxonomy): Bacteria > Pseudomonadota > Alphaproteobacteria > Micropepsales > Micropepsaceae > Rhizomicrobium. The sequence continues at coordinate 38,291 of JAFKFG010000007.1, forward strand.
AAGGTCGCTTTTCTGGTAATGGATCACCCGGTCCAGCTTTTCCTGACCCGCATCCACCCGCTCCAACGTCGCGGCCACCAGCATCAGCTTGAAGGTGCTGCACATCAGAGCGCGTTCGTTTTCCCGGTAGAAAATGGAATTGCCGTTGCCGGTATCCAGCGCCGCCACGCCGATGCGCAGGCCCAGCCTCTTTTCCATCTCCGCGATGCGCCGGCCCGATTGATCGTAGCGGTCCTCGGCCGCCCGGGCGGTGCCCGGCAGCAGCAGCGCCGATGCGCCCAGAACGAAGCGTCGCGTCGGCCTGAAATCTGATTCGCTCATGGCGCGGTTATAACAGGCAGCGCTGGTTTCTTAGAGCCTCAGCTACGATAAGAACCATTAATATCGATATAACCGTGGGTCAGATCGCAGGTCCAGACGCGGGCCGAGCCCTTGCCGAGCCCCAGATCGACGGCAATCTGAACATCGCGGCCCGATACCGCCCTGGTCGCGACCGCTTCGTCGTATTTCGCCGCGCGCATGCCTTTTTCGGCAACGACATGGCCGCCGAAGGAAATCTTCAGCCGGTCGCGATCCGCCGCTTCGCCGGCCTTGCCCACAGCCATCACCACCCGGCCCCAATTGGCGTCATTGCCGGCAATGGCCGTCTTGACCAGCGGCGAGTTGGCAATGGCCAGCGCCACGCGCCTTGCCGCCTCCTCGGTTTCCGCGCCGGTGACGTCCACCCGGATCAACTTTTCCGCGCCTTCGCCGTCCTTGACCACGGCAAGCGCGAGATCGAGCAGCAGCGCGTCCAGGCTCTTGCGGAAGCCCGCCAGCCGCTTGTCCGAAGCCTTCGTCACCGCGCCGTGCTTGGCCCCCTTGCCGGTGGCGAACAGCAACAGCGTGTCGCTGGTCGAGGTATCGGAATCGACGGTGATGGAATTGAAGGACGGTCCCACGCCTGCGTTCAGGCAATCCTGCAGCACCTGAGCCGGAAGCAATGCGTCGGTAAAAACAAAGGCCAGCATGGTCGCCATGTCGGGCGCGATCATGCCGGAGCCTTTGGCGATCCCGTTCAAGGTCACTTTCACGCCATCGATGGTGGCCGTGGTGGTGGCCAGCTTGGGGTAGGTATCGGTGGTCATGATGGCTTCCGCCGCCGGACGCCAGCCGGACGCGGAGGCGTCTTCCGCCACGCGACCCAAAATTTTTGTAATCTTCTCGGCAGGCAACGGTTCGCCGATCACCCCTGTCGAAGCCAGAAAAACCTCCGACGCCTTGCAGCCGATCACCGCGCTTGCGGCTTCTGCCACGGCGCGTGCGCCCGCCATTCCCGCCTGGCCGGTAAAGGCATTGGCATTGCCGCTGTTGACCACCAGCGCGCGGGCCTGGCCCCGCTTCAGCTGGGCCCGGCACCAATCCACCGGCGCCGAAGCAGTCTTGGACCGGGTGAAAACGCCGGCCACTTCGGTTCCGGGCGCCAGAATCGCCATCAGCACATCGGTGCGGTTGCGATATTTGATTCCCGCTTCGCCGGTCGCCAGCCGTACCCCGGCGAGCGGCGGCAAATGGGCGAAACTCTTGGGTGCCAAGGGTGAAACCGGGTGCGACGTTTTCGGAGCGGCGGCTTTTTTCGCCGGCGCCTTTTTGCCCTTTGCCATGCACAATCCCCCGGAAATGGCCGTCGCTCTCGACCGTCGGCGGGGGATAGTGTGGAAATCGTCCGGTTTGACAAGGCCCTAGCCCCCTTTGGGGCCGCCTTCCGTCAAATTTGACAATGGGATAGGCCGTTCTTATGTCTCCCGCGCGGCCGCACCACGCGGAAATGGCGGTCACGCCCTTAAAGCCGGCCCGACAGAGGATTTTCATGCTGGGCATCAGCGCGCTCGCCAAACAGTTCTTCGGCTCCGCCAACGAACGCAAAATCAAGCCCTTATGGGCGACCGTGGCCAAGATCAACGCCTTGGAGCCCCGGTTCCAGGCCATGAGCGATGACGAGCTCCGGGCCATGACCGTCACCTTCCGCGAAAGGCTGGCGGCGGACGAGACCCTGGACGACCTTTTGCCGGAAGCCTTCGCGGTGGTTCGCGAGGCCGCCAAGCGCACTTTGGGCCAGCGCCATTTCGACGTGCAGCTGATCGGCGGCATGATCCTGCATGACGGCCATATCTCCGAAATGCGGACCGGTGAAGGCAAGACCCTGGTCGCCACCCTCGCCACCTATCTGAACGCCCTCACCGGCAACGGCGTGCATGTGGTGACGGTCAACGATTACCTGGCCAAGCGCGACAGCGACTGGATGGGCCAGATCTACCGCTTCCTGGGCCTTTCCGTCGGCTGCATCGTGCATGGCCTCAACGACGAGGAGCGGCGCGAAGCCTATGCCGCCGACATCACCTACGGCACCAACAACGAATTCGGCTTCGACTATCTGCGCGACAATATGAAATACGCGCTGAACGCCATGACCCAGCGCGGCCATGCCTTTGCCATCGTGGACGAAGTCGACTCCATCCTGATCGACGAAGCGCGTACGCCTCTGATCATTTCGGGACCTACCGAAGATCTCACCGAAATGTACCGGGCGGTGGACGCCCTGATGGTCAATCTGGTCGCGGGCGATTATGAGCTGGACGAAAAATCCAAGCAGGTGACCCTCACCGAAACCGGCGCCGAGCATATGGTCCAGCTGCTGAAGGGCGCGGGCCTTTTGGCGCATGGCGATCTTTATGACACCGAGAACATCTCGGTGGTCCATCACGTCAATCAGGCGCTGAAGGCCCACAAGCTGTTCCAGCGCGACCGCGACTATATCGTCAAGAACGACCAGGTGATCATCATCGACGAGTTCACCGGCCGCATGATGGAAGGCCGGCGCTATTCCGAAGGCCTGCACCAGGCGCTGGAAGCCAAGGAACAGGTCAAGGTCCAGCCGGAAAACGTCACCCTGGCCTCGATCACCTTCCAGAATTACTTCCGCCTCTACGAAAAACTGGCCGGCATGACCGGCACCGCCATGACCGAAGCGGCGGAATTCATGGACATCTACAAGCTCGATGTCCGCGACATTCCCACCAATGTTCCGGTGGCCCGCAAGGATTACGACGACGAAGTCTATCGCACCGCCGACGAAAAGAACGACGCCATCGTCAAGCTGGTCGAAGCCTGCCGCGAAAAAGGCCAACCCTGCCTGGTGGGCACCACCTCGATCGAGAAGTCGGAACAGCTTTCCGAGCTGATGAAGAAGCGCCGCATTTCCCACAATGTGCTGAATGCGCGCTATCACGAACAGGAAGCCTTCATCGTGGCCCAGGCCGGCGTGCCAGGCGCTGTTACCATCGCCACCAACATGGCCGGCCGCGGCACCGACATTCAGCTGGGCGGCAATGCGGAGATGCGCATCAGCCACGAACTGGCCTCGGTGACCGATCCGGCCGAGCGCGAAACCAAGAGCCAGACGATCCGCGAGGAAGTCGCCGCCAACAAGCAGAAGGCACTGGCCGCGGGCGGCCTTTACGTGATCGGTACCGAGCGCCACGAAAGCCGGCGCATCGACAACCAGCTGCGCGGCCGGTCCGGCCGCCAGGGCGATCCGGGCGCCTCGAAATTCTTCCTCTCCCTGCAAGACGACCTGATGCGCATCTTCGGGTCCGAGCGGATGGACGCGATTCTCACCCGCCTGGGCCTGGAGCCCGGCGAAGCCATCACCCATCCCTGGGTGAACAAGGCGCTGGAGAAGGCGCAGCAGAAAGTCGAAGCGCGCAACTTCGAGATCCGCAAGAACATCCTCAAATATGACGACGTGCTGAACGACCAGCGCAAGGTGATCTTCGACCAGCGCAAGGAGATCATGAATTCCGACGATGTCTCCGACCAGATCGCCGATTTCCGCGAGGAGGTCGTGGAAAGCCTGGTCGCCCGGCACATCCCGGAAAAAGCCTATGCCGAGCAATGGGACGCGGCGGGCCTGCACGACGAAGTGGCCAAGATCTTCGGCGTCGAATTGCCGGTGCTGGACTGGACCAAGGAAGAAGGCATCGCCGAAGAGGAAGTGCGCGAGCGCATTCTCAAATCCGTGGAGGCGCGCAGCGCCGAACGGGCGGCCAATTTCGGCATCGACGTCACCCGTTATGTCGAAAAGGCGATCCTGCTCCAGACGCTCGACACCAATTGGCGCGAGCACATCATCAACCTGGATCACTTGCGCCAATATGTGGGCCTGCGCGGTTATGGCCAGCGCGACCCGCTCAACGAATATAAGAGCGAAGCCTTCGAACTGTTCGAAGCGCTTCTGTCCAAGCTGCATACCGATGTGGTCACGCAGCTGATGCATGTGCAGATCCAGACCGGCGAACCGCCGCCGGAATTGGCGCCGCGCCCGCTGCCCGCCATGCAGGCAAGCCATATCGATCCGTTGACCGGCGAAGACGAGATGGCGGCAGCCGCCCAGTTCCGCCAGGATCCGGCGCTGCCGGTGGATCCCAACAATCCGGAGACCTGGTCCAAGGTCCAGCGCAACGCGCCCTGCCCCTGCGGATCGGGCCGCAAATACAAGCACTGCCACGGCTCGCTGACCTGAACTCCCGGTCATCTTCCGTCCCGGTTGCGCTTTAAGGCGGACTCGCGCGTTATGTGCGCGGAAACGGGGAGTTTCAGCCGTGCTGACCGTACACAAATCCGGCGGCAAGACCGTCTGGGTGGATCTTTGCGAACCCACCGACGAGGAACTGGCCCAAGCCCGCAGCGAATACGGCCTGGAGATTCCCCCGCGCGCCCAGTTGGAGGAAATCGAGTTTTCCAGCCGTCTCCAGTATGAGGACGATATCTTCACCATTTCCGTGCCGGTCACGCCGCATGGCGAGAATGGCGAGGACATCACATCGCCCTTGGGCTTCGTGCTGACCAAGGATCTTCTGGTCACCGTCCGTTTCGCGCATCTGCATACCTTTCCCGCCATCATCAAGCGGGTCGAGCGGCGGACCCGCACCGCGCCCGATATTTTCATGGTCATCATCGAAGCCTTGGTGGATTACGGCGCCGACCGGCTGGAGGAATTGCGCGCAGAAGCGCTTGCCATCTCCAACCGGGTTTTCCACAAGGACATGCGGGCCAAGCAGCGGCGCAACGTCAAGCGCTTCAACAGCATGCTGCGTGACACGTTGATCGAGATCGGCGACATGGGCGAGCGGCTATCCCATATCCGCGACACGCTTCTGGTGATGCAACGGGCGGTGCCGTTTGTGACGGAGCATGGCGATGGCTGGCTGGAAAGCACGGTCAAGGCCCGGCTCAAAATGGCCGGAAGTGACGTGCAGTCGCTCAACGATTATGAGGTCCATCTCACCGACAAGATTCAGTTCCTGCTGGATGCGGCGCTGGGCTTCATCAACACCGAGCAGAACGACCTGTTCAAGGTGCTTACCATCGCTTCGGTGGTGGGCATTCCGCCGACCTTCATCGCCAGCATGTATGGGATGAACTTCCACGACATGCCGGAGCTGAGCTGGGCCTGGGGTTATGAATGGGGACTGTTCCTGATCGTGCTTTCCACCGTGATCCCGATCATGTGGTTCAAAGTACGCGGCTGGTGGTAGTTGCCTCAGTTCGGAGTTGGCGCCACACGCGTCCTGACGCTGTCGCTAGGACGCACGCGGCGGGTTCAAAGTACGCGGCTGGTGGTAGTTGCCTCAGTTCGGAGTTGGCGCCACACGCGTCCTGACGCTGTCGCTAGGACGCACGCGGCGGGTTCAAAGTCCGTGGCTGGTGGTAGCTCGCTCCTTGAAAAATCCCGCTCTATCCGGGCGATTCGAAATATGGCCGCGCATCAAAATCTTGCCATGACGCGCTGCGGGATATTGCAGAATTTTCATAGTAAGATAGCATGGCGGTAGCGGATTTTGTCCGCGGCTTGGGGAGAAATTTTTTCAAAATGAGGTGTGCCATGCGCGTCGGGATAACCGCTGCCGTTGGAGTTGCGTTTGCTCTGTCTTTTGCCCTCCCCGCGGAGGCCGCTTCGATCGGCGAAAAAACCGCCGAGAAGCAGGCCGAGATTCCCAATTGCACCCACAAGCTCGGCACCCTGGCGGTGCGCGAGCCGCAGAATCATTGGTGGGAAGGCCTGGGCTTGGAATCGCCGGAAGCCTTGCTCAAGGTCTTCGTGATGAAGTCGGGCTGCTTCACCCTGGTCGATCGCGGCAAGGGCTTCGAGCTGGCGCAACAGGAACGGGCGCTCGCCAGCGGCGGCGCCTTGCAACAAGGCTCCAATATCGGCATGGGCCAGGTCCGCGCGGCCGATTACATTCTGGTGCCGGATATCGTGACCAAGAACGGCAATGCCAGCGGCACCAATATCGGCGGCATTCTGGGCGGCTTCATCGGCGGCGGCGTGGGTGCGTTGGTTTCCAACATCAATATCTCGTCCAAGACCGCCGATGTGGTGCTGACCATCACCAATGTGCGCACCTCCGAGCAGCAGGCGATGGCCGAAGGTCATGGCTCCAAGACCGATGTGGGCCTCGGCTTTGGCGGCGGCTGGGGCGGCTGGGGCGGCTTCGGCGGCGCGGGCATTTCCAACTATCAGAACACCGCCATCGGCCAGGTCGTGGTGCTGGCCTATATCGATGCCTATACCAAACTGGTCAGCGACATGGGCGGGCTGTCGGGCAATGCCTCGGCCGAGGCTCCGGTCCAGGCGGTCAGCATGTCCCGCGCCGGGCGCATGTATGCCAGCGCGTCCGACAAATCCAAGGTGGTGCGGCCGCTTGATGCGGGCATGATGCTCTATCCGACCGGCAACAAGGACGGCGTGTGGTGGGAAGTGAAGGACGAACTCGGCAATCAGGGCTGGGTGTCGTCGCTGAGCATCGCGCTGGCCAAGTAGCCGCGTCTCGACCGACGGAACAAAGGCCCGCGCTTTGCGCGGGCCTTTTTCGTTTAGAGGCTACGGCCCATGGCGAGAAATTTCTCCCGCCGTGCCCGAACCAGTTGCTCGCCGCTCTGGCCGTCCAATTCGCCAAGACCCCGCGCGATCTGATCGGCGACGCTTTCGATCGCTTCGATGGGCGCGCGATGCGCTCCGCCTTCGGGCTCGCCGATGACCGCATCGATCAGCTTCAGCTGCAGCAAATCCTGCGCCGTGATCTTGAGCGCGGTGGCGGCGTCCTGGGCCTTGTCGGCGGACCGCCACAGGATGGAGGATGCACCTTCCGGCGAGATCACCGAATAGATCGCATGTTCCAGCATATAAACCCGGTTGGCCGCCGCGATGGCGATGGCGCCGCCCGACATGCCTTCGCCGATGATGGTGGCGATGAAAGGTGCTTTCAGCGCCAGTCCCGCCTCGATCGAGCGCGCGATGGCTTCCGCTTGCCCGCGCTCTTCGGCGCTGACGCCCGGATAGGCGCCCGAGGTGTCGCAAAAGGACAGAACCGGCAGGCCGAAACGGTCGGCCAACTCGAACAGGCGCACGGCCTTGCGATATCCTTCCGGCATCGCCATGCCGAAATTGTGCTGCAGCCTGGTCTTGGTGTCGTTACCCTTTTCCTGGCCCAGGAACGCCACCGGCCGGCCGCGAAAGCGCGCCAGCCCGGCAATGATCGCCTGATCCTCGCCGAAGGAACGGTCGCCGGCCAGCGGCGTCATCTCCTCGAACATCGAACGGGCATAGTCGAGAAAATGCGGGCGCTCCGGATGACGGGCCACCAGCACCTTCTGCCAAGGCGTCAGATGGGTATAGGTGTCGCGGACAAGCTGCTCCGCGCGCGAGGTGAGCCGCGCCACATCGCCGTCAATATCCATGGTCGGATCGTCTTCGGCGAGCTTCCTCAGCTCGACGATCTTGCCTTCCAGTTCCGCGATGGGGCGTTCGAAATCCAGGTAATGCATGGGACTCTGATCTGAAAACCGGCGGAAAATGCCATATTCGCGCGGCAAAAGGAAAGGGCGTGGTTTTACGCCGTTTTACTTGGGTTTGCGGGCCAGCGGATGCGCCTTATGCATCACTTTCCTGAGATGATCCTTGGCGACATGGGTATAGATTTCCGTGGTCGCGATATCGGCATGACCGAGCAGGGTCTGCACCGAACGCAAATCCGCGCCGCCTTCCACCAGATGCGTGGCGAAAGCGTGACGCAGCACATGCGGAGAGACTTTGGCGGGATCCAGCCCGGCTTTCGCGGCCAGGTTCTTCAGCATCTGGTGAAGCCGCTGGCGGGTGAGAAAACCGTCGGCCCCGCGCGAGCAGAACAGATAGCGCTCGGCATGGGCGCGGCGCGGCGGCTTGGGCAGGAATTCGGCGCGCACATCCAGATAGGCCACGATGGCGGCGCGGGCCGACGCATTCAGAGGCGCGAGCCGTTCCTTGCCGCCCTTGCCCTTGACCAGGATGAAACCGTCCTTGTTCTTCACGGCCGCCAGCGGCAATCCCGCAAGCTCGGACACGCGCAGACCCGCCGCGTAGAGCATCTCCACGATGCAGGTCAGGCGCTTTGCCTCGGCGTCGCCGCCTTCCGCGGCCGCTCCGATCATCGCCTCCATATCCGCCGCGGAAAGGATTTTCGGCAGCGGCCGCGATGTCCGGGGCGCTTCCACCGCTTCGGTGGGATTGTCCTTGCGGATATCCTCGGCATAGAGGAAGCCGAAAAACTGCCTGAGCGCCGACAGGCGCCGGGCTTGCGACGACGGCGCCAGGCTCGCCGCCGACAGGCCGGCCAGATAACCGCGAATATCCTCGCGGCTGGCGGCGGCGATGCCGCCTTTGGGATAGGCCGAAAAATCGGCGAGATCGCGGGCATAAGCGGCCAGCGTGTTGACGCCCGCACCGCGCTCGGCGCTCATCATCTCCAGAAAGGCTTCGATCAGATCGCTTCGCGGACTCATCCGTCTCCTTTAGCATTTTTCCGGGAGGCGCTTCGTTCTCTTGCGGGTTTCGTGTATGCGAGTTCCATGAAACTCAACCGCACCGTGGCCCTGGTGGGCATGATGGGGGCCGGCAAAACCTCCATCGGGCGGCGCCTGGCCGCGCGCCTGGGTGTGCCCTTCCGCGATGCGGACCATGAAATCGAGGCCGCGGCGGGCCTGTCGGTGCCGGAGATCTTTGCCCGTTTCGGCGAGCCGCATTTTCGCGAGGGCGAGCGCAAGGTCATCGCCCGGCTTTTGGAGGAGGCTCCGCACGTCCTCGCCACCGGCGGCGGCGCTTTCATGGACGATGCCACGCGCGCGGCGATGTCGCGCGCGGCTTTCACCATCTGGCTCAAGGCGCCCATCGGGATCCTGATGTCCCGGGTCCGCAAGCGCGAAACGCGGCCCCTGCTGAAGGATGGCGATATGCGCGCCACCATGGAACGGTTGCTGGCCATCCGCGAACCGGTCTATGCCACCGCCGACATGACCCTGGAGAGTGCGGACGAGCCGCACGGCGCCCCGGTCGAACGCATCATGGCGGCCCTTCGCGATAAGGGCCTGTGTGAGGACGCATGAGTGAGGTGATACGGGTCGGTCTGGGCGAACGCGGCTACGACATTCATGTCGGGCACGGCATTCTGGGCGGGGCCGGCGCGTTGCTGAAGCCTTTGGCGCGTGGGCCCGTGCCCGTCGTCACGGACGCGACGGTGGGAGAAATCCACCTGGCGCGCTTTCTGGACATCTGCGGAAAGGCGAACATCGACGCGCGTCCCATGGTGATGCCGCCGGGTGAAGGCTCCAAGAGCTTTCCGGGGCTGGAAAAGCTTTCGGGCTCCCTGCTGGATTCCGGCGTCGATCGAGGCGGGCTTATCGTGGCGCTGGGCGGCGGGGTGATCGGGGACCTCACCGGTTTCGCGGCGGGCATCCTCAAGCGGGGCATCGCATTCGCACAGATCCCCACCACTTTGCTAGCGCAGGTGGATTCCTCGGTCGGCGGCAAGACCGCGATCAACGCGCCGCAAGGCAAAAATCTCATCGGCCTGTTCCATCAGCCGCGCATCGTCATTGCCGATACCGCGCTGCTGGCCACCCTGCCCCGGCGCGAGCTGCTGGCCGGCTATGCCGAAGTGGTCAAGTATGGCGCGCTGGGCGATGCGAATTTCTTCGAATGGCTCGAAGCGAATGGCGTCAAGGCTCTGGCCGGCGACAGCGACGCCTTGATCCATGCCGTTGCCCATTCCTGCCGCATGAAGGCCGACATCGTCGCCCGCGACGAGCGGGAAACCGGCGAACGTGCCCTGCTCAATCTGGGACACACATTCGGCCATGCGCTGGAAGCGGCGACGGGATTTTCCGACCGGCTGATCCATGGCGAAGGCGTCGCCATCGGCATGGCGCTGGCATTCCAACTGTCGGTACGCTTGGGGCTTTGCCCCGGCCAGGATGCAGACCGCTTTGCCCGTCACTTGAAAGCGGTGGGGCTGCCATCGGCGATTTCCGACATTCCCGGCCCCCGCCCGGCGACCGATACTCTCATCGCCGCCATGGGCCATGACAAGAAAGTGAAAGACGGCAAATTGACATTTATCCTGCTCAAGGGGCTGGGCCGCGCCTTCGTCACCAGCGATGTTCCCTTAAGCGCCGTGAGAGATGTTCTGAAAGCCTGAAAACTGGCATTGTCGCCCCGGTTTTCGGGATTCACGATCATGCTGCTGACCACGGTGGGCGCCATTGCCCTGCTGCTTGTCATTTCCGCTTTCTTTTCCGGCTCGGAGACCGCGCTGACGGCGGTCAGCCGGGGCCGGATGCATCAGCTGGAGAAAGACGGCAGCCGTGCCGCCCGCAACGTCAACCGGCTGGTGGCCGATCGCGAGAAGATGATCGGCGCCATTCTTCTGGGCAACACCTTCATCAACATCCTGGCTTCGTCGCTGGCGACCCAGCTTCTGGAAACTCAGTTCGGCCATCGCACCGTGGCCGTCACCACGGGCGTGATGACCGTGACCATCCTGGTCTTCGTCGAAGTTCTGCCCAAGACCCTGGCCATCGCCCGGACGGACCGCTTCGCCCTCACCGTCGCGGCCCCCCTGCGCCAGGTGGTCAAGGTCCTGGCGCCCATCGTGGCAGCGGTGCAATGGCTGGTGTGGCGGGTTCTTTCCCTTTTCGGCGTGGGCCCGCGCGAAGAGGAAAGCACCGAAGCCGCCCATAACGAAATTCGCGGCTCCGTCGCCTTGCATCACCAGGAAGGCAGCGTCGAGCGCGAGCATCGCGACATGATCGGCGGCATTCTGGATTTGCGCGAATTATCGGTGGCCGATGTGATGATGCACCGGACCCACATGGTTTCGGTCGATGCCGACCTGCCCGCCCGCGACATCGTCGCGGCCGTGGTCGAAAGCCAGCATACCCGCGTTCCGTTATGGCGGGGCGAACCCGACAACATTATCGGCGTGCTGCACACCAAGCATCTGGCTTTCGCCCTGGTGGAGCACAAGGGCGATCTGGCGACCTGCAACGTGGTGGAACTGGCGACACCGCCCTGGTATGTGCCGGACACCACCACCCTGGAAGAGCAGCTGGATGCGTTCCGCGAGCAGCGTACCCATTTCGCTCTGGTGGTGGACGAATATGGCGCGCTGCAGGGCTTGGTGACCCTGGAGGACATTCTCGCCGAAATCATCGGCGAGCTGCCCGACGAAAATCAGATCCAGGAACGGCCCGATGTGCGCCGGCGCCCCGACGGGTCTTACCTGATCGATGGGTCCGTGCCGATCCGCGATCTCAACCGAGAATTGGACTGGAATCTGCCCGACGAAACCGCCACCACCATCGCCGGGTTGGTGATCCATGAAGCGCAGACCATCCCGGACCCCGGGCAGCGCTTCGCATTCTTCGGGTACAAATTCGAAGTCCTCAGGCGGCAGCGCAATCAGATCACCGCACTCCGGGTGACCCCGCCCGTCAAGGACGAAGCATTCCCGGCGGGATGACACGATGATGAAAATCGTTTTTGCCGGCGCCTTTGCGCTTTCATTTGCCATCGCGCCGCTTTCGGCCCAGACGCTGGCGGGGGCTGCGGAAATCCCCCTGTCCGGTCACATCAGCACGGACATGGCCAGCCGCCTGCATGCGGCTTTGCAGGACGGCAAGCCGCACACCGTGCGCATCAACAGTTCCGGCGGCGAGGATGCGCCCGCCCTCGCCATCGCCGCCGACATCGCGCGCACCCGTTCGGCCCTGGTGGTGGACGGCATATGCGCGGGCCCTTGCGCCAATTATCTGCTCATGGCGGCGGCGCGGCGTACGGTGCAGCCGAGCGCGCTGGTGATCTTCACCGCCAGCGCCAGTTCGCGCCTGGCAATGGTACCCCAGGCGCGCCGAAAGGAAGTATCCGGCCTCTACGAAAGCAGCGCGCGACAGGAACGGCAGTTGCTACAGGACCGTCATGTCAGCGCCGCGCTGCTTCTGGAGCCGCAGCTGGGCCTGGGCACGAGTTGCTATTCCCTCACCTCGCGCGACACCGCGGGCAAGGCCTATATCAATTATCAAGCGCAATTCGTGGGCTGGACGCCGCCGCGCGCCTGGCTGGCGCGGGCCGGCATCCCTATCTCCGGTTTCTGGCCCGACACCGAGGCGCAATTTCAAACCGCGCTGCAGAAAGCCATTCCGGGCGGCGCGCGAGGCGGCGTGATCTACGCCGCCGCGAAATCTCCCGGCGCGGAAACGGCGTTGTTGCGCCGGCTGGGCGCCATGCCTGAATGCGATAGCGGCCTGCCGAAGAAGAAATGAGCGTCAGGTTTCCGCCGGGCTGAGCGCGGTGAGCGAAAGCGCGTGCACGCTGCCGGCCAATTCTTCCGTCAGCACCGCATAGACCCGGCGCTGGCGCTCGACGCGCGAAAGGCCGGCGAATGCGTCCGCCACGATCCGCACGCTGAAATGGGTTTCGCCCTGGCTGCCATCCTCGCGGGTCGCGCCCGCATGGCCGGCATGATTTGCGCTTTCGTCATGGACGACAAGCAGAGCCGGCGCAAAAGCGGCGGTAAGTTTTTCCTGGATTCTATCGGTCACGCGCATGGGCGTGACGAAGCGACGCCGCCGCCTCAAAGTCAAGCAATAGCTTTGCTTGTTTTTTAACGGCCGCCCCCCATAATTGTCCCATGACTCAAGCCCGGCCGCGGTTCAAAAGCGACATCCGCATCAAGAAGGACACGCCCAAGGCCGCCGCCAAGACGGATGTGCGCCCCTGCGCGGTCAAGAATTGCACCAAGCCGGGCGACTGCCGTGTCCCGAAATCGCGCGAAAATCTGTCCGATTATCTGTTCCTCTGCACCGCCCATGCCCGCGCCCACAATGAATCCTGGGACTTCTTCAAGGGTATGGACGACACCGACGTGGAGAAGTTCCGGGAAGAGGCCATGTTCGGCCACCGCCCGACCTGGCCGATGGGCAAGCGCGCCGCCCGGGCCCGCAACGGCCAAGGCCCCTTACATTTTCATGACGGCCATGCGGTATTGGACGATGAGGACGATAGCGGCCAGCCGCGCCGTCCGGAGCGGCAATTGACGCGGCTCCAGGTCATGGCGATGGACACGCTCCAGCTGGCGCACAACGCCACCTTGATCGAGATTAAGGCGCGGTATAAGGAACTTGTGAAACGGTTCCATCCCGACGCGAACGGCGGCGACCGGGGCGCCGAAGAGCGTCTGAAGCAGGTCATCAAGGCTTATGGCGTGTTGCGCGCTTCCGGCCTGATCTGACGGTCCCGCCATCCATGCCGGATGGACACCATCCGGAACAGTGACATGAACACGCCCGACTCCAGCATCGATCCCGCGGCGCAGCCCGACACCACCGTCGATGCGGCGAAGGTCTTCGGCATCCAGACCACGATGCAAGTCCCCGCCTTCAAGAAGGCCAGCGACCATGTGCCGGAGCGCGACGAGGCCTATCGCTTCGACCGCGAAACCACCCTGGCGATCCTGGCGGGCTTTGCCTTCAACCGGCGCGTGATGGTTCAGGGCTATCACGGCACCGGCAAATCCACCCATATCGAGCAGGTGGCGGCACGGCTCAACTGGCCCTGTATCCGCATCAATCTCGACAGCCATATCAGCCGCATCGATCTGATCGGCAAGGACGCCATCGTCCTGAAGGACGGCCAGCAGGTCACCGAATTCCGCGAAGGCCTGTTGCCCTGGGCGCTGCAGCGCCCCGTGGCGCTGGTGTTCGACGAATATGATGCCGGCCGCCCTGACGTGATGTTCGTGATCCAGCGGGTGCTGGAAGTTCAGGGCAAGCTCACCCTGCTCGACCAGAACAAGGTGATCAAGCCGCATCCGGCCTTCCGCCTGTTCTCCACCACCAATACGATCGGCCTGGGCGACACCACGGGCCTCTATCACGGCACCCAGCAGATCAATCAGGGCCAGATGGACCGCTGGAGCATCGTCACCACGCTCAACTATCTCAGCCACGATGCCGAGGTCGAAATCGTGCTGGCCAAATCGCCGGCCTACAACACGGCCGAAGGCAAGAAGAAAATCGCCGCGATGGTGCGCGTCGCCGACATGACCCGCAATGCCTTCATCAATGGCGACCTTTCCACCGTGATGAGCCCGCGTACCGTGATGACCTGGGCGCAGAATGCGGAAATCTTCGGCGATATCGGCTTCGCCTTCCGTCTCACCTTCCTCAACAAATGCGACGAGCTGGAGCGCGCCAGCGTGGCGGAATTCTATCAGCGCGCTTTCGGCGAGGAATTGCCGGAGAGCGCTGCCAAAGTCTTGGTCGCCTAAGCGACCAAGATCCCCGCGCAGGCGGGGATCCAGTTGAATAAGGGAAGCCTCGTGGCCAAGCCTGAAAGCCCTTCCGAGCCTTTCAAGCGCGCCGTGTCGGTGGCGGTGCGCTCGCTGGCGGGCGAACCGGAGCTGGAAGTCAATTTCTCCTCCGAACCGCCTTCGCTGAAAGGCCTCAAGGCTCGCCTGCCCGCGCCGACCCGCGCGCTTGCCGCCAATGAAGTGGCGCTGGTGCGGGGCACCGGCGATGCCTATGCGCTGAAGAAGGCCTATCACGACGAAAAGATTCACAATCGCTTCCGCCCGGCCGGCGCCGACAGCGGCGCGATCTTCGAAGCGGCGGAATCGGCCCGCGTCGAGGCGATCGGTGCCCTGGCGATGGAGGGCGTGCGGCAGAACCTGGCGGCGCAGCTGGAGCAGCGGCTGAACGCAAGGGGCCTGGGCCGTGCCACCAGCCGGGACGATGCGCCGCTTGCCGACGTGATGGGCCTTTTGATGCGCGAGCGCATGACCGGCCAGGCGCCGCCCGCTTCCCTCAAGACGGCGGTCGATCTGTGGCGCCCCTTCATCGAGGAGCGGGCCGGAAAGGATCTCGCCAAGCTGCCGGAGGCGATGCGCGACCAGCGAGCCTTTGCCCGCCTCACCCGCACCATTCTGAACGATCTCACCCAGGGCGACGACAGCACGGAGTCCGGGGAAGACGACACGGACGGCGAAAGCGCCCAGAACGAGAATGAGGGCACCGAAGAACAGGACAGCCAGCAGCAGGGCGAAACCGGCGAGACCGAGTTCACCGAGGATCGCGGCGAGGAAGGCGAGGACGCCGAATCCGAAGTCAGCGGCGAACAATCCGAGGATTTCGCCGAGACCGACCAGCCCGAAGAGGGCATGCAGCCCAACCGCAACCAGCCGGCTTTCTCGCAGCAGGAGGCCTGGGGCTATAAGATCTACACTCCGCAATTCGACGAAGAGATTTCGGCACCCGATCTTTGCGACAATGAAGAGCTGACGCGCCTGCGCAGCTTTCTCGACCAGCAGCTCTCCCAGATGCAGGGCGTGGTGTCGCGCTTGGCCAACAAGCTGCAGCGCCTCTTGCTGGCGCAGCAGAACAGGCTCTGGGAGTTCGATCTGGAGGAAGGCATCCTCGACACCTCGCGCCTGCCCCGCATCATCATCGATCCCATGTATCCCTTGTCCTTCAAGCGAGAGAAGGACACCAATTTCCGCGATACGGTGGTGACCCTGCTTCTGGACAATTCCGGCTCCATGCGGGGGCGCCCCATCATGGTGGCGGCCATGTGCGCCGATATCCTGGGCCGCACCCTGGAACGCTGCGCCGTCAAGACCGAAATCCTGGGCTTCACCACCCGGGCCTGGAAGGGCGGCCAGTCCCGCGAGAAATGGACCCATGATGGCAAGCCCGCCAATCCGGGCCGCCTCAACGACCTGCGCCATATCGTCTACAAGGCCGCGGACGAGCCTTGGCGGCGGGCCAAGAAGAATCTGGGCCTGATGATGCGCGAAGGCCTGCTCAAGGAGAATATCGACGGCGAAGCCCTGATGTGGGCCCATAACCGGCTGATGACCCGCCCGGAGCAGCGCAAGATCCTGATGGTGATCTCCGACGGCGCGCCGGTGGACGATTCGACCCTGTCGGTGAATGCCGGCAATTATCTGGAACGCCATCTGCGGCGGGTGATCGAGGACATCGAAACCCGGTCCAGCGTCGAGCTGGCCGCCATCGGCATCGGCCATGATGTGACCCGCTATTACAAGCGGGCAGTCACCATCGTGGATGCCGAGCAGCTGGGCGGCGCCATGACCACCCAGCTCATTTCCCTGTTCGAGGAAGACCGCGTGCGGGACGAGCATGCCCGCCGCCGCGCCGAGCGCTAGCTACGGCGCGCGAAAACACCCTGCAAAAACAGAGAATTGTCAGAAACCTCTGAGGTAAAGCCTTAGGCCGCCTTGGCGACCTTTTTGGCGATGGCGCGCTTGAGGCGCAGCGCCTTGGCCGACAGGACGTTGTCGCGGGCCTGGAGCAGGAACGCGTCGAGACCGCCCACCTTGTCGACCGAGCGCAGGGTGTTCATGGCGATCTTGAGCTTGTAGCTGTTGCCCAGGGCCTCGCTGACCAGGTCGATGGTCTGCAGGTTGGGACGGTAGATCCGCTTGGTCTTGTTGTTGGCATGGCTGACATTGTTGCCAACCAAAGTGCCTTTACCGGTCAATTCGCAGCGGCGCGCCATGGCAGTCGTCTCTCTCAAAACCCGGAAATCCGGCCCCGGAAGCCGGGTCTCATACGGAATGAGGCCCGCCCGGTCAAGCAATTTGCCCCATCCCGGCAGGAAACATTATAACGGCCAGTGGCTTAAACCGGGATGGCGTGGAGAAATCATGAAAGTGCGTCATATTTTCACGGGCCTGACCCTCCTTTCCGCCCTCGCCGGACCGGCATTTGCGGCCGGCGGCGTGGGGGCCGATTCGACCGGCCCCGCCTCCAAATTCCAGATGGCCATGACCATCTATGCCGGCGGCATCACCCTGGGGAAAATGGACATCGATGCCACGGTGCGCGGCACCGACTATCACGCCGTCTCCAATCTGGAGACCTCGGGCGTGGTCAATGCCTTCTGGCAGGCGGAGATCCAGGCTACCTCGTCGGGCAAGATGGGCGCGAACATGCTGTCGCCTCAGCTTTACGATTCCTTCGACATCAACCGCACCGGCAAGAAACAGGAAGTATCGCTGACCTATGACAGCGCCAATCCGCCCCGCCTCTTTGCCGACCCGCCTTATTCCACCACCGGCTATGAAGTGAAGCCGGAGGACCAGAAGGCGACCCTCGATCCTTTGTCGGCGGTGATGTTCATCGTGTCGGGGGCCGGCACGGCGGGCACGCCCTGCACCGTCACCGCGCCGGTGTTCGACGGCCGCCGCCGCTACAATATCGAGATGCGCAAGGCGAAGGACATCGACATCAAGATGGACAATGGCCTTTATGCCGGGCGCGCCACGCTTTGCCAGATCAAATACAACCAGCTCGCCGGTTTCAAACCGCGGGTGATCAAGGCCAATGAAACATTCCCCACCATCAACGCCTGGGTGGTGACTTATCCCAGCGCGACCCGTGGCAGCGATTATGTCGTGCCGTTGCGCGTGTGGGCGGACACGCCATACGGCCTGGTGTCGGTGGTGGCCAATTCCCTGAAGATCGACGGCCAGGTTCCGAAAGCGAATTGATCCGATGCGAAAAGCTGCGGCCCTGATTTTAACGGTCATGATGCTGCAGCCGGTCGCCGCCAGGGCCGACCCCGCCGGGGACTATGCCGCGCTGATCACCGCCGCCAAGGATGGCGATCCGGGCACCGATTACACCGCGATGCGTCAGGCCTATGCCATGATCGCGGACTATGACCCCTTTGGCGACAAGACCAATGCCTTGATGCGCGACGGCCAGGCCGCTTATGTGGCCAAGGACTGCAAGACTGCCCTGGAGAAATTCAAGGCCGCCATCGCGCTCAATTTCACCCTATCCGACGCTCATGCCCTTTCCGCCGATTGCCTGGAACAGGCCGGCGACAAGGCCGGGGAAGCGCGCGAGGAAGCCATCGCCCAGGGCCTGTTCAACTCCCTGATCAGCAGCGGTGACGGCAACAGCCCGGCTACCGCATTTCGCATCGTCACCATGCATGAGGAAGGCGTGATCCTGGCCGTGGCGGGCGTGAACGGCACCAAGAAGACGGTGATCACCACCGACCAGGGACCGGTGGAGAAAATCGACATCACCGATCAGCAGACCGGCAAGAAAGGCGCGGTGTTCTTCAATACCGGCGTGGTGGTGCTTGCCAGCGCGATGCAGAAGGCCAAATCCCGACCGCCCGCCAAACCTTGACGATCAGGGCGTGTTCCGCCGCCGGCGGGCGCGGATAAGTCCCAGCACCGAGCGCGCCGCATCGGGAATATTGGTGCCCGGCCCGAAGATCGCGGCCACGCCCGCCGCGCGCAACGCCTCGTAATCCTGCGCGGGGATGACCCCGCCCACCAGCACCAGGACATCGTCGCGCCCTCGGGCTTTCAACTGTTCCATCAGTTGCGGCACCAAAGTGAGATGTCCGGCTGCCAGGCTGGAGATGCCGATGGCATCCACCTTGGCGGCCAGCGCATCGTCCACCACTTCGCCGGGATCGCGGAACAGGGCGCCGATCTCTACCTCGAAACCGATATCGCCGAACGCGGTCGCCACCACTTTGGCGCCGCGGTCATGGCCATCCTGCCCCAGCTTGGCCACCAGAAGCTTCGGACGCCGGCCGGTTTCCTTTTCGAAGGTCTTCACGTCGCGGATGATTTCGTCCAGGGCGGGGAAATTCTCGCCATAGACGCCATGCACCGAACGGATTTCCGCTTCGTGGCGGCCGAACACGTCTTCCAGCGCCGAAGAGATTTCTCCCACGGTGGCGCGGGCCCGGGAAGCTTCCACGGCCAGCGCCAAGAGATTGGCATGACCTCGCGCGCCTTCCCGCAAGGCGTCCAGCGCTGCTTTGATTTTTTGTTTGTCGCGCTTGGCCTTCAGCGCATCGAGCTTTGCGATCTGCGCCTCGCGCACCTGGGCATTGTCGATGGCCCGCACATCGATGGCGGGCTCATTTTCCAGGCGGAATTTGTTGACGCCCACGATCACATCGTCGCCGCGGTCGATGCGTGCCTGGCGCCGTGCCGCCGCCGCTTCGATCTCCAGCTTGGGCCAGCCCGCCTCGGCCGCTGCCGTCATGCCGCCTGCCGCTTCCACCCGCGCGATCACGTCCCGCGCGCCTTTCGCCAAAGCCGCTGTGAGCGCCTCGACGTAATAAGAGCCGCCCAAAGGATCGGCCACGCGCGCGATCTGGCTTTCGTTCTGCAGGATGAGCTGGGTATTGCGTGCCACCCGCGCCGAGGCTTCCGTCGGCAGCGCGATGGCTTCGTCGAAGGCATTGGTGTGCAGCGACTGGGTGCCTCCCAAGGTCGCGGCCAGGGCTTCCAACGTGGTGCGCACGATATTGTTGTGGGGATCCTGCTCGGCCAGCGACACGCCGCTGGTCTGGCAATGGGTACGCAGCATCCGGCTTTCCGGATTTTTGGCGCCGAGCTTTTCCATGATGTCCGACCAGACCAGTCGCGCGGCGCGCAACTTGGCGATCTCCATGAAGAAATTCATCCCGATGCCGAAGAAGAAGCTCAGCCTGGGCGCGAAACTGTCGATGTCCAGCCCCCGGTCCGCCGCGGCGCGGACATAGGCCATGCCGTCGGCCAGGGTGAAACCCAGTTCCTGCACCGCCGTCGCTCCGGCTTCGTGCATGTGATAGCCGCTGATGGAAATGGAATTGAAGCGCGGCATCTTCTGCGCGGCGAAAGCGATGATGTCGGCAACGATCCGCATCGACGGTCCCGGCGGATAGACATAGGTGTTGCGCACCATGAATTCCTTGAGGATGTCGTTCTGGATGGTGCCCGACAGGCGCTCGGCCGGCACGCCCTGCTCTTCCCCCGCGACGATGAAATTCGCCAGCACCGGCAGGACCGCGCCGTTCATGGTCATGGACACGCTCATGCGGTCGAGCGGAATGCCGTCGAACAGGATCTTCATGTCCTCGACGGAATCGATCGCCACCCCGGCCTTGCCGACATCGCCCACCACGCGGGGATGGTCGCTGTCATAGCCGCGATGGGTGGGAAGATCGAACGCCACCGACAGCCCCATCTGCCCGGCTTTCAAATTCTGCCGGTAGAAGAGATTGGACTCCTCGGCGGTGGAGAAGCCCGCATATTGCCGGATGGTCCAGGGCCGGCCGGCATACATGCTGGCGCGCGGACCCCGGGTGAAAGGCACCTGCCCCGGCCAGCCCGCGGCCTCGATCCCTTCCAGATCGGCCTCGGTATAGAGCGGCTGGACCGGGATGCCTTCCGGGCTCTGCCAGACGAGATCCTGGGGGCTTCGGGTCTTGAGTTCCCGGCTGACGGCCTCTTCCCAGTCTTTGCGATGATCGGTCATGCAGCCATGTTCCCCAATGGGCGGCGAAGCGCAAATCCTGGTGGGTTCATTCCGCCTACGGAAGATCGAGTCCCGCAAACCGGTCCCCGACTCCATGACTGGCCTTACCCACAAGATGTTGTGGTTCAACTTTCTTGACAATCCGCTAAATGTATGAGAACAAACGCAGATATCAAACGAGTTGGTGATTCGAGCCTGATTCGTTCGCTGACCGTTCCGCTCCTTTACCGGGCATCCACAGACGCTCAAATCAAGCCCTTGATCGGATGGCGCTTTCCGCGTCCGGGCTGGGACACCATATTGCGGCCATGACCAACAGACCCGCCCAGGCAAAAATCAGCGCGATCCTGGGACCGACCAACACCGGCAAGACCTTCTTCGCCATCGAGCGGATGCTGGCGCACAAATCGGGGATGATCGGCCTGCCGCTGCGCCTTCTGGCGCGCGAGGTCTATGACCGCATCGTCCGCCTCCGGGGCGCCAATGAAGTGGCGCTGATCACGGGCGAGGAAAAGATCCTGCCCAAAGCGGCCCGCTTCTATGTCTGCACCGTCGAAGCCATGCCGCTGGAAATTTCCGTGGCCTGTCTGGTGGTGGACGAGATTCAGCTTTGCGCCGATCCTGAGCGCGGTCATGTCTTCACCGACCGGCTGCTTCATGCCCGCGGCACGGAAGAGACGTTGTTTCTGGGCGCCGAAAGCATGCGCGGCGCCATTCAGCGCTTCATTCCCAAAACCTGGTTCATCACCCGGCCCCGCTTTTCCGATCTGGCCTATACCGGCGCCAAGAAGCTCACCCGTCTGCCGCGCCGTTCCGCCGTGGTGGGCTTCAGCGCCGAGGACGTCTATGGCATCGCCGAAATTGTCCGGCGGCAGCGGGGTGGCGCGGCCGTGGTGCTGGGCGCGCTTTCGCCCCGCACCCGCAACGCCCAGGTGGCGCTCTATCAATCGGGCGATGTGGATTTCCTGGTCGCCACCGACGCCATCGGCATGGGCCTCAACATGGATGTCGATCATGTGGCGTTCGCCGGCCGCGAGAAATTCGACGGCCGCGGCTTTCGCCCACTAACGCCGGCGGAAACCGGCCAGATCGCCGGGCGCGCGGGCCGTTACATGAATGACGGCACCTTCGGCGTCACCGGCGAATGCGAGCCCTTTGAAGAGGAAATCGTCAGCCGGGTCGAAAGCCATCGCTACGATCCGGTCAAGATTCTGCAATGGCGCAACCCCGCGCTCGACTTCCGTTCGGTGTCCGCTTTGCTGGAAAGCCTGGACGCGCCGCCGCCGGAGCGCGGACTGGGCCGCGCCCGTCCCTCGTCCGACGCGATCGCGCTGCATCATCTCTCGAACGAAGCCGATATCCAGCTGTTGGCGAATTCCTCCGCCCATGTGCGCAAACTCTGGGAAGTCTGCCAGCTGCCCGATTTCCGAAAACTGTCCGCGGACGAGCACGCAAAAATGGTGCGCACGCTGTTTCTCTATCTGATGAGCGATAGCGGCCATATTCCCGATGACTGGATGGCGCGGCAGGTGGCGCGGCTGGACGTGAGCGAAGGCGATGTGGCGACCTTGTCGGGGCGCCTCGCCCAGATCCGCACCTTCACCTATGCCGCCCACCGTCCTGGCTGGACCGGCGATGGCGCGCATTGGCAAGGCGCAACCCGCGCCGTCGAGGACCGGCTCTCCGACGCGCTGCATGAACAGCTCACCCAACGCTTCATCGATCGCCGCACTTCGGTGCTGATGAAGCATATGCGCGACGACGATGCCGCCGATGTGAAACTGGAAGAGGATGGGGGCGTTCTGATCAGCGGCGAGTTGATCGGGCGGCTGGACGGATTCCGTTTCACGCCCGACCCACGCGCAGCAGACGACGGCAATGGTCCGCTGCATGCCCGCATGGTGCGGGCGGCGGCGATGCGCGGCCTGGAAGGCGAGTTTCTGTCGCGCGCCCGCGCGCTGGCGGATGCGCCCGACAACGCGATCAGCCTCAGCGAGCACGGCAAGCTCTGGTGGGACGGCGCCATCGTGGGGCATCTGACGGCCGGACCGGCGCCGCTGGCCCCGGCCATCACATTGGTCGCGGACGAATTGCTGAAGAGCACATCCCGCGCCGCCGTGCAGTCCCGCCTGGATGCCTGGCTGTCGGCGCGCCTGGAGGCGCGGCTCGAACCGCTCCTGGCGCTGGCCCGTGCAGCAGAAGCGCGAGCGGGAAGCGCGACGGCCTTGCCCGCCCAGGCACGTGGGCTTGCGCATCAGCTTGCGGAAAATTTCGGCGCCCTGGAACGCGCGCCGTTGGCGTTGCCGGAAAAATTGGGTCCGGTCCTTCGCGCATTGAGGCCGTTCGGCGTCTGGGCGGGCCGGCACACCATCTATCTGCCGAAATTGTTGCGCCCGGATGCGGCGGGATTGCTGGCACTGCTTTGGGGCGTTTGGACCCGACAGTCTCAATTGCCCGGTCCGCCCGCGCCGGGCCTCACCTCTTTCACGCCTTCAGATGAGCCGCGCGCGTTTCTGCACGCCGCCGGTTTTGCCGTGATCGGGGGCCGCGCCATCCGTTTTGACATGCTGGAGCGTGTAGAAAGTGAGCTCGACCAAGCCGCGATCAGCGGCGCCGATGCCGCAACCATATTGCCGAAACTGGTTTCGCTGCTGGGAACCGGCAATGACGAAGCCAAGGCTGCCCTGGCTGCGCTGGGCTGGCGGCTGGTCGCGGTAAAGGACGCTTCGCCGGTATGGCGCAGGCGCAAGGAAAAGCCTCGTAAGATGGCGCCTGCCCAAAGCCGGCCGGATTCCCCATTCGCGGGCCTCAAGGAGCTGATGGCCAAGTGACGACCGCGCGGATCGACAAATGGCTTTTCCATGCCCGCTTTTATCGCACCCGGGCCTTGGCACAGGCCGCCGCCAGCGCCGGAAAGGTACGCCTGAACGGCATCCGGGTGGAGAAGCCCGCCCAAACCCTCAAGCCCGGCGATATCCTCACTCTGAGAAGGGGCGGCGAAATTGTCGCGCTCCGGGTTGTGGCCCTGGCCGAACGCCGGGGACCGGCGCCGGAAGCGCAACGGCTGTACGAAATCGTCGCGGACTGACCGCTTGCTATCGCCGCCAGCCGGTTTTATGGACCTAACCGCTTATTCGTCGCCGTCTGGAGCCTGCCAATGACCTATGTCGTCACCGAAGCCTGCATCAAGTGCAAGTTCATGGATTGCGTCGAAGTCTGCCCGGTGGATTGCTTCTATGAAGGCGAGAATATGCTGGTGATCAACCCGGACGAATGCATCGATTGCGGCGTCTGCGAGCCGGAATGCCCGCCCGAAGCCATCAAGGCCGACACCGAGGCCGGGTTGGAAAAATGGCTTTCGGTCAATTCCGAATATTCCAAGACTTGGCCCAATATCAGCCAGAAGGGCGAAGCCCCGGCCGACGCCAAGGACTGGCAGGGCGTGCCGGACAAGTTCGAAAAGTATTTCGACCCCAAGCCCGGCTCGGGCTCCTGAGACCCATCCACCAGGATTAACACCGTTCGGTGCCGTCCTTCCTCGGGCGGGCCGCTGGTTCTCGATTCGGGACAATGGATCAAGGGCTTGGGTGGAGCTTCGCAGTAAGGGATTCGAAAGAAATGCCGCCTTTTCAACGGCTTGTGACGATTTTCCTTCCATTTTGCTTCAATCTGTGATAGGGTTGCCTTCAATCTGATCAGGCATGAACCACACCCGCCGGCGTCCCCCGGCGTGTTTCAGCCATATTGATGTGAAATTATCATGCGTCCCGGGCCCTGCCGGACGCCAACGGAAGTAACGATGACCGCACCCAAAGCCCATACGCCTGCCGCCAAGCCGGCCGCCGCGCCTGCCAAGAAAATCCCCGCCAACTCCAACAAGAAGCACGAATTCAAAACCAACGACCATGTGGTTTACCCGACCCATGGCGTCGGCAAGGTTTCCGGCATCGAAGAGAAGGAAGTCGCCGGGGCGAAGTTGGAATTGTTCATCATCGAGTTCGAAAAGGACAAGATGACCCTGCGCGTGCCGACCATGAAGGCCAAGGCCGTGGGCATGCGCAAACTGTCGTCGCCGGAAGTGGTCGGAAATGCCCTGAACACGCTCAAGGGCCGTGCCCGGATCAAGCGCACCATGTGGTCGCGCCGGGCGCAGGAATATGAAGCGAAGATCGACTCCGGCGATCTGGTGTCGATTGCCGAAGTGGTGCGCGACCTGCACCGCGCCGGCGGCCAGCCGGAGCAGAGCTATTCAGAACGCCAGCTGTACGAAAAGGCTTTGGCGCGCATGGCCCGCGAAGTCGACGCCGTGGAGCGCACCGACGAGCAGACCGCGGTCAAACGCGTCGAAGGCATGCTGACCAAAAAGGCCGCTTAGTGCAGGGACGCGGGCTAATCGCTTCGCGGCCCTTGCCCTGCAGATTCTAATAAGAAAGGCCCGGTATCGATACCGGGCCTTTCTATTTGATAATTTCGATCTGCCTCGGGTTGGAAAGAGACATTTCCCACCGCCCGTTGAAGTTTTCCACGATGCCCCGCACGCGGATCTCACGGCCCACAAGCGCTTCCAGGATGAGATCGCTGTCGCGAAACGCCTTGCGGTCCTCCGGGGCGATGATGGCGGAAAAGCCCTTGCGATAGTCCGGGCTGAAATCCAGGAAAACACGCCGGTCGTTGGTGGCGACATTGACGATGCGGCCCTGAACGATCTGGAAACTTCCGGCCGGCGCCTTGAAGGGCGCAGCGTTGCGGACGGCGAATTCGGGGAGCGCCCATAGCCCGCGCCGCGCCTGGCGCGCCTCGGCCTCGGCGTCATAGAAATCGGGCGAGCATTCCTGCCGGTCCGGCATCACCGATACCCGCGCAAGCCCGCGCTTCAAAAGCTCGACCTGAAGCCACGCCGTGCCGAAGGCTTGCACGCGCATGCGGCCATAGCGGTCATGTTTGGGCGATGTGGATGTGAGGGTCAGGGCCTCCTTCGTCAAGGCGCGCAAGGCGGCAAGCGCCTCGTCCGCGACCGGCGCGGCAGAGCCGTCCGCGCCCGGCAAGCGAATGCCTTCCAGCAGAGCGCCCTGCCCGCCGTCCAGCATCAGAACCCCTTTGGGGTCGACCCGCGCGACATGCACATTCCTGCCGACAAGCTCGCCCGCGCAATCGGGCAATGGCATGGCGAGCCCCGTTGCCGGCCAAAGCAGGCCGGCCATTGCCAAGGCAGGCAACACTCTCATCGAATGGCCTTGAGGCTCACGGCCTTGGGCGGCGGCATCGTGTCCGGCACGAAGAAGTCCGGCACCAGGTCCTGGGTGGGATCGACGCGATACCGGTCGAAATCCGTCACGCCATTTTCGTACAGGAAGGTGTCGTCGATCAGGAAATTGCCGCTAAAGCTTTTCGGTTTGGAGAAAAGCGCATAGGCCGCATCCGCCAGGATTTCCGGCGTGCGGCAGTTGCGCACGGCGTCGGGACTGCCCATGGCCAGGCGGATGGCGGCGGTGGCGATCGCGGTCCGGGGCCACAAGGCATTAAAAGCGATGCGGCCGGAAAATTCCGCCGCCATTCCCAGCACGCACATGCTCATGCCGTACTTGGCCATCGAATAGGCGGTATGCCCCGCGAACCATTTGGGCTGCATGTCCAGCGGCGGCGACAGCATCAGCACATGGGGATTGTCGGATTTCAGCAGATGCGGAACGCAAAGCTTGCTCACCAGGAATGTGCCGCGCGCATTGATCTGCGCCATCAGATCGAAGCGCTTCATGTCGGTTTGCTCGGTCCCAGTCAGGGAAATGGCGCTGGCATTGTTGACGCAGATATCGATGCCGCCGAATTGCGCCACCGTTGCGGCCACGGCCGCCGTCACCTGCTCCTCGAACCGGATATCGCAGACCAGAGGCAGCGCCTTGCCGCCCGCCTTTTCGATTTCTTCGGCGGCGGAAAAGATTGTGCCGGGCAATTTCGCGTTCGGTTCGGCGGTTTTCGCGGCGATTGCGATATTGGCGCCGTCCCGCGCGGCCTTGAGCGCGATGGCAAGACCGATACCGCGGCTGGCCCCGGTCACGAAAAGCGTTTTACCCCGTAGCGACATGCAGCCTCTCTCGATGATTGCCGGATCGTACAAGCGGGCATGGCGGCCGGCCATAAAGAAAAGGTGACCCAGCGGCACCGACCGGCTAAAAGGCCGCGATGGAAAGCCTGCTTGCCAAGATCATGCCCGCGAATGGCGCGGCGATCGCCCATGCCGCGGGATTGTTGCGGGACGGCAAGCTGGTCGCCTTTCCCACCGAGACGATTTATGGCCTGGGCGCGGATGCCCGCAATGGCAAAGCCGTGGCCGGAATCTTTGCCGCCAAGGGCCGCCCCCGCTTCAACCCTCTGATCGTGCATGTCCGAGACATCGCGGATGCGGAGCCGCATGCCATTTTTTCCCCTACGGCGCGGACGCTGGCGGAAACTTTCTGGCCGGGCGCGCTGACATTGGTATTGCCGCGCCGGAGCGGCACTCCGCTTTCGGAGCTTGTCAGCGCCGGGCTGGACACGGTCGCGCTGCGGGTCCCCGCCCATCCCGTCGCGCTGGCCTTGCTGCGGGAAGCCGGCCTTCCCATCGCGGCCCCCAGCGCCAATCCGTCCGGCCGGATCAGCCCCACCACCGCCGCCCATGTGGCGGCTGGACTGGGCGGGACCATCGACCTGATCCTCGATGGGGGCGCCACGCCGCTGGGCGTTGAATCCACCGTGATCGGATTTGACGGGGACGAGCCGGTGTTGCTCCGCCCCGGCGCCATCGCGCGCCAAGCCATCGAAGCCATCACCGGTCCCTTGGCTGCTGCCGGCGGTGCGATCCGCTCCCCCGGCCAGCTGGAAAGCCATTATGCGCCCCGCGCCACATTGCGTTTGAATGCGCGGGAAAAAGAGCCCGGCGAGATCCTGCTCGGGTTTGGATCATCGCCGGGGGCCGCGCTCAATCTCAGTCCGGTGGGCGATCTTACCGAAGCCGCATCCAATCTCTTTGCCATGCTCCATGAATTGGACCGCCAGCATTCGCGCATCGCCGTGGCACCCGTTCCCGAAACCGGCCTGGGCGAAGCCATCAACGACCGGCTGCGCCGCGCCGCCGCACCGAGGCCAAATCATGCATGAGATATTCGACCGGCTGAAACAGGCCGCGGGTCCGGGCGGCTTCAGCGAAGATGCGAACGAAATCGCGCCCTATCTGGAAGAATGGCGCAGCCGCATGCGCGGCCAGACAAGGCTTCTGCTCAAGCCCGCCACCACCGAACAGGTTTCGGCCGTTCTGGCGATCTGCCATGAGACCGGCACCCCCATCGTGCCGCAAGGCGGCAATACCGGCTTGGTGGGCGCCCAGATTCCGCTTCACGGCGAAGTTCTGCTCAGCCTCAAGCGCATGAACCGGATCAGGGCCGTCGACGCGCCGGGCATGACGCTGACCGCTGAAGCCGGCGTGACCTTGAAACAGGCACAGGATGCCGCCGCCGGCGAACAGCTTCTCTTTCCGCTCAGCCTGGGTTCGGAAGGCAGTTGCACCATCGGCGGCAATATCGCGACCAACGCCGGCGGCAATCATGTTCTGCGCTACGGCATGATGCGCGCGCTGGTGTTGGGGCTGGAAGTCGTTCTGGCCGACGGCAGGGTGCTGCCGATGCTCAAATCACTGCACAAGGACAATACCGGGTACGACCTGAAGCAGCTTTTCATCGGCGCGGAAGGCACGCTGGGGATCGTCACCGCAGCCTCGCTGCGCCTTTTCCCGCACCCTGCGCAAATGATCACCGCGCTCACGGCCGTGCCCTCGCCGGAAGCGGCGCTGGCGCTCTTGGGTCATATGCAGGCCCGCACAGGCGGCTTGCTGTCGTCTTTCGAGCTGATCTCGCGGCCGACCCTGGAGATGGTGCTGCGGCACATCCCGGGCACGCGCGATCCCTTGGCCACGTCTTCACCCTGGTATGTGCTGATGGAAGAGTCGGGCGGTGCGGGCGCCAGCCTGGAAATCCTGACGCAATCGGCGCTGGAGGAAGCAGCGGGGGCGGAGTTTCTCACCGATGCCGTGGTCGCCCAGAACCAGGCCCAGGCGCGCAGCTTCTGGCACATGCGCGAGACCATCTCGGAAGCGGAAAAGCGCGAAGGGGTTTCCATCAAGCACGACATCTCCGTGCCGGTGGCATCCATTCCCGCTTTCATCGCGGAGGCCACGGCCGTCGTGGTGGAGAAATTCCCCGGCGCCCGGCCGATCTGTTTCGGCCATATGGGCGACGGCAATCTGCATTTCAATTTCAGCGCGCCCGTCGGCCAGGATGCCGCTTTCTCGGCGCAATGGGACGAAGTGCAGCTTACCGTTCACGACATCGTGAAGACATACTCCGGCTCGATCAGTGCCGAACACGGCATTGGCCAGATGAAACGCGACCTGCTGCCGCGCTACAAATCGAGCGAGGAACTGGACGCAATGCGGGCGCTGAAGCACGCCTTCGATCCCAAGAACATCCTGAATCCGGGAAAGACCGTGCCGGCGGTCAAAAAGCTCTAGGCGGCTTTCGGAAGCACCGGTTCCACTGCCAGCGGCGCGGCCTCGGGCTTTTTGTTGGACATGGCGCTGATTGATGCGGTGACGAACGTCGCCGCGTAAGGAAGGCTCTGCACCCCCAGCATCACCATCCAGAGGCTGACGGCCGGATCCTCAAAGCCGCGGTCAAAGCCCATCGAGATCATCGCCGCCAGAAGGCCCGCCAAAAGCACGGTTTCCTGCCACACCACCCTCAGCACCTGGCTGAACTGGGCCGGATTCTCGCATTTGGGCGTACGCATGAAAGGCTTGCCCGCCGTCAAAAGTCCCGACCACATCGCCTTGCCCACCGTGTGGGTGAGCGACAATCCCGCCACCGACGCCATCACCGCCCCTTTCAGGCCGGACCCCACCTTGGGCGGATAAAGCAGCAAGGTCTTGATCAGCTTGGTCGCGAACAGCGCCATCGCCGCGGCGGACAAAGCCGGCATCGGCACGTCGATATAACTTGGGATCGCCCACATCAGCGCCGTCCATACCAACGCAGTGCAGGTCACGATCATGCCCAGCCCGTCGGAAATCCAGGGCAGCCAGCCGGAAAGAAACTGGTAGCGCTGCTCCCAGGAAAGGCCCGAGCCACCCAGGAATATCTCGCGCGCATGCCGCTTCATGATCTGCATCGCGCCATAGACCCAGCGATAGCGCTGGGACATGAAGGCTTCCAGTGTATCGGGTTCGAGCCCCGCACCCATCCGTTGCGGGATATAGGCGGCTTCATAGCCCGCTTCGAAGAGCTTCAGCCCCAGCTCGGTGTCTTCGGTGATGCACCATTCGCTCCAGCCGCCCACTTCCTCCAGCGCGCTCTTGGTCACGATGGTCATGGTGCCGTGCTGGATGATGGCATTGTGCTCGTTGCGCTCCACCATGCCGATATGGAAGAAGCCCCGATATTCCTCATAGGCCATGGCCTTGAAGATGTTCTCGTTTGCGTCGCGATAATCCTGGGGCCCCTGCACCAGCGCGATGGAAGGCGATGCGAAGAACGGCATCGCCCGGCGCAGCCAGAAAGGCTCGACCTGGTAATCGCTGTCGATCACCGCCACATGGGTGGCTTCGGGATCGGTCAGCGCCAAGGCGCGGTTGAGGCCGCCGGCCTTGAACCCTTTGACATTGTCGAAATGAAAGAAGCGGAACCGCGGACCCAAGCTCCTGCAATAGGCCTCGACCGGACGCCAGACCTCCGGATCGGGCGTGTTGTTGTCCAGCACGATGACTTCGAAATCGTCATAGTCCAGCCGCGTCAGCGCATTGATGGTATCGATCACCATCTGCGGCGGCTCGTTATAAGTCGGCAAATGGATCGAAACGCGAGCGCTTTTTTCCGGAATCGCGGCCGGGACAAAGCGGCGATCCATCCGCCATAGGGACGCCGCCAGCTCGATGCCTTCTGTGAGAATGATGGCGCAGGCCAGCAGCACCAGAGGCGACATCGCAATCATCGCCGCGATGTCGGTGGGATCGATATATTCCAGCGCCGTGGCGTCGATCAGCGCCAGCAATCCCGTCGAGACCAAAGCGATCAACCCGCCCATCACCAGATAGCCGGTCTGGCGCACCTTGGGCATGCGCCCCAGGATCAAAAGCCCCAACGACAGGCTCATCACCGCGGCCAGCATCGCGTAGCCCCGCCATTCCGGGAAGCTGCGCAAAAGGCCGGTGAAGCCGAATTTGGGATGGCCGGTGGCGTCGAACACGCCCCAATAGGCGCCGACGGCCCCCTCGCCCGTATTCTTCCAGGGCGAGTCATAGGCTTCCATCAGGTAATAATCGTAGCCCTTCTCCTGCGCGAACTGGACGAAAGCGCGCACGAAATAGGCTTCGTTGGCGATCGAGGCCTGGGCCGAGCCGCGGGTGCGGCCTTCCGACGGCCACCCGGCTTCGCCGACGATGATCGGCTTGTCGGGAAATGTCTGCTGGGTGATGTCATAATGGCGGCCGATGAAGCGCATCGCGCTGGTGATGTGCACATTTTCCCAATAGGGCAGCAGATGGACGAACACCACGTCCACATGCTTGGCCACTTCCGGGATCACCACCCAGGTGGACCATGGCTCCGCCGTCGTCACCTTGATGCGCGCCGGCAGCGCCGCGCGCACGCGGTCGAGATAGACGCCGAGCTGCTCGGCGGAAACATAGCCGAACAATTGCGTCTCGTTGCCCACGATGACGCGGTCGATCACCCGCCGGTTGGCCAGCGCGGTCTTGATCGCCAGATCGATCTGCTGGTCGTTCTTGGCCAGGTCCGGGCTGATCCAGATTCCCAAGGACACGGTCATGCCGTAGCGGCGGGCAATTTCCGGCACCTTGTCCATGCCGCCATCCACCGTATAGGTGCGGATATGGCCGGTGACATGCGCCAGCTGGGCAAGGTCGCGATCGATATGCTCCGGCGTGACGTGAAGCTGGTCGCTGGCGCGGACCAGGCGGCTGGGATTGTAGGCGATGCCGCGCACCTGTCCGTCCCAGTCCGGTGCCACCACCGTATAGTCGCGGCTGGTCCAGAACAGCGCGCTGGCGCCCACCACTGCGATCAGGGCAACGAGAATGCGCAGGCGCACGCCATTATGGATTTGCCGCTGGAAGAGTTGCCGAAAGCGCATCAATCGATGCGTCCTAACGTTGAGGCTTGTCGTCGGGATCGTTGGGATCGGGAACATAACCCGGCTCGCCGCGCCGGGGCGCCGGCGTGGTCGACACCAAAGTCATGTCGAACACCAAAGTCTGGTCCGGTGGAATGGACTTGCCGGCGCCGCGCGCGCCATAGCCAAGCTGGGACGGGATCACGATCTGCCAATGATCGCCTTCGCGCATCAACTGCAAGGCTTCGGTCCATCCGGCAATAACCTGGTTGACCTTGAAATTCGCCGGCAGGCCCGGCGAGGTGCCGTCGAAGACTTTGCCGTTGATCAAGGCGCCCGTGTAATAGACCTCGACGGAATCGGTGACGGCGGGGCGGCGGCCGAAACCGTTTTGCAGCATGCGGATCTGCAGGCCGTCCGGCTTGACGATCACGCCTTTCTTCTTGGCATTCGCCGCCAGATATTCCGCATTTGCCTGGGGGCTGAGGGCGGGATCGGTGCTGGGCGGAGCGGGATCGGCGGCCGATGCCGCCAATGGCCAGGCCAGGATCGCCATCGCCACGAATGCCGCAGAAAACTTCATCATGCTCTCCAACTCGTTACTGGCCGTTGCCGGAATTTAGCGTGGCGGGCCCCGTTCCGAACAGGGGCTTGGGAGCCAGGAAAATGAAGGATTCTGGCAAATTTGGGGGTCAGCCGCTCTGGCCGAACACTTTCATCACCACATGGATCAGCACGGCCAGGCCGAACAGGGCCACCAGAACGCCCGAACCGCGATTGATGATCCGCACGGTCCGGTCGGTGATGCGGGTGTGGAAAATGCCGATCACGCTGGTGAGGCACAGCCACCAGCCGGCCGAACCGCCCACCACGCCCGCCACGACGAAGCCGGCATCGACATAGGAATTGGCGCCGCCCACCAGCGCACGGAAGCTGGCGAACATGGAGGCAAAGGCAATCAAGGTGGCGGGGTTGGTGATGGTCAGGACGAAAGTCGAAACCATCGCCCGCACCAGGGTCGAGGCGCCGGGCTCGTTCTTGTCGCCATCCTCGACCTTGCCCGCCGACGGCGACAGGATCGTATGCACGCCGAACCAAACCAGGAGCGCGCCGCCCACCAGCTCGATGATGGCGTCATAGCTTTGGATCAGTTCCGCGATCCAGGTGAGGCCGAAGAAGGTGATGGCCGCGAAGACGCCGTCGCCCAGTGCCGCGCCCAATCCCGAAACAAAGCCGTTGACCGGCCCGAAGGCGAAACTGCGGCGAATGCAGATCAGATTGACCGGACCGATCGGCACCGCTGCGATCAGCCCCATAATGACCCCGGATATTATAAGAACGACGAACATCGGCGGCCTTGGTGAAAAATCACGACAAAAAATAACGGCAGGCCGTCACGGCCGGGGCGGCGAAGACGGTTCCAGCGTTTCCACGAAACGCAGCGGCTTTCCGGTGGCTTTGCCGGTCACGGCAAAATCGCGCACGACAATTTCACCGGCCAGCACCGACGCCACGGCCCAGCCTTTGGTCTTCATGCCGTCGAACGGCGTCCAGCCGCAGCGCGATGCGATCCATTTGTTTTCGATCGTGCGGGTCAGACCCATGTCCACGATGGTGAAATCGGCGTCATAACCACGGGCGATGCGGCCTTTGCCCGCCAGCCCGAAAATACGCTGCGGCCCCGATGCGGTGAGATCGACGAAACGCTCCAGGCTCATATCGCCCTTGTTGACGTGATCCAGAAGGATGGTGACCAGGGTCTGCACGCCGGGCATGCCCGACGGCGTGTCGGGATAGACCTTGTCTTTTTCCGCGCGCGTGTGCGGCGCATGATCGGAGCCGATCACGTCGATGACGCCTTCGCGCACTGCTTTCCACAGCGCCAGCCGATGGCTCTCATCGCGGATCGGTGGATTCATCTGGGCATAGGTGCCCAGCCGCTCGTAGCAATCGGGCGCGCTGAGCGCCAGATGCTGGGGCGTGGTCTCGGCGGTGGCGAATTCCTTGGCGGCTGCCAGCAGCGGGATCTCGTCTCCCGTGGTGACATGCAGCACATGCAGGCGGCGGCCCGCCTGTTTCGCCAATCCCAGCACCCGCTCGGTGGAGGCGCGCGCCGCTTCGGCGTCGCGCCAGACGGGATGGGTCTCAGGCTTGCCGCGTTCGGCAAAGGATTTGCGCGCGATCAGCCGGTCTTCGTCTTCGGAATGAACCGCCATGCGGCGATTGCCGGCTTTCAAGGCGGCCAGAATGTCGTCGGGATGATTGAGCAGAAGTGAGCCCGTCGAAGATCCCAGGAACGCCTTAACGCCGCAGACGCCCGGCAGCCGTTCCAGCTCGGCCAGCGCGCCGACATTGGCCGGGGTCGCGCCGACATAGAAGGCATAGTCGCAATGCATCCGGCCTTTGGCACGGGCGAGCTTGTCGTCGATGGCGGCGCGGGTGGTGGTGGGCGGAGCGGTGTTGGGCATTTCAAACACGCCCGTGACGCCGCCCAGAATGGCGGCCAGGCTGCCGGTCTCCAGATCTTCCTTATGCTCGTTGCCCGGCTCGCGGAAATGGACCTGGCTGTCGATCACGCCGGGCAGAACATGCAGGCCCCTCGCCTCGAAAATCTCCCGGGCCTTGGCGTCGGCGAAACTGCCGATGGCGGCGATCTTGCCGGCAATGACCCCCACATCCGCTGGGGTAATGCCGTTCGGGGTGGCCACTGTGCCGCCGCGGATCAACAAATCGAATGTTTCGCTCATGCCGGGTCTGGGTTAGCGCCTCCCCACCACCTTGGCAACCTTGGCCGGGAAGGCTACTTCCGGAGCCATGGAGCCCGTTCACCTCAAAGATCGCGCCGTCATCGCCCTGGAAGGCGGGGAAGCGCGGGATTTTCTGCAAGGCCTTATCACCAACGACATCCGGGAGTTGGCGCCGCAAACCGGCCTTTATGCCGCGCTGCTGACCCCCCAGGGCAAAATCCTGTTCGATTTCCTGGTGACCGAAGGCGATGGCGCCGTGTTGCTGGATTGCCCGGCCGACCGGGCTGAAGCCTTGGCCAAACGGCTTACAATGTATCGCTTGCGAGCCAAGATTGGCATCGCAGTCCGGCCGCAGCTCGCAGTCTATGCCGGGCTCAGCGGGCGTCCGGCGGAACGTGCCGTCACCTTCGCCGACCCAAGGCTGGCGGCGTTGGGTCCGCGCAGCATCGGCGCCGCCGCCGAGATGCCCGATTTCCTGGAAGGCCCGGCGACCTACCATGCCGAGCGCCTGGCGCTGGGCGTTCCGGAAGGCGCCGATTTCGGCAGCGACAAGGTCTTCGCGCTGGATGCGGGGCTGGAGGAATTGCACGGCGTCGGCTTCGACAAGGGCTGCTATGTCGGCCAGGAATTGACCGCGCGGATGAAGCATCGCGGCACGGCGCGCAAACGCATCCTCTCCATCCGCGCCGATGTCCTGCTGCCGCCCCCCGGCACCGCGATCGCAAGCGCGGGCCTGGAGATCGGGGAAATCATTTCCACGTATGGCACACAAGGTTTCGCGCTGGTGCGCCTGGATCGCCTGGATGAAGCCAAAGCATCATTGACGGCCGGCATGATCGCGGTGACTTTGACGAGACCCGCATGGTTGGACTCATGAAAGACAAGCAGCGCTGCGCCTGGCCGGGCGTCGACGAATTGTATGTCGCTTATCACGACACCGAATGGGGCGTGCCGGAATATGACGGCCGCGCGCTTTACGAAAAGCTGGTGCTGGACGGATTCCAGGCGGGCCTGAGCTGGATCACCATCCTGCGCAAGCGGGAGAATTTCCGCAAAGCCTTTCATGGCTTCGATCCCCATCGCATCGCCCGTTATGGCGCCCGCGACATCGACCGGCTTTTGAAGAATGACGGCATCATCCGCAGCCGCGCCAAGATCGAGGCGGCAATCAAAGGCGCCAGGCTCTGGCTGGAGATCGAAAAGGAACCGGGCGGTTTCCGCGATTTCATCTGGAAGCATGTCGACGGCAAGCCCGTGGACAATGAATTCAAGAACCGCGACCAGATCCCGGCCCAGAGCGAAATGAGCGAAGGGCTGGCACGCGACCTGAAGCAGCGCGGCTTCAATTTCTGTGGCCCGGTGATTTCCTATGCCTTCGCCCAGGCGGTCGGCATGGTGAACGACCATGTCACAAGCTGTTTCCGGCACGGCGAATGCACCCGGCACAGCAAGCGTTGATCCGAACACGGATCTCGCGCGTAATCGGTTCATGAAGCCGATCATCGTCTGGTTCCGCCGGGACCTGCGCCTGGCCGACAACCCCGCCTTGAGCTTCGCGGCCAAATCGGGACGGCCGGTGGTCTGCCTTTACATCCTGGATGACGATGCGCCCGGCGAATGGAAATGGGGCGGCGCCGCGCGCTGGTGGCTGCATCATTCCCTCGCCGCGCTCGACCAGAGCTTGTGCCGTCATGGCGGCGGGCTGGTGCTGCGCCGCGGCCGGGCGGGAAAAATTCTGCCCGCCGTGATCGAAGAAACCGGCGCCGAGGCGGCCGCATGGAACCGCTGCTACGAGCCCTATGCCGTGGCCCGGGATACGGCGCTG
The DNA here is from genome assembly GCA_017307355.1 of Alphaproteobacteria bacterium. GTDB lineage: Bacteria > Pseudomonadota > Alphaproteobacteria > Micropepsales > Micropepsaceae > Rhizomicrobium. The sequence continues at coordinate 74,723 of JAFKFG010000007.1, forward strand.
AAGCAGCAGCTTGCCGGGGGGAAAATAGACGTCCAAAGTTTCAACGCATCGCTGCTGTTCGAGCCCTGGGAAGTCGCGACCAAGGACGGCAAGCCGTTCCGCGTCTTCACGCCGTTCTGGAATGCGCTGCGGGGAAAATCCGAACCCGGCAAACCGCATCCCGCGCCACGCAAGCTTGCCTTCCACGCGAAACCGGAAAGCGAGACGCTATCGGATTGGAAATTGCTGCCGGCCAAGCCCAATTGGGCAAAGAATTTCGATTGGACGCCGGGAGAAACAGCGGCGCGCCGGGCACTTTCGTCTTTCCTGGGCGATATCTCCCATTACGCCACGATGCGCGATATTCCGGGCCGGGACGGAACCTCCCAACTCTCGCCGCATCTGAATTGGGGCGAGATCGGTCCAAGACAGATCTGGCACGCCGTCAAGTCTCACGCCCATGCCCGGAGCGATGGCGCGCAAGCCTTCCTGAAGGAATTGGGCTGGCGCGAATTCTGCAGCCAGCTTCTTTTTCACAATCCCAATCTGCCGGACAGCGCATTTGATGCCCGCTTCAATCATTTCCCCTGGCGGCGGAGCGAAAAGGACTTCACGGCCTGGACGCGTGGCCGGACCGGCATTCCCATCGTCGATGCCGGCATGCGCCAGCTTTGGCAAACCGGCTGGATGCACAATCGGGTGCGGATGATCACGGCCTCCCTGCTGATCAAGCATCTGGGCATCCATTGGAAGCGCGGCGAGGAGTGGTTCTGGGATACGCTGGTCGATGCGGGCCTGGCCAACAATGCCGCCAACTGGCAATGGGTCGCCGGGTCGGGCGCCGACGCCGCGCCTTTCTTTCGGATTTTCAATCCGGTGCTGCAGGGCCAGAAATTCGATCCCGGGGGCGATTATGTCCGCCGCTATGTCCCGGAACTGAAGAATGTGCCCGACCGGTACATCCATCACCCTTGGGACGCGCCCACCCCTCCTCCGGATTATCCCCCTCCCATTGTGGATTTGGACCAAGGACGCATGCGCGCCCTGGAGAGCTTCCGATCGATTTCCAAGGTTGAAGCCCTTCCGGGAGACATCTAGATTTCGCGCATGATCCTTCCCGATGTCATTGCGGCGATCGGCAACACGCCGCTCATCCGCCTCAAGCGCGCATCGGACGAGACCGGATGCGAGATCCTGGGCAAAGCCGAATTCCTCAATCCCGGCCAGTCGGTCAAGGACCGCGCCGCGCTTTACATCATCCGCGATGCGGTGGCGCGGGGTGCCCTCAAGCCCGGCGGCACCATTGTCGAAGGCACCGCCGGCAATACCGGCATCGGCCTGGCGATGGTGGCGAATGCGTTGGGGTTCAAGACCGTGATCGTGATCCCTAAGACCCAAAGCCAGGAAAAAAAGGACGCGCTGCGCCTGATGGGCGCCGAGCTGATCGAAGTGCCCGCCGTGCCTTACCGCGATCCCAACAATTATGTCCGCCTGTCGGGACGGCTGGCGGAAGAAATGGCGCGAACGGAAAAGAACGGCGCGATCTGGGCCAATCAGTTCGACAATGTCGCCAACCGCCAAGCCCATATCGAAACCACGGGCCCCGAGATCTGGCGGCAGACCGGCGGCAGGATCGACGGCTTCACTTGCGCGGTGGGAAGCGGCGGCACCCTAGCGGGGACCGGCATCGCCCTGAAAGCGCGCAATCCCGATGTGAAGATCGCCGCCGCCGACCCGTTGGGGGCCGCGATCTATTCCTGGATCAAGACCGGCAAGCTGGAATCGCACGGCTCCTCCATCACCGAAGGCATCGGCCAGGGCCGCGTCACCGCCAATCTCAAGGATGCGCCGATCGACGACGCTTATGAAATTCCCGACAGCGAAGCCTTGCCCATCATCTTCGACCTTCTGGAACATGAGGGCCTGTGCCTGGGCGGTTCGTCCGGCATCAATGTGGCGGGCGCCATCCGCATGGCGCGCCATATGGGACCGGGGCACACCATCGTCACCATGCTGTGCGACTACGGCAATCGTTATCAGAGCAAATTGTTCAACCCCGAATTCCTGAAAGGAAAGGGACTTCCCGCGCCGCGCTGGCTCACCGAGACACGCGGCGCGATCTCGGTCCCCTATCAGACATGAGCGATATCGTTTCCGTCGAATGGCTGACGCAGAATCTCGGCAAAGTCCGGGTGCTGGACGCGTCCTGGTACATGCCCGCCGACAAGCGCGACGCGAAAGCGGAATTCGAAGCCGCGCATATTCCCGGCGCGGTTTTTTTCGACATCGACGCCCTGTCGGATCACAGCACCAGCCTGCCCCACATGTTGCCCCCGCCCGAACAATTCGGCCGCGATGTGGGCGCGCTGGGGGTCGGCGATGACGATATGGTGGTGGTCTATGACGGCGCGGGCATTTTCTCGGCGCCCCGTGTCTGGTGGACGTTCAAGGCCATGGGCCATGACAAGGTGGCGGTGCTGGATGGCGGATTGCCCGCCTGGAAAGCGGGCGGCGGCGCGCTGGAAAAAGGACCCGCCCGGCCGGCCGCGGCAACATTCACGCCCCGGCCGAATGCCTCCCTCGTGCGCGACTTCGATGCGGTCAAGGCCGCGCTGGGACATACCCAGGTCCTGGATGCGCGAAGCGCCCCGCGCTTCGAAGGCAGCGAGGCCGAGCCGCGCCCCGGCCTGAAATCCGGTCACATGCCGGGCGCGGCGAATGTCCCTTACCGGGCGGTTCTCACCGGCGACGGGCATCTGAAGGACGACCGTGCCCTGCAGACCCTGTTCGCGGAAAAAGGCGTGGATCTGCGCGCGCCAATCATCACCAGTTGCGGCACCGGCGTCACCGCCGCGATCCTGATGCTGGCGCTGGAGAAGCTGGGCGGCCGCCAGGTGGCGATTTATGACGGCTCCTGGACGGAATGGGGCGGACGCGACGATGCCCCAGTGGCGACGGGGCCCGCCTGATGGCCGCAAAGGAACATTCCCGCCGTCTGTCCATGACGGTCACGTTTCTGGAGATGGCCGCCAAGCCGGTGGCCCTGCCCCCGCCCTTGCCGCGGGGCAAGATCGCGTTTCTCAGAAGCGAGCATCCGCCGGTGCATTTCTACCGCTACCTCTACGACGCGGTGGGCAGCAAATATTTCTGGGTCGACCGCAAGAAGATCTCCGACGACAAGCTGGCGGACATCATTCATGCCCCCAACAATCATCTCTATGTTCTGTATACGGAAGGAACCCCGGCCGGGATGGCGGAACTGGATTTTCGCGCCGACGGCACCGCCAACATTGCCTATTTCGGGCTGACGCCCGAAGCCACCGGAAAAAGGCTGGGCTATTTCTTTCTCTACCAGGTCTGCGCCAGCGCTTGGGCTCAGCCGATCTCCAAACTGCTGGTCAATACCTGCACCCTGGACCACCCCCGCGCCTTGCCGCTCTATCAGCGCCTGGGCTTCACGCCCTACGCGCGGGAAGAGCGTTTCGTGGAATTGCTCTGACCGGCAATTGAAGGCAAAGTCGCACCGGCAATTCCGGGGTGGGCCATGAATTCCGCAGAACCAAAGGAACTCAGCTGGCGCGGCATCGCGCTCGGCATGTCGCTCACGTTCCTCTTCACCGCCGCCAACATGTATCTGGGATTGAAGGTGGGCCTCACCATCGCCACCTCGATCCCCGCCGCGGTGATCTCGATGGCGTTTCTGGGATTGTTTTCCGGCTCCAACATCCGCGAAAACAACATCGTCCAGACGGTCTGCTCGGCGGCCGGCGCATTGGCCTCGGTCATCTTCATTCTGCCCAGCCTGGTGATCATCGGCTGGTGGGTGGATTTTCCCTTCTGGACGTCGTTCCTGGTCTGCGCGGCGGGCGGCGTTCTGGGCGTGCTCTTCACCATCCCGCTGCGCCGGGCCTTGGTGGTGCAATCCGACCTTCCCTATCCGGAAGGCGTGGCGGCGGCGGAAGTGCTCAAAGTGGGCGCCGACATGCGCGCCGAAAATCCGGAAGCGCGCGAAGGTTTGCTGGCGGTGATTTATGGCGCGCTGGCATCGGCCGGACTTGCGATCGCCACCGCGATGCGGCTGGCCGCCGATGGCGCGCGGGGCGCTTTCCCCGTCGGCGCGAGCGCGGCAAGCGGCTACAGCTTCTCCTTCTCCCTGGCGCTGGTGGGCGCCGGCCATCTGGTCGGCATATCGGTGGGTGTCGCGATGCTGGTGGGCATCCTGATTGCCTGGGCCGGCGCCGTGCCCCTGATCGCGGCGATGACGCCCATGCAGGGCGATCTGGCCGGCTTCGTCAACGGCATCTGGCGCAATGACGTGCGCTTCATGGGTGCCGGCGCCATGGCCGTCGCCGCCATCTGGTCCCTGCTTCGCACCATGGGACCGATCATCGGCGGGTTGAAGACCATGATGCAGGCGCGCGGCGGCGCCCTCAATCTCGTCGACCGGACAGATCGCGACATGCCTTTCCCCACCATCCTCATGATCGGCGCGGCTTCGATGGCGGTGACGAGCTGGCTGGTCTGGCGCTTCAGCAACGAAACCGGCGTTCCGCACTCCGCGCTTGGGATCGCACTCTTTTCGATTCCCGTGATCCTTGCCGGCGGCTTCTTCGTCTCGGCCATCTGCGGCTATATGGCGGGCCTGATCGGCTCCTCCAACAGTCCCATTTCGGGCGTCGGCATTCTGGCGGTGGTCGGCACGGCGCTGGGCCTGGCGGTTCTGTTCGGCGCCGACAATCCCAAAGCCCTGGTCGCGATCGCCCTCTTCATCACCGCGATCCTGTTCGCGGTGGCCTGCAGCTCCAACAACAATCTGCAGGATTTGAAGACCGGACAGCTGGTGGGCGCCACGCCCTGGCGCCAGCAAGTGGCGCTGCTGGCCGGCGTGACCGCCGCGACCGTTACCGTGCCGGTCGTGCTCAATCTTCTGGCGCAGGCTTACGGCTTTGCCGGCGCTCCCAATCTCCACACCGTCACCTCTCAGCCGTTGGCGGCGCCGCAGGCCAATCTGATGGCGGCGCTGGCGCAAGGGGTGATCGGCGGCAAACTCAACTGGAACATGATCGAGATCGGCGCGGTGGTCGGCGCGGGCATTGTATTCCTGGATGAGATTCTGCGCATGGCCAAATTGTTGCGCATCCCCCCGCTGGCCGTGGGCCTGGGCATCTATCTTCCCATGGAAGCGACCTTGCCCGTGGTGGTGGGAGCGGTGATCGGCTGGGTCTATAACCGCAATGTGCGGGGCGAGCGTGCCGACCGGCTGGGCGTGCTGGTGGCATCCGGATTGATCGTGGGCGAGAGCCTGTTCGGCGTTCTCAATGCCGGGCTGATCGTGCTCTTCAACAAGGACGCGCCTCTTTCCATCGTTTCGGCCAGTTACGGCCTTGGCGAAATCGTCGCGCCGCTGGCCTTCGCGGGATTGATCGCCTTGCTGTATGGCTGGCTGCAACGGCGGGCGCGCACCGCGTGAAACAGGCAGTCACCTTGTTCGGCCATCCTCGCGGGTTGGCCTTTCTGTTCGGCACGGAAATGTGGGAGCGCTTTTCCTATTACGGAATGCGCGCCCTTCTGGTGGGCTATCTGGTCAAATACCTGCTTCTGCCCGGGCATGTGGAAGATGTCTGGCTCTATCCGCAGGTCAAGGCATTTTACGAAATGCTGTCGGGGCCGCTGGGCGTTCAGCCACTCTCGGCGCTGATCTACGGCACCTATACCGGGCTGATCTATGCCACGCCCTTGCTGGGCGGCTGGCTGGCGGACCGCTTCTTCGGCCAGCGGCTGATTGCCATTTGCGGCATCGTGATGGTGGCGTTCGGCCATTTCATGATGGCGTTCGAGAATATGCTGTTTCCCGCGCTGACCCTGCTGATCTTCGGCGTCGGCTTCTTCAAGACCAACACCACCACCCAGGTCGGCTTGTTGTATGAAACCGGCGATCCCAGGCGCGACAGCGGCTATTCGATCTTTTATGTGGGGATCAATCTGGGCGCCTTCCTCGCCCCCTTTGTCTGCGGCACCCTGGGCGAGAAAGTCGGCTGGGCTTATGGCTTCGGCGCCGCCGGCGTGGGCATGCTGTTCGCCCTCATCGTCTATCTCTCCGGCTTGAAATATCTGCCCCCGGAACTGCCCCGCAACGCCCGCGCGCAGGAGCCGCGCCCCCCGCTCACCGGCGCGGAGTGGCGATCCGTCGGCGCCCTGTTCCTGCTGGTCATTCCGTTGACGCTTTACTGGGCCTGCAACGAGCAGCAGGGAAACACCATGGCGCTCTGGTCGATCGACAATACCGATCGCTCCCTGTTCGGGTGGGAAATTCCCTGGACCTGGTTTCAATCGGTCAATCCCTTCGTGATTTTCATCGGCACGCCGCTGCTCCTGGCCTTGTGGGACCGGCGGGGCGCGCCCAGCAGCACCATGAAAATGGCCTGGGGCTGCTATCTGATGACGGCCGCCAATCTGGTGATGGCATTGGTCGCCTGGAATGCCGGCGGCGGAAAATCGAGCTGGCTGTGGCTGTCGCTTTATTTCATCGTCATGACGATAGGCGAAATCACCCTTTACCCGGCCAGCATGTCGCTTTTCTCCAAGGTCGCGCCCTTGCGCATCGCTTCGGTGATGATGGCGGTGAATTTCCTGCCGAATTTCCTGGGCGGCGGCTTTCTGCAAGGCTGGCTCGCCAGCTATTGGGAAAAGATGGACAAGTCCCTCTTCTTTGTGATGATAGCGGCGATTGCGGCCATCGCGGGAGCGGTCATCCACGCGGCCGACCGTCCCCTGGCCCCCCTGCTTGAGGAAAAAAAGACGTGAGCGAAATGCGCGACAAGCCCGAAACCATCGTGGTCGGAAGCGGCCGCATGAGCGCATCTCATTTCGGCACCGTCAACACGCCGGTCTATCGCACATCGACGATCCTGTTTCCCGACATCGCCAGCATGGCGCCCGGCAAGCAGCCTTACAGTTACGGACGGCGCGGCACGCCCACCTCGCAGAGCCTTGAACAGGCGATCGGTGAACTGGAAGGCGGCGCACAGGTGGTTCTGGTGCCGTCCGGGCTCAATGCGGTGACGACCGCCATCCTCTCCGTCATCGCCAGCGGCGATCACATGCTGGTGACCGACAGCGTCTATGGCCCCACCCGCCAATTCTGCGATACGACATTAAAGCGCCTGGGCGTCGAAACCACCTATTACGCACCGGGAGCCGATATCGCACCGTTGCTCAAGCCCAACACCAAAATCGTGTTCTGCGAAAGCCCCGGCTCGCTCACCTTCGAAATCCAGGATATTCCCGCCATCGCCGGGATCGCGCACGCCCATGGTGCGTCCGTGCTTCTGGACAATACCTGGGCGACGCCGCTTTTGTTCGATGCCCACGGTCACGGCGTCGATCTGTCAATCCAGGCGGGCACAAAATATCTGGGCGGGCATGCCGATGTGAATATCGGTTATGTCAGCGCCAATCAGGCTCATGCCGCGCGGCTGAAGGAGACCCATGGCAATATGGGCCTCAATGCCAGCGGCGACGATTGCTTCCTGGCATTGCGCGGGCTTCGCACCCTGGCGGTACGGCTGAAGCGCCATCAGGAAACGGCACTGGCCTTGACGGACTGGCTCGCCAAGCGCCCGGAAGTGACGCGCATCCTTTATCCCGCCCGTCCCGACGATCCCGGCCATGCCATCTGGAAGCGCGATTTCAAGGGCGCCAGCGGATTGTTCGGGTTCGAACTGAAGCCGGTTTCCGATACCGCCCTGGCCGCTTTCGTGGACGGGATGCGCCATTTCGGCATCGGCTATTCCTGGGGCGGGTTTGAAAGTCTGATCCTTCCCAGCCATATCCATCGCACCGCCGGATCCTTCGAAGCCAAGGGACCGGTGGTGCGCATCCATGCCGGCCTGGAAGATGCGGGCGATCTGATGGCCGATCTGGAACAGGGTTTCCTGCGCCTGAACGGCACCCAATAGGACACCAAGTGACCGATACCCTGACTCAATCCGCGTTCCTCGATGCCGTCTCGTTCGACGAACGGGGACTGGTGCCCGCTATCGCCCAATCCGCCGCCACCGGCCAGGTTCTGATGATGGCCTGGATGAATCGCGAAACCCTGGCGACCACCCTCGCCACCAAGGAAGTCACCTACTGGTCGCGGTCCCGGCAGAAAGTCTGGCGCAAAGGCGAAAGCAGCGGCCATACCCAGCGGCTGGTCGAGGCGCGGGTGGATTGCGATGGCGATGTGGTGCTGCTGAAGGTCGATCAGCTGGGCCCTGCCTGCCATACCGGGGCGCCGACCTGCTTCTTCCGGCAGCTGGCCTGACCGGCCCGGCCCTGGCGGATTGCCCTGAACGATCCGTCCTTTCATACGCTATAGTGGGTGTGCCGCACTTTCGCGGTCCTGGAGCATCACCGAGCTGACATGCCACCCCGCGGTACCGCGACCACCAGCCTGACCCCCAAATTCATGATGGCCGTGATCGCGGCCATTGCCGTGTGCGGGCTCTATTTCGGGCGCCCGGTGCTGATGCCGTTGGCGTTGGCGGTCCTGATGTCGTTCGCCATCGCCCCGCTGGTCAGCCTGCTGCGCCACCTCCGGCTGGGCCATATCCCGTCGGTTCTTCTCAGCCTGACATTGGCGCTGGTGATTCTGTCCGCCATCGGCGCCTTTGTGGGCTCGCAATTTGCCGGCCTTGCCGCCGACCTGCCCCACTACCAGACCAATATCGGCCACAAGATCCAGTCCGTGCGGCTTTCGACCGGGCATGGGACCATCGCCCGCCTCAATCAGACCATCGAAGTGCTGGCCGAGCAGATCACCGGCTCCAGGGATCAGCAGAACCAGGCGGCCGCCGGCGCGCTGCCGGAAGAAAAGCCCGTCCCGGTGGAGATCCGCCGCCAGTCGATCGCGCCCTGGGGAGTGGCGCAGACCATCCTGGGACCGCTTCTGGAGCCCCTGGCCACTCTGGCGCTGGTTCTGGTGTTTGTCGGCTTCATCATGCTGCAAAAGGATGATCTTCGGGATCGTTTCGTACGCCTGGCCGGATCGGGCGACATGCAGCGCACGTCCATTGCGCTGGACGAAGCGGCGTCGCGGCTGTCGCGCTATCTGGCGCTCCAGACCATCATCAATGCCAGCTTCGGCGCCACCATCGGGATCGGGCTATGGCTGATCGGCATTCCGAATGCCGGCCTGTGGGCCCTGATCGGCATGCTGTTCCGCTTCGTCCCTTATGTGGGCGTTCCCATCGCCTTTCTGTTTCCCGCCACCCTGGCACTGGCGGTCGATCCGGGCTGGTCGATGCTGTTCTGGGTGATGGCGCTGTTCGGCGGCGTGGAAGCGGTGATCGGCCAAGTGGTGGAGCCTTTCGTCTATGGCCGCAGCATGGGCCTGTCCGCCGTCGCGGTGGTGGTGGCGGCGGTGTTCTGGACCTGGCTGTGGGGACCCGTGGGGCTTCTGCTGTCGACCCCGCTCACCATGTGCTTCGTGGTGCTGGGCCGACATATCGAAAGCCTGGAATTCCTGGAGGTCATGCTGGGCGATACCCCCGCCCTGAAAACCGAGGAAAGCCTTTATCTGCGGATGCTGGCGGAAGATCCGGACGACGCCACCGAAGATGCCGAAGAGTTTCTGCGCAACAGCACGCTCGCCTCCTATTACGATGAAGTGGTGGCGCGCGCCCTGATGCTGGCGCAAGCCGACGTCAATCGCGGCGTGCTGGATGCGCCCCGCCAGGTGCGCATCCGCGATGCGATCCAGGGAATCGTTGCCAATCTTTCCGACCATGGCGACGGCAGCATCAAGCCGGTGGAATTGCCGCGGCCCTGGCGGGGCGGCAAGCCCGTCCTTTGCATTGCCGGGCGCGGGCCTTTGGACGAAGCGGCCGCCCTGCTGCTGGTGGACATGCTGGAGAAGCACGGCGTGGGCGCCCAGGTGGTGTCTTCCGACCAGGCTTCGGCGTCGCAAATCGATTCTCTCGACATTGCGGGCGTCCAGGTGGTGTGCGTCTCCTATCTGGAGCCCGGCACCTACAAGAATGCCCGTTATCAAGTGCGCCGGTTGCACAAGCATGCCCCGGGCGTGCCGGTCATGGCCGTGTTTTGGGGCCTGGGCGACGATCATTCGCGCTATCTGGACAGCATCGAAGCCACCGAATCCGATGTGGTGACCACGGGTCTGAAGGAGACCATCCATCACATCCTGCTTTTCGCGCGCCGCGCCGCAAAGCCGGATGCCGAAAAGGCCGCCGAATAGCGCCCGCCACCTTAAAGGATTGGTGCCGAACGTTTAAATAACATCATGATTTAATTGCATATTTTTGACGGTCCGCAACGGCCCAATCTCAAGCTTGTGCAGACCCGGCGTTTTTTCGCTCAATCGGATACCGGCGCAGTGTATGAGGAGCCGGTGCGAACCCGTAGCTCAGCTGGATAGAGCATCGGATTTCTAATCCGGCGGTCGCAGGTTCAAGTCCTGCCGGGTTCGCCATCCCGTGCCCACCCGATGAATATCAGTCTCCGCGCAGAAGCACCGCCGGCCGCATCGCGTTGGCGGGCAGCATCAGGCGGACGCATGTGCCGTTGGCATGGTCCAGGGACAATTGCCCGCCGGCCTGCCGCGCGAATTGGTCGATCAGGCCGGTGCCCAGTCCCGGTATGATCTGCCCGATCCCCGCCCCATCATCCTTCACCGAAAATTCCCAGCCATTCGCGGATGGACGGATGCGGACCAGCACGGTGCCGTCGGCTCCGTCGGGAAAAGCATGCTTGAGCGCATTGGTGACGAGCTCATTCATCAAAAGGCCCAGCGCGAGCGCAATATCCCTCTGCGACAGAAGCGGGGGCAGATCGCAGGTCAGTTTGACATTCTGAGGAAGCGCCAGCCTCAGGCTGCCGCACAGATCCTCGATATACTCCGTCAGATTCACGGAAATGACGTCGGACTGCAGATAAATCTGGCGATGAATGCGCGCAAAGGAATTGATGCGCTGCGCGGCTTCGTCCAGCGCCTCGCGTATCGGCAGTTCGAGGCTTTGCCGGGCCTCATGCTTGAGCAAAGCGGTGGTCAGCGCGAAATCATTGGCCACGCGATGCTGGAGTTCGCGGAACAGCATCTCGCGTTCGGCCAGCTTTTCCCCGCGCTCGGTAAATCCGAAGCGTGCCGCCAAACGAAACGCATGCGCCAGCGCGATAATGCTGAGGCCGGTCAATGCCGCGATCACGGCAGCAGACAGCTGGTATCGCATGGGCAATCCCGCCATGCCCGCTTGAGGAACGACCACCAGCCATCCCAATGTCTCGGAAACGGTCAATGCCAGCAGCCCCGACTGCCATCCGCCCAACAGGGTCGTGAGCAGAGCCGCCGGATAGATAAAGGCGTAAGGGGACACGCCCGGCGCCACCAGATGCGTGATGGCGCGCAGTATGATCGCCAGCATCACGCCGCAAAGGGCAAAGCCCAGCTTTGCAGGCCACCCGACGTCCCTGACAGTCAGAAGCAGCAATTTCTGGAACATGAGCCCACCCGAGGGCAGGCTATCTCATCGACATTCGGTCGGCCACCCCGAGCAATGCTCCAGGCCGTTCGGCGCCGATTTCTATCTTTGTCTTGGACCGTACGAAGCCCGACAGCGCGCTAATGCGACCAGGGCTGCTTGCGGTCGAAGCGGAAATTATCGGAATAGGATTTGGGCCGGGGCACCAGCACATGCGGCTCATAGACCTGAAAGGCGATGCCATGCTTTTGCGCATAGGCAACCGCCTCTTCCCGCGTGTCGAATTCCAGCGCCACCTGCTGGCGCATGTCGTTGGAGCTGGTCCAGCCCATCAAGGGATCGGGCACCCGCGCCGTCTCCGGCTCATATTCCAATAGCCACAATTTGGTGCGGGCCTTCCCCGACTGCATGGCATTCTTGGCCGGCTTGTAAATGCGCGCGCGCATGTCCGTCTCCCTTAAATTCTCACGGGGCTTGACCCACCGCGCCTATACCACAATTCGCGCCGCCAGGGGCGGTCCGCTTCGGTTCGCGCCCATGACGCTGGGATGGTCGGAGCGGTGTGATTCGAACACACGACCCTCTGCTCCCAAAGCAGATGCGCTACCAGGCTGCGCTACGCTCCGGCATTCACGGAAAACCGCCCGGTTCCTTACACGCATAGCCCCCCGGCGGGCAACCGAGGCCCGAATAGCCGCCGGAGTACCGATCAGTGGGGCTTTTTGCCCAACTCGGGGGCATGGACCTTGGCCCCTTCGGTGATGCCCAGGGCGGCGGCGCGGCCGGCGTTCAGCTCGATCACCAGCTGGACCGGTTCGCCGGACGGAATATTTTCCCGGGAGTAAGGCGTGGCGTTCGCCTTGATGCGGGCGATGGTGCCGTCCGCGCGAACGAACAGCATGTCCAGCGGCAGGATCGTGTTCTCCATCCAGAAGCTGACCAGCTGGGGCGTGTGAAAGTCGAACAGCATGCCGGCATCCGGGGCCATCGCCTTGCGGTACATCAAGCCCTTCTCGCGGCTTTCGTCATCGGCCGCCACTTCCACCGAGAAATTGTGCGGCCCGGCCTTGGTGTCGATGGTGATGGTTTCGACCGGTAGCGACGCGGCAAATGCGGCGGCGGGGAAAAGCAACACCAGAACGGCAAACACGGCATGAAGCGAAGCGCGCATCGGCGGTTTTCCCGAAAGACCCCAGCCTTGATTAGAAGCGGGACCGGCGAAAATCAATCCGCGGGGCGTTAATCGTCCAGCTCCAATTCGGCGGCCAGTTCCCCCTTGGGGCCGAGGCCGGCGCGAAAACGGATTTTCTGGCCTTCGCGCAACTCGGAAATCCCGTGCTGGCGAAGAACTTCCATATGGACGAAAATGTCGAGCGTGCCGGGGCCGCGGGAGAGAAAGCCATATCCCTTGGCGCGGTTGAACCATTTGACCGTGCCGGTCTGCCAGGGCCCGTGCGGCTCGGCACGATGACGCAATGTCGGCTCGGCGGGCGGCATCGGATGCGCGGTGGAATTGTCGACCGAGATCAACAGGCTTGCCTGAAGCCCGCGCGGACCCATCACGGCCTCGCACACCACGGTCGCCCCTTCCTTGACCGTCTTGAATCCCGACTGGCGCACGCAAGCCTGGTGCAGAAGAATGTCACCACCGCCATCGCCGCGCGCGATGAAGCCATAGCCCTTGGTGAAATCGAACCATTTCACCTGCCCCTGGATACGGGACGGTTTTTCCTGCGCGGCCGGCGTTCGCGCGTCGGATGAGGACGGGTTTACGCCGTTCTCCATCGACTCTCCAATTATTCTTATTCTTGTCTGGACCCTGCCATAAACAATCGGGTTGGCAACTCAATTCGCGGGGCATCCCCGGACTATTTTGCCGCGCCGGCAAACTTTGGGGATTATCCCGCAGGTCATTGCAGGTTCGCGGCAGCATGCAACGCGCCATCTCATCCGCACTTGTGCTTTAATATGGCGCAGCGGAAACTTCGCACATGAGCGAAGAACTCCGAACAGCAGCCGCATGGCTGGCCGAAGGGCGCAAGGTCGCATTGGCCACGGTGATCCAGACTTGGGGATCGGCGCCGCGCCCCGCCGGAAGTCAGATCGTGGTCCGCGATGACGGGGCCTTTCTGGGTTCGGTGTCCGGCGGCTGCGTTGAAGGCGCGGTCATCGAAGCGGCGCTCTCCACCATTGCCGATACCAAAAATCGCGAATTGGAATTCGGCGTCACGGATGCTGAGGCCTGGAATGTCGGGCTGGCCTGCGGCGGACGCATTCGCATCTTCGTCGAGCCGGTCGAAGAATGAAGCGCGCAACGCTCGACGCGCTGACGCGGGAAAGCGCCGCTCCCCGGATACGCGCGCTGGATCGCGCCAGTGGAGAAGAAAGGCTGATCGATCCCTTTTCGGACGAAACACCATTGGGACTGGCCGCGCGCGCGGCGGCTCGCGCCGACACCAGCGGCGAGATCGAGATCGACGGGCGGACCTGGTTTCTGGAAGTGCACAATCCGCCCTTGGAGTTGGTGCTGGTCGGCGCGGTCCATATCGCCCAGCCCCTGGCTAAGATGGCCCGCCTGGCCGGATACGCGGTGCGGGTGATCGACCCTCGCGCCGCCTTCGCCACCGAGGCGCGCTTTCCCGGTGTCAGGCTTCACCAAGGCTGGCCCGACGAAATTCTGGCGGCTTTTCCCCTGGGCAGCCGCTCCGCCCTGGTGGTGCTGGCGCATGACCCCAAAATCGACGATCCGGCGCTGGAGGCGGCCCTGGCCTCTCCCGCCTTCTATGTGGGCGCCCTGGGATCGAAAAAAACGCATGCGGCTCGCCTGGAACGGCTTTCGGCGCGGGGGTTCGACCCCGCTACCTTGGCCCGCATTCGCGGCCCGGTCGGGCTTGCCATCGGCGCGCGCAGCCCCGCCGAAATAGCCCTTTCGATTTTGGCGCAAATGACCCAGACTCTGCGGACCTGATAGGGTTTGCGACAAAAGCTTGTTTGCATGAGGACAGGCGGTGACGACAAAATTGCGGTCTATGAGCAAGGATGAAACCAAACCACACATCCTCCTGGTCGAGGATGCGCGCGATATTCGCGAGCCCTTGGCGCGGTATCTGCGCGAGCATGGCTATCGCGCCACCACCGCGCCGGACTCGGCGGCGGCCCGCAAGGTCCTGAAAGGCGCCGCGATCGACCTTCTGGTGCTCGACATCATGATGCCCGGCGAGGATGGCCTCAGCCTGTGCCGCTCCATCCGCGAGACGTCCCAAATTCCCGTGATCCTTCTCACCGCGCGCGGCGAGGAAGTGGACCGCATCATCGGGCTGGAGATGGGCGCCGACGATTACATCGCCAAGCCCTTCTCGCCCCGCGAATTGATCGCCCGCGTCACCGCCGTCCTGCGGCGCACCCAGGCGCTGCCGCCCCGCCAGAAACCGCCCGGCGCCGAACGCATCCGCTTCGGCGAATGGACCTTGGACACCGGCCAGCGCGAATTGATCGGCCCAGATGGGATGGCGTTGCCGCTGTCCTCCGGGGAATTCCGTTTGCTGACGGCGCTTCTGGAGCGTCCCAAGATCGCGCTTACCCGCAATCAGCTGCTTGACCTCACCAAGGGCCGGGATGCCGATCTGTTCGACCGCTCGATCGATAACCATGTCAGCCGGCTGCGCAAGAAAATCGAACCGGACCCCAAAAATCCGCGCTACATTAAGACGGTTTGGGGAGGCGGCTACATTTTCGCGATGGAGCCGGAAGCGGCGTGAGCGCAAAAATGAAGATCTGGCCCCGGACCCTGGCGGTGCAGATGATCGCGGTGACAGCCGCCGCGGTGGTTATTTCCAACTTCGCCGTCGCCTGGTGGTTCGAGCTGGGCAACGAACGCCAGAAGGAAACCGCGCTCAACGAACGGGTGCTGGACCGGGCCGCCGCCGTTGCCGCCACCCTGATCGCCATTCCGCCCGACGCACGCGGCGCGGTGATGCGCTCGATGAATTCCCCGCATCTGTGGCAGTTCGCGGAGCTGCGTCCCGGCGACGAGATCACCCGCCCAATGAGCGAGGAAGGCGACCGCCTGGCGCAGCGGCTCTCGGCCTCTCTGCCGCCCCAGGCCCGGGTCGGCCGCGCCACCGTGCTGGTGCATGAGCAGCTGAGCGACATTCCCCAATATCTGCTTCCCGCCCATACCGACGACAATAACGACGCCATGCGGCTGGTGATCCCGCTCGACGCCAAGAATTCGATCTCGATGGTGTTCCTGCGCTCCAAGCCTGCCTGGCCGGTCGAGATGCTGGTGGCGGCGACGGTCGCCACGCTTGTCACCTCCGCCGGGGCGGCCCTGGTGGCCCGGCGCGTGGTGCGCCCGCTGTCCGAATTGACCGCCGCCGCCTCGCGTGTGGCCGGGGGCGGATCCGCCCCGCATGTCGATGAAAAAGGGCCCGACGATGTGCGCAATGCGGCGGTCGCCTTCAACCAGATGACGGAGAAAGTCACCCGCACCCTGGAAAGCCAGCGTCATCTGCTTTCGGCGGTGGGTCACGACCTGCGCACGCCGATCACCGCGATGCGCATCAATCTGGAATTCGTGGAAGACGAAGATCTGCGCGAGGGTTTGCAGCAGAATCTGGACGAATTGCAGGATCTCACCGAACAGGTCTTGTCGGCGGCGCGCGGCACCGGCGGCGAAGGCAAGCGCAACGTCGATCTGTCGGCCCTGGTGGAAAGCCTTTGCGCCGATCTCGACGATCTGGGCGAGCCGGTCACCTGGCAGAACCACGATCCCGCGCCCGTCAGCTGCCGCCCCAACGAGATTCGCCGCGCCGTTCGCAACCTGGTGGAAAATGCTGTCGCCTACGGCAACAAGGCCGACGTCCAGATCACCAACAACAGCGACGGTTACGACATCGTGGTCGAGGATGACGGGCCGGGTATCCCGGAAGACGAACATACCAGGGTGTTCGAGCCCTTCGTGCGGCTGGAAAGCTCGCGCAACGCGGCCACGGGCGGGACGGGCCTGGGCCTCACCCTGGCCAAGGCCATAGCCGAAGGTCATGGCGGCGCCATCGTGCTGGAAAACCGCCGCCAGGGCGGCCTCAGGGCGCGCATGCATCTGCCGCGGATGGCGGTGCAGGCCTAGACCTTTTAGACTGTCGCCATGCAATTCGGACGCTTTCCCGTTGCCGGCGCTATCGGCGCAATCCTGGCCCATGGCGTGCGCCAGGGAGAATTGTCTTTCCGCAAGGGGCGCGTCCTTTCCGCGGACGATATTCAGGCCCTGACGGATGCGGGGATTTCGGACGTCACCATTGCCTGGACCGAGCCGGGCGATGTGCCCGAGGACAGGGCCGCGGCCCGTGTCGCGGCGGCAGCCGCTGCCCAGGATGGCTCGGTGCGGATCGGGGCAGCGTTCACGGGGCGCGTCAATCTCTATGCTCAGACGGCAGGATTGGTGCTGGTCGACGCGGCGGCCATTTCAGCGGCGAACGCCCAGGACGAAGCCATCACGCTGGCCACCTTGCAGCCTTTCGCCAAAGTGGCGGCGGGGCAAATGCTGGCCACCATCAAGATCATCCCGTTCGCGGCGCGCGAAGCCAGCATCGCATCCGTCGAAGCGCTGCTGGCGGCATCGGCCGCCATCCGGGTGGCGCCGTTCCAGGCGCGGCAGGTGGCACTGATCTCCACCCGCCTGCCCGGGATGAAACCGGCGCTCCTGGACAAAAATCGCGAGGCGCTGGATGCCCGGCTGAAGCCCCTGGGATCGGCTGTCACCTTCGAACGCCGGGTTCCCCATGACATCGGCGCGGTTTCGGAGGCGATCGGCATGGCCGCCGAATCCGGCGCCGACCTCATCCTGCTGTTCGGGGCCAGCGCCATCGCCGACCGGCGCGATGTCCTGCCGGCCGCGCTGGAGCGCGCCGGCGGCCGGATCGCGGTTCTGGGCATGCCGGTCGATCCCGGCAATCTGCTGATGAGCGGATCGCTGGGCAACCACCCGGTGATCGGGCTGCCCGGCTGCGCCCGCTCGCCCCGGCTGAACGGCTTCGATTTCGTGCTGTGGCGGGCCCTGGCGGGCCTGCCCATCGGCCGGGCCGAGATCGCGGCCTTGGGTGTGGGGGGGCTGTTGGCAGACAGTCCCGTCCGCCCGCATCCGCGCGAGGCGCCGCCCCTGACGCCACCCCGGTTGCCGCGCATCGGTGCCATCGTGCTGGCGGCCGGGCACTCGTCCCGGATGCGGGCCGCGGGAGAAAGCGTCAACAAGCTGCTTCAGCCCCTGGCCGGGCAACCGATGGTCCGGTATGCGGTTGAAGCGGCGCTGAGGAGCGCCGCCTCCGATGTTGTTGTTGTCATTGGCAACGAAGGACAGCGCGTTCGGGCCGCCCTGGACGGGTTGCCGGTGATATTTTTGGAAAATACAGACTATTCAAGTGGTTTGAGTACATCTCTCATCTCGGGTCTCAATGCATTTCCCGCCGATTGCGACGGAACACTGGTTCTTCTGGGCGACATGCCGGCGATAGATGCCGGACTGCTCGACCGGATGATTGCCGCCTTCGATCCCGGCGAGGACCGCGCCATCATCGTGCCGGTCCATAACGGCAAGCGCGGCAACCCGGTCCTGTGGGCCCGGCGCTTCTTCGACGAGATGCGGACCCTGACCGGTGATGCGGGGGCCCGCGCCCTGCTCGCGCCCTATGCCGGGCTGGTTTGCGAGATCGAGGCCGGGTCGGATGCCCCTTTGACGGACATCGACACGGAACAGGCCCTGTCCGCGTTCCGGGAGCGCAGCCATCCATGAGCGATCCTCTGTACCGCAAGGATCTGTTGCGGCTGGCCGCGGACGCGGCCGGCGCCGGACGCCTGGCCCATCCGGATGCCAGCGCCACGGCCCACAATCCGGCCTGCGGCGACCGGGTTACGATGGACGTCAGGGTCGAGGATGGCCGCATCACCGAACTGGCGCACCATACCCAGGCCTGCGTATTAGCCCAGGCGTCGGCCGCGATCCTGGGCGCCCAGGCTCCGGGACTTCGGCCGGCGGATATTCAGGCGCTGGCCGACAGGGTCGCCGCCATGCTGCAAGGCGGCCCGGCGCCTGCCCCGCCATTTTCCGCGTTCAGCGTTTTCGACGGGGTGGCCGGGCATAAAGGCCGGCATGTCTGCGTGATGCTGCCGTTCAAGGCGGTGCTGGAGGCTCTTTCAGAGACAGCCAAACCAGGCGCTTAAAGGCCCCAAGGTCAGCCGGTCGCCGACGCGCCGCGCCTCCCCGGTCCCCAAATCCAATGCGGCCGCCTCCGCCGGCATAGCCCAGTCCATCGCCGTCCGGCCCAGATTGAAAACACAGAGCGTTCCTCCGCGCCGGAACGCGATCAAAGGCAGTGGCGCGTCCAGCAGCACCAGATCCGCGTCGATGAGATCGGCATGCTCCTTCCTGGCTTTCAGCATCGTGCGGGCGAACGCGAGTGTCGAAGCCGGATCGCGATCCTGCAGGGTCACGGCCAGGGCCGCGTGAGCCGGCCCCAAAGGCAGCCAGGGCGTGCCGGTGGTAAAACCGAGATGGGGCTTGGCGTCGTCCCAGGGCATCGGCGTGCGGCACCCGTCGCGCCCTTTGAACAAGGGATAATAAAGATCGCCGACCGGATCGCGCAGCTGATGCCGGGTGAGATCGACGTCGGCCAGGCCCAATTCCTCGCCCTGGTATAACAGGATCGTTCCGCGCAGCGCGAACAACAGCGCCAGCATCACTTTTTCGGAGCCTGGACCGAAGCGGGTGGCGGTACGGGCCACATCGTGATTGGAAAAGGCGATGGCGGGCCAATGGCCGGGATGGTTCGCCAAGGTTTCCAGATGCGCCCGGATCGCGGCCGCATCGCGGGCCAGGAGCAGCGCGAAATTATAGCCGGCATGCAGCCCCTTGTCGGGCGGCAGATAACAGCCGGAACGCTCGAACTCTTCCGAAAATTCGCCGAAGACGAAACGGTCGTCGAATGCTTCGACCCGGCGGCGGATCACGTCCAGCACCGCGCGGTTCTCCACCAGATTGGAGTCGTTGATATGCCGCTGCATATTCGCGGCGGCGGCCCATTCGACAAGTCCCCGCTCGCTCGCGGGAATGGCCGGATTATCCTTCAACCCGAAGCAATGCAGAAACGCATTGGCGACATCCAGGCGAAAGCCATCGACACCCCGCGCCAGCCACAATTCCAGCACATGCAGCGCGGCCTCGCGCGCGCCCGTATCGAGCCAGTTGAGCTTGGGCTGCTGGCGGAGGAATTTGTGATGGTAATATTGCCGCCGCGCCGGTTGATAGGCCCAAGCCGGACCGCCGAACACCGACAGCCAGTTGTTCGGCACCGTGCCGTCATCCTTGGGATCGGCCCACACATACCAGCCGCGCCTGGCAGGATCGCCGTCGCGGCTGGCGGCGAACCAGGGATGCTCGTCGGAGGTGTGCGCCAACACTTCGTCCAGGACGATCTTCAGGCCCCGCGCATGCGCGGCATCCGTCAATGTCCGGAAATCTTCCAGCGTGCCGTAATCCGGATGCACGCCTTCATAATCGGAAACGTCATAGCCCCAGTCGCGATTGGGCGATGGGTGGACCGGCGACAGCCACAGCGCATCCACGCCCAGCGCCGCGATATAATCGAGCTTGGAAATCAGCCCGGCGAAATCGCCCTGCCCGTCGCCATTGCTATCGCAAAAGCTGCGGACATAGACCTGATAAACGACCGCGCCGCGCCACCATGGCGAAGCGGTCGTCACATCAGATTTCGCTGGCGCTGGTGATGATCTTGTTCACCAGGCCGTATTTCTGGGCCTCTTCGGCGCCCATCCAGAAATTGCGCTCGGTATCGGCCACCACCTTTTCGTAAGGCTGTCCGGTCTCGACCGCGATCTCCTTGATCAGGCGCGCGCGCATCTTGAGGATTTCCTCGGCCTCGATGGTGATGTCGGAGGCCTGGCCCCGGACACCGCCCAGGGGCTGATGCAGCAGGAATCGAGTGAACGGCAGGCAGTAACGATTCTCGCGCTTGGCGCCCAGATAGATATGCGCGCCCGCGCTGGCGACCCAGCCGGTGCCGATCATCTTCACCCGATTGCCGACAAAGCGGATCATGTCGTGGATGGTGTCGCCCGACTCGACATGGCCGCCCGGCGAATTGACGATGACGCGGATATCGCCTTCGCTCTCGGCATAGGCGAGCAGCTGGGCGCTGACCCGCTCGGCCATCTTCATGTCCACTTCGCCGAAGATCAGCACGGTACGGGACTTATAGAGCGCCTTGGCGATCTCGGAGGATTGCGGATCCGGCGCCTTGGCCTTCTCGTCGTCTTTTTCTTCAGGTTCTTCGTCGGCGCGGCGCAAGGTCAACTCCGGATACAAGGGATCGGTCCAGTCTAGCGATGAAAGGACATATAGGAAGACACAACCCGCTTATAAAGCCTGAACGGCCTCGGTCAAAGTTGGCCCGATTTCCCGGTGCAAAACCAAGTCCGCATAGGGGTCTTGCTCGGTTTCGTCCCGGTTGAGAATGACGAATCTGGCCCCCGCCCGCCTGGCCGCCAGCGGGAAAGCCGCCGCCGGATAGACCACCAGCGAGGAACCCGCCACCAGCATCAAGTCCGCCGCCAGGCTGGCTTTCTGGGCCCGTTCCATTTCGATTTCCGGCATGGCCTGGCCGAAGGAGATGGTGGCGGTCTTGATGATGCCGCCGCAAAGCCGGCAATCCGGCGCATCGCCATGGCGGTCGAAATGGGTGCGAATGTCGCCGATCTCCACCCGCGTGTCGCAGGTGAGGCATTTGGCATAGCGCGTGCTGCCGTGAATCTCGATCACCTGATTTTCAGGCACGCCAGCCGCCTGATGCAGGCTGTCGATATTCTGGGTGATGACGGAAGCGACGATGCCACGGCGCACCAGTTCGGCCACCGCCAGATGCCCGGCATTGGGCTTTACCGCGTTCCAGGTTTCTTCCATCTCGAACCGCCGCTCCCAGGAGATGCGGCGCGCGCCGGGATCGGCGATGTAATCCTGGAACTGCACCGGCATCATCTTGGTCCAGATGCCACCGGGCGAGCGGAAATCTGGAATGCCCGATTCCGTCGATATCCCGGCACCGGTGAAAACCACTGCGCGGCGCGCGCCACGGAGCAAATCGGCAAGCTCGGCGATATCCGAATCCACGCACAGTCCTTGCTCAGGCCATTCTATTTCTTGGGCACATAGGGCTTCACGGCGCCGCAATCGGCTTTGACCCAATCGCCCTTGAAAGTCGAGCTCGTTTCCATGGGACGATCATGGATCGTGCCCTTGAAATTGTACGAGCCGGCATAATGCTCCGCGCCGCTATAGGATATCTGCATGCGGCCGGTGCCCTTCATCTCGCCGTTGCAGACGGTTTCCGCCGACATGGAATTGGCGGTCTGGCTGAGGACATGGCTGGTGCAACCCATGTCGTTCTTTCCCACCGGCGGCAGCGCGTCGGAATCCACTTCCGCCTGGGTCATGCAGATCTGAGAGGCGACGGACTGCATCGAAGGCATCTTCATGCCCATTTCCTTCATCCGCGCCATCGCTTCGGGCGGAAGCTGGGCGTCGGACATTCCGCCGATGCTGGTGGTGACGGTCCATAGGCCGGCCTTGCCATGCCCCGCCAGCGCCGCGCCGGGCGCCAGCATTAGAGCCGCTGCAGACAATCCGATCAGAAACGCTTTCCCGTTCATGCAAGCCCCCATGAAACCTGGCGACGGAAATCTGGCATGCCGGCCGGAGCTTGGAAAGTTAGAACTGTCCGTGGAGGCGCAAGCCCAGAACCGAAACCGGTCCCCGGTCGGAATTATGGGCCGGGTTGGCGACGAATTGATAATCGGCGGTAAGGTCGACGCCGCTGATCAGGGCGAGGCTGTAATAAGCTTCCACCACATGCTCGCGCGCATAATGGGCAAGCCGCCCGTCCCCTACCAGAACGCCCAACCCTCCGGCCGCGAAATAGTGCTGCGCCGCCACCGAAATGCCCCCGCTCTCGAATGCCAGGCCGACCGTGTCGCCTCCGCGGGCCCAGGAGGTGCCTTTGAGCGAGAGCCCCGCCGCGACGCTGTTGTCGATGTCGGTGAACTCGTCGGCTTCGCGGCTTCCATCGGTCAGTCCGGCGCGAAGGAAAACGCCCAAATCCTCGGTGATCCCCTGTTCCAGATTGCCGGCCACGCCGGGACGGAAACTCCCCCGGCGGACGCTTGCGGTATCGGGCAACAGGCCGTGCGCAAGGCCGAAAGCGACCGCGTCCTTATAGGCGCCGAAATTGCCCCGGCTGGCGAAACCGAGAATTTTGGCCTTGCCGCCTTGCGCGAATATCTGGAACCGGCGCTCTAACTCGGCGTCGAGTTGATATTGGCCGAAACCGCGCGTCAGTTCGGTGCCGTTGGGAATGCGGGAGAGATTGAACAACCCGCCGCGCACGCTCCAGTCGCCGCTGTTCCATTCGAGCGCGGCCCCATAGCTGTAACCCCAGGCATCGGCGGCATAATCGAACGAACCCGTGTCGATCAGCGCCCAGTTGAGGAAATCATTGGCGGGATCGTGAGCATAGGAATTGGTGTCGAAGACATCGACGGCGCTGAATTTTCCTATCGTGATGACAAGATTGTCATGCGTCCGGCTTGCGCCCAGCTGATTGGCCGCCGGTGCCAGTTCTTCCTCTTCCCCGCCCAGATCGAAACTCTGGCGGACGAACAGCCGGTGCAGCCGGAAATAGGGTTCTGACTTGCCCACCTTGGAGCCCTGCCCGTTCGGGAAGGCGGCAATGCCCAATGTATTGGAGAGACCGAAGCCCTGGTCGATCTCGCCATTGGCCCAGGCCTCCCCGCCGTCCCAAAGCCGCGCGCCCAGATAGGCGGTGGCGTTGACCGTTTCATTACCCCGGCTGCCCGGGTCCAAGCTGTTGGTGCCGCGATAGGGCGAGCGGAAGGCCGGATGATATTGCACGATGACAGTCGACTGGCCGTGCAACGCCCAGTCCTCGGCCACCCTTTCGGTCGCCGCCGCGGGCACGATCCCGATGCTCAGGAACAGCAGAACGCAGACGCGCATGAGAGCACCGGGCGGTTGAACACAAGCCGTGACGCCTCCGATACCATAGTCGCGCATTTTTTGAATCCGGGATCCCCGGTCCGGTTATGCGCGATCTTTGTGACGGCCGTCCGCGTCACGGCCGGGACCGCTACTTCTTGGCCCGGGCAATGCCGTCCAGGATCATCTGGCGCGCTTCGGCGGCATCGCCCCAGCGCAGGATCTTGACCCATTTTCCCGGCTCCAGGTCCTTGTAGTGCGCGAAGAAATGCTCGATCTGGCTGAGAGTGATTTCCGGCAGGTCCTTGTAGTTGGCGATCCCGTCAAAGCGTTGGCTGATATGCTGGGACGGCACCGCGATGATCTTCTCGTCCTTGCCGGCATTGTCCTCCATCAAGAGAACACCGACCGGACGCACGCTGATCACCGCCCCCGGGGCGATGGCGCGACTGTTGGCGATGAGCACGTCCACCGGGTCGCCGTCGCCCGACAGGGTGTGGGGGATGAAGCCGTAATTCCCGGGATAACGCATCGAGGTGTAGAGAAAACGGTCCACCACCAGGGTGCCCGCCTCCTTGTCCAATTCGTATTTGATCGGCTCTCCGCCCACCGGGACTTCGACGATGACATTGACGTCATCGGGAACGTTGCGGCCGGCGGCGATTTTATCGATACGCATAATCTGAGATTCCCGCGAAAAAGGTCCTCCTAGGGGGGTGCTCCGCCGTGCCGCCAGTGGGCAAATTGACACGCCGGTCCCGCCGACCGGCGCTGGCAATGCCCCGTGCCGGCCGCTAGGTTTGGCGGAACTGATAAAAACTCAAGGGGAACCGCCGATGCGCCGTATTTTAAGCACCCTGACCAGCTTGTCATTCCTGCTGACGCCCACGCTTGACTTTGCCCAGGCCGCCGCGCCGTCCGGCAATGCCCAAGTCTCCGAATTCAATGGAGTGAATGTCGGCGGAAAGCCGCCCCCGCCGGTTGAAGCGGCAAACGGCATGTCGGTGAGCGCGCAGCGCGACGCTTCCAAAGCCGGCGCGGACATTTTGGCGGCCGGGGGCAATGCCATCGATGCGGCGGTGGCGATCGGTTACGCGCTGGCGGTGACCCATCCCTGCTGCGGCAATATCGGCGGCGGCGGCTTTGCCACCATCCATCTGGCCAACGGCAAGGACACCTTCATCAACTTCCGCGAAAAGGCGCCCGCCGCCGCCTCGCCCAACATGTATCTCGACGCCAAGGGCGACGTGATCCCCGGCCTGTCGCTGCGCGGCTACAAGGCGGTGGGCGTGCCCGGCAGCGTGATGGGCTTCCAGAAGATGCTGGACGAGTACGGCACCATGAAGCGCGAGCAGGTGATGGCCGCCGCGATCAAGCTGGCCGACCAGGGCTATGTGCTCCAGGAAGGCGATGTGCGGATCTATGGCTTCGCGACCCAAGCCTTCGCCAAGGAGCCCAATGTCGCGGCGATCTTCCTCAACAACGGCCAGCCCTGGAAAGTGGGCGATACTTTGGTCCAGAAGCAACTGGCCGCCACCTTGAAGGAAATTTCGGCGAAAGGTCCGGACGTTTTCTACAAAGGCGACATCGCTCAGCGCGTGGTCGACGCCTCCAAGGCCAATGGCGGCCTTCTCACCATGCAGGATTTCGCGGACTATACCGTCACCGAAAGCGCGCCGCTGTATTGCAACTATCGCGGCTATCGCATCATCTCCTCGCCGCCGCCCTCCTCGGGCGGCGCCTCGATGTGCGAAATCCTCAACATCCTCTCCGGCTATCCCATGGACAAAATGCCGGTGCATTCCGCCAAGAGCGTGCACCTGATGGTGGAAGCGATGCGGCACGCTTATGTGGACCGCAATTTCTCCCTGGGCGATCCCGCCTTCGTGAAGAACCCGCTGGACAAGATTCTCTCCAAGAAGCACGCCGCCGCCATCCGGGCCAAGATCGATCCGGTCAAGGCGACACCCTCCTCCGAAGTGAAGATCGGCGTGGTGCCGCATGAAAGCGACCAGACCACGCACTATTCGGTGGTGGACAAGGCGGGCAATGCGGTTTCCGTCACCTATACGATCAATGGCGGCTTCGGCGCCCAGGTGATCGCGGGCGATACCGGATTCTTCCTCAACAATGAGATGGACGATTTCACGTCGAAGGTGGGCGCGCCCAACCTGTTCGGCCTGGTGCAGGGCGAGAACAACTCGATCCAGCCCGGCAAGCGGCCGCTCAGCTCGATGAGCCCCACCGTCATCACCAAGAACGGCAAGATCTTCATGGTGACGGGCAGCCCCGGCGGCTCGCGCATCATCACCATCACCTTGGAATCGATCCTCAACGTGATCGACCACAAGATGGATGCCCAGGCGGCCGTGAATTATCCCCGCATCCATCACCAGTGGATGCCGGACACGGTCTATATCGAAGAAGGCGCCATCACGCCCGAAGTCCGCAAGGAGCTGGAAGGCAATGGCTACCACTTCACCGAAAACCGCTCTTGGGGCACGGACGAAGCCATCATCATCAGCACCAAGAACGGCAAGCGGGTACTCTATGGTGCCAATGACGGCCGCTCTCCGGCCGGCGCGGCCATCGGCAATTAAGCGCCGTCATGCCTGAAATGCGGGCGGTGCGGCTCTGGGGCCGCGCCGCCCACTTTCTTTCAAGGGGGCCGGGCGCTAGGTTTGCGCCCGGCGGTCAAGCGACAATGCGATCTTCAGGGGGAATTTCATGCGCCGTTTTCTGAGTGTGCTGGTCGGCACATCATTTCTGCTCACGCCCACGCTCAGCATTGCCGACAATGCCGGCATCGCTCCACCCGCCGTCTCGCCTCCGCCGGTCGAAGCCGAGCATGGCATGGTGGTCAGTTCCCAGCATTACGCCAGCCAAGTCGGCGCCGACGTCCTCAAGGCCGGCGGCAACGCGGTCGATGCGGCGGTTGCGGTCGGTTACGCGCTGGCGGTGACCCATCCCTGCTGCGGCAATATCGGCGGCGGCGGCTTCGCCACCATCCACCTGGCCAATGGCAAGGACACCTTCATCGATTTCCGCGAAAAGGCCCCGGCCGCCGCGACCGAGAACATGTATCTGGATGCCAAGGGCAATGTGATCCCCAATCTCAGCCTGTTCGGCTTCAAGGCGGTGGGCGTGCCCGGCAGCGTGATGGGCTTCCAGAAAATGCTGGACGAATACGGCACCATGAAGCGCGAACAGTTGATCGCGCCGGCCATCAAGCTGGCCGAGAACGGCTATGTGCTGCGGCAGGGCGATGTCGATCTGCTGCGCTGGGGCACCGAATATTTCAGGAAGCAACCCAATGTCGCGGCGATCTTCCTCAACAAGGGCCAGCCCTGGAAAGTGGGCGAAACCCTGGTGCAGAAGCAGCTGGCCGTCACTTTGCGCAAAGTCTCCGCGGGCGGCCCCAATGCCTTTTACAAGGGCGATATCGCCGAGCGGGTGGTTGCCGCCAGCAAGGCCAATGGCGGCCTTCTGACCATGAAGGATTTCGCCGATTACACGGTGGAGGAAACCAAGCCCGTCACCTGCTCCTATCGGGGCTATCAGATCATCTCCTCGCCCCCGCCCTCGTCCGGCGGCACCATCGTGTGCGAGATCATGAACATCCTGTCCGCCTATCCGATGGACAAGATGCAGCCGCATTCGGCCAAGAGCGTTCACCTGATGGTGGAAGCCATGCGGCGCGCCTATGTCGACCGCAACTTCTCCCTGGGCGATCCGGCCTTCGTGAAGAACCCGGTCGACAAGCTTCTGTCCGCCAAGCATGCCGCCGATATCCGCGCCAAAATCAAGCCGGAAAAGGCCACGCCGTCGGCGGAAATCCGCACCGGCGAAGTCCTGCATGAGAACAACGAAACCACGCATTATTCCGTGGTCGACAAGAACGGCAACGCGGTCTCGGTCACCTACACCATCAACAACAATTTCGGCGCCAATGTGATCGCGGGGGATACCGGCTTCTTCCTCAATGACGAGATGGACGATTTCACGTCGAAAGTGGGCGCGCCCAACCTGTTCGGCCTGGTTCAGGGCAAGAACAACGCCATCGCGCCGGGCAAGCGGCCGCTCTCCTCCATGAGCCCCTCCATCGTCACCAAGGACGGGAAAATCTTCATGGTGATCGGCAGCCCCGACGGCTCGCGCATCATCACCATCACATTGGAAGCGATGCTCAATGTCATCGACCACAAGATGAACATCCAGCAGGCGATCAATTATCCCCGCATCCATCATCAATGGATGCCGGATACGGTCTATATCGAGAAAGGCGCCCTGACGCCGGAGGTGCAAAAGCAGCTTGAAGCCCAGGGCCACAAATTCACCAACGATGTTCCCTGGGGCGAGGCCGAAGGCATCGTGATCGGCACCAAGAACGGCAAGCGCATGCTCTTCGGCGCCAATGACGGCCGGGTCGAAGCCGGCGCCGCGATCGGGCATTGACCATGAAACGCGCGCTGCCGATTGCGATCCTGGCCTCCCTGGTGCCGGCCATCGCAGCGGCGGCGCCGTTTCGAACGCCGGAAGCCATATTGAAGGAAGCGCCGGCCAGCGACTGGCAGGCGCTGGATCCCGCCGACACGCTTTATATGGACCTGCCTTCCGGGCGGGTGGTGATCCTGCTGGCGCCAGGCTTCGCGCCCAAGACCATCGCCAATATCAAGGCGCTGGCGCGCGAGAAGTATTTCGACGACGCCTCGCTGCTGCGCTCGCAAGACAATTACGTGGTGCAATGGTCGCAGGAGGACAAGACGCGCAAAGCGGCCAAGGCCACGCTCAAAGGCTTTGTCGAATTCGACCGCCCTGCCTCCTCCTCGCTGGTGCGCCTGCCCGATCACGATACTTATGCGCCGCAGACGGGGTTTGACGGCGATTTTCCGGCCGGAAGTGACGGCAAGCGCGAATGGCTGCTGCATTGCTATGGCATGGTGGGCGCGGGCCGCGACAATGCCGCCGATTCCGGCAGCGGCGTCGAGCTTTACGCCGTGACGGGCCAATCGCCGCGCCAGCTGGACCGCAACATCACCCTGGTGGGACGCGTGGTGCAGGGCATGGATCTTCTGTCGGCGTTGCCACGCGGCCCCGCGCCGATGGGGTTTTATGCCAAGCCCGACCAATACACACCGATACGATCGATCCGGCTGGCCTCCGAGGTTCCGGCACAGGACCGTCTGGCGCTTCAATACCTCAAGACCAACACCAAATCCTTCACCGCCTATGTCGAAGCCCGGCGCAACCGCCACAATGACTGGTTCGTGCGTCCGGCGGGCGCGATCGACGCCTGCAACATTCCGCTGCCGGTTCGCACGGCGCCCTGAGAAACGGCCTATTTCGCCGCTTTCAATTGGCATTCCAGATAGGCCGTGGTTCCGGGAATGGCACCGCTGTCGATGCAATGTTCGCGCACGGCGCGCGCCCGTTGCTGTTCCCCGTAAATGGCCGCGTCGCTGCGGGTTTTTTGAATCTGGTGCGCCGAGACGCAGCCGCCCAGCAAAAGCGCAACGCCCAAGGCCGCCAGCGCCCTGGAACGGCTATCGATTTGCGTTTTCGAATCTGGGGGCTTCTTTCGTTTGCCCGTCATGGTCCTATCTTCACTCCTGGACGACGCAGGAAATCGCATGCGCCATCCCGTCTCACGCGTGGAGCAAATCATGTCCAAGCCCGGCGGCAAAGACCCCAAAGCCCCAACAAATTATGTCTACAAGACCATGAAATCGCCCGTCGGCGATCTAAAGCTGGTCGCCGGCGATAAGGGGCTGGCGGCCATCCTGTGGGAGAATGACAATCCCAAGCGGGTGCGCCTGAACATTGTGGGCGAAGACCGGCGCCATCCCGTCCTCGCCGAAACCGAGCGCCAGTTGACCGAATATTTTGCCGGCGAGCGCAAGACGTTCACGGTGAAGCTGGATTTCAACGGCACCGATTTCCAGAAAAGCGTGTGGCAGGCCCTGCTCGAAATCCCGTTCGGCCAGACCCGCTCTTATGGAGACATCGCCAAGTCGCTGGGCAACGCCAAAGCCATGCGGGCCGTGGGCGCGGCCAATGGACGGAACCCCATCTCCATCATCGCGCCTTGCCACCGGGTGATCGGCTCGGCGGGGCAACTGACCGGCTTCGCGGGCGGGCTGGACGTGAAGGCCCGGTTGCTGGGCCTGGAACGCGGCGAGATCGGTCGGCTCGTCTAGGAAGAAGCCGCCCTATTCGGCGCTCCGTTCGTGCGCCACAGGGCCAGAAGCGCGAAACTCAGGGCCGCCGCCGCGCATGCCGCAGCGACAATCGCAGGCGAACCCAGCATCCGGTCGAAGATCTGCGGTTCGTATAGCGGCCTGTTGGTCGCCGCATCGGAAAAGCTTGCGGGCAGCCACACCACATTCCAGCCGGCATGCAAGGCCCAGGAAAAACCGATATGCCGGCAGGCCAGATAAAGATTGTTCATTGCCACGCCGGCGAGGAACAGCGTCGCAAGCGCGCGCGCCGAAAGCGCCAGATGCATGGGGTTGGAAAAGCGGTAGAGAAGAAAATGTGCCCCCGCGAAGAGGAGCGCCGTTCCGATGGAAACGGCAAGCCGCGACGGAATGAAAAGAACAAGCAAGCCGATCAGAAGCGCTCGGAAAAAGATTTCCTCGTTGAGGGCCTGAAACAGAAATCCGATCCGATCTTCAAGAGCGGGCGCGGTCACTCTCAACCCGGCCGCCGCATAGACATGGTGGAGAAGAATTGCGCTTGCGGCTGCAATCGATGCGAATGCCGCAATGCTCAGCACGGCATGGGTCCGCGACAGTCCGAGGCCTGCAAACACCGGCCATTGCCGCCCCAGCAGCAGGCGCAGAACCCCCATGATCGCGGCGGTGACCAGGATGAACGCCCACCAATGGTCCCCGGCGATCAGAAGCGGCCATGGCAGCAAGGCCGCAACCAGAATCGCAGCAATCAGCCGCCGCTTCATGTGCCCTTTTTGTCCGGCATCAGATGGACAGCTTTCTTTCTGGCGCACCCCGCGAAGCCCCTGATCCTGCTTGCAATAGATCCCCTTGGCCGGTATAGCCCCCGTTTCCGGATGCGCCCTTCGTCTATCGGTTAGGACTCAAGATTTTCAATCTTGCAAGAGGGGTTCGACTCCCCTAGGGCGCACCACTTTTCTCAATTCTAATCAAATACTTGTCGCGGCATCCTCGATCTGGAGCTGAACCCGCGCCTGGCCATTCCAATCGTCGGTCCTGAGCTTCCCCGCCACATGGATGGGCCGGCCTCGGGACTGCAGAAGACCCTCGCCCAGAGGCGTGCCAGCGGCCCTGAAGGCAATGGCGTCCAGCTTCGCCCCATCGCCGCCCGTGAGCCGGACTTTGACATGGGCGCCCCCCACCACATCGGCAAAGGCCACCCGCACATCCGGAAAGACCAGCAGGGGTTCGGGGTTGCCTGCGCCATAAGGACCTGCCAGCGCGATCTCCGCGACCAGGTTGCGTCCCGCCGCCGCGGGCGACGACACAGCGTCCAGGACCAGGCTGGCCGCCTCTTCATAGGCAGCTTCGGTGCCGGAAAATTGCTGCTCCAGGAATTTGCGGAAAGCGGGCAACTGCTCCGCCATCAGGGAGAAGCCCGCCGCCATGGCATGGCCCCCGCCCGCTTC
This sequence comes from Alphaproteobacteria bacterium, assembly GCA_017307355.1. Lineage (GTDB taxonomy): Bacteria > Pseudomonadota > Alphaproteobacteria > Micropepsales > Micropepsaceae > Rhizomicrobium. Next base: position 105,882 of record JAFKFG010000007.1, read on the forward strand.
GATCAGCCCCGCTTCCCGCGCCGCGCGCACCATGCGGCCGATATCGATGCCGGGGATGGAGCGGGCGGAGCCGCGGCCCATTCCGCCTTCAAATCCGGCAACGAAAGACGGTTTGGCGAATCGTTCCTTCAAGCGTCCCGCCACGATCCCCACCACGCCGGGATGCCAGCCGTCATTGGCCACCAGCAGGAACGGCACATTGTCCTGGGCGGCGGCCAATGCCACGGCTTCTTCCAGGATCAGCTTTTCGATGCCCTGGCGCTCGCGATTGTGAAGATCGAGTTGAAGCGCGAAATCCTGTGCCGCCTCGGCGTCGCGCGCGGTGAGCAGATCGGCGCCCAGTCCCGAGCGGCCGACCCTTCCGCCGGCATTGATGCGGGGGCCGAACACAAAACCCAGATGATAGGCGGTGAAAGGCGGCACCGATTTTCCGATCCCCGCCAGCGCCGCCAGGCCGGGGCGCGAAAATTTCGACAATTGTCCCAGGCCCTGGCGCACGAAGGCACGATTGACGCCCACCAGTGGCACCACATCGCAAACGGTCGCCAGTCCGACCAGATCCAGATGCTCGCGCAGATCCGGCTCGGCAATGCCGCGCGCCGCAAAGAATCCGGCCTCGCGCAAGGCGCGGTTGAGCGCCACCAGGAACAGAAACGTCACCCCCGCCGCGCAAAGATATGTGAGCCCCGACTGATCAGAAGGCTGGTTGGGATTGACGTGCGCGGCGGCATCGGGCCGCGCTTCGACCCGGTGGTGATCCAGCACCACCACATCCAATCCTATCTCGCGCGCCGTTGCGAAGGCCGCGCCGCCGGAGGCGCCGCAATCCACCGTCACCACCAACGAAGCACCCTCGGCTTTCAGGGCCTGCATGGCGGGCGCAGACGGTCCGTACCCTTCCGTCATCCGGTCGGGAATATAGATCCTGGGCGGCGCGCCCAGAGCGGTCAGGAAATTCGTCATCAGCGCGGTGGAAGTCGATCCGTCCACGTCATAATCGCCGAACACCGCGATCCGTTCGCCTGCTTCCAGCGCACGCTTGACCCGCGCCACGGCCAGATCCATCTCGGCCAGCACCGAGGGATCGGGCAGGAATTTCTTCAGGGTGGGATTGAGATAGTCATAGGCTTCCGCCACCGGGATGCCGCGCGCCGCCAGAAGGCGCGCCAGCACGGGCGAAAGCGTCAATTCCTGTTGCAGCTGGCGCGCCAACGCGTCGTCGCCCGCCTCCAGGCGCCAGCGGCGGCCGGAAAAACTGCGCGCGACGCCGAAAGCCGCTTCCGGCCGGGCGGCCAAGGCCCCACCAGGTGTCAGCGTCTCAACCACCGTTCCGGCGATGGCGCGCCTTGATCCAGCGCACCGTGCCCGTGGCCGAACGCATCACCACGCTTTCGGTGGTGACGTAATCGCCGTCGCGATGCACGCCCGCCAGCATCGATCCGTCGGTGACGCCGGTGGCGGAAAACACCACATCGCCCGAGACCAGATCGGTCATGGCATATTTGCGATTGAAATCCTTGATGCCGATCTTTTCGGCACGGCGCTTTTCGTCTTCCTTCTTGAAGACCAGGCGGGCCTGCATCTGGCCGCCGATGCAGCGAAGCGCCGCCGCCGCCAGCACGCCTTCGGGTGCGCCGCCCTGGCCGATATAGATATCGATGCCGGTGGCCGGATCGGTGGTGGCGATCACGCCCGCCACGTCGCCATCGGTGATCAGCTTCACCGCCGCGCCCGCCTTGCGGACTTTGGCGATCAACTCTTCGTGACGCGGCCGGTCCATGATGCAAGCCGTGATTTCATGCGGCTTGACGCCCTTGGCCTTGGCCAGGGCATTGCTGTTGTCGCCTGGCTCGGCGTCCAGGTCGATCAACCCTTCCTTGAAGCCGCCGCCGATGGCGATCTTGTCCATATAAGTATCGGGCGCATGCAGCATGGTGCCGGGTTCGGCCATCGCCATCACCGCCAGCGCATTGGCCATCGCCTTGGCCGTCAGCGTGGTGCCTTCCAAAGGATCGAGTGCGATATCGACCGCCAATCCGCCCTGCCCGACTTTCTCGCCGATGAACAGCATCGGGGCTTCGTCCCGTTCGCCTTCGCCGATCACCACCGTTCCGTCGATCGGCAGGACGTTGAAGGCCGCCCGCATCGCTTCCACCGCGGCTTGGTCGGCGGCGTGTTCATCGCCCCGCCCGATCTGGGCGGCGGCGGCGATGGCAGCCGCCTCGGTGACGCGCACCGCTTCCAGGGCAAAGGCACGGTCCAGCGGTTGAACGGTGGAAGGGGGGCGGATCAGGGTCATGTCATCTCCCGGCGTGGGCCGTCTCAGGCGGCAGGTTTGTTGGGGCGGCTATATCACAGCCTGGTTATCGCCCGCTTACGCGGCCTCCATGGGAATCATGCAGGGCCGTGCCCGAACCTTGTCCGAGGCGGCGATGGCCTTCAAGGCGCGTTCCACCGCGCTTTGTGCGGCTTCATGGGTAATCATCACAATGGCCACGGGGGCGCCATGGGCGCGGCCTCGCTGGATCATGCTTTCAATGGAAACACCGGCCGCCGACAGGTGTCCGGCGATGTCCGCCAGCACGCCGGGCAGGTCCAGAACCTCGAAGCGCAGATACCAGGGGGTAAAGGCGGCATCCCCGGCCCCCGCCTTGAACCCGGCCAGCTCCGTCGCCGGACGGCCGAAGACGGGCGTGCAGGAGCCCCGCGCAATCTCGACCAGATCGGCCACCACGGCCGAGGCGGTGGGAGCTTCCCCCGCCCCCCTTCCGGAAAAGAAGAACGGTCCCGCCTGCCCCGCATCGACCAGAACGCCGTTGGCCGCGCCATCGACATTGGCGAGCGGCGAGCGCGCGCGCACCATGGCAAGATGGACTTTCTGGTCCACGCCCGATGCGGTGCGCCGCGCCACGCCCAGGAGCTTGATGCGGAATCCGAATTCGGACGCGAAATGAATATCGGCAGGCGTGATGTGCTGAATGCCTTCCACCGTCATGTGGGAGAGATCCGGCGCAACGCCGAAAGCCAGGCTGGAAAGCAGCGCCAGCTTGTGCGCGGTATCGCCGCCGCCCACATCCAGGGTGGGATCGGCTTCCGCATAGCCCAGCGCCTGCGCGTCTTTCAGCACGTCGGCGAAGCTGGCGCCGGAAGCTTCCATCTCGGTGAGAATGTAATTGCAGGTGCCGTTGAGAATGCCTTTGACCGCCTGGATTTCATAAGCGACCAGGCTTTCGCGCAAGGTCTTGACGATGGGAATGCCGCCCGCCACCGCCGCTTCGAATTTCAACTGAAGATTTTTGCGCTCGGCCGCCGCGGCCAATGCCTTGCCATGCTTGGCCAATAGCGCCTTGTTGGCGGTCACCACATGCTTGCCGTTGGCGAGCGCGGCTTCGACCAGCGCGCGCGCCGGTCCTTCTTCGCCGCCGATCAATTCGACCACCACATCCGCGTCGGAACTGGCGAGCGCCAAGGGATCGGTGGTGAAATTCGGGACCGCGAAGCCGCGCGCTTTTTTTGCGTCCCGGGCGCTGGCGCCCACCACCACCAGTTCGCGGCCGGCCCGCACCGCCAGTTGCGCGGCTTGCGCCGACAAGGCTTTGACCACGCCGCCGCCCACGGTGCCCAGACCCGCAATGGCAATCTTGAGAGGAGCCCCCATCGTCAACCGATCAAACCTTGGCCGCGACGAGATCGGCGGGCGCGTGGTTGGTGCCCATGCCCAGGAACTTCTTCACGTTGCGGGCCGCCTGGCGGATGCGGTGCTCATTCTCCACCAGCGCCACGCGCACATACCCTTCGCCATATTCGCCGAAGCCGATGCCGGGCGACACCGCCACCTTGGCGTGCTGCAAAAGCTGCTTGGCGAATTCCATCGAGCCGGCTTCGCGGAATTTCTCCGGCACAGGGGCCCAGGCGAACATGGAGGCTTCGGGTGACGGAATATCCCAGCCGGCTTGCGCCATGCTTTTCACCAGCACGTCACGGCGCGATTTGTAGATGGCGCGGATCTCGTCCGCCACTTCCTGCGGGCCGTTCAGCGCCGCCGCCGCCGCCACCTGGATGGGCGTATAAGCGCCGTAATCGAGATAGGATTTGATACGGGCCAGCGCGCCGATCAGATGCGGATTGCCCGCCGCAAAGCCCATGCGCCAGCCGGGCATGGCATAGGTCTTGGACAGCGACTGGAATTCGATCGCGATGTCCTTGGCGCCATCCACTTCCAGGATCGAAGGCGGCGGCACGTCGCCGAAATAGATGTCCGCATAAGCCAGATCGGACAGGACCCAGATCTCATGCTTCTTCGCGAATTTCACGATCTCCTTGTAGAAATCGAGCCCCACCACCTGCGCGGTGGGATTGGAGGGATAATTCACCACCAGCGCCACGGGTGACGGCACCGAATGGCGGGCGGCGCGGCTGAGCGCGGAGAGATATTCTTCCGGCGAAGTCGCGGGCACATGGCGGATGGCGGCGCCGGCCAGAATGAAACCGAAAGCATGGATGGGGTAAGCGGGGTTCGGAACCAGCACCACATCGCCCGTCGCGGTGATCGCCTGGGCGAGGTTGGCGAAGCCTTCCTTGGACCCCAGCGCCGCGATGACTTCGCGGTCCGGATCGAGTGTCACCCCGAAGCGGCGCTTGTAATAGGCGACATGCGCCTTCCTCAGCCCCTTGATTCCGCGCGAGGCGGAATAGCGGTTGGAGCGGGGATCGCGCGCCGTCTCGCAGAGCTTCTCCACGATATGATCGGGCGTGGGCATGTCGGGATTGCCCATGCCGAAATCGATGATGTCCTCGCCCCGCGCGCGCGCCGCAGCCTTGAGGCGATTGACTTCCTCGAAAATGTAGGGCGGCAGCCGCTTGATGCGGTAGAAATCGGTGTTCATGGAAGTTTCCTGAAAGCACCCCAAAAATCGGGCATTTGGGTGCTGTGTGCAATCACTTTCCGGCTGTTTTGAGGCGCGTTGAAAGCAGGGGGTTTATGCGCGTGTTGTAGGGCCGGTCCGGCCGCTCGCCTTAGCTCGCGGCGTTCGCCGCTCGAAATGGTCCAGGGCGCCCTTCCTGTTCGTGGCTGTCCGGCCGCTCGCTTAGGCTCGCGGCGTTCGCCACTCAAAATGGTCCAAGGCACCCTTCCTGTTCGTGGCTGTCCGGCCGCTCGCTTAGGCTCGCGGCGTTCGCCACTCAAAATGGTCCACTGGACCATTTTGTCCGCTTCGCGGTCGTGGCTCACCCCTGCACAAAGATCTCGGCGCGGCGATTGCCGGCTTCGCCCTTGGGCATGGATTCGTAATAGACCGGCTGGCTGTCGCCCACCGCGTCGATCAGAACCTTGGAGGCGGGAACGCCCTGGCGGATCAGATCCTGCGCCACCGCATTGGCGCGCGCCTGCGACTTGGCGAAGATCGTTTCCAGATGCTTTTCCATCGACATGTCGCCGGTCCGGCTGGACGAATGGCCGACCACGCGGATGGAGCCCTGCCCGCCATTGGCCTTGAACGCGGCTGCCGCGGCACGCACCTGTGCATGCGCCGCCTTGGTGAGGGCAACGCCATCGCCGGCGAAATAGACCACGGCGGTGGGCGTCCCGCCGCTGAGGTTGGCCACCACCGAGCCGCTATCCGAACCGCGGCTGGCGCCTTTCGGCGGAACCGCGGGAACCGCCGGCGCGGCACTGCCCGCAAGCGAAGCGGTCTGGCGATAGCGCGCCACGATGGGCGCCGACACGAACTGGTTGACCGAAGGATCGAGCGGCGGTGCCGCCGACGGCTTAAAGCCCAACGCGGCATCGGATGCAGCCGGAGGCGCCATGACCGCGCCGCCGCGCGCCGGCGCATTGGCCGGAACAGCCGGCTGGCTGCCCGCCGATCCGGCGGAAGGCCCGACCGGTGTCGCGGTGGTGCCGGGAAGCGCCGCCGTGCGCACGGGCGCATTGGCGGGCACGGCCGGTTCGTTCGATGGTGCGGTGGCGCGCAAGGCCGGAACCGGCGCCGCGGGCGCCGGCGCGGCGGCCCGTGCAGCAGCGGCGGGTGCAGCAGCGGCGGGTGTCGCGGCGATCTGGGGCGGTGCGGCTTCGGGCGCGGCAGCGGACGGCGCTTCGGAAGCGGTGGGCGGTGTGTCGGTTGCGCTCAGCGCGCGTTGCGCGATGGCCGGCGCGGTTTCGCTGGCGGGCGGCGGCGGGGGCGCGGCCGCTTCGGTGCCGCCGCGAAGCGCGTCGGCGCTGTAACGAGCCTGGGCGCCGTCGCTGGCCAAGGATTGCGCGGTCTGCTGCTGATCGCCCGGGGTCGCCGTGGGCGCCGGACGGGCCGGCAAGCTGGCAAGATCGGGCGTGGTGCCGGTGGCATCGTCGGACGCGGTCGGCGCCGCCTGGTCCGGAAACTGGCTGGCAGGAGCGGTGTCGCTGCTGCTGCTGTCGCTGAGAAGTCCCGTGGGATCCAAATCCGAAATGGTGGAACAGGCAGAGGCCGCGACGGTCAGGCCCAGGATCAGCGTCAACTGGCGCAGAGGAACGGTGGACTTGGTCATGCGGTCGTTTCCCGGTCAGAAAGCATTGCCGGACGGCGCGTGACTCCCCGAACGGCGCACGACCCAGCCCATTTCCTATACCGTGCCGGGGCTTTGGTTCCAAGCGCGGCCACTGCTAAATACGTGAATTCTTGACATATTTCAGCCATAACGGCCCTTGCGACAGGGGATTTGCGGCGGCCGGCCGCCCGCGATATCACCGGTTCCGGCCAAGCATGGTGCCATGATGGGTGAGAAACAGTCCGCGTCCCGGCCCGAATCGACGGGCCCTTCCCTCTCCGACCGCCTGACGCATCTGGACCGGGAGAAATTCGCCCGCAACATGGTGATGGTGGCGGGACAGAGCCAGAGGCTGGTCGGCGAATTCCTCCGCCGCTGGGCCGACCGCGAAAATCCAGGCCCGCTCGATCCTCTCAACATCTCCAGCGCCTTCTTCGCGCTGCTGAAGGCAATGGGCGCGGACCGTCAGACGGTGGCGGAAACCCAAACGCAATTGTGGCGCGACTGGATGGGCCTTTGGGAAACCACCGCACGGCGCATGCTGGGCGACGACAGCGCAGCGCCCGTGGTCGCGCCTCCGCCCGGCGACCGGCGCTTCCGCGACGCCGAATGGCAGCAGAACGAGATCTTCGATTTCATCAAGCAATCCTACCTGCTGTCGGCCAACGCCATGCAGGGCATGGTCGCCAATCTCAACGGCATTCCCGAAGGCGAGCGCAAGCGGGTGGAATTCTATACCCGCCAATTCGCGGATGCCTTCGCGCCGACCAACTTCCTTCTCACCAATCCCGAAGTGATGCGGGCGACCCTGGAGTCGAACGGCGAGAATCTGGTCAAGGGCCTGGACAATCTGATCGCCGACATCGAACGGGGGCGCGGCGAGCTGTCGATCCGTCAGTCTGCGGACGGTTTCGTGATCGGCGAGAATATCGCCACCGCCCCCGGCAAGGTGGTTTTCCGCAACAAGCTGATCGAGCTGCTTCAGTTCAGCCCCACCACCGCCGAAGTGCATGAAAGGCCGCTGCTGATCTTCCCGCCCTGGATCAACAAATTCTACATTCTGGACCTTCGGCCCGAGAACAGCTTCATCCGCTGGCTGGTGGCGCAGGGCTATACCGTCTTCGTGGTCTCCTGGGCCAATCCCGACAGCGATCTCGCCCAGATGGGGTTCGAGGATTACATGCGCGACGGCGTCTTCGCCGCGCTGGACGCGGTCAAGGACGCGACCGGGGTGGAAGACCCCAACTGCGTCGGCTATTGCATCGGCGGCACGCTTCTGGCGGCCACCCTCGCCTATATGGCGGCCAAGAAGGACGCGCGCATTCATTCCGCAACCTTCTGGGCCGCGCAGACCGATTTCAGCGAAGCGGGCGATCTTTCCGTCTTCGTGGACGAAGCCCAGCTCGAAGCGCTGGAGCAGCAGATGAAGCAGGCCGGCGGCGTGCTCGACGGCGCCAAGATGGCCGGCACCTTCAACATGCTGCGCGCCAACGACCTGATCTGGTCCTTCGTGATCAACAATTACATGCTGGGCAAGTCGCCCATGCCGTTCGACCTGCTCTATTGGAACAGCGACACCACGCGGATGCCGGAAAAGCTGCATCTGTCCTATCTGCGCCAATGCTACAAGGACAATGCGCTGGCCTTGGGCAAGATGATGCTGGATGGCGTGAAGCTGGATCTTTCGAAAGTGAAAGTCCCGGTCTATCTGCAATCGGCCAAGGAAGACCATATCGCCCCCGCCAATTCGGTGTTCAAGGCGGTGAAACTGTTCGGCGGGCCGGTCCGCTTCATCATCGCGGGATCGGGCCATATCGCGGGCGTGATCAATCCGCCCGCGGCCAAGAAATACCAATATTGGACCAACGAGAAAAAGACCGAGACCGTGGATGGCTGGCGTGCCAGCGCGACCGAGCATGCCGGCTCCTGGTGGCCGGATTGGGACCGCTGGCTGTCGGCCTTGTCGGGCAAAAAAATTCCCGCGCGCCAGCCCGGCGACGGCAAACTGAAAGTTCTGGGAGACGCTCCCGGCGACTATGTGAAGGTGAAATCACGATAAGACTGGATCCCCTTCCCTCGGCGCTGATCGCGCCTCGCCGGGGATGACCGAAGAAATGCTTTGGCATTTCTTCGGTCAGTTGGTCCTGCCCGGTTCAAGTTTTTCGTTCAAGCCACCCAGTTGCCGGTAGAAGCCCGGGCCTTCCTGCCCGTTCGCCCACAGATCGCGGCGCGGATTGACCAGGAAAACCTCGCCGTCATGGGCATGGACATAGCCCAGGCGGAATTTGTCGAGATAGGTGGCGGCGAAATCGCTGTCCTCGCAGCGATCCTCAAGGCAGCGCGACGAAACCGAGGTTGCCGCCATGGAGGGATCGCGCGGCCGGGGCGGCGGCGCCAGATCGGACTGGCAGCGCAGCGACAGCAAAGCGCTGGCCGTGACCGGTATGGCCCATGACGCATCGCCGGCGGGCACGCCGGCGATCCAGACGGACAGAATATCGCCGTTCAACCGCCACAGCGCGAAGCCGGTGGCGCCGGTCTTGTTGCCGAAGCTGATGCTGCTCACGCCGAAAGGCCGGGCTTCCACCGGCGTGACTGTGACCGGGCTGCGGAAGATTTCGTGCAGCAGGCCGGACACGTATCCCAGAAGATCGCGCCGCTGGTCCGCCTCCAGGCGCACCAGCTTGTAGATCGCATGCGCGCCACCGGACTCCGAAACGACGTGGATCATGCTCGGGCCGGAATCATGTAGCTGCCATTTTTCCGGCGCCACGCCGGAACAAGTGCCCGCCGTCAATTGCGGGAGCGCCCGCAACCGCACGCTGACGCCATGGGCCAGGCGCCGCGACCAGGCGGCATTGGCCGCCATGATCGGCGGCGACAGTTTTTCCTTTGCCAGGGTCGGGGGCGGCGCGACAGAAAAGATTTTCTCGCTGGGGGGCGCCGAGGCGTCGAAAATCAGCGCCACATTCTTGGCATGAACGCCACCGCGCGCCTCGTCGAACAGACTGAGGACGATGCGATCGCCGGCCCGGTGGCGGCGAACGATCCGGGACGCCTGCTCCGCCGAGCGGATACCTTCCCCATCGATCCGCGCCACCACCGCGCCCGGCCGGATGCCGGCCCGCGCGGCGGGACTGTCAGCGGCCACGCCGGTCACCAAAGCGCCGCGTGTGGTGAGAAGCGGCGCGCGCGCTGCGGCAGCCCCGGTGACGCGGGCGAATTCCAGTCCGGAATAGCCTTCAGGATCGGGCGGACGGGCGATCAGAAGGGCCACGCCAAGCGCGCCCAACGCCACCACCGCAAGCACTCCCAGCCAAAGCCGCGCCATACCGGCTTCTAGCATATTTGCCGGCGATGCCAGCCCAGTTCGCGCCGCCCGCTATCGGGAACGATTCAAAGACCCGTGGTCTCTGGGAGGCCCAGCATGATGTTGAGATTCTGGACAGCCGCACCGCCGGCGCCCTTGCCCAGATTGTCCAGCGCCGCCACCAGCCGCACCTGATCGCCCGCCTTGTTGGCGAAGACGAACAGCTTCATCCGGTTGCTGCCCGCCAGAAGTTCCGCGTCCACGGCCTTCATCGTTTCCGTCTCGTCCAATCCCGCCACTTCGACCAGCGGCTTGCCGGCATAGGCATTGGCGAGCACCGCATGGATGTCGCGTGGGCCTGGCGCGCCGGGCAGTGCCCAGGATTGCAGCGGCAATTCCACCAGCATGCCGCGATAAAACCGCGCCACGGAGGGAGCGAACAAAGGCGCATGGTTCAGGCCCGCGCGCGCCTGCATTTCGGGAAGATGCTTGTGACCGAGGCCCAGCGCATAACCGCGATGCACCGTCTCCACGAAAATCGGAGAATCCTTTTTCTCGAATTCCTCGATCATGTTTTTGCCGCCGCCGGAATAGCCGGAGACGCCGTGAACCGTGACGGGAAAATCGGGCGGGATCAGGCCCGCACGAACCAGGGGCCGTGCCAGCGCCAGAAAGCCGGTCGCCCAGCAGCCGGGATTGGCAACACGGGCGCTGGCCGCGATCCGGTCGTAACCGTCCGCTTCGAGTTCCGGAAAGCCATAGGTCCAGCCTTCGGCGACGCGAAAGGCGGTGGACGCATCGATCACCCGGACGCGGGGATTGTCGATCAGCGACACGGCCTGGCGCGACGCCTCGTCCGGCAGGCAGAGGATCACCAGATCCGCATCGTTCAAGGCACGGGCGCGCGCCGCTTCATCCTTGCGCGCGGCATCGGGCAGCGCGACCACCGTCAGATCGGAACGCCCGGCCAAGCGCTCGCGAATTTCCAGCCCCGTGGTTCCAACCGCTCCGTCGATGAAGATCTTCGCCGTCATGTGCCTGTCCGTTCTGGCGGCTTCTCATAGCCTATTTTGCCCCTGCGGCAAGCCGGACGGCCATGCGAGGGGCGCACGGCAGCTTTCCAAGCCCGGGAAGCAGGACTAGCATCCCGCCCGGAATGGCTGTTTCGAGGGCGGGCATGGACCTGAACGCTATCGTCGAGAATTTCCGCAACACCGTCACCCAGCATTATTTCGACACCAGCGGACGAGTGGGCCGCGAGCGTTTCTGGTATTTCATCCTGGCCTGCGTCGCGGTGCAGATCGTGGCGCTGGTGGTGCAATCGGCCACATTCATTCCCCTCGCCGCGCTGACGTCGCTGGCGCTGCTGCTGCCGACCGCGGGCATGGGCGCGCGTCGCCTGCAGGACACCGGGCGCAATGGAAGTCTGGTCTGGATCTTCCTGATCCCCTTCGCCGTCTCGCAACTGTTCCGCTTGTTCGTCTTCGGGCCGTTCGGGGTCTTTGGCGCGGTGGCCTATATGCTCACCATCGGCCCGCTTCTGGGCCTGATCGGGTTCGTCGCCGCTGTGGTGCTGATTTATTTCTGGTGCCAGCCCGGCGATGCCGGCGCCAATGCCTATGGCGCGCCACCGGATGCGGGCGTGCCGGCGCAAGCGCCGCCGGCCTAATTCCGAAAAGAAAAAAGCAACGGGCCGCCCGATGGGCGGCCCGTTATATTTTCAACTTCAGTTGCTCGGCAAACTATAGGCGATGTAATCGCCCGAATAATTGCCGCCGCTGACCGCGACCACAATGTATTGCTTGCCGCCCACCGAATAGGTCATCGGCGAGCCCGATTGCGGCGCGGGCATCAGGACCGCGCCGACCTGCTGGCCGGTTTTCTTGTCGTAAGCGCGCAGCATCGCGCCACGCGGATGTTCCGGCGTGGTGGTGAAGAGCGGATCACCCATGACCACCAGGCTCTTGGTGATCACCAGGCCGACATTGCCCGGTTGGCCGGTCTTGGGAATGTTGATCCCCTTCAACGCCGGATTGTTGCGGATGTCGTCCGGCGTATCGCCATGCGGCACCTGCCAGGTGATCGTTCCGGTATCCAGGTTGATCGCCGACAGAAGCCCGTAGGGCGGCTTGACCAGCGGCATGCCGTCCACGTTGCGCGGGGGCGGCGGACCGGCAGGTTTCTCCGGATGCGCGGCAAGCGCGGCCTGAAGTTTGGCTTCATCCTCGCTGACCTTGGGCGCATCCGCGGCGCTGCCGAAGCCCGGACCGCCGCTGATGCGGAAGGGCTGGCCGGCCGTGCCCAGCAGATATTTGGAATCGGTCAGGCCGGGCGGAGGTTCCACCAGGCCCATCTGCACGATCCCGGTATTGGACGCGGGCGCGAACACGGTATGCAGTTCCGGATCGTAACCGGCGCCGGGCCAGTTGGTGCCGCCGCCGAAATTGCCGATGGTGAGAACCGCGCTGGGGAAGCCGACCTTGCTCAGTATGGCGGGCGAGAACATCGGGCCCAGCTTGTAATTCTCCGTGATGATCTTGACCGCCTTGGCCCGCAGTTCCGGCGTGTAATCGATGAGATCGTCCATCGTCACGGACTGACGCGCATAAGCGGCAGGCTTGGTCGGGAAAGGCTGGGTCTTGGAAGTCTTCTCGCCCGGCACGTCGCTTTGCGGCACCGGCTTTTCGACGATCGGCCAGATCGGCTTGCCGGTCACGCGATCGAAGACATAGAGGAAGGCTTCCTTGGTCGGCAGCGCCACGGCCTTGATCGCCTTGCCGTCCACCGTGATGTCGGCCAGGAGCGGCGGCGAGGACAGGTCATAATCCCAGATCGGATGATGGACGATCTGGTAATGCCATTTGCGCTTGCCGGTTGTCAGGTCGACACAGACAAGGCTGTCGCCGAACAGATTGTTTCCGGGACGCGCGCCGCCATAGGTGTCGTTGGTGGGATCTTCGACCGGCAGATAGACACTGTTCAGTTCCGGATCGACGGTGATGCCGGTCCAAACGCCGGTATTGCCGTTGCGGTCGGCGGAACCATTCTCCCAAGTGTCGTAACCGAATTCGCCCTTCTGCGGGATGGTGCGGAATTTCCACAATTCCTTGCCCGTCCGCACGTCCCAGGCCCGCACGATGCCTTTGCTGTTGTTGTGGGTGAGCGGCTGCATGCCTTCCTTGAAGGCGGAGCCGGCGATGATGACGTCCTTCACCACGGTCGGCGTGGTATGCAGGCCGATCTCGCCCCTTTCCAGGTCGATCTGCTCGCCGGCGCCCTTCAGCACGCCGACTTTCATGTCGATCACGCCGTGATCGCCGAAGCTTTCGATCGGGCGGCCGGTCTTGGCGTTGAGCTCGACCATGTGATAGCCGGTGGTGACATAGATGATGCGCTCGTCACCTTTGCCGTCGGTCCAATAGGAAACGCCGCGGCCCGACAGCTGGCGGGGTGCCAGCGCGGCGCGCGCGCCCTCTTCCATGCTGTAGACCCATTTCAATTCGCCGGTCCGGGCATTGAGAGCGACCACCGCGCGGCGCGAACCGCCGGTGGTGTAAAGCGTGCCATTGACCTCCACCGGCGTGCCTTCGAGCTTGAACTCAGGCCTTGTGCCGAGATTGTCGGTCTTGAAGTGCCACGCCACCTCCAGCTTGTTGAAGTTGGAGGCGTTGATCTGATCCTGAGGCGAATAACGCGAACCGGACGGATCGGCGAAGTACATCGGCCAATCGCCTTTCGCGGTAGAAGGCTGGCCATTGTTCTGCGCCATCGCTTGGGCCCCGAACAGAGCCGGCACGAGCGCGATTGCCGCGACGGATGAAAGGCGCCGCAGTTGAGATTTGGACATGTATTACCCCCCTTTTGCCGGGACGGGAGCGATGAGAATGATCCCGCCGGACCTGTGAAAAATAATTCATAGGCCATGGAGGCCGACAATCCATCGCGATGTTGTCGCGAAGTTTGTCAGCCTCCATTGTTGCACTGCGAAAGCGCCGCAGCGCCCGCGCGTCGACCGGGCGTTATTTGATCGCCGGGTTGACGTAACCGTGCTCCAGAACCTTCTTCGGGTCGGGACGGACGCTGAGATAGGTGACTTCGGTGGTGATGTCGGCCCAGCCATGCGCCACGCCGGCCGGGATCACCGAGATATCGCCCACATTCACTTTGCGGGCGACGAAATTGCCCACGATCTTGCCGCTGCAGGACGGGCCGTTCAGGACCTTGGTCACTTCGCTGTCCGGCGCCGAACGCGTGCCGTTCAGAATCTGGCCACCCGTGATCAAGGTGCCGGAGCCCGAGATGATGATGTAGGTCTCGTCCGTGGAGTCATGGGAAATGCCGCCTTCGGCCGCTTCCTTGGCGCCGGCCGGCATCGCCGTCAGCCCGCATTTCACCGCTTTCGGATCGGGCGTACGCACGGGCGCCGGAGTTCCGGCCGGGCGCGTCGGGCCGCGCTTAATCACGGCGACGGAAAGCTGATAATTGCCCAGATCGACCACCTTGAGAGTGTGATCCACGATCTTGGATGGCGCTTTCAGAACTTGCTGAACCTGCGCCGCGGTGATGTCGGTGGCCCTGTCTTGTTGTGCAAGCGCGATCGACGAAGTGGTGAGCAACAAGGCTGCAGCCACGATTCCTTTATGCATGCGTCCCTCCCAGTGAATTTGTTGTGATTGGCTCGTTTGCGACTGACTCTCTCTTGGATTCTTACGCAACTGAGGGGCGCACTATAGCCGGATATGGCGAAGGGAGAATTGGGCGGGCAATAAAAAAGCGGCCCGGCTTTCGCCGGGCCGCCCAAGAAATAGGCAGTAGAGTTTTTGCGCTTAGCGCTTGGAGAACTGGAAGCTGCGGCGCGCTTTGGGACGGCCATACTTCTTGCGTTCCACCGCGCGCGGATCGCGGGTGAGGAAACCGCCCGGCTTCAGCGCGGCGCGCAGACCCGGCTCGTAATTCACCAGGGCGCGCGAAATGCCGTGACGCACCGCACCCGCCTGGCCCGACAGGCCGCCACCGGTGACGGTGACCACCACATCGAACTGGCCGTCGCGGTTGGCGGCGATCAGCGGCTGGCGCAGGATCATGCGCAGCACCGGACGGGCGAAATAGGTCTTCTCGTCCCGGCCATTGACGGTGATCTTGCCGGAACCCGGCTTGATCCAGACGCGGGCCACCGATTCCTTGCGGCGGCCGGTGGCATAGGCGCGGCCCTTGGAGTCGCGCTTATTGTCCGCCTTGGCGGCGTCTTCCGGCGTGTTGGTCTTGGCCTTGATGAGCGTGGATTTCAGTTCGCCGAACTTGTTGTCGTCAGCCATGACTTAAGCCGCCTTCGTCTTGTATTGAGTGTTCTTGGGATTCATCGCCGCCACGTCGAGCTTTTCGGGCTGCTGCGCTTCATGCGGATGTTCCGCGCCGGGATAGACGCGCAGGTTGGACATCTGCTGACGGCCGAGCGGTCCGCGCGGGACCATGCGTTCGACCGCCTTCTCCACGATCCGTTCCGGGAATTTGCCCGCCATGATGGCGCCGGCGGTACGTTCCTTGATGCCGCCGATATAGCCGGTGTGGTGGTAATAGACCTTCTTTTTCAGCTTCTGGCCGGTCAGCACCACCTTGGCGGCGTTGATCACGATGACATTGTCGCCGCAATCCATGTGAGGGGTATAGGTCGGCTTGTGCTTGCCGCGCAGGCGCATGGCAATGATCGAGGCCAGACGCCCGACCACCAGGCCTTCGGCGTCGATCACGACCCATTTCTTTTCGATCTCGGAAGCTTTGGCCGAGTAGGTTTTCATGGCGATATACTCTTGAAAGGACGCGTGCCTATACGGGCGACCCGGCGGAAGGTCAATAGAAAACTCGGAATTCCGGGCATTTCTACGATACGGTATCATTGTACCGTATAAAAGCGGCGAACATCGTGAATTTGCCGCCCGCCCGCACTACAGTCCGGCCATGAACATCACCCAGCTGGAATCCCCCCTGAAGTCCGCCCGCGACGGCGCCGTGCTCCGGTTGTCGATGAACCGGCCCCAGGCCCGCAACGCCCTGAGTTCCTCCCTGATGGGCGCGCTGTCGAACGCCCTGGAAGGCGCGGCCGCGGATACGGGGGTCCGGGTCATCATCATCGCGGCCGAAGGCAGCGTGTTTTCGGCCGGGCACGACCTGAAAGAGATGAATGCCCGCCGGTCGGAAGACGATGACGGGGCCGGTGCCTTCGCCGCCCTCTTCACCCAATGCTCGGCCCTGATGCAACAGATCGTGGCCTGCCCCAAGCCGGTGATCGCCGAAGTGCAAGGCACCGCCACCGCGGCGGGATGCCAGCTGGTCGCCAGCTGCGATTTGGCGGTCGCCTCGTCCCAGGCCCGCTTCGCCACGCCGGGGGTCGATATCGGCCTGTTCTGTTCGACCCCGATGGTGGCTTTGTCGCGCAGCGTCAGCCGCAAGGCGGCGATGCAGATGCTTTTGACCGGCGAAATGATTTCCGCGGACGAAGCCCAAGCGCTGGGCCTGGTCAACCGCGTGGTGGCGCCCAGCCGGCTTCAGGCCGAGACGATGGCGCTGGCACAGACCATCGCCTCCAAACCCCGCGCCACCGTGCGCACGGGCAAGGAAGCCTTTTACCGCCAGATCGAAATGCCGCTGGACGATGCCTATGACTATGCCTCGCGGGTGATGACGGAAAACATGTTGAACGCCGAGGCCGAGGAAGGCATCTGCGCCTTCCTGGAGAAGAGAGAACCGCAATGGCCGGCCTGAGCTATCCCGACACCCTGATCAAAACCATCCTGCGCTCGGTCAAGACCATCGCCATGGTGGGCGCCAGCGGCAACGAGATCCGCCCGTCCTATTTCGCGATGATGTATCTCCTGAACAAGGGCTACAAAATCATTCCCGTGAATCCGGGCATGGCGGGCAAGGAGATACTGGGCCAGAAAGTCTATGCCAGCCTCGCCGAGGTGCCGGGGCCGGTCGACATGGTGGATATCTTCCGCGAGTCCCAATATGCGCCCGCCATCGTGCGCGAAGCCTTGGCGGAAAAGGACCGTTTCGGCCTCAAATACATCTGGATGCAGCTGGGCGTGGTCAGCGAGGAAGCCGCCAGGCTGGCCGAGGATGCCGGCCTCACCGTGATCATGGATCGTTGCCCCAAGATCGAGCATGGCCGTTTTTCCGGCGAGCTGGGCTGGATGGGCATCAACCGCAAGGTGATCGACAACCGCAAACCGCTTCTGTTCGGCAAGGGCGGCAGCCTGAAACGGATCTGACCATGCTGACCATTTATGGCGACTCCATTTCCGGAAACTGCCTGAAAGTGAAATTCGTTTGCGACCGGCTGGGCATCGCCTATCGCTGGATCGAAACCAGCGTGCTGAAAGGCGAAACCCGCACGCCGGAATTTTTGGGCATGAATCCGGCCGGCCAGGTGCCGACCGTGAAGCTGTCCGATGGCCGCGTGCTGTCCCAATCCAACGCCATCATGCTCCATCTGGCGGAGGGTTCGGACCTGATCCCGTCCGATGCCTATGAGCGCGCGCTGATGTTTCAATGGCTGTTCTGGGAGCAGTACAGCCACGAAACCGTGATCGCGGTGCGCCGCTTCCACAAAACCTATTTGAAAAAGGCGGATGCCGATATCGATCCGGCCCTTCTTCCCAAAGGCGAGCGCGTGCTGGCGGTGATGAACGATCACCTGGCCAGGCATCGCTATTTCGTGGGCGGCAAGCTCGGCCTGGCCGACATCGCCCTCGTCGCCTATACGCGCTGGGCCGATCAAGGCGGCTTCGACCTTGCGCGCGCGCCGCGCGTCCAGGATTGGATCGCGCGGGTGGAACAGGATCTGGGCCTTGCGCGCGCAGCCTAAAGGGATTTTCGCACTGATCCTGGCCGCGTCGCTGGCGGCCTCCGCCGCCCATGCCGCCGATACGATGGAGCTTGCCCGCAAACTGGTCCGCTATACCGGCGGCGTCAGCCTGATCCTGCGAAATTTCGAAGGCGGCATGGCCGCCTCGGTCGCAGCCCCCGACATCTTCCGCCAGAGTTTCGAGCAGGCCTTGACCGACAACGCCAAGTCCCTCGCCGCCGCCGACGAGGATTTGGCCAAGGCCTATGCCGCGCTTTATTCCGCCGACCAGATGAGCGCCGAGATCTCTTTCTATGAGAGCCCGGAAGGCCAAAGCATCATGACCAAGAGCCGCGACACATTCGGCGTCGTGGTCTGGCCCGATCCCGGCACGCCGGGCCTCACCGCCGAGCAAAGCGCGGCGCTGGTCAAATTTCACGAAACAGTCAAAAAACGCGCCGCCATCGCCGCCGGAAATTCCCAGGCCACCGATGCGATCATGACCGCGGAGACCGATGCCCTGGTCAAGGTCCGGGCGGCGGCCTTTGCGAATTATTGCAAGATCAGGGATTGTAAGGCGGAACACGTCACCCCGCCGCCGCAATAAGGATTTGATGACATGGCCGATTATGGTTTCAGCACCCTCAGCGTGCATGCGGGCGCGCAGCCCGACCCCGCCACCGGCGCGCGCGCGACGCCGATCTATCAGACCACGGCTTACGCCTTCGAAGATGCCGACCATGCGGCCGCGCTGTTCAACCTGCAGGTCTTCGGCAATATCTATTCGCGGATCATGAATCCCACCAATGCGGTGCTGGAGGAACGGGTTGCCGCGCTGGAGAATGGCCGCGCCGGTCTTGCCTGCGCCTCCGGCCATTCGGCGCAGCTGCTCGCGCTCCACACCTTGATGAATCCAGGCTGCGAGATCGTGTCCGCGCGCCAGCTGTATGGCGGCTCGGTCAATCAATTCTCCCAAAGCTTCGCCAAGTTCGACTGGCATGTGAAATGGGCCGACACCCGCGATCCCGAAAGCTTCAAGGCCCAGATCACCGACAAGACCAGGGCGCTCTATGCCGAAAGCATCGCCAATCCGGGCGGGCTGATCACCGATATCGAGGCTTTGGCCAAGATCGCCCATGACGCGGGGCTGCCGCTGATCATCGACAACACGCTGGCGTCTCCCTACCTGATCCGCCCCATCGAATGGGGCGCGGACATCGTGCTGCATTCGGCCACCAAATTCCTGGGCGGCCATGGCAATTCCATGGGCGGGGTGATCGTGGATGGCGGCAAGTTCGATTGGGGCAAGAGCGGGAAATTCCCCACCCTGTCCGAGCCCAACCCCTCCTATCACGGCATGCGCATGTGGGAGACGTTCGGCGACATGGCCTTCGCCGTCGCCACGCGCGTGCTGGCGCTCCGGGATCTTGGCCCGGCGCTTTCGCCAATGAACGGATTTCTGATTCTGACCGGCACCGAAACCTTGCCGCTGCGCATCCAAAAGCATTGCGACAATGCGCTGGCGGTGGCGCGCTGGCTGAAGGCCAATCCCAACATCGCCTGGGTGAATTACGCCGGGCTGGAAGACAATGAGAGCTATGCGCTGCACAAAAAATATTGCCCCAAGGGAGCAGGCAGCGTCTTCACCTTCGGCCTGAAGGGCGGTTACGAAGCCGGGCTCAAGCTGGTGAACGGGGTCAAGCTATTCTCCCACCTCGCCAATATCGGCGACACCCGCAGCCTGATCATCCATCCCGCTTCCACCACCCATCGCCAATTGTCGGACGAAGACCGGGCCAAGGCCGGGGCGGGCAATGATGTGGTGCGCTTGTCGATCGGGATCGAGGATGTGGCGGACATTGTCGCCGACCTCGAGCAGGCGCTGGCTTCTTAAGCCGCGCGATGGCGCACCTCATAGGCATGCCAGACGGCGGCGCATAACAGTGCCGCCGCCGTCACCTGGTGGAAGGCCGCCAATTCTTCCGGCGCCTGCAGCAGCAAGGTGAAAATGCCCAGCCCAATCTGGAAGGCGGTGATGGCCGCCACCAGTTTGGCGCTCTTCTTGGCAAAGCCGCTCAACCGCACGCCGCTCGCGAATATCCAGGCAGCAAACCCGGCCACGATATAGGCGCCGATGCGATGATCGAATTGCGCCAGGCCGGGATCCTCGAAGAAGTTGATCCACCAGGGCGAAGCAAAGAAGGGATTTTCCGGAAAGACGTGGCCGTTCATATCCGGCCACGTGTTGTAGATCAGCCCGGCATGCAGGCCCGCCACCAGCGCGCCCAGCAGCATCTGGACATAGATCAACGCCACGAAACCAATCTGGCGTCCGACAGGTTTGGGCGCAGATTTCAGGTCCCGCAAATATTCCAGCGCGATCCAGAGAATGGCGATCAACAGCAGCAGCGCCGCGCCCAGATGAATTGCCAGCCGGTATTGGCTGACGGAGACGCGCGTCTCCAATCCGCTCTGCACCATCCACCAGCCGATGAAGCCCTGCAGCCCGCCCAACACGAACAGCAGCAGCATGCGGGGCCAGTCGCTTTTGCGGATCGCGCCTTTCCAGGCGAACCAGAGGAAAGGCAGGAAGAAGGCTACACCCAGGAAGCGGCCCAGGAAGCGGTGGGTCCATTCCCACCAGAAAATTCCCTTGAATGCCTCGAGGCTCATGCCCCGGTTTTCCAGGATGTATTGCGGAATCTTCTGATATTTGGCGAAGGCGTCGGCCCATTGCGCATCGGTCAAGGGCGGGATCGCGCCCATGATCGGATCCCATTCGGTGATGGAAAGGCCTGAGCCGGTAATGCGCGTCAGCCCGCCGATGGTGACCATGGCGAGGATGATGACGGCGATGGCCAGAAGCCAAACGCCCACGGCTTTGCGCGACGCCTGCATGTGGGTTCCATACAGATTGTACGGGCTTTGGTCCACTCTTGCCCGCCGCGGCATTTGCGGCGATGGTCCTGCCATGACGCCGCATACCAAAAAGCTGATCGGCACCATCCTGATGCTGATCTGGCTGGTGATTTATGCCTTGGTGGTTTCCGCTCTGGCGGTCCGCATCCTGCCCCATGCGGCCTGGTATGTGAGCCTGCTCTTCTATGTGGTGGCCGGCCTGTTCTGGATCGTCCCCATCGGCCTGGCTTTGCCCTGGATGTATCGGGAGCCCAAACGATGATCGACAATGCGGCGCTGCACCGTTTCGAAGCCGTGGAAAACGATCTCACCGTTTTCGCCAATTACCGGGAGCATGACGGCCGCTATGTCCTCACCCATGTCGAGGCCGATCCGGCCTTGCGCGGCACTGGCGCGGCGGCGCGGCTGATGCAGGCGATCGTCGATCATGCCCGCGCCCAAAATCTCAAACTGGTCCCGCGCTGCAGCTATGCGGTGGCCTGGTTTCGCCGCCATCCCGAGGCGGGCGATGTGGCCGAATAAAGGCCGGTAATAAATTTCTAACCAAGCCGCTTCTTTCCCCGGCACCTGCCACCGGCCCCCGCGTTCGAAGGTAATGCGGAGTTCTGCTCAGGATCTTCGGGACTTGTTGAAGCTGGCCGCCACTCTGCGGCGTTTCGCGGAGGAAGCCGGTGATCGCAGCTACGCCGCCAAATTCCTGCGCGCCGCCATCGAGCTGGAGTTGCGCGCCGAATTCCTGGCCGGGCACCGCGCCGGAGAGCCCGAACCCGACTGGGACCGCGAAGCCGCGCTGCACGCCCCCATCGATTTGCGGATATGACGGCACGCCCCCTTTGAGGCGTGCCGCCTTCCCTCGAAGATCAGCGCGGCTGGATCAGCTTGCGGTAAAGATGCCAGGTGGCATGCCCCAGAACCGGGATGACCACCACCAGTCCCAGGAATGCCGGGATCGATCCCAGCACCAGGCTGCCCGCGACCACCAGACCCCAGAGCGCCATGGGACCGGGATTGGCGATCACTGCCTTCACGGAGGTGCTGACCGCCGTGTCCAGACCGACGTCTTGATCCAGCAGCAGCGGGAACGAGACCACGCTGATCATCATCGCCGCCAGCGCGAAGAGAAATCCCACGCCGCATCCAACCAGGATCAAGGTCTGGCCCGCAGGGGTCATGAAGACCTGATGCAGAAAGGCACCGACGGACGTGGGCGTTATTCCCCCTTCGTCGCCGGGCACGAAGATCAGCCGCGTGCCGTTATCGACCTTGGCGAAAATCCCTCCAACGTCCACGTGCAGGGTTTGGGCGTAGATGACCCAGGCCGCCAGAATCCAGAGCAGGAACAACGCCACCAATCCGGCGCCCAGAACCATGATCGAGCCGATGGCGGGCGCTTTGAGCACATCGAAGGCACTGGCCCAACTCACCGGCTCGCCCTTTTCGTGCATGCGGCTCATCTCATAGAGCGCCAGCGCCGCGAAGGGTCCGATGATGGCGAAACCCGACGCCAGTGGGAACAGGAGCGGGAGCAGATCCGAGCCGAAGAAGAACCGTGCCAGCACCAGTCCGACCGCCGCATAGACAATGCAGAGCAGCACCACATCACTGCGGTAGGTCTGGAAATCCTCGAAGCCCTTGCGGACCGCATCGAGGACGTCCTTGTTGTCGATGCGCCGGATCACGGGCGCGGGCGAATGGATGGTGTCCTGGACGTGATGCAGTGAATGGCCGACCGCGCTCAGAGCCCGTGCCGTGCCCGCAAGCTGCGAGCCGCTCCATTCGATCGGATTGCGGATTGTCATGCGCCTTCCTCCTGACCTGTTCTGGCCGGGGGCGCTCGGGGCGCGGCGGCAACTCGCCGTCGGTCACGAAAAACCCGCGACCTTGTAGGGGAAACTATAGCCCTGCGGCAGGATGCCGCAAGGGGGTCAGTAGTAGCGGGGGATCGGCCCTTTCTGGGGCGTCACATCGGAACCCAGGTCGAAAAAGACCTCGTCCACATAGCACCAGCCCCAGCCTTCCGGCGGGTCATAGCCTTCGATGATGGGATGCTTGGTGTGGTGGAAATGCTTGGTGGCGTGCTTGTTCTTGGACTGGTCGCAGCAGCCGACATGGCCGCAGGTGCGGCAGATCCGTAAGTGAAGCCAGATATCGCCCGTCTTCAGGCACTCCTCGCAGCCGAGCGCGCTGGGCGTGACGGTGCGGATGGTGCCCAAATGGCTGCAACTATCGGCCATCACACATTCCCCCGTTCGAGATGGCTGGCGCGGGCGTCGGCGAGAAAGGCATGCAAGGCCGCCACCACTTGAGCGCCCTCGCCCACCGCCGCCGCGACCCGCTTGATCGAACCGGCCCTGACATCGCCGATGGCGAACACCCCGTCGCGGCTGGTGGCCAGCGCGTGACCTCCGTCCCTGTGTCCGGTCACGATGAAGCCTTTCTGGTCCAGATCGATGCCAGATCCGGCCAGCCAGTCGGTGTTGGGATCGGCCCCGATGAAAAGGAACAAATGCCGGATCGCATGGGCGGCTTCCGCGCCCGTGTCGCGGTTCTTCCAGCGGACCCTGGACAGCGCATCGCCTTCCCCGTCCAGGCCACAGATCTCTGTTCGCACCAGCACTTCCACATTGGGAAGGTTGCGGATGCGGTCGACCAGATATTGCGACATGGTCGCTTCCAGGCTCGCGCCGCGAACGATCATCCAGACTTTCTTCACATGCCGGGCGAGATAGACCACCGCCTGGCCGGCGGAATTGCCCGCGCCCACCAGCGCGATGTCCTGTCCGGCGCACAAGCGGCTTTCGATCGCCGACGCCCAGTAATGCACGCTGGTGCCTTCGAATTCGGCCAGGTTCGCGATGTCGGGACGGCGATAGCGGGCGCCGCTGGCGACGACAAGGCTGCAGGCCCGGACATGCTCGCCATCGCCTAATGGAATGCGGAAGCGCGCAGTGTCGCCATCCTCCAGCTTGGCGGCTTCGTCGGGTATGGCGATTTCTGCGCCGAATTTCTGGGCCTGGTTATAGGCGCGGGCCATCAGCGCCAGGCCGGTGATGCCCGTGGGAAAGCCCAGGTAATTTTCGATGCGCGAGGACGCGCCGGCCTGGCCGCCGAAACTGCGGCAGTCCAGCACCAAGGTCGAAAGCCCTTCCGAGGCGGCATAAACCGCCGCGGCCAATCCCGCCGGCCCCGCGCCCACGATCACCGTGTCATAGACGATATTGGGATCGATCTTGCGCGCCAGCCCGATGCAGCGCGCCAGCTCGCCCGCGCCCGGATTGTGGAGAATCTGCCCGCCCGGACACAGCACGATCGGCATTTGCTCGGGCGCGATGTGAAACCGGTCCAGCAAGGTGATGGCACAGGAATCGGTTCTGGCATCCAGCGTCTTGTGCGGATGCCCGTTGCGGGTGAGAAAATTTTCCAGCCTGAGCACATCGGCGCTGCCCAGAACGCCCACAATGATCGGTCCGGTCTGGCCTGCCTGAAGAAGACCGACCCGGCGCAGGATCAGGGCGCGCATCAGCCGCTCGCCCAACTCGGCTTCCTGAACCATCACGTCGCGCAGGCGGCGCGGCGGCATCACCAAGGCTTCCACCGGCTCGATCGCCACACTGTCCACCAACGAGGGGCGATCCGACAATTGTGCCAGCTCGCCGGCGAAACTTCCGGGGCCGTGCTGGGTCACATCCTGCCGCGCCGAATAATTGCCGCCCTGGCTGACCTGAACCCTGCCGGACAGGATCACCACCAGCCCCGGCGCGACCTCGCCCGTCTTCATCACGGACGCACCCGTCTCATAATGGCGGATCTCACCGAACCGGTTGAGATGGGCGATGTCGCGGGCCGTCAGAACCGGAAACATCTGTTCGCGGCGCGCTTCGATGATGGGCAGAGGCGATGCGGACATGGCGGCTCCCAAGCTCGTTGCAGCATGCCACGGATTTGCGGCCTGCGGTCATTTTGATATCCCCACCGATCGCAATGTCTTGGCTGACGCGGGCGTCTTGCGGGGCGGGATCGTCCCGCCGATAGTGTCCCCACGATTTGTGACAACGGGCCCGCGCGCCCGGAATGACCGAGGGGGATATTCATGGATCGCCGCACCTTGCTCGCGTCCCTGGCTGGCGGCGCGGCAGCCTTTGCCGCCAATCCGCATCCGGCATGGGCTCAGGCATCGGGAACAGGCGGCCCCGGCCCCTTGAATCTGATCACGGACGTTCCCGGGCTTCAGGTCGGTCAGGCCGACGATCCCAAGGCGCGCACGGGGGTGACGGTGATCCTGCCCGACACCGGCCGCGCCACCTGCGCCGTCGACGTCCGCGGCGGCGGTCCCGGCACGCGGGAAACCGACGCGCTCAATTCCTGGAACCTGGTGCATTCCGTCGATGCGGTCGTGCTCTCCGGCGGTTCGGTCTATGGCCTGGCTTCGGCCGATGGGGTGGCGGCATGGCTGGGCGCGCGCAAGCGCGGTTATGGCCTCAGCACCCAGCCGGGCGTTCCGGTTTCTCCCATCGTGCCGGCCGCGATCCTCTACGACCTCGCCAACAAGGGCGACAAGAATTGGGGCACCAACCCGCCCTATCGTGACTTGGGCATGCGCGCCGTGGAAGCCGCATCGCGAGACTTCAAGCTGGGCACGGCGGGCGCCGGCTATGGCGCGGAATCCGGCGCGCTCAAAGGCGGGATCGGTTCGGCATCCTTCGTGACCAAGGACGGCATCAGCGTGGGCGCCATCGTGGCGGTGAACAGCCTGGGATCGCCGGTCGTACCGGGCACGAAGAATTTCTGGTCCGGCCCGTTCGAGATCGGCAAGGAATTCGGCGGCCTGGGCGCCAGCAATGCCCATGTGACCGGCGAAGATTGGGGCCAGGCCAAGGTCAATCCCGGCGCGCGCGCCAACACCACCATCGCCTGCATCGCCACCGACATCGACTTGGACATCGACCAGATGAAGCGCGTGACCATGATGGCCCAGGACGGGCTTTCGCGCGCCATCCGTCCCATCCATTCGCCGTTCGATGGCGATGTGGTGTTCGGGCTGTCCACGGCGAAGCAGAAGCTGAAAGGTCCATCCGCGGATTTCATGGTGGCGCGGATCGGTGCCCTGGCCGCCGATGTTCTGTCGCGCGCCGTCGCGCGCGGCGTCTATGAGGCAAACCTGCCGCCGGGCATGGAAGGCAAGACCTGGCGTACTCTGTGATGCCGGAAGACGGGGAGTGACCCAGTTGCCGCCCTTCCTCCGCTACGCGATCGGTATCGGCATTCCATTTTTATCGGTCATACCGACCGTTCCCTTGCTCAACCGGCTGCCGGTTGCATTCTGGGGCGTCCCGCTGGGAATCTGGTGGCTGTTCGCCTGCATCCCCCTCGCATCGCTTTGTCTGTCGATCTGCTGGTTCGGGCATGACCGCCGCCGGCCCGAGGAGCATATCGAGACCGATTATGAAGGCGGCCGGTCATGACCGCCGCTTTCCTGGCCATCATTCTGCTGTCGATCCTGTTGGCGCTCATGTCCAAGCGCGGGCATCTGCGGCAAAAGGCGGAAGATTTCTTCGTCGCTTCGGGCCAGTTCAACACTGTCCTATTCTTCTTTCTGGCGGTGGGCGAAACCTACAGCATCACCACCGTGCTGGGCTTTCCCGGCGGCGTCTATGCCAACGGCACCGGGTTCATCACCTGGTTCCTGGGGTACATTCTTCTGGCCTTCGTGGTGGGTTATTTCCTCAATCCCCTGATCTGGCGCGCCGGCCGCATTCACGGCGCCATCACCCTGCCCGACCTGTTCCGCCGCCATTTCGACAGCCGCGCATTGGAAGTGGTGGTCACTTGCACCGCGCTCCTGTTCCTGGTGCCGCTGGGCATGCAGCAATTCCTGGGACTTCAGATCATCCTCCGGGAATTGGATTGGGGGATTTCGCCCCTGACGGCGGCCAGCCTCGCCGGGTTGCTGGCCTTTGGCTATATCGCAATCTCCGGCATCCGGGCTTCGGCCTATGTCGCCGTGCTGAAGGACATTCTGTTGATCGCGGCCATCCTTCTCACCGGGCTGGTGGCGATGGCCCATTGGCCGGATATGGGCGCATCGGCTTCGCAGGCGGCCCTGAAACAGGCAGCCCAGCCCAGCCTGAACAGCGATGTGTTCGCGATCACCACCATTCTTCTGCAAAGCGTGGGCTTCTGCATCGTGCCGCAGACCTGCGCTTATATCTTCACAGCGCGCTCGGCATCGGCGGTGCGGCGAGCGCAGGTCACCATGCCTCTTTACATGGTGATGTTTCCTTTCCTCACCGCCATCGCCTATTTCGCGCTGAGCCATCTGCCGCATATTTCGCCCGCCAATGACGTATTTCCGGTGGTGGCGAAAGCGCTGCTTCCCGCGCCGCTGGTGGGCGTGGTGTTGGCCGGCGCGGCGCTGGCGGCATTGGTGGTGCTGACGGGCGTCTGCCTTGCCATCGGCCCCTTGGTGGCCCGGAACCTGGTGCCGGGCCTCAGCGACAATCAGCAACGCCAATGGTCCAAAGTCGTGATGGCGCTCTACCTGCTGCTGTCGATCGCGGGGGCCGCGACCTCTTCGCAGCTGATGGTGACCATCAACAATCTTTACTATTTCGGCATGACTCAATTTCTGCCCGGCATGCTGGGCATTCTAGTTTTACGGCGGTTGCGGCCCCTGGCGATCATCGCCGGCATTCTCGCCGGGGATGCGGTGGCGATCGTGCTTTATGAATTCGCCGTCCCCGTGGGCGGCATCAATCCGGGGTTCATCGGCCTCGCCGTGAATGCCGCCATCGTCTTCGCGGCGCTGCATCTGTCGCCCGGACCGGAACGGCGGCCGGTCGCATCCATGCCGCTACGGGCGAGTTGAGGAAAGCCGGCATGAAACGTAGGATTCCGAAATGATCGAAGAAAAGCTATTCATCGCGGGCCAATGGGTCGCCGCCGCCGCGCGCTTGCCGGTCGAGGATCCCTCCACCGGCGAAACCATCGGCACATTGGCCGCCGGCAAGGCCGGCGATATCGATGCCGCCGTCGGCGCCGCGCAAGACGCTTTTTCAGGCGCCTGGGGCGCGGCCACCGCCGCGGAGCGCGGACGCGTGCTGGCGAAGATCGGCAAAGCCGTGGAAACACAAGCCGACATGCTGGCGGAACTGGAAGCACGCGACGTCGGCAAGCCGCTGAAGCAGGCCCGCGCCGACGCGCTGGCGCTGGCGCGATATCTGGAATTCTATGCCGGCGCCGCGGACAAGCTGCATGGCGAAACCATCCCCTATCTCGCCGGCTACACCGTTTATACCTTGCGTGAGCCGCATGGGGTCACGGGGCACATCATTCCCTGGAATTATCCCATGCAGATCATCGGCCGCTCGGTGGTGGGCGCGCTTGCCGCCGGCAATGCCGCGGTGGTGAAGCCCGCAGAGGAAGCCAGCCTCACCGCCCTGGCCTTCGCCCGCATCGCCGATGAAGCGGGCCTTCCCGCCGGCGCGCTCAACATCGTGACCGGCCTGGGCGAAGAAGCGGGCGCGGCGCTGGCGGGCCATCCCGGCGTTCATCACATCTCGTTCACCGGCTCCACGGCGGTGGGCGCGCTGATCCAGGCCGCCGCCGGACGCAATGCCGTGCCGGTCACGTTGGAGCTTGGGGGAAAATCGCCCCAGATCGTTTTCGCGGATGCCGATCTGGACCGCGCCCTGCCCTTCCTGGTGAATGCGGGCATCCAGAATGCGGGACAGACCTGTTCGGCCTCGTCCCGTCTTTTGCTGGAGCGTCCGATTTACGATCAGTTGCTGGACAGGCTTGCCGCCCGGTATCGCGCGCTCAAAGTCGGCGCGGCGCGGGACGATCTGGATGTCGGGCCGCTGATTTCCGCCGCGCAGAAAAAGCGCGTCGAGAGCTATATCGCGCGCGGACGCGGTGACGGTCTTGCCGTGGTTGCGGAAGGCGCCATCGCCTCCAACGCGCCCAGCGGCGGCCATTTCCTGCCGCCCACTTTGTTCGCCGGCGTGGCGCCCGATCATGTGCTGGCACAAGACGAAATCTTCGGCCCGGTGCAGGTGGCGATCCCCTTCGATTCCGAAGAAGAGGCCATCCGCATCGCCAATGGCACCGAGTACGGACTGGTGGCCGGCATATGGACGCGCGATGGCAGCCGGGCCCTGCGGCTCAGCCGTGCGGTGCGGGCGGGCCAGGTCTTTGTCAACAATTACGGTGCCGGCGGCGGGGTCGAACTGCCCTTCGGCGGCACCGGCCGTTCCGGCCATGGGCGCGAAAAAGGCTTCGAAGCGCTGTACGCATTCACGCGACTGAAAACGGTCGCCGCATTTCACGGATAGGATAACGCATGGGCTTGCAGGACAAGGTGGCGGTGGTGACGGGGGGAGCGTCCGGGTTCGGCGAAGGCATCGCGCGCCGTTTCGCGGCCGATGGCGCGCATGTGGTGATCGCCGACCTGAATGAAGCTGCCGCGGAAAAGCTCGCCGGGGAAATCGGCGGGCTGGCGGTGCGGGCCGATGTCTCGCGCGGCGATGACGTCAAAGCCATCGCCCGGGCCGCGCTCGACCGCTTCGGCGGGATCGACATTCTGGTCAACAATGCCGGCATCGGCCACAAACCGCAGCCGCTCGACGCCCTGTCCGAAGCGGATTTCGATCGCATCGTGGCGATCAACGCCAAATCCGTGTACCTGACCGCCCGCGAGATCGTGCCCCTGATGAAAGCGCGCAAGCGGGGCGCGATCCTGAATATCGCCTCCACCGGCGGCGTCAGCCCCCGGCCCAACCTTACCTGGTACAATGCCTCCAAAGGCTGGATGATCACCGCCACCCGCGCCATGGCCGTGGAATTGGCGCCGTTCGGCATCCGCGTGAATGCCATCAACCCGGTGGCCGGCGAGACCCCGCTGCTGGCCACTTTCATGGGTGAGGATACGCCCCAGATCCGGGCCAAATTCCTGGCCTCCATCCCCATCGGCCGCTTCTCGACGCCTGAGGATATTGCCGCCGCCGCCGCCTTCCTTTGCAGCGACGAAGCGTCCATGATCACCGGCGTCGCCCTTGAGGTCGACGGAGGCCGCTGCATCTGAGATGCATTTGAACTGAGGGGCGCCTATCGTGAATATCCAGACCGGGATTGAGCCGATTTTGCGCGAGATCGAAGCGCGCGAAGACGAAATCGTTGCCCTGACCCAGGACCTGATCCGTTTCCCCACCATCAATCCACCCGGCGAAGCCTATCGGCCTTGCGCGGAATTTTTTGGGGCACGGCTGGCACGCCGCGGCATGAAGGTCGAATATGTCCGCGCTGAAGGCGCGCCCGGCGACAGCGACAAATATCCCCGCATCAATGTGATTGCCCGTTATGAGGGCTCCAGGCCCGGACCCTGCGTGCATTTCAACGGGCATCTGGATGTGGTGCAGACTGGCGCCGGCTGGACGGTCGATCCGTTCGGTGGCCTGGTGCGGGACGGCAAAGTCTATGGGCGCGGCGCTTGCGACATGAAAGGCGGCATCGCGGCGGCCGTGGTGGCGGTCGAAGCCATGATCGATTCCGGCATCGAACTGCCCGGCGCCATCGAAATCTCCGGAACGGTGGATGAGGAATCCGGCGGCTATGGCGGCGTCGCCTATCTCGCCGAACGGGGCTGGTTCTCCAAACCCCGTGTCGATCATGTGATCATTCCAGAACCCTTGAATGTCGACCGGGTCTGCATCGGCCATCGCGGCGTGTGGTGGGCGGAGATCGAAACCCAGGGGCGCCAGGCGCATGGCTCCATGCCGTTCCTGGGCGACAGCGCCATCCGGCACATGAGTGCGGTCTTGGAGAAATTCGAGCACCAGCTTTACCCCGCTTTGGCCGCTCGCCATTCCGACATGCCGGTGGTGCCGGCGGGCGCGCGTCAATCGACCATGAACATCAATTCCATCCATGGCGGCGAAGCGGAGCATTTCGAGGGCCTGCCCTCGCCCTGTGTCGCCGATTCCTGCCGCATCGTGATCGACAGGCGGTTCCTGATCGAGGAGGACCTGGCATCGGTCCAGGGAGAAATGAAAGCGCTGCTCGATCAGCTTGCGGGCGAACGCAGCGGCTTCCGTTACAAAATGCGTGATCTTTTCAGCGTTCAGCCCAGCATGGCGGACCGTAATGGCCCGGTGGCGAGCGCCACGGCGAGCGCCGTGCGGCGGATTCTGGGCCGCGATGCTGAGATCGTCTGCTCGCCCGGCACCTATGACCAGAAGCATGTCGACCGGATCGGCCACTTGAAGGAATGCATCGCCTATGGCCCTGGCGTACTCGACCTGGCGCACCAGCCCGACGAATGGGTCGGCATAAAGGACATGGTGGCGTCGGCCAAAGTGATGGCGGTGGCGACGATGGACCTTCTCTCCCGGGGCTGAAATCTCCGGAAAGGCGCTTTGCCGCGAATTAATCCGCCGACCGAGCGCTCGCCGGGGAACGCTCCGGCTCCTGGACCATTTAACTCCGGTAAACCATACCGGTCGTCGCCATGGCGCATTTGAGGCTTGTGCCCCAAGCGATGGGGCAGGAAGAAGAATTGCGGATATTCACCGTCGAATGGGATCCCCGGCAATTGATGTTTGTCGCGCTGGATGACAATCGCGTGCCCTTGGGCGCTTCGCCGAACCAGAGCAATGCCGTCAGCCGCGCCATCCGGGACGCAAGATTGGCCTGCCGCGACGGCGCCCGCGTCGCGGTC
>JAFKFG010000053.1 GCA_017307355.1 Alphaproteobacteria bacterium
TGAAAATCATCGGTTCCGCTCGCGCAAAATGCACGAACGGGGTGGGGCAAGAGGGACTGAGAGAAGAAAGTTTTTTCGGTTCGTCCGGCGCGCACAAGCGGGTCAGAAAGACAGAAGCGCTTCGTCAGACAGAGACACAAGAACCACGTAAAGTCACGATAAGGTATCTTGGCGTCTGTTACAAGCCTGGCACCATCGATTAGTTTGGCGACGATTAGGATATCGAGAGAAACATCCGCATTATATATTTGTACTAAAGTGCGCGATTGCGCGCCGGTGCGGTACCACGGAGCTACTCAAATAGCGTTCTCATCTCATAAAGTCGAACTGGAATGCTTCGATTGCAGTGCTATGGGTACCTTGATTTGGGACCGCGAATGTAGCCCTCAAGGAACCTGGAGGTTCAAGCAGATCGTAGGAGGCTTTCACGTAGAAATTGGCCGAGCTCGCAATCCCCTTATCATTTGCTCGGAATGTGATGCAATTTATGGATCGCTTCCGGATCTTCCATGGCAAGCCAATTAACTTGAGGCGGCATCCAAAAACGCCGCCAGGAAAATAAGACGAAGCGTAATGCGTTCCTATGGCTAGGACGCAGGCGCCCGCTAAGGGGTAGGTTAGCGCTAATGGCCCGGCCGCAGAGTTAGCCAACCTCAATGCAAGCTATTGGAACGTATGAGAACGGAATATCTGGGTTAGCCAACCTAACTAGTTGAGATCTCTCAACTTCAGCACTCCCTCTCTCTGTCCGCCATTAAACAAGGCCCCCTCGCGGGGCCTTTTTATTGGCGGAAAAGGATCGGTGGACAGCCCGCCCCCACTCCGTGCGAGTCCGAAATTATTTACCGTCGAGCGGTCCGAGGCTGGCTTATCCGCCTACATGGCCGGAGATGGACGCTCCCGCAAACTCTGACGGTACTCAAGAGCCTCTGGCACTTCTTCAAATTGAAGAAGTTCTCCAGCCAGTTCACTCAAATGGGATTTGACTTCCAATGGCGTGACCTTGAAGAATTCTCGACGCCGATTGATCAAATTCACTCGCGCTTCCCCTCCACGACAATTTGGATTCTAGGAAGCGACAACTACGTTTCTGTTGGCTGTGCTGCCGCCGGATCGCGCGAGCGGCGCGCCTTGGACGAAGGCCACCACCATACAATTCAAGATGCACCGCAAAGCATTCTTGCTCACAGCACCACATCCGAGAGTTATCATAATTCTATCGGTGGTTGCACTTGTCAATGACGAGAATCCCTGCTGGTTAACTGCTGCGGGGCATTCACGGGATATTGCCAGTCATCGCGCTCCAAATGTGAGTCCACATGCGGAGATTGCGCCGTTCCGGTCCATAAACCATCCTTGCTTTGCGACTGCCTCCCAAAGGAAGCTTCATGCCAATCCGCCCGGAACACCCGTTTGATGACTCTGCGATCAACGATCTCACCATCCGGGCTTTCACAGGCATGCCCTATAGCGCGGGCACCGAGGCGCCGATCATCCGGCTGCTGCGGCGGTCCGGCGATCTGGCTTTGTCTCTCGTCATGGAGCAGGACGGTGCCATCATCGGCCATGTCGCTTTCTCGCCCATCCGCATCGAAGGTCACGCAAACTGGTTCGGGCTGGGCCCGATCGCTGTCGAGCCCGCGCGGCAGCGGCGCGGCATCGGCAAAGCCCTGATCGAAAAGGGTCTGGAGATTCTCAAGGGCCGAGGCGCGGCGGGCGTGGCGCTGATCGGCGATCCGGACGTCTATCGTTCGTCCGGCTTCGCCAGCGATGGGCGGCTGACGTACAAGGGCTTGGAGAGCCGCTTCGTTCAGCGGATCGTGTTCTTCGGTCCGGATCCGGAAGGCGAGCTTCATTTCGCCGCTGCCTTCGACCAGGCGGCCATCGACCATTAAGCGCCAATGGCCGGCCGAGGCGTCCGACGCGCAGTACGCCGGCAAGACGGCCCTTCGCGTGCAACTCGCAATTTCTCGCGCCCGCTCCGCGCAGGCTGCATTCCGCCCATCCCTTCCCCGCCATTGAACAATCCACCCGGCATCGAAATAAACGGGATGGCCATAGGGGGCGTTATTGGCGATGCGGCGGGATGACGGAAATCTGTTCTGGGGAACGGCCGCGGGCGTTCTGGCCGGCGCGCTGTGGGGGCTGGTCTTCATTGCGCCCCGCCTGACGCCGGACTTCACCGCGGTGCAAATTTCGCTGGCGCGCTATCTGGCCTATGGCCTGCTCGCATTGCCGCTGCTGGCGCCGGGATGGCGCGCGCGGCTTTCCGGGAAACTCGGCCGCGCCGACTGGATGGCGCTGGTCTGGCTGGGGCTGACCGGCAATGTGATTTATTATGTCTGCCTGGCCGTCGCGGTGAATTTGGCGGGACCGGCGCCGACCTCTCTCATTATCGGCCTGTTGCCGGTGGTGATCACGCTGATCGGCACGCGCGAGGCCGGCGCCGTGCCGTTGAAGCGTTTGCTGATGCCCTTGCTGCTGGTGACGGCGGGCGTGGCGCTGATTTCGGCGAATTCCCTCATCCTGGCGCCGAAGGACTGGTGGCGGCAGGCGCTGGGCCTTCTGTCCGCGACAGGCGCACTCGCCTGCTGGACGATCTATGCGGTGCTGAACGCGCGCTGCATCGCCCGCCTCCATCATGTGTCTTCCCAGGACTGGTCGCTGCTCTTGGGCATCGTCACGGCGGCGGAATGCCTGGTATTCGCGATGCCCGCATTTCTCCTGTCGCCGGTACCGGCCGGCCGCGACGCCTGGCTTGTCTTTCTTGGCGTCAGTTTCGGCATCGCCCTTCTGGCATCGGTGGTGGGCAATTCTCTGTGGAATTTCGCTTCCCGCCGCCTGCCGCTGACCATGACCGGCCAGCTGGTGGTGTTTGAGACGCTTTTCGCGCTGCTTTACAGCTTCGGATGGGAAGGGCGATGGCCGACGCTGTTGGAACTTTTGGCCATTGCTGCTCTATTGGGCGGGGTTTGGTGGTGCGTTTCCAGGCATCGGGTCGATCATCCGGCCCATGATTGAGCGCCCGCCGGCACAAGCACCAGGGAGTTTCTCGTGATCACCGCCATCGTTCAATTTCAACTGCCCGCCACCGTCGATGCGGCAAAAGCCGCGGAGCTGTTTCAGGGCTCGGCGCCGAAATACCGGGCGCTGCCCGGCCTGGTGCGCAAATATTACATCTACGACAAGGACACCCATACAGGCGGCGGCTGTTACCTGTGGGAAAGCCGCGCGGCGGCCGAGAAATTCTATGATGCGGAATGGCGGCAATTCATCACCGACCGCTATGGCAGCGCGCCCAAGCTTTCCTATTTCGAAACGCCGGTGATCGTCGACAATGTGACGGGCCAGACCGAGCGTCATGCCTGAACCGGCGGCCGGTTCGCGCGGCCGGCAATGGGCGCCGGAACTGTCCGGCATTTTCCTGATCCTCGCCATCGCCGGCTCTGCATGGATGTGGTCGGCACGGCTTGCCCATGGACAGGACATGAAAGAAACGCCGCTGCACGCCGCCGCCTTGCGTGACGATGCCGCCGCCATCCGCGCGCTGCTGGCGAAAGGCGCCAAGATCGACGCGCGCGACGGCAACGGCCGCACCGCGCTTCTCATCGCCACTCGCGGCGACAAGATCGGCGCCGCCAAGGCGCTGATCGAGGCGGGCGCCGACGTCAATGCCAAGGACGATATCCTGGACAGTCCCTATCTCGAAGCCGGGGCGCTCGGGCATCTCGAGATTCTCAAAATGACGCTCCGGCACGGCGCCGACCTGAAGAGCACAAACCGATATGGCGGCACGGCCCTTATTCCGGCTTCGGAGCGGGGACATGTCGAAACCGTCCGCGCCTTGATCGGGGCCGGCGTCGATGTCGACCATGTCAACAATCTTGGCTGGACCGCGCTGCTCGAGGCCATCATCCTGGGCGATGGCGGCGAAGCGCATCAACAGATCGTTCAACTGCTTATCGACGCCAAAGCCAATGTGAATCTGGCGGACCGCTACAATGTCACCCCGTTGCGGCATGCGCACGCCAGGGGATTCACCAAGATCGAACAGATATTGCGCGCGACCGGCGGGCATTGACGCCGCGAGCCGCCATGCGCGTCACATCGCGCATAAGCCCGATTTTGATTGTGCTGCCCGCCCTCCTCCGCTATCGCGATCAGGGCGGTCTCGCGGCTTTCGCGCGGATCGCAATCGCAAGGGAGCAATCGAGTACAAAGGCGCGATGCCTTTTCAATCCACGGCCTGGGGCAGGGCCGCATCACCACAACAACAAGATGGAACTAGGGACATGAACAGCATAGACGAAAAGCTCCAGCCGATTCTGGCCGAAGTCATCCGCCGCAATGCCGGCGAGCCCGAGTTTCATCAGGCGGTGCACGAGGTTCTGGAAAGCCTGGGCCGCGTCGCCGCCAAGCATCCGCATTTTCTCGACAATGCGCTGATCGAACGGATCTGCGAGCCGGAACGCCAGATCATCTTCCGCATCCCCTGGGTGGACGACAAAGGCCAGGTGCAGATCAATCGCGGCTTCCGCGTGCAGTTCAATTCGGCGCTGGGCCCCTACAAGGGCGGCATGCGTTTTCACCCGTCCGTGAATGTCGGGATCATCAAATTCCTGGGCTTCGAGCAGACTTTCAAGAACGCGTTGACGGGCATGCCCATCGGCGGCGGCAAGGGCGGTTCCGACTTCGATCCCAAGGGCAAGTCGGACGGCGAGATCATGCGCTTCTGCCAGTCGCTGATGACCGAACTGCACCGTCATCTGGGCGAATATACCGACGTGCCCGCGGGCGATATCGGGGTCGGCGGCCGCGAGATCGGCTATATGTTCGGCCAGTTCAAGCGCCTGACCAACCGCTATGAAGCCGGCGTGATCACCGGCAAGGCGCTGGTCTATGGCGGCTCGCGCGCCCGCACCGAAGCCACCGGATACGGCAACACCTATTTCGTCCAGTCGATGCTCAAGACCAAGGGCACCGCGTTCGATGGCAAGAAAGTCGTGGTCTCGGGCTCGGGCAATGTGGCGATCTATACCATCGAGAAAGTGCAGTCCTTCGGCGGCCATGTCATCGCCTGCTCGGATTCCAGCGGCTATGTGGTGGACGAAAGCGGCATCGACCTTGGTCTGCTGAAAGAGATCAAGGATGTGCGGCGCGAGCGCATCTCCGAATATGCCCGGCGCAAGGGCACCGGCGTGCATTTCATCCCGGCGGAAAAAGGCTCGGTCTGGAACGTGCCTTGCGACGTGGCCATGCCGTCGGCCACGCAGAATGAATTGTCGGGCAAGGATGCGCGCATGCTGGTGAAGAATGGCGTCATCGCCGTGGGCGAAGGCGCGAACATGCCCTCCACGCCCGATGCCATCAAAGTATTCCGCGACGCGGGCGTGCTGTTCGCGCCCGGCAAGGCGGCCAATGCGGGCGGCGTCGCCACCTCGGCGCTGGAGATGCAGCAGAATGCCAGCCGCGACAGCTGGAGCTTCGATGAGACCGAGGCGCGGCTCAGCACCATCATGCGCAACATCCATGACGCCTGCTATCAGACCGCCGAGGAATATGGCGCGCCGGGCGACTATGTGCTGGGCGCGAACATCGCCGGCTTCACCCGCGTGGCCGAAGCCATGCAGATGCTGGGCGTGATCTGAAAGCAAAGCCCGAAGCGGAAGGCGGCGGGACTGGTCCAATGGCGTCGTGACGCGTTATTCAGGGGTTGCCCAGCGAGCACCCCTGAATGCGTTGCAGCAAATCTTGTCCCCGCCCGGCACCGCTCCTGGTGTTTTCATTGGCTTTCCTGGCCGGCTGCGCCACGCAGACGCCGCCTTCGGTGCCGCCCGCGCTACCTCCGCCGCCCGCCATTGCCGCGCCCGCGCCATCATTGCCGTTCTTCAGCCAGACCGGCATGGCGTCCTTTTACGGCGCCGCGCACAACGGCAAAGCCACCGCCGATGGCTCGGCATTCGACCTGACCGCTTTCACCGCGGCGCATCCGACCCTGGCGTTCGGCACCGTGGTCCGCGTCACCAATCTTTCCAACGGCCGGATGGTGAAGGTGGAGATCAACGATCGCGGGCCGCGCGCGAAGGGCCGCATCGTCGATCTTTCCCTGGCGGCGGCGCGCGCCTTGGGGATGGAGAAAAACGGTGTCGCGCGTGTGCGGCTCGAAGCCTTTCGCGCCGACCAGTCGATGGAGAATTGAGCGGCCTTACCGCCGCAGCATTCCGCCCAGCGCGCCGCGGATGATGGCGCGGCCGATGGTGCCGCCGGTTTTTCCGCCCAGCGATTTGCCCAGGTCGGCGGCGATCTGGCCCGCCACCCGGTTGGTCACGGTGCGCGTCACTTCGCGGGCGATCGATTGGCCCGCGGATAATCGCTGACCACGCGGATTGTTGGTGCCGAACACGCTGCCCAACGCGCCCGCCAGCCCGCCCAGCAACCCGCCGCCCGCGGGCGGCGCGGCGGCGGCGGTCGCGGCCTGCTGCGCTTTGGCGATCAGCACTTCGTAAGCGGACTCGCTGTCCAGCGCCTGTTCGTATTTGCCTTTCACGGGGCTGGCATCGATCACCGCCTTGCGCTCGTCCGGGGTGATGGTGCCCATCCGCGCCGACGGCGGGCAGATCATGGTGCGATCCACTACGCGCGGCGTGCCGTTGCCTTCCAGGAACGAGACCAGCGCTTCGCCCTTGCCCAGCTCCATGATCACCCGCGCCGTGTCCAGTTTGGGATTGGGACGGAAGGTGTCGGCGGCGGTCTTCACCGCCTTCTGGTCGCGGGGCGTGAAGGCGCGCAGCGCATGCTGGACGCGGTTGCTGAGTTGCGCCAGCACGGTTTCGGGCACGTCCAGCGGACTCTGGGTGACGAAATAAACCCCCACGCCCTTGGACCGCACCAGCCGAACCACCTGCTCGATCTTGTCCATCAGCGGCTTGGGCGCGTCGTTGAACAGCAAATGCGCTTCGTCGAAAAAGAACACCAGCTTGGGCTTTTCCGGATCGCCCACTTCGGGCATCTGCTCGAACAATTCCGACAACAGCCAGAGCAGGAAGGTGGCATAGAGCCGGGGCGTCTGCATCAGCTTGTCGGCGGCCAGGATGTTGATCATGCCCCGCCCGTCCCGGTCGGTGCGCAGGAAATCGCTGAAGACGAGCGCGGGCTCGCCGAAGAATTTGCCGCCGCCCTGATTTTCCAGCACCAGCAGCTGGCGCTGAATCGTGCCCAGGGTCGCCTTGGAGACATTGCCATATTGGGTGGTGAGCTCGTCGGCATGCTCGCCCAGGAAGCTCAGCATGGCGCGCAAATCCTTCATGTCCAGCAGCAGCAGGCCCTGCTCGTCCGCGACGCGGAAGGCGATGTTGAGAACCCCTTCCTGCACATCGTTCAGGTCCATCAGCCGCGACAGAAGCAGCGGGCCCATTTCCGAAACGGTGGCGCGGATGGGATGGCCCTCTTCGCCGAACAGGTCCCAGAAGATCACGGGAAAGCGGTCGGGCTCGTAATCATAGCCCAGGCTCTTGGCCCTGGTGACGAAGGCGTCCTTGGCTTCGCCGGGCGCGGCAAGGCCCGACAAATCACCCTTGATGTCGGCGGCGAAGACCGGCACCCCGGCCTTGGAAAATCCTTCCGCCAGCACTTGCAGGGTGACGGTCTTTCCCGTGCCCGTGGCCCCCGCCACCAGCCCGTGGCGATTGGCCAGGCCCAGGAGCAGATATTCGAGCTCATCGCCCTTGCCCGCCAGTATCCCCTTCGCTTGGCCGTCGGACATGAAGCGATCTCCCGAGAAAGATTCGAAATGCATTATGCACAGGATCGCGAGCGGCGCGCCCGAAAACAGGCGACTTAGCCCGGACGGGCCTCGTCCGAACGGCCGCGATAGCGCCACCAGACAAAGAGCCACAGCAGCGCGATGGCGGGATACATCAGAAAACTGGCTTCAGTGCCCAGCGCCCCTCCCGTCAGCCACCAGGGCCCGTCGAAGCGCACATCCAGCAAGCGCCCCACGGGAAAGCGCGATCCGTTGGGCGTGCCGATCACGAAGAGCTGCATATAGTCGAACGCGACATGGAACCCCACGGCAAACCACAAGCTGCCCGTGCGCAGCACCGAATAGCTCATCATCAGGCTGAGGCTCACCAAGGTGATCACGTCCCAGATATTCTCGCCCGGCTTGTAGAAATAATGGTCGGCGGCAAAGACCAGGGCGGCCAGGATGGCGCCGGGCCAGAAGCCCAGGCTCCGCCACAGGGC
Source organism: Alphaproteobacteria bacterium (assembly GCA_017307355.1). Lineage (GTDB taxonomy): Bacteria > Pseudomonadota > Alphaproteobacteria > Micropepsales > Micropepsaceae > Rhizomicrobium. The sequence goes on from JAFKFG010000053.1 coordinate 8,245, forward strand.
CTGCAGGAAATAACCGCGATAGAACATCTCTTCGGCGACGCCGATGCAGATATTGGCGAACAGCCACCCCAGCGCGAAGCCCCCGATGGACCCGCTATCCGATGCCAGGCCCTTCACCTGCATGCCGCCCAACCCGATCATGCCCAGCGCCACCAGCCCGGCGCTGACCACACCGGCCAGGGCGCCTTCAAAAAGAGGCGGCCGCAACATCCGGTCGAGCGGCATTCCATAACTATCGATGCGGCGGCGCTCGTAAAAAGCAAACGCGGCCGTGCAGATCAGGGCAGCGATCAAGGTGCCGATTTCCGAAATCGCGATGATGCCCGCGGTCAGGCCGGGGGGAATATGCAGCGCCGCCGCCAGCGCATCCGACGGCCCCTCCAGCAACGGCGCGATGATCCAGGTCGCGGCCGCATAGAAGATCACCGCCCGCCAGAAGAAGAGCAGCTTGCGGTCCGCGCCGAAGAAAAGACGCCCTATTCCGTTCGCCCCGATTTCGCTCGCCATATCCTTTGCCATCCAGGGGCTCGCCGGGCGATGCTATTTCCTGTCCGGGCGCGGGCGCAAATCCTTGCTAAAGATTTCGACAGCGGTGGATGTCGGACCGTCCCATCGTCAGGCTGCCGCAAAGGAACCGACACCATGACCGACCAGACCGCAAAAGCCCGTGCCTTCAGGCACCTCCACATTCCCGGGAACCCGTTGCTGCTCTTCAATGCCTGGGACGCGGGAAGCACCAAGGCGGTGGAAAAGGCGGGCGCGCGGGCCATCGCCACGGGCAGCTGGTCGGTGGCGGCCGCCAATGGCTATGGCGATGGCGAGAAAGTGCCGCTCGACCTGGTGATGGAAAATCTCGCCCGCATCGTGACGGCGACATCCTTGCCGGTATCGGTCGATATCGAAAGCGGCTATGGCGACGCGCCGGAAGCGGTGGGGCAGACGGTTCGCAAGGCCGTCGCGGCGGGCGCGATCGGTTGCAATCTGGAAGACAGTTTCCCCGCTGATGGCAGCCTGCGCGATGCCGAAGCGCAAGTGGCGCGTATCCGGGCGGCACGGCAGGCGGCGGGCGATCTGCCCTTTTTCATCAACGCCCGCACCGATGTCTTTTTCCAGAAGCCGGCGCCGCAGCATGACGAAGCGATGCTGGACGAGGCCGTGCGCCGGGCCAATCTCTATGCGGCGGCAGGCGCGGACGGAATTTTCGTGCCCGGCCTGATCGATCCCAAATTGCTGGCCCGGCTGGTGAAGGCCGTGCCGCTGCCCATCAACATCATGATCAGCAGCAGCACGCCCAGCTTCGACGTGCTGGCCGATGCGGGTGCCGCGCGCCTCAGCCATGGACCGGGACCATATGTGACCGCGATGAAAGCGGTGGAAGACGCGGCGCGCATGGTCTTCGCCTGGACACCGAAAAAATAAAAAAGGGGCGGCCTTTGAACCGCCCCTTCTTCACGCCTTCGACAAGCGTCAGGCCGTCAGCACCTTGTTGCAGGCGGCCATGAAGCCTTCCATTTCCTTGCGCGATCCGATGGTGATGCGCGACACGGTGGGCCAGATCGCCCAGCGGCCGCCCGCGATCTCCACATTCTGGGCTTTGAACGCGGCCTGCATCTCCTTGGCGGTCTTGGTCTTCCAATCCACCATCAGCATGTTGGCGTGGCTGGGGCCGACCACCCGCAGGCCCCGCTTGGTGAGAAACGCCTCGGTCATGGCCCGCACCTGAACCAGTTCCTTGCGGCGCTGATCGATCAGGCCGGTCTGGGTGAGGCTGGCAGCGGCGCAAGCCGCGGCCGGCACCGGAATCTGGTACGACATCTGGCCGCCGTCATGCGCCCGCAATTTGTTGATCAGGTCGGGACGGCCCATCGCAAAGCCCATCCGCATCCCCGCCATGCCGAACACTTTGGAGAAGGTGCGCATGATCAGCACATCTTTCCCCGCCCGCACCAGATGGTTGGCGGTGTTGTTGGGAAAATCCGGGGTCCAGTGGATGTAAGCCTCGTCCACCACCACGATGGCGCCGGCCGGCTTGTTCGCCACCAGCCATTCGATGTCGGCCATCGGCGTCAGAGTGCCGGTGGGATTGTTGGGCGAGCAGACATAATAGAGGCCCGCATCCGGATTGGCCGCCAGCATCGCCTTCACGTCATGGCGATAATCCTCGGTCAAAGGCACGCCCTTGATCGGCGCGCCCAGGAACTTGGCGGCGGTGACGGCGGTTTCATAGGACGGATCGGCGGTCACCAGGCCCTTTTGCGGCGAGCAGAACACCAGCACCGAGCGGGCCAGGGCTTCGTTGGAACCCGGCCAGGTGGATATATGATCCTCCGGCATGTTTTCGACCGTCGAAATGGTCTTGATCAGCCGGGCATGAATGTCGTCGGGCGTATAGCGATTGCATTTGGCGCTGATCTCGGCCGAGGCTTTGAGGCCCGGCGCCATGGGACCGGCCCAGCATTCGTTCAGGTTGATGCGGATGGTGTCGGTTCCCGCCGCCGCCCGCGCGATTTCCGGATTGAACGCCAAAGCGGTCGCGCCGCCGCCCACCAGCATCGCCGCCCGCATCATCTGCCGCCGCGAATAGCCGCGACTCAAAAGATCGTCCCTGCCCTCATCGGTAATATTGAACAAACTGTGCTCCCCTTCGGATTGATGAACCGACGCTAACCGGAACTTTGCCCCGCGTCAGCCCCAAATCGGGGGAAAAGCGGGGCTTTGCGCGGCATGCGCGATCCTGTCGCCGGCAATCCGAATTGTGCCGATTTTGCGGCGCGGTTCCATTTTCCGCGCGATGCACTTGATTGATTGCATTCCCGGAAAAGCTGTCCTTTGATGAAATAGAAAATACAAAGTCGCGATCGCATGGCCCGAAGCCGTTTGGAAATGCTGGCGGATGAAGAGGCGCAATCGCAGGCCGAGCGCGACCGTTTCGAAAAACTGGCGGACCAGTATCGTCAACAAGGCCATCTGCCGCCCGGGGGTGATCAATCCTGGCGCGAACGCGAAGCCATGCGCCGTGCCGCTTACGACAAAGGCTATACGCCGCCGCCGGGCGATCCGTCCTGGCGCGAACGCGAAGCCGCGCAACGCGCCGCAAGCCGCGAGCCGGACCCCGAACCAAGAGAAGAGCACGCGCCCAGGGAAGACATCGTCGATCGGGTAACGGAAGAGCATTACGCGCCGCCGGAGCCGGGCCTTCAGCCGGTGCATGTCGCCAAAGGCGGACAGGGCGGCACCATCCTCATCTTCATCCTGGTGGCGGGGATTCTGCTCGGCATCGTGGCGCTTGCCTATCCGCAGATGCTGACGGCCGCCTATTGGCGCACGGCCGGCACGCAGACCAATTCCGTACCGCAAGTGCCGCCGCCCGCGGCCGAGCCGATCACGCCGGCGGCGCAGCCTGCTCCGCCGCCCGTGGAGCAGCCGGCGGCGCCTTCGCCAAACTTGAATGCCGCGCCCACGCCGCCGCCATCATCGCCGACTGCTCCGGACTTGAACCGCGCACCGGCCGAGCCAGCGCCGCCGGCGGCAGAAGCGCCGCAATCTTCCGTGCCCGTGATCGATGCGACGCCGAAACCGGCGCCGTCTCCCAGGTCCGCATCCCGCCCCCGCGCATCCGAACGTGAAGATCGCGGCGCGGGCGGATTTTACGCCAAAGTGCCGGGACCGGGCGGCGCGATGGAATATCAATATTTCCCCGCCCATCCGGACTCGAATTCATCCGCACCTGCGCGGAGGGAGCCCGCCGTTCCCGATAGGGGCGGCTTCTATGCCAAGGTGCCGGGACCGGACGGAACGCTGCAAAGCCAATATTTTCCCCGCCAGCCGCCGCCCCCGCGCTGACACGATCGGCAGCGCAATCAGTTGAGCGCGGTCCAGACTTCGTTTTCGGAAATGACTTCGACCGGCGCGCCTTTGCTGAAAAAGGCGGGCCGCTGATAGTAGGACGCGCCCAGGACGCCGTCGCAGGTGCGCCCGTCAGATGCCAGCGGCAGCATGATGCGCTCGCCGGGCACCACGCGGCCCATATATTCGAACAACGGCCCGCGATTGAGATAGATCGCGGGCGTCAGCGCCACCTTCGACATGGCGGCATGGGAAATTTCGAATCCGTGCGGCGGATGAATGTCCTGCAGATCGGCGCCGCGAAAATTCTTGCCGAAGCATTCGCTGATGCGGTCTCCGGCCAGGCGCCCGATGAATTGACGGCTGATGCGATCAAAACGATAGGCCCAGACGATGGAAAGATGCTGGGCGATCTGCGACGGCTTCAGCCGCTGCCAGGACGGCATCCCGGTTCCGCTGCGGGCAGCCTGCCAATGGGCGGCAACCGCTTTCAGCGAAGGGCTTTCTATTGCGCTGTGCAGAGCTTCAAAATTCACGGCATGCCTGAGCGACAATGAGCGGCAACGCTAGGCCCCAAGCCTTTAATGCTTCGTGAACCCATCGCCAAGCCGCGCTTGTGCGCCGTCAATCCAAGGTTGTATTTTTTTCACCTATCCGCGCAGGGCAGGCATCCGCGCGGATCCGGCCGGACGAAAGAAATCGCTGCTATTTCAGCGGCAGGAAGGCCAGCGCCCGCACTTCGATGCTTTCGCGCGGCAGCCTGTCGGCGGGCGAGGTGGGATCGTTGAACGCGGTGTGCGGCGTGAAGCGGGTTTTCGCGCTTCTGTCGGAATCGAAGCCCTTGAACACCAGCGCCTCGTTGCGTTGCATGCCGGGATAATAATACCAGCGATGGGCGGGACTATAGGCGACGCTGTAAGTCTCGGTCACCCGGTCGGGATAGATCAGATCGGATGCCATCAGATCCTCCGGCGCCAGGGTGCTGGAATCGCACACCGCCAGCGGATTGTCCTGCAATGGCCCCCGGATCGGCCGCCAGACATTGATCTCCAAAAAGCGATGCTTCAGCCGCCGCTCGGCTTCTTCCGGCGGCAGGTGATCGCGCACCCGCTCGGGCCCCGAGGCTTCGGTATAGTCATTGTGGATGTTCATCGTGGGCGGGCGCATGCCCTTGATGCCCGCCTTGAATTTTTCGATCGAGCGCAGCGTGTGATCGAAGATCACGATCTTTTCGGCGCCGGTGACGGCGTGCAGCAGCCGCTCGATCTCTGGATAATAGATGCGCGCGATCTGGTCGGGATCGTAGAAATCCGTCACCGCCGTGTCCTGGACGTGGAATTCGAAGCCGTTGGCGTGCAGGGATGGCGGCTGCGGCAAAAGCCGCCCATTGCGCACCGGCACATCCGGCACCGGATGGATCTCGCCCCAGGCGGCGGCCACGCCCTCGGGCGGATCGAACATATAGAGATAGGGCCTGCGATCGGTGCGATGCAGGTAATTCAAGGTGGCGCGGACATCGCCGGAACCGGACATGCGGAAAGCTCCCCGCCGGCATATTGCGGCAAATCCGTAAGGTCGCACAAGCTCAGGTTGCGCGATCGCGCCCCGCGCAAAAAAAGGCCGCCCCCGAAGGAGCGGCCTTGTTCGTTTGCGCGGGAAACTCGCTCAGCTCATCGTCACCAGACTGGCGACCTGATCGAGTTCGTCCGGCGTGTTGTAGACATGGGGCGAGATGCGCAGCAGCGTCTTGTCGCCGATATGGGTGATGGAAGCGGCCAGCTTCTTGCCATAGAGAATCTTGGCGCTGTCCGGCAGGCCCTTGATGTCGGCCGCCAGCACCGTGCCCCACAGCGCCGGATCGCCGGACCCGATCACCTTGATGCCCTTGGCCGACAATTTCTTGCGCATGGCTTCGGCATTGGCGCGGGCGATTTTCTCGATCCCGTCCTCGCCGCCCAGCGCGTCGCGCTCGTCCAGCGCCGCCAGAAGGCCCGGCAGCATCGCATCCGGCCGCTGGCCCAGATATTCGAACGCCTGGCCGTCCACCGCGTCGCGGGGACCGGAATGATAATAGTCCACGCTCATCATCAGGGGATTGAGCTCGGGGATGCGCTCGGCGCGGACATAGAGCACGCCGCCGCCGATCGGGCCCATCATCCATTTGTGGGTGCTGGCGGCCAGCGAGTCACAGGCCATCGCCGCCACGTCGATTTTCTTCCAGCCGAAGGTCTGGGCGGCATCGACATGGAACCAGATATTCTTGGAACGGCAGAAGCGGCCGATTTCGTTCACCGGCGCGATGATGCCGCCCAGATTGGTCTGGTGCGACAGGGCCAGCACCTTGGTGCGCGGGCCGGCGAGCGAAATATAGGCGTCCAATACTTCCTGCATCGTCTTGGGTTCGTCCGCGGGCTTGGCGGTCTTGATCACGATGCCTTCGAGCTTCGCCCGTCTTTGCCACCACAGCGTGTTCGACGGATGGTTCTCGTGCCCCAGAATGACTTCGTCGCCCGCTTTCAGCGTGACGCCGCGGGTGACGTTGCCGCTGGCTTCGCTGCCGTTTCGGGTCAGCGCGATGGTGGCGGCCGGCGCGTTGATGTTCTTGCCGATGCGGGCGTGAATGGTCGCCACCATGTCGTTATATTTGCGGCGATATTCCTGCGACGGATTGGCCTGCAGCGCCGCCGATTCCGCCTTCTCCGCCGCGATGGCGGTGAGGAAGGTGGGGCAGAGATTGGCCGCGTTGACATAAACCAAATTGGGATCGAGCGCGAAGCGCGAGCGGATCGAGCCGCCGCGCGCGGACTGGGCCGCCACGGGACCGGCGGTTGCGGCCGCGGCAAGGCCCGCCGCGCCCTGGATCAGAAGACGTCGCGAAATATCCGTCATTATGTGTTTCTCCCCTTGGATGAATGCCGAAATTCTTTGTTCGGGCTTGACGCCAGAATAGGCACGGAACGGCGGAAGCCGCCAGCCCGGTCAGGCGGTTTTGCGGCCCGCCAGCAAGGCCCGGTTGACCGGCAGCCGCCGCAGCGGAACCCCGGTGGCGGCATAGACGGCATTGCGGATGGCGGCGGACACGGTGGTGACGCCGGTCTCCCCGATTCCGCCCGGCGGCTCCATGCTGGGAATGAGATGCACGTCGATCTGGGGCGTCTCGTTGATGCGCAGCATGCGGTAATCGTGGAAATTGGATTGCCGCACCCGCCCGCCATCGATGGTGATCTCGCCGAACAAGGCGGCGGTGGCGCCGAAGATCATGCCGCCTTGCAGCTGCGCGATCACCGTGTCGGGATTGACCACGATGCCGGTATCGACGGCGGTGGTGAAGCGCTTGAGGCGCACATTGCCGTCCTCGCCCACTTCCACCTCGGCGATGGTGACGATGAAGCTGGCGAAGGACACCTGCGCCGAAACGCCCCGTCCATGCCGCGGGGGCAGCGGCGAGCCCCAGCCCGCCTTGTCCGCCGCCAGGTTCAGCGCCGCCAGCAGGCGCGGCGTCTTGCCGAGATGCCGGCGGCGGAATTCCACCGGATCGGCGCCCGCCTTCTGTGCCAACTCGTCCATGAAGCTTTCGATGGCGAAGACATTGTTGTTGGGGCCGACGCCGCGCCAGAAGCCGGTGGGCACGCCCGGCGGTTCGTGCCGCACCACATCCACTTTCAGGTTGGGAATGGCGTAGGGAATGTCCGCCGCGCTGTCGACCGTGTCGAAATCGATATTGTGATTGCCCGTGAAGGCGGGCGGCAGCCAGCGCGCCACCACCGAAGAGCCGGTGACGCGGTAATGCCAGCCATCGATGCGGCCATCCTTCAGCGTCGCCGCGACGCGGTCGTAATAGACCGGGCGATAAAGATCGTGCTGGATGTCCTCTTCGCGGGTCCACACCACTTTGACGGGGCCTTCGACATGCTGGGCGACGCGGACCGCCTTCACCACCATGTCGGGCTCCAGCCTGCGGCCGAAGCCGCCGCCGATGATCTGATTGTGCACGATCACTTTGTCGAGCGGCACCTTGGCGGTCGCCGCCGCCGTCGACTGCACCCGCGCCGCGATCTGGGTGCCCAGCCAAAGCTCGCAAGCCCCCGGCGTCAGGCGCACCGTGCAGTTCATCGGCTCCATGGTGGCGTGCGCCAGGAACGGCATCTCGTAGCGCGCTTCCATCTTCTCGCCCGCACCCAGCGCCTTGTCGGCATCGCCCGCCGCCGACTTACGCATGGGCAGCCAGAAGGCGCGAATGGAATTGGAATTGCCGGTGGCCTGTATGCCCAGCATGGGATTGGCATAGAGCTTTTCGTTGGGCGGCGCGG
>JAFKFG010000008.1 GCA_017307355.1 Alphaproteobacteria bacterium
CGCGCAACGGGGGAGGCGGGCCGCGGCAGGCTGCGACAGGCGCTAGATCGTCCAGGCTCCGGCTTTCTTCCCCCGTGGCCGAACGCCTGACGGGGGAAGATGTCCGGTAGCGGGCTTGCCCGCGTGGCGGACAGATGGGGGCCTCAAAGGAACAGGGTAGCAAAACCGCCTCAAAAGGCAGATAAACCCCGGCTTTCTACTGTTCCCGAAAAGGAGAATCCCGTGTTTCCTGCATTGCTTCCCACCTACAATCGGACGGATGTCGCATTCGTCCGTGGCGAAGGGTCTTACCTTTTCGCCGAGGATGGGCAGCGATATCTGGATTTCGGTGCGGGCATCGCGGTCAACGCCTTCGGCCATGGCAATCCCAAGCTGGTCGGCGCCCTGACCGAGCAGGCGGGCAAGCTCTGGCACACCTCGAACCTCTACCGGGTTCCCGGCCAGGAAAGCCTGGCGGCCAAGCTGGTGGCCAACACTTTCGCCGATACGGTGTTCTTCACCAATTCGGGCGCCGAGGCATGCGAACTCGCCTTCAAGATGGCGCGGCGCCATCATTTCGTGAACGGCAATCCGGAACGCTTTCATATCATCAGCTTCGAAGGCGCCTTCCATGGCCGCACCCTGGCGGGCATCGCCGCCACCGGGAACACCAAATATCTGGAAGGCTTCGGGCCCAAGGCGGAAGGCTTCGACCAGGCGACATTGACCGGCGATGTGGCCCGCGACCTGGAAGCGCTGAAGGCGCTGGTGAACGAAAAGACCGCCGCCCTGATCATCGAGCCGGTGCAGGGCGAAGGCGGTGTGCGTCCGGTGGCGGCGGATTTCCTGCGCGCCTTGCGCAAGCTCTGCGACGACAAGGGCATCCTTCTGATCTTCGACGAGATCCAGACCGGCATGGGCCGCACCGGCAAATTGTTCGCCCATGAATGGCTGGGCATTGAACCCGACATCATGTGCGTGGCCAAAGGCATTGGCGGCGGCTTCCCGTTGGGCGCGACCCTGGCCACGGCCGACGCGGCCAAGGGCATGACGGCCGGCACGCACGGCTCCACCTATGGCGGCAATCCGCTCGCCATGGCGGTGGGCAATGCGGCGGTGGACCTGGCGACGGCGCCGGGATTTCTGGATCACGTCAACAAGGTCGCCAATTATCTCAACCAGCAGCTGGGCGCGCTGGTGGCGGCCCATCCCGCCATCTTCGATAGCGTGCGCGGGCAGGGCATGATGCTCGGCCTGAAGATGAAGGTGCCGAACGGCGACTTCATCACCGCCGCGCGCGGGGCCGGCATCGTTGTGCTGCCGGCGGGCGACAATGTGGTCCGGCTGTTGCCGCCGCTGACCTTGTCGGAAGCCGAAGCCCGTGAAGGATTGGAATTGCTGGGCAAGGCCGCGGCCAAACTTGAAGCAACTGCGTAGTCCGCCCCCGCGCATGCGCAGCATGCTGGCGGGGGAGGTGCCCGTAGCACCGATCAGGTGCGCAGGGCGGAGGGGGCCCACAAACAATGAACGCGCCCGTGAAGACGATGCCGAAGCATTTTCTCGATCTGTCCGATCACGACAGCGCCACCCTGCGCGCCATCATCGACGACGCCAAGGCGCGCAAATCCGCGCGTGTGGGCCTTGCCAAAGGCGTGGCCGACAAGGATGCGCCGCTGACCGGCCGGGTACTGGCGATGATCTTCGACAAGCAATCCACCCGCACCCGCATTTCCTTCGACGTGGCGATGCGCCAGCTGGGCGGCACCACCTTGATGCTGACCGGCAACGAGATGCAGCTGGCCCGCGAGGAAACCATCGCCGACACGGCGCGGGTGATTTCCCGCTATGTCGATGCGGTGATGATCCGTTTGCTGGATCACGAAATGGTGGAAGAGCTGGCGGCGAACGCCACCATCCCGGTGATCAACGGCCTCACCAAATGGAGCCATCCGGCCCAGGTGATGGCGGATGTGATGACCTTCGAGGAACATCGCGGTCCCATCAAGGGCGCCACCGTGGCCTGGAGCGGCGACGGCAACAATGTACTCACCTCCTGGGTGCATGCGGCCAAGAAATTCGACTTCACCTTGCGCGTGGCCTCGCCCAAGGAATTGGCATCCGATCCCGAAGTGGTGCATTGGGCCAAGGGCACCAAGGTCGAGTTCGGCACCGATCCCGAAGCGGCGGCGAAGGATGCGGACTGCATCGTATCGGACGCCTGGGTGTCGATGGGCGATGACGACGCCACCAAGCGGCACAATCTGCTCAAGCCCTATCAGGTGAATGCGCGGCTGATGGGCCTGGCCAAGAAGGACGCCATCTTCATGCATTGCCTTCCCGCCCATCGCGGCGAGGAAGTCACCGATGACGTGATCGACGGGCCGCAGTCCGTCGTGTTCGACGAGGCCGAGAACCGCCTCCACGCGCAGAAGGCGATTTTGGCCTGGGCACTCAGCTAGCGCTGGGAATTTTGGTTTCTGGCTAGGAGCGTCGCGCGGAGCGTGCGGAAGCACGTGAGCACGCGCGACGACGCCAGGGGCCAAAAGGCCCGGCGCAATTGTTCACGCTCTGGAAAAGCCCAGCCGCTTGAGGATCCAGGGCATGGTCAGGCCCTGGATCACCACCGAGAAGCCCACCACCGCGAAAGTGGCGATCACGATGGTGTCGCGCATGGGAATGGTAGCGGGCAGGGCCAGCGCTAAGGCCAGCGCCAGGGCGCCGCGCAATCCGCCCCACCACAACACATGCTGTTCGCCCATGCCGATGGCGAGGCGTGAGCTTCGGAATATCAGGCTGAGTGGATAGACCGTGGCGGCGCGTCCGGCCAAGACCAGGAGGATGGCGCCCAGAAGCGCGATCCCGCCCACCGCGCGAAAATCGATCCGCGCCACCGCCACGCCGATCAGGAGGAAGACCAGCGAGTTGGCGAGGAAAGCGGCAAACTCCCAGAATTCCAGGATGAAATCGCGGGCCGCATCGGACAGGCCGGGACGGCTTTGCGATGCGCGCAGACCCATGCTGCCCACCACAAGTCCCGCCGTCACCGTGGCCAGCACGCCGGAAAAATGAAAATGCTCCGCCAAGAGGAACGAGCCATAAGCCGTCACCAGGGTGATCGCCGCTTCGGTCAGATGATCTCTTGTGCGTCCGGCCAGGAAAATGCCGGCGGCGCCGGTCGCGGCTCCGAGGACGATGCCGCCGCCCGACACCATGATCAGGCTCAGAGCCGCGTTGGACGAACTCCAGGTTCCTCCCGCCGCCCAACTGAGGATCAGGCCGAACAGCACCGCCGCCACGCCGTCATTGAACAGGCTTTCGCTTTCCACCAATAGCCGCAAGCGTCCGCCGATGCCGGTGTCCTTGAACATGGCGATCACCGCCACCGGATCGGTCGCGGCGATCAACACGCCGAAGATCAGTGCCGCCGCGATGGGCCAGCCGAACATCCAAGCCATGCCTGTCGCGACGATGGCGGCGGAAATCACGACCCCCAAGGTGCTGAGCACCAGCACCGGCGCCAAGTCCCGGCGCAATTCGTGCCAATGGATGTTGAGCGCGGCCTCGAACAACAAAGGCGGCAGGATCAGTTCGAAAATAATGTCATGGGTGAGGGCGATGCCGAAATCGATCCGGCTGAGCGCCAGGCCGGCACCCGCCGCGACCAGGCCCACCGTGTAAGGCAGCGCCAGCCGGCGTGCCACGATCGCCACCAGAATGGCGACGATCAAAAGGCCCAGGGTACCGGCGATGAGGACATCCATGCGAATCTTCATAAGCCAGCGGACGCTGCCAGCCCAGGCTTATCGGCGGTTTCCCGCGCATAGTTGAATGACGGCGCCCAAAGCGCCATATAGTCCCAATGTCCGAACAATCCCCCATTCTATCCGCCCATCCGGCGGGCGATTTCGTCTTGCCGTTCGATATTTCCAAGGCCGGCGTGCGCGGCCGCTTCGTCCGCCTGGATTCCGCATCGTCTCAGGCGCTGGAAGCGCATGCCTTGCCCGAGCCCGCCGCGCGGGTGGCGGGCGAAAGCCTGGCGCTGGTGGCGTTGCTGGGTTCCGCCCTGAAGCTGGACGGACGGCTGACCGTGCAGACCAAAAGCGCCGGGCCGCTGGATATCGTGACGGCGGATTATTATGGGTCTTCGCCCGACCAGGGCGAAGACGATGGGGTGCAGTCTTCGTCTGAGCGCCCGCGCGGGGTGCGCGGCTATGCGCGGCTGGATGCGGAGCGTTTCGCCGGTCTGGACGGCGCGGGCTTCGCCAAGCTGGCGGGCGAAGGCGCGCTGGCCATCACCATCGAACCCAAGCGTGGCGGCCAGACCTATCAGGGCATCGTGTCGCTGTCGCCCGATGGATTGGCGGCCTCGGCGGAAATCTATTTCGAACAGTCCGAGCAATTGCCCACGGTGATCCGGCTGGCGGCGGCGCCCCTGTTCGTGGCGGGCGAAAAGCATCCGCGCTGGCAGGCGGCGGGGCTGATGCTGCAGATGACGCCGGAAGCCAGCAAGGCGCCCGGCCGCAGCGAGGACGATTGGAACCGTTTGTCGATCCTGGCCCGCACGGTGGAAGATCTGGAGCTGGTGGACACCAATCTGGCGCCGGAAACGGTGTTGTGGCGGCTGTTCCATGAGGACGAAGTGCGGGTGCAGCCGGCGGAGCCTCTGGCCTTCCGCTGCGATTGCGACACCGCGCGCATCACCCAGATTCTGCGCGGCTATAATGCGGAAGAGCGGGCGGGGCTGGCGGATGACGACGGCATCATCCGCGCGCGGTGCGAGTTTTGCGGCACCACGCACGAGATCGCACCAGACTCATTGGCGTAACTCTCATGTCATCCCTGGCTGAGCGATGGCGTAACTGCGCCGTCGCGAAGGGAAGGGGATCCAGGCTTCGGGCCATGGGTGATTGCCAAGAAGCCAGCAACGAATTTGATTGGACACCTGGGTCCCCTTCCCTCGCACTCGCTTTCGCTCGCGCTCGCCGGGGATGACAAGGTGGGCTAGCTCGCCGCTTTCGCGATCACCTTGCGCAGGAAATTCTCGCAGGCGTCATATTCGCTGAGTTCGCAGAATTCGTCCGGCTTGTGGGCCTGGTCGATGGAGCCGGGGCCGCAGATCACGGCGGGGATACCGTTGCGTTGGAAGTGCCCGGCTTCGGTGCCATAGGCCACCGCTTCCACCCGGTTGGCGCCGGTGATCTCGCGGGCGAGCGCGATGGCGGGCGAGTTGTCGTCCATCATCAGGCCGGGATAGGCCGCATGCAGCACGGTGTCGAACGCCGCTTCGGGCGCGCGGCGGGCATATTTGGGCAAAAGCTCACCCTGGGCGCGGTGCTTTACCGTCTCCACGATCGCGCCCGCGTCGCGGTCGGGTAGGGCGCGATATTCCCAGGTCACCAATGCTTCGCGCGCCAGGATGTTGGTGGCGGTGCCGCCGGAAATCATGTTGGCCTGCACCGTGGAATGGGGCGGATCGAAGCGGGCATCGCTGTCTTGGCGCAGCCCGGTCCACACATCGTCCAACAGCTTGACGAATTCGCCCGCCATCATCACCGCATTGGCGCCTTTCTCCGGGGCGCTGGAATGGCCTTCATGGCCGCGGCAGGTGGTGTGCAGCACCGCGCCCGCCTTGTGCGCGCCCACCACGCGCATCAAGGTGGGCTCGCCCACGATCGCCAGCGCGGGTTTGATATTGGCGTCTTTCAGATCTTCCAACAGGCGCAACACGCCGTTGCAGCCCACTTCCTCGTCATAGGAAAGCGCGAAATGGATCGGGCGCTTCAGCTTGGCCTTGGCGATCTCAGGCGCCAGCGACAGCGCCACCCCGACAAAGCCTTTCATGTCGCAGGCGCCGCGGCCGTATAATTTTCCGTCGCGCACCTCGGCATTGAACGGATCGGACGACCAGGCTTGGCCGTCCACCGGCACCACGTCGGTATGGCCCGACAGCACATAGCCGCCATCGGTTTCGGGCCCGAAGCTGGCGAAGAGATTGGCCTTGGCGCGGCTGACGTCATAGCTGCGGCGGCAGCGGGCGCCCGATGCCGTCAGCAATTCCTCGGCATAATCGATCAGCGCCAGGTTGGAGCCGCGGCTGGTGGTGTCGAATCCGATCAGGGCCTTGATCAACTCCAGCGCGGTCATGATTTAGCGGTCCTGTCGGCTGGCGGGGTTGCCGATGATGTTGAGGAATTCGCGCCGCGTCACGTCGTTGGAACGGAAATCGCCCAGCATGGTCGATGTCACCATGGTGACGCCGGTCTTGTGCACGCCCCGCGTGGTCATGCATTGATGCGCCGCCTCGATCACCACGGCCACGCCCTTGGGCTCCAGCACGCGCTCAATGCATTGGGCGATCTGGGCATTCATTTTTTCCTGCACTTGCAGGCGGCGGGCGAAGGCGTCCACCACCCGCGCCAGCTTGGAAATGCCCACCACCTTGTTGTTGGGCAGATAGCCCACATGGACGCGGCCGATGATGGGCGCCAGGTGATGCTCGCAATGGGATTCGAAGCGGATGTCTTTCAGGATCACCATGTCGTCATAGCCGGACACTTCCTCGAAAGTGCGGGCCAGATAGGCTTCGGGGTCCTGGGTATAGCCGGAGAACCAGTCCTCGAAGGCGCGGGCCACCCGGGCGGGGGTGTCGCGCAGGCCCTCGCGGGCGGGATCGTCCCCTGCCCAGCGGAGCAAAGTGTGAATGGCCTTTTCGGCCTCCGCGCGGGTGGGGCGGGTCAGGGCGTCGGTCATGGGAGTTCCATACTGGGTGCCGACATTAGATGCGGGAGCGCCGAAAAGTTGCAACCCGGGGCGCGTTTTTGCCGGCGGTGGACCGCTATGCCGCAGATTTACAGCGATTCAATGGACCTGGCGCCGCTCGAACGGGCTTTCCAGCAGGAAGGCGGGGATTTCGGCCTCGAAGCTCTCCCCCGAAGCGGCCTTCATCTGGTAGCGGCCGCTCATCACCCCGGACGCCGTGTCCAGGGGGCAGCCGCTGGTATATTCGAAGCTTTCGCCGGGGGCGATCACCGGCTGGGCGCCGACCACGCCGGGGCCGCGCACTTCCTGCACCCGGCCCGCCGCGTCCATGATGTTCCAGTAACGGGAGATCAGCTGCACCGGCTCCTCGCCGCGATTGGCAATGGTGACGGTGTAAGACCAGACATAACGGTCGTCGGCCGGATCGGACTGGTCGTCCAGATAGGTGGGCTTGACCGCGACATGGATGGAGCGGGTCTCGCGCTCGTACAGAAACTGCGCGGGTGCCGCCGGTCCAGGATCGGGTGTCTGCTTCTCGAACATGCGCCGATTATCGGGGCGGGGCGCCGCCCAGGCAAGCGGAACCGCTGCGACAGTTAATTCCGCTCACAAGCCAGCGGATCCGCCGCCGATTCCGGTTCCGCGGACATTTTAGGTTGTCGCACGGCGCGGGCGCGGACGCGCCCGGTTATTTTATGGGCGCCTCCGGCGCCGCTCGGAAAACCGCTTCACACTTTTCCTGGCCGATGCTCCATCACCGTGGCTCCACTTTCACATCCGTCTTCACCGAATTGGCGATGAAACACTGTTCGTGGGCCATGTGATGCATCTGATCCACGGTCGCGGCATCGGGCGCGGTTTCGAACACGATCCTGGGCCTCAGCACCACCCGCGTCATCCACAATTTGCCGCCCTCATTCTCCAGCCAGCCGGACGCGTCATCGTCATAGGACAGCACCGTGATCCGCTTGCGCGCCGCGATCGCCAGGAAGCTCAGCATGTGACAGGAGCTCAGCGCCGCCACGAACATGTCTTCCGGATCGCCCTTGGAGGGATCGCCGCGATAGACCGACGCGGCGGAGAAGGTTTTGGCGACGCCATCCTTGAAAGTGATCTGGTGGTTGCGGGAATACGCATCATAGGTGAATGCGATATCGCCTTTTTCCCATTGCAGCTTGATCGAATGTTCGGCCATCGGTCTCTCCTTGGAGGAAAGAGCTTAGCCGCGTCTGCGGGGATTGGCAGCCGCGCATCCGGCATGCCGGGCATGATCCGGCGCTATAGCGCCAGCGCCATGAAAATGGTGCCGGGGATGGGCGTGTCGTAATAGGCGGGAATGCGGGCGAAACCCATCCGGTCGTAAAGCGCGATCGCCGTGGCGAGCGAAGGCAAGGTATCCAGCAGCATCCGGCGATAGCCGATCCGCCGGGCTTCCTCCACCACCCGTTCCGCCAGTGCCTTGCCCAGGCCCAGGCCCCGTCCTTCGGGTGTCACATACAGGCGCTTCATTTCGCAGCTGCCGGCTTCGGCAAGAGGTCTGAGACCCACGCAGCCCAGCGCCGCGCCGTCATCGCCCCGCGCCAGCAGCAATTCGCCGTTGGGCGGGGCATATTTGCCCGGCATCGCCGCCATCTCTTCCACGAAATTCTGGTAGGAAAGGTTGATCCCCAGCGAGGCGGCATAGGCGTTGAACAGCGCCTTGGTCGCTTCCAGGTCGGCGGGCGAGCGCACGGGCTGAATGGTGAAAGACGGCATGGCGCGATGATAGGCGATGCCCGGCATGCCGTCGAATAATGTCGCCGCTTGTTATCGTCACGCCGGTCCTGCAAATTCCGCAGGCTGACGAGGTGCCCATGGCGAATATTCCCGACGATATTTTCACCGAACCCGAAAGCTCGCCCGACACCCTGGCCAATCTGGGGCCGCTCGCCCTCCTGGCGGGCGAATGGTTGTCCGACCAGGGCGTGGACATCAATCCCAAGGCCGACGGCCCCGAACGGCGGGTGTTCCGCGAGCATATCCTGATGGAGCCCATCGATTCCCAGGCCAACGGACCGCAGCTTCTCTATGGGCTGCGCTATCACATCCACATCAACACGCCCGAGGAAGCGATCACCTTCCACGACCAGGTGGGCTATTGGCTGTGGGAGCCGGCCACCGGCTTGATCATGCAGTCCATCGCCATTCCCCGCGGGCAGGTGGTGCTGGCGGGCGGTTTCGCCAAGCCGGGCGACAAGCAGATTTCGGTGGAAGCGCGGCGGGGCGATCCCCGCTTTGGCATCTGCTCCACCACCTTTTTGGACGAAGCTTTCCGCACCGACTATTACCGCATCGACATCACCTTCAACGATGACGGCAGCTGGTCCTATGTGACGCGGACGGATTTGGCGGTTAGGGGCAAGACGCCCGCCTTCGACCACCGCGACACCAACACTTTGCGGCGGATCGCGGCGCCCAAGCCGAATCCGTTGGCGCTGCTGACCGAGGAAAGTGAGGGGACTTAAGGTTCGGACTCAATTGGAATCCAAAATTGAATTGTCAAGGCCCGGGGTTCGTAGCGACAGCGTGCGAACGGCCATCCAGGTGATGTGAACATATCTTCTGAGACGGAGTGTGGTTCAACTGGATGGCCCACACTCCGGTGGGCCATGACAAATCGTTGAACGAACTACCGGTCCGTCGGAACCGCGGCAAAATCTAAGCCGCCTTGATCGCCTGTTCCAGGTCTTCGCAGAGATCGTCGGCGTCTTCCAGGCCGACGGACAGGCGAAGCAGGCCCGAGGTCACGCCCAGTTCGGCGCGCGCCTCCGGCGTGAGCTTGGAATGGGTGGTGGTCTCCGGATGGGTGATGATGCTTTTGGCGTCGCCCAGATTGTTGGAGATGTCGATGATGCCGAGCGCGTTCGACAGCTTGTAAGCCGCTTTCTTGCCGCCTTCGATCTCGAACGCCACGATGCCGCCGCCCGCTTCCATTTGGGCGCGGGCCAGATTGTGCTGCGGATGATCGGCGCGGAAGGGATAAAGCACCCGCGTCACCTTGCGCTGGGCGGCGAGGAAGTCCGCCACCTTGGCGGCATTCTCGCAATGCTGGCGCATGCGCATGTCCAGCGTTTCGAGGCTCTTCAGGTGCATCCAGGCGGTGAAGGGGCTGATCGAGGGGCCGGTGTTGCGGATCCAGGTCTGCAGATATTTCTTGTAGAACTCTTCCGTGCAGCAGACCACGCCGCCCAGGGCGCGGCCCTGGCCGTCGATATATTTGGTCGAGGAATGCACCGAGACATGGGCGCCGAATTCCAGCGGCCGCTGCAGGATCGGGCTGGCGAAAGCATTGTCCACCACCAGCCAGACGCCCGCGTCGTTCGCCACTTGTCCCACCGCTTTCAGATCGACGATGGAGAGCGTGGGATTGGAAGGCGTTTCCAGGAAGAACATGCGGGTGTTGGGCTTGAGCGCGGCTTTCCACTGCGCGACATCGCCGCCATCCACCAAAGTGTGGCTGACGCCGAAGCGGGGGAGAATGTCCGTCACCACATTCAGGCAGGAGCCGAACATCGCCTTGGCCGCCACGATGTGGTCGCCTGCATTCAGCGCCGACAACAGCGCCGCCGACACCGCCGCCATGCCGGTAGAGGTCGCCTGGGCCAGCGGCGCGCCTTCCAGCATCGCCATCCGCTGCTCGAACATGGTGACGGTGGGATTGGCGTAGCGGGAATATTGATAGCCGGGGATCTCGCCCTTGAAACGGGCCTCGGCCTCCTCCGAATTCTCATAGGCATAGCCGGAGGTGAGAAACAGCGCCTCGCTGGTCTCCTGGAAGGGCGAGCGCATGGTGGCGCCGCGCACGCCGATGGTGCGTTTACGCCATTTTCCCGGGGTCTTGTTGGTCGCCATACACCTACGCCTTATAGAAGAGGCAGTTTTGTGACGCGGTTGCGGGTGCCCGGTCAAGATCATTAGAGTCGCGGCTGATTTGCGTTCGGAACGCGGAATATCGGCCATGAAACGTCTTTATATTCTGCGCCATGCCAAGGCGGCGCCGGGCGAGCCGGGCCAGGACGACCATGCCCGCGCGCTCACTCTTCGGGGCATCGCCGATGCCGAGGCGGTGGCGCGCTATCTGCACAAGAACGGGGCACAGTTGGACCGCGTGCTGGTCTCCACCTCCGCGCGCACGGTGCAGACCGCCGACCTGGTGCTGCGTGCGCTTGAGACGCCGCCGCGCGCCGATTACCGGGACGCGCTCTATCTTGCCGATACCGGAAAGATATTGGCGACGATCCAGGGCCTGCCCGTCCGCACCGGCACGGTGATGGTGATCGGGCACAATCCGGGGCTGGAGGAGCTGGCGGCGTTCCTGGCGCGCGAGCCGGTCCGGCGCAAGGAGCGCGAGCGGCGCGACGTGCTGGAGGAAAAATTCCCGACCGCCGCCCTGGCGGTGCTGGATTTCGACATCGAACGCTGGCGCGACATCCAGCCGGGCGAAGGCGAGTTGGTGGATTTTGTCAGGCCAAAAGATTTGTGAATTCAGCTCCTCGCCCTGAGCTTGTCGAAGGGCGGGACTTAGCCGCCCTCATGCTTCGACACGCTCAGCATGAGGACTTCTTCAAGTCGCCAGCTTGCGGCGGCTCACGGCCAACTGTTTCCAGCCGAAGGCGACTTCGCTGACGTCCTGGCCGCCCATCATGATCTGGCGGCTTCCGCTGCGGATGCCGCCCATCGCTTCATAGAAGAAGCAGGCATTGTTCTGAGCATGGCTCCAGATCAGGCAGGATTGGAAGGCGCGTGCTTTCAGCGCCGCGAAGGCGCCGTGCAAGAGCGAGCGGCCCACGCCCTGGCCCTGAAAGCCGGGCGCGACATAAAGCGTATAGACCTCGCCGTCGAAGCCCAGGCCCCGGTCGCGGGCCGCGCCGAAGCCGGCCAGGCCGATGGCGCCATGGCGGACATCCTCGGCCACCAGCACGGCGCTTTTCCGGATGGCGCGCTCGATCCGGGCGGTATGGACGCCGACCGACATGCTGGACAGCAGATTGTGGGGAAGAATGGCGGCATAAGTATCTTGCCAGGCTTCGACATAGATACGCGCGAGCGGTGCGGCATCCGCAGGCCGCGCCAGTCTCAGACTCAGCGCGAGATCACTCATGACAGGAGCGTGACGCAACAGACCCGGTGCGGCAAGGATTAAATCTTTTATTGCGGGCATTGACCTTCCTCCCTTGTGCGCGCGTAGCGCGCTAACAGTGGGGTGAGGCGGGCGATCAGGCCGCCGAACGCCGTAGCAGCGCTTGCAGCGCGCAGGCGCCAGCCGGAGCGCAAAAGAAAGCTGCGAAGGCCGGAGAGGTCGTTTAACAAGCGCAGAACCGGAATGTCATTTTATCGGACGTCCGGCGGCATTCCGCGCGCTAGAGAAGGCGCGGGGGGTGTCATGCTGTTCGTGCGTGCGATGTCTGCGGCGGTTTTCCTGGCGTCCGCCGGGAGTGCGGCGGCGCAACAAAATGACAGCGAAGCGGCGATCCGGTCGCAATGGTTTACCGGCACCCTGTTGTCGCCGTCGCCCGGCGTGCCGCGCGCGGGCGTGCTGGGCGTCGAGCCGTACCTGATCGACAAGCGCGGCATCGGCGTGTTCGACGCCAACGGCATTCTGCATTCCGGGCCCATTGGGGTCGAACAGGTGCGGTCCTATACCTCCGCCAATTACGGCTTCACCGATGCCTTTTCGGTTCAGGTGATCCCGGCGGTGGCGCATGTTTCCCATGACGGGGATGTGGAAACGGGTCTGGCCGATTTTCCGATCAAGATTCACTATCGCCCCATCGCGGGGGCGCTGGATTTCTGGCATCCCTCGCTCACCACAACTTTCGGTATCACCTTTCCCACCGGCAAGTTCGAGCGGCTGCACCATTCCGCCGACGGTTTCGGCACCGGCGCCTATATGGCGATGGAGGAGCTGGAACTGCAGCAGCGCTTCACCACCTGGCTGCATCCGCACCGGCTCCGTGCCTGGGCGCGGGTGTCCCAACCGCTGAACACGGTCGAACTGCACGGCATCAGTTCCTATGGCACGCCGCAGGGCTTTACCGGCACGGCGGTGCCCGGATCCTCGGCGGAACTGGGCATCGGCGACGAAGTGGGGCTGGACCAGCAATGGGCGCTGGCGCTGGATGTGGTGCAGGATTTCGCCAAGGGCCCGCATGTGCGCGGGCAAGGCGTGACCGGCGCGATGGCGGACATCGAAGGCTCGGTCTTCTGGGTGGCGCCCGCTATCGAATATAATCCCACCTCGCATCTGGGCATTATCGCGGGCGTGGAAATCTCCATGGCTGGCCGCAACAGCCCGTCACAGGTGATCCCGCAGATCGCGGTGAACATGTTCTTCGAATAGAGCTCCTATTGTCATCCCCGGCGAGCACACGCGGTAGCGGGTGCGAGGGAAGGGGATCCAGGCGCTTGTAACGAACACCTGGATCCCCTTCCCTCGGCGCTGGTCGCGCCTCGCCGGGGATGACAAGTGTGTGCCTTTTGGCGCGCTTGTTTGGGCGAGCGTAGGACAACGAGCGTTCCCGCTCGCCAATATCCGTTGGGCCGGATATTCTTTTCCAATGCGCCGTTTTGCGAAATTCATTTCTGCCGTTACAATTTTTACGACAGCAGCGTCACAAGCCGAAGCTATCTGTTTGGCACCTTCGCCTACAGCCCCCGGCGGAATCATATCCGTTGCGCCCAGAAGTTTTCCCGTAGCAAAAGAGTTTCAGGACTCATCTCACGTCCTGACCGCCAAAGTGATCTCTTCGAAAGAGAAGATCGAAGATGGTTTCGTCAGCGGTATTTTATATCGCGTGCAGCCTCTCCAGATGTTCAAAGGTAATCCGCCAGCGCCGCTTTCAATATATAGCGAGCGCAACTCTGGCGGATTTTCTATGGACGTTGGGCGGACTTACCTGCTGTTCGTGCAAAGGCAAGGCAAGAAGTTTGCCATCGATAATTGCGGCTATTCTGATTTGCTTTCAAACGCTCGTCAGACAATCGAAGAATTGAACGCAATTAAAGCGCGTTAACCCACCACCGGCGGGTCTTGGATTCTCGCAAAGAACTTCCCGTTCTGTTCGCCGCCTTGTGAATAGTGCTTTGCGTTGGCGAAATCGGCGATCTGCTTGAAATGGTCCGCCACATCGTCGGCGCTGGCCTTGTGGCCGAGATTGACGCCGTCGGTTTCCACCAGTTGCGCCGCCGCGAAGGCGCCGGCTGCCGCCGTCATGATCACGCCGGTGGGCGCTTCGTCAGATGCCAGGAAGACCACGGCGGGAGTGACGAATTCGGGCTTGAGCATTTCCAGTACCGCGGGCGGCATCAGGTTTTCCGTCATCCGCGTGGCGGCGACGGGGCAGATGGCGTTGACCTTGATATTGTCCTTGTCGCCTTCCAGCTTCAGCGAATTCATGAAGCCCACCAGGGACATTTTCGCGGCGCCGTAATTGGTCTGGCCGAAATTGCCGTAAAGCCCGGTGGAGGAGGTGGTGACCACGATGCGCCCGTATTTCTGCGCCTTCATGATCGGCCAGATGGCATGGGCGGGCTTCACCGTGCCCATCAGATGCACATTCATCACCGCTTCGAAATCGCGCATCTCCATCTTGGCGAAGCTCTTGTCGCGCAGGATGCCGGCATTGGCGATCAGCACATCGATGCGGCCCCATGTATCCATGGTCTGCTTGACCAGATGGGCCACGCCCGCGTCGTCGGTGACGGAGGCGCCATTGGCGATGGCCTCGCCGCCCGCATCCTTGATTTCCTTCACCACCGCTTCGGCGGCGGCGGAATTGCCGCCGGTACCGTCCAGCGCCCCGCCCAGATCGTTGATCACGATCTTGGCGCCGCGCTTGGCGAATTCCAGCGCATGCGCCCGCCCCAGACCGCCGCCCGCGCCGGTGATGATGACGACCTTGTCCTTATAGGAAATCGGAATATGGGGCATGGGCATTCTCCGGGGAAATCGGGTTACGATGCCGCCAGGGCGCGAGCCCGGTCAAGGCGGGGGGAACGGATGAGGGCGCGGGTTTGGCTTTTCGTGGGTCTGGCGGCGGGCTTGCTTGCGTCGCCGGCACAGGCGCGCACCGTTTGCACCGTCCTCGCCGATGCGGACAGCGGCAAGATCCTGCTGCAGGACGGCGATTGCGACACGCGGGTGACGCCCGCCTCCACCTTCAAGATCGCCATCAGCCTGATGGGCTTCGATTCCGGCTTCCTGAAAGACGCGCACGCGCCCCTGCTGCCCTACAAGAAAGGCTATGTGGATTGGGGCGGCGCGAATTGGGAACAGCCCACCGATCCCGCGCGCTGGATCAAATATTCGGTGGTGTGGTTTTCCCAGCAGGTGACGCGCCATCTGGGCCGGGCGCGCTTCCAGAAATATGCCGACGCCTTCGATTACGGCAACCGCGACCTTTCCGGCGATCCGGGCAAGCATAACGGGTTGCGGTTTTCCTGGATCGGCTCGTCGCTGAAGATCGCGCCCGTGGAACAGGTGCGGTTCCTGGAAAAGCTGGTCAACCGCAAGCTGCCGGTGAGCGCGCGCGCTTTCGACATGACCGAAGAGATCACGCGGATGGATCCGCTCTCCAATGGCTGGAGCCTGAACGGCAAGACCGGCTCGGCCTCGAAAAAGCTGGCGGACGGGACGCCCGATCCCAACCATCCCTATGGCTGGTTCGTGGGCTGGAGCCGCAAGAACGGGCGCACTGTGGTGTTCGCGCGGCTGCTGCAGGACGAACAGAAGATGCCGGTCTCGACCGGCCTTCGGGCGCGGGACGCATTGATCGCCGAATTGCCCGCGATGCTGGACCGGCTGGCGCGCTGAACCTCAGACCGAGCGCATCAACCCGCCATCGACGCGGCCATGGCGTTCCATCGCGCCGTCGGTGAGGCGTTTCAAATCGTCATTCGACTGGTTGGAGCCGGTGACGCCGAAGCCGCCCAATTCTTTGGCCAGCGCTTCATCCTTGCCGGAGGAGGAGAGGATGCCGATGCGGAAACCGTCGGCCGCCAGCTTGCGCGCCGCCGCGACGCCCATGCCGCTGCCGCCCGCCGTGATCAAAGCCACTTTCTCAGCCGTCACGATCCCAATCCTCTCAACCAAAGATGCTTTTCAGTTTCCGCGCCGCCGGATGCTCGATGCAGGTCGCCAGCAAGGCGCCCCAGCCGATGCAGAACAAGACCAGCAGCAGCGGCTCCAGCCACCAGATCGTCGCTTCGAAGGCGGGGCCCAGCGCGGATATCACGGGCGGCGGATAAAGCCGCTGCTCGAACACCCGGATGATCAGAAGCCCGAAGGTCTGGCCGATATAGATGGCATAGGACCAGCCACCCAGCAGCTGCGGGATGCGGGTCTTGAGCGCCTCGGCCACGATGCCCCGGTCAAAGGCCAGCGCTAGCACCAGCGCCATCATCGGCAGCACGGTGAAGATGTCCATGCGCGTGTGCGACCAGCCGGTGTTGTAGATGGCATAGAAGAGGGCAAACACGACCGCGAGCTGGATCAGCGAATGGGCCCAATCGGGCAACGTGTCGCGGGGTTTCCAGGCGCGATAGAGCATCGCCAGTCCCACGCCCACGGAAAAATCCGACAGCCCGCGCAGCACGCCGTTATGGAAGGTGATGTCGAGGCCGTGAGCGGAGGTGAGGTCCAATGCCGTCAGTCCCGCCACGCCCGCCGCGATCAACCCCAGCCCGCGCCAGAGCGGACCCCGCGACAGAAACAGGAAGAGGGGAAACAGCAGGCACAGTGCCCATTCCACACTGACGAACCAGGCGACGCCGTTCCAGGTGAGGGAGGGCTGGGTGTTCCAGGCCTGGATCAGCAGCAGATTGAGCACGAAGCTCACCGGCGTGATCACCGTGTGATAGGTGAGGTCGAAGATCGAAGTGTAATGGCCGATGGCGGCCAGGGTGCGCGTGACGATGGCGGTGACCAGGATCACGCCCAGCATGACGAGGTGCAGCGGATAAAGCCGGATCAGCCGCGCCTTGAGGAAGGCGCCATAGCCCTTGGCGGTGAACAGCTGTGCCGCCCGCGCGCCATAGACATGGGTGAGGATGAAGCCCGACAGGCAGAAGAAGAACTCCACCCACAGATAGCCCCGCGCCGCCACATAATCGAGCGGCCAGAAATGGCGATAGCCATGGCCTTCGCTGAAGTGAAACATCACCAGCACCAAAGGCGGAAAGGCGCGCACGCCCAGAAGGGCGCGGATTTTTTCCGGATGTTTGGGATCTCGCGCTGCCGTCATCGCGAGCCGGAGATACTAGCTTCGACCTCGCGCAGAATTGCAGGCGCATGTTTTTGCAGATCGGGCGGCAGCTGCATGGCAAGCTGAAGGATGTCGTGATCGACATCCAGCAGGATCACCACCCCCGTGACCGCGGCGTCGCTGGGTGCGAAGCGCGTCAATGTTCCCAATCCCGCTACACCCGGTGGGGTTTCATACTCTACCATGCTGGCGCTTTTGCGGGTCAGCCGGTCGCCGAGCGCTGGGCCAAGTGGGAAATCCGCAGCCGGTTCGATCTTTTCCGCAATCACCTCTTCCACGAATTTGCGCTCTTGGGGAAAGACGCGGGCGATGACACGTGCTGCAGCGAACCGGCCTGAAGTTTCGCCATAATCGACGCTAATCTGGATCATTGGTCCTTGAATGCCCTTGGCGCTGAACCATTGCTTGTTCGAGATCCGTTTGGGGGTCAGATAGATTGATGTACCGTTGGAACCATAGAGGGACTGGCAATGCCAGCCGCGGGGGCCAAGAACGCCAAAGCCATCTCGATTGTAGAAATAAGCGAGGCCGGCCCCATCGGCGCTGGCAAGGCGCATGGTCCCGTTCCGTGGGGCAGCCAATGGTCCCATCTGCCCGTCCATGGGGCAGCCGATCTTGGGGATCGACGCGCCAAACGCATGCGCGGGCGCCAGCAGTGCCGCAATAAAAAATAGTGCTCGGATCATGGTCATGCCCCGGCCAAGTTTAGCCTGCGGCGCGCTTGCTGTCGCGCGCAAATCGGGTAGCGTGCGGTGCTTAGTCGAGGTCCTCATGCTTCGACAAGCTCAGCATGAGGAGGCGTCTTCCGTCCTCACCCTGAGCCTGTCGAAGGGTGAGTTTGGGGCGGGTAAGGCATGTCCGAGAATCTGTTGGCGCATCTGCAATCGGTCTTGGGCATTTGCGCCATCATCGCGCTGGCCTGGGCCTTTTCGGAGGACCGGCGCCAATTCCGCTGGCGCATCGTGGCGACGGCGCTGGTGATGCAGGTCGTGATCGCGCTGGTGCTGCTGAAATTCCCGCCCGCCCGCGCGCTGCTTCTGGGCCTCAACAATGTGGTCACGGTGCTGGCCTCGGCCACCACGGCGGGGGCCGGTTTCGTGTTCGGCTATGTGGGTGGGGCGGCGCCGCCTTTCGCCGTCACCAATCCCGCCGCCATGACCAGCTTCGCCTTCGGGGTATTGCCGCTGGTGATCGTGATTTCGGCTTTGTCGGCCTTGCTCTGGTATTGGCGGGTCTTGCCCCTCATCGTGGGCGGCATCGCCTTTGTGCTGCGCCGGACCTTGGGGCTGGGCGGGGCGACGGCACTGGCGTCGGGCGCGACGGTGTTCCTGGGCATGATCGAGTCGCCGCTGCTGATCCGGCCCTGCCTTTCCAAAATGACCCGCACCGAACTTTTCATTCTCTTCAGCGTGGGGCTGGCTTCGGTGGCGGGGACCATGTTCGTGCTCTATGCCACGGTGTTGCGCGCGGTGCTGCCCGACGCGCTGGGCCATGTGCTGGTGGCGTCGATGATGGCGTTGCCGGGCGCGGTGATGATCGCCCGCATCATGGTGCCGGGCGATGCGGCGACCGAGGAAGTGCCCGCCAAGCTCGAATACCGTTCCAGCATGGATGCGGTGGCCAAGGGCACGGAAGACGGCCTCAAAATCTATCTGCAGATCATGGCGCTGCTGATCGTGATGGTGGCGCTGATCTCGCTGGCCGATCAGATCCTGGCGGTGCTGCCGCATTTTATGGGCGCGCCCATCACTCTGGAACGGGTCCTGGGCTGGCTGTTCGCGCCCATGGCCTGGCTTTACGGCGTGCCCTGGCGCGAAGCGGGCGTGGCGGGAAGTCTTTTGGGCACCAAGACCATCCTCAACGAATTGGTGGCATATCTGCATTACGCGGCGCTGCCGGCGGGCACGTTGGATGCGCGCTCCGGCCTGATCATGGTCTATGCCTTGTGCGGCTTCGCCAATTTCGGCAGCGTCGGCATTTTAATCGCGGGCATGAGCGCGTTGATGCCCGAGCGGCGGGCCGAGATCGTGCCCTTGGCCTTGCGCGCCATCGTGTCGGGCACCTTGGCGAGCGGATTGTCGGCCTCCATGATCGGGCTGCTCAATTGAGATATTGCGCGGTCCTGTTGCTGCTGGCGCTTTCGGCTTGCGCCGCCGTCACCGCGCCGCCGGGGAGTGGACATGTGACGCCGCATTTCGAAGACGATTTCCTGGTCGCCCGCGACGGCATGCGGCTGCCGCTGCGCGAATGGAAAGCAGACGGGGAGGCGCCCAAGGCCGTGATCGTCGCCCTGCACGGGATGAGCGATTATTCCAACGCCTTCGACATGCCGGGCACCGAGTGGGCCAAGCGCGGCATCACCACCCTGGCAATCGACCAGCGCGGCTTCGGCAAGAGCGACAATCCGGGCCTGTGGGCGGGCGGCGATGTGATGCGCCGCGACCTGGATGATTTCGCCGCCGCCGCGCATGCGCGCTATCCCGGGGTGAAGATCTTCGCGGCGGGCGAAAGCATGGGCGGGGCGGTGCTGCTGTCGGCGCTGGCCTCGGCCGAGCCGCCCGTCATCGACGGCGCGATCCTGATATCGCCCGCGGTGTGGTCGCGGGCCGACATGCCGGCGCTGTATCGGGTGGCGCTGTTCATGGTGGCGCACATCACGCCCGGCATCATCCTCACCAACAGCGCCGCCGGCAAAGTGGTCAAGATCGTCCCGTCCGACAACATTCCCATGCTGATCGCGCTGGGCAAGGATCCCCTGTTCCAGAAAAAGACCCGCGCCGACACGCTCTACGGCCTGGTCAATCTGATGGGCGATGCGCGCACCGCGCCCCTGCGCCTGCCGCCGTCCGGCGTGCCGCCCATTCTTTATCTGCATGGCGAAAAGGATCAGGTGATCCCGCCCGCCCCCGCCAAGGCCGCGATCCGCGAATTGGGGGCGCGCGCCGATGTGCGCGAATATCCGAACGGCTATCACATGCTGCTGCGCGACCTGGACCGCGCCAAAGTGCAGGACGATGTGGCGGCTTGGGTTCTGCGCCAATAGGGAACGGGCGAAACGATCCGTGTGCCCAGCCGTTCTCATTCCGACATCCCTTCGGAGTGGAACATGAACGACAACAAGAAACACGACATGCGCGAGGGCCATCCCAAGGCCACCATCACCAACACCAATTCGCGCATGGCGGGCGGCGCCGACAATCCCAATGTCGATACCGACCAGAATCCGCAGCTGGTGAAGCCCGGCCCGGAAGGCCGCGTTCCGCCGGGCGACAGCGTCAAAGGCAGCTGACCCCCGGGGTTCCGGATGTTGCAAAAATGCCAATAGAACGGGGCCCGCTCGCATTTTTGTGTTCGAAATGGGACCGATCTTTTGGGTGCGGCGTTTCTCTCAAGCCCGCATGGGCGGCAAATCACGGGTTCAGACCACAGTGCAAAACGGCCGTGCCATTCTGATCGTCGAAGACAATGGTGCGATCCGGCTCGGCGCGGTGGATACGGCCGAACGGGAAGGGTTCCTGGTCTTCGAGGCCGCCAATGCCGACGAGGCGATCGCCGTCCTGGAAGCGCATCCGGAAATCCAGCTGGTCTTCACCGACATCGAAATGCCCGGCTCGATGGATGGGCTGAAGCTGGTCCGTTATGTCAGCCTGCGCTGGCCGCCGATCCGGCTGATCGTGGCGTCCGGCAAGATGCTGCGCGAGCATGCGGCGCTTCCGGAGGGCGTGCTGTTCTTCGCCAAGCCCTACCGGCACGCGGATATCGCCACCGCGATGCGGAGCTTGTTGGCCGCTTAGTTTGGACCGGCGGCGGCCTTAGGATGGCTTGGCAAGCGCGCCGCCCCGTCCGATAAA
Organism: Alphaproteobacteria bacterium; assembly: GCA_017307355.1. Lineage (GTDB taxonomy): Bacteria > Pseudomonadota > Alphaproteobacteria > Micropepsales > Micropepsaceae > Rhizomicrobium. The sequence continues at coordinate 20,891 of JAFKFG010000008.1, forward strand.
GCGGGATGGGGAAGGTGGGGGAAGCCGTCAATATCGCCGATCTGCGTGCGATGGCGCGCGCCCGCCTGCCGCGGGTGGTGTTCGATTATCTGGACGGCGGCGCCGAGGACGAGTGCACCTTGCGCGACAATGTCCGCGCCTTCCGGCGGTGGAATTTCCGGCCCCGGCATGGCGTGAAGCTGCCGGCGCTCGACTTGTCCGCCACCGTGATGGGCCAGACACTGGCCTGGCCCGCCATGACCGCGCCGATCGGCTATAGCGGATTGATGCACCGGGACGGCGAAAAAGGCGCGGGCCGCGCCGCCGCCCGCGCCGGGATCGCCAGCGTGCTGTCCACCATTTCGGGGGCGCGGCTGGAAGACATGGCGGCGACCGGCGTGCCGTTGTTCATGCAGATCTATCTTCTGGGCGGGCGCGCGGCGGGCGAAGCGACGATCGCGCGGGCGCAAGGCGCGGGCGTGAAGGGCCTGTTCCTCACCATCGACACGCCGGTGGGGGGGCTGCGCGAGCGCGATGTGCGCAACGGGCTGGCGCAATTGCTGGGCCGCGATCTCGTCGCCAAGGCGCGCTATCTGCCGGATATCCTGGCCCATCCCGGTTGGGTTGCGGACTATCTTTTGGGCGCGCGCATGTCGCACCTGCCCAATGTGGTCATTCCCGGCCAAGGGCCGCTGCCCCTGATCGATGTCGCCAGCGCGTTGCAGCGTTCGGTGGTGCGTTGGGACGACCTTCCCTGGATCCGCGCCCAATGGAAAGGGCCCATCGCCATCAAGGGCGTGCTGACGGGGGAGGATGCACGCCGCGCCATCGATGGCGGCGCCGATGCGGTGGTGGTGTCCAACCATGGCGGGCGCCAGCTGGACGGCGTGGCGGCGGGCCTGGATGCCTTGCCCGAGGTGGTCGCGGCGGCGGGCGGGCAGTGCGAGGTGCTGATGGATGGCGGCATCCGGCGGGGCGGCGATATCGTCAAGGCGCTGGCCCTGGGCGCGCGGGCGGTGCTGTTGGGGCGGGCAAGCGCCTATGGCCTGGCGGCGGGCGGCGAACAAGGCGTGGATCGCGCGCTGGCCATTCTTCAGGCCGACCTGACGCGCACCATGATGCTTTTGGGTTGCGCCTCTGTTGCGCAACTCGGCGCAACCCATTTGGAGCGGCGTTAGAGCGTTACCAAACCGCTCTAGCGGTGAGCCCGCGCCTCGCTCTTGGCCATGGCGATCAGCCGGACCAGCACCGGCAGCTCATGCTGCGCGGCAACGGTCTCCAGCGATCCCAGCAGATCGTAGATATAGCCGCACACTTCCTGCGTCTCGTATGCGGAACTCTGTTCGACGTCCGATGATCGATTGATCTGCGGCATGTGAATATTCTCCATGTGAAGAACAAACGCATACGCATACACACCGCAGCACCCCAGCACGCCGGCGCTTGAAGTTAACTCTCTATATCGGCCATGAGCGAGGAAAAATTCGCAGCACCTTCAGTGGAAATTTAACCTTTCGCATTCTTCATTTTGTCGCCGGATTTGTGCGGCGCGGGAAGTACCCGCTTTTGCTGGCGATTTTTTTGCTGCAACGCGCCGCAACTTGGCTGAGTCCGGAACGTGTATTGATTATCGCGGGGCATGTGCCGTGAATGCGCGCCATGCAAAAGCCCGGGCGTTCCGTTTCACCGCTGCATGACCGCGACGCGCTCAAATCGGCGCCGGCCGCGCTGGCGCTTGCCTGCGAATGGCTTCAGGTGGGGAACCTGGCCGAAGCCGCGAAATGGGCGGCGATCGCGGCCAATCTCGGTGACACGGAAAAACTGATCGAAACGGCCTAGGCTGGCGACACCGTCGGCGACCGCAACGGTCTGGTCCTCCCCCAGGCCGTTGCGGGAGTCGGTTCGTCGCTCGCGCGGTCAGCGCCCCTGATGCCGGAAGGGCCGGCCTTTCATCATTTTCTGCGCGTGATTGCCGCCCTGGTTGAATTTCGCCCAGCTGGGTTCGGGCTTGCCCGGAATCTGGGGCTTGCCTTTGGCGGGCGTTTTGGGCGCCGCCGCCGTCACGGCGTCGGGTTGCGGGGCAGGCGCTTCGGCCTGGGCCTTTTCGGCGGGCTTGGCGGACGGTTTGGCAGGCGATTTGGAAGTCTTCTTGCTGGCAGGCATGGGTTCCTTTCTGGCGAGGGTTCTGATGGTTCCTAGCGGCCGACGATACACCAAAAGTTCCGGGCGCGGCTCCGAATTGCAACTGACGCGTTATTCGAATGGTTCCCAGGAAGGACAGCCCCGATGAAAAGAATGATTGGTGTTGCCGCCGCGACGTTGCTGCTGACCGCGACCGGTGCTTTCGCGCAAGCCGCGCCGGGCGGGACCACGATGAAAAACACCGCGCCCAAGGCGGATGCGCAGGACATGAAGGCCGCCAGCAGCGCCAAAGCCGATGCCGGCGCGGCCGCCAAGCCCAAGGCGCATCGCCGCATGGCCAAGAATGAAGCGGCCTTGAACGCCAGCGAGGCGGAGACGACCAAGCAATTGAATGTGGAACAGGCGCAGCAATCGTCCGGCGCGCGCTGACGCGGGTCAGCGTTCGTTCACGCCTTTGCGGTCGGTGAGGAAGGCGCGCAGGATCGCGGCGGACGCCAAGATCGCGTCGCTGTTCGGCCCGATTTCGCTGGGCAGCGGTTTCTGGCCCGCGTCGAACGCCGTGTCGATGTCGGCCACCAGCTTGAGGCGCTGAGCCTTGGTGATGGTCAGATGCGTCCCGGGATTGCGGATGTCCGTTCCCGGCGGCAGCAGCGATGCCGCGATCAAGGGCATGCCCTGAAAGATCACCCGGTCCGTCGCCGCCAGATGGGCCAGCACCGCGGGCGCCGCGCCCGCCGCGCCCAGATAGGTTTTGCTGCCCGCGGGCGATTTGGACATGGTGCTGCAGATCGCGCCATATTGCAGATGCTGGACCGCCTTGGACTCATAGAGATTGATCAGGGTGGGGGCCATCTTCGCCAGATCGCCGGTCAGCGACATGGCCTTGAGCGCGACGGCATCGTCATGCAGGTTTTTGGAAAGCGCGATCGAGCCGTCGGTGCATTCCTTCAACTGCCCGGCGGTGGGGTTGCGCAGATCCTGCGCGATGCGTGCTTTCAGCGCCTGCTGCCGTCCCAGCTGGCCGACATAGGTCGAAATGAATTCCGCCGGCGTGGTGGCGAAGGCCGCCCCAGAGCAGAGCGACAGTGACAGGATCGTCAAACCGATCAGGCGGCGCATGAGAACTCCTTAAAGCGCGATCCGGAAAAGTGGAAGCCGGTTGATACGTTGCCGCTACCAACTCCGTAAGATCGCGCGGCAATCAATAAACTAGAGCCTGACCGCGATTCAGAGAAGCGCGGTCGGGCTCTAGAATTCGCAGATATTGTCCTGCAGCAGCGGGCCCGCTTTCAGCCAGATGCGGGCGCCGCGGGCGCCGGTGCGGGCCTTGAGATGCCGGCCGGGCGGCAGGCGCAGCCAGGTGTGCTTTTCCAGGAATTCGGTGCCGTCGGTGAAGCTGCCGTCCAGCACCAGAAGCTCCAGCCCCTTGGGATTGGCGATTTCCACCGCCGCATCGCGCTCCCAGGTTTCGGCGCGCACTTCCTCATGGCCATTGTCGAACAGCTTGGTGGAAGCCGCGACGCCGGGCCAGGAGGCGACGGGACCGTCACCCACGCGGCGCGCCACCGGCACGTCATCGTCTTTGCGGAACTGCCACAGCTTGACGAAGATCACGCAGCCTTCGGCCGAGCCGGGGGTATGGCTGGTGCCCGGCGGATTGCGCATATAGCTGCCCGCCGGATAGTCGCCGCTCTCGTCCTGGAACACGCCGTCCAGCACCAGGATCTCCTCGCCGCCGGGATGGCCGTGGGCGGGAAAGCGGCTGCCGGGCGCATAGCGCACGATGGAGGTGGCGCGGGCCTTTTCCCCGCCGATGCGGAACAGCATGCGCCGCTCCACGCCCGGGGTGGGGCTGGGTACCCACGCCATCGCGCCGGCATGCACCACCGCGCGGACGGCAAAATCCTGATTCAGAAGCATGGGGGCCAGTCAAACAGAAACGGGCCCCCTTGTCAGGGGGCCCGTTCCGCTTGGAGTCGAATGCGTGTCTTTAGCTGCGGCTGCGCGCCAGGGCGCGGCCACGGCCGGTGCGCAACATCATGCCGATGGCGCCGAAGCCCAGGATGAACAGCGCCCAGGTGCCAGGCTCGGGCACGCCGGAGGCGAAGGCGTCGAACGAGACCTGGCGCAGCGAGTCGAAATTATAGGCGCTGACGATGTCGGTCTGGCCGTTCTTGGTGGATGTGCCGATCAAGTTGGAGAAGACGATCTTGCTGATCGCTTCGCCCACGCCGCCCGTGATGAGGAAACGGTTCTCGCCATTGCCGCCCGCATTGTTGAAGGTCACCGGCGAACCGGCGCCGGTGAAATAGACGGTGGTGTCGAAGGTGAAGGCGGTCTTGAAACCGTTCGGGATCGTGGGACCGCCCTCAGGCGCCGGCAGCTGCAGATTGAACTTGATGTCGGAGAAGGTGAAGCCGCTCGGCGTGAGAGTGAGATTGGTGAAGCCCAGATCGTTCACGCCCTGCACGAACGCAAAGCCGCCCTGCGAGCTGGGGCTCAAGGTGCTGGTGCTGCTATAGACCACTTTGAGATTGGACGGATCGCTGAAGAAATCGATCGAATTGCCGTTGCCGCCCGCATTGGTCTTGATCGTCTCGCTCAGCGGGGTGCCGGTGGTGCCCACCATGGTGACAGCGGAAGCCGGGATCGCCGCGGCGATCATGAAAGCGGCAATGGCCGCACCGAACATCATCTTCTGCATAGGTGACCCCGTAAAAACTTCTTAATGAGATGTTACCGGCAAGCCTTTAATTGCTTCAAGCGCGTCAAGGCAAGCGCTCAAATGGGCACGCAAAAATTAACCATATAAGTTGATGTTTTCGTTATGCGCGGAACTCCGGCGCACGGCGAAAATTAACGACGCCAAAAAAATTTTTCGTGGAACCGGAGATGGCGGATTTGAACCCCGCCAGCTTTCGCTGACGGGGCCGCAACAATGGGGTCGCATAGCGAATGAGAATTATTCTCAATACGGTCCCCGGCCCGGCCGGTTTTTCACAATTCGGCGCGGCCGCCATCGACGATGATTTCCGCGCCCAGCACATAGCTGGACAGGTCGGAGGCCAGGAACAGCGCCGCGCCCGCAATGTCTTCCGGCTGGCCCATGCGGCCGGCGGGAATGATCTTGGACGTGGCTTCGACATAGGCGTTGAAGTCCGCATCGCTGCGCCCGCCACGGTGCAGGGGCGTGATGATCGAGCCGGGGCTGACCGCATTGACGCGAATGCCCTTGGGCGCCAGCTCGGCCGCGAAGGTGCGGGCGAAGGAGCGCACCGCCGCCTTGGAAGCGGAGAGAATGCCCCGCCCCGCCACGCCGCGCAGATCCAGCCATGACGAGTTGAGAATGATCGAGCCGCCTTTGCCCATCAGCGGCACCACCGCCTGGACCGAGAAGAAGACGCCTTTCACATTGACGTCCATCAGCCGCGTATAGACCGCTTCATCGGTGCCGCCGAGCGGCGTGGCCGCGGCGGCGCCGGCATTGGCGAAGAAGATGTCCAGATGCCCGAAGGCGGCCTTGGTCTCTTCGCCCATGCGGGTGAGGTCGGCAACGGAGGTGACGTTGGCGCGGATGGCCACCGTGTCGCCGCCAAGTTCGGCCCTGGCCCGTTCCAGCTTATCGGCATCGGTGCCGGTGATGGCGACGCGCGCGCCATTCTCCTTGAACAGCTTGGCGGTGGTCAGACCGATGCCGCTCGATCCGCCCGTGATCAGCGCCGTCTTACCTTTGAGCAGCATCGTCTCTCTCCCTGTCATGTTGTTTATCGCTCGCGGCAGACTAGACGCGGCGCGCGATTGCCGCTACCGCGTCCAAAGCGATGGGGTGTTGCGCCGCGCGAAATCCATAACAGGGGAATGGGCATATTGTACTATCCGATTGTCATAGTCGGCGGCGGATTGAGCGGGCTTTATGCCGCGCGGCTTCTCACGCAAACGGACGCGGATTTCTGTTTGCTGGAAGCGCGCGAACGATGGGGCGGCCGCATTCTTTCCGTCACAGATGACGGCTTCGATTTGGGCCCGGCCTGGTTCTGGCCCGACATGCAGCCGATGATGGCGGGGCTGGTGGAGGAATTGGGGCTTTCATCCTTCCCGCAATTTGCCGATGGCGATGTGGTGATCGAGCGGCCGCAACAACCCCTGCAACGCTTTGCCGGCTTCGGGCAGATGGCGTCGTCCTTCCGCATCGCGGGCGGCACCGGCGCCCTGGTGACGGCGCTGGCGAAAGCATTGCCGCAGGATCGCCTTCGTCTGGGCGTGACGGTGACGGCGGCCTCGTTGCGCGATGACGGCGTGGCGCTTACGACGCAAGAGGGCGAGACGATCACGGCCGGGCGCGTGCTGTTCGCATTGCCGCCGCGGCTGATGGAAAAGTCCATCGCCTTCACGCCCGAGCCGCAGACACGCACGCTGTGGCGGGCATCGGCGACCTGGATGGCGCCGCACGCCAAATTCCTGGCGGTCTATGAAGAGCCGTTCTGGCGCGACGCGGGTCTCAGCGGTACCGCCCAAAGCATGGTGGGACCGATGGTGGAAATTCACGACGCCTCGGCGATGGCGGGCGGGGCGGCGCTGTTCGGCTTTATCGGCGTGCCGGCCGACATCAGAGAGAAAATCGGCGAGAGCGAACTGAAAGCGCATTGCCTGGCGCAATTCGCCCGCCTGTTCGGTCCCAAGGCCGCGAAGCCCCTGGCAACTTTCCTCAAGGACTGGTCGGCGGATGCGCTCACCGCGACGGCGGACGACCGGCAGGGTGGCGAGCATCCGGTTCCCGTGCATCAGCCCTGGTTCGATCCGGCCTGGGCGGGCCGCGCCGCGATGGCGGGCAGCGAAACGGCACGGGAACATCCCGGCTATCTGGAAGGCGCGCTGCTGGCGGCGGCGGCTGGCGTGAAGGCGCTGGGGTTGTAAAGTCTCCTTCCTCAGAGGGAGAGACGGGGCATGCAGGCTGCTTGGAAATATGGGCTGATGGCGCTGGCCCTGATGGTCACGCCCGCCGCGGCGCAGACGCCGTCTCAGACATCCCAGACCTTGACCGCGCCCGGCCTGCATCAGCCGGTCGAGATCGTGAAGGATCGCTGGGGCGTGGCCCATATCTACGCCAAGGACGAGCACGATCTGTTTTTCGCCCAAGGCTATAATGTCGCCAGCGACCGTCTCTTTCAGTTGGAGATCTGGCGGCGCCAGGCCACCGGCACGGTGGCGGAAATCCTGGGCCCCAAGGAAGTTCAGCGCGACATCGGCAACCGCCTGTTCCGCTATCGCGGCGACATGGAAAAGGAACTGAACTGGTATCACCCGCACGGTGCGCAAATCATCAATGCCTTTGTCGACGGCATCAACGCCTATGTGGCGGCGACGGAGAAAAACCCCGCGCTGCTGACGCCGGAATTCAAGATGCTGGATTTCAAGCCCGGGCGCTGGACGCCCGCGGTGGTGATTTCCCGCTTCAACGGCCTTCTGGGCAATGTCGAAACCGAAATCAACATGGCCCTGGCGGTGAAGACGTTGGGCGCGGATAAAGTGAAGGACCTGGAGCATTTTCAGCCCGGCGATCCGGATCTCAAGATCGATCCCGCCATCGACACATCCTTGCTGTCGAATGACATTCTGAAAGTCTTCAAGGCGTTTCGCACTCAGCTCACCTTCACCGCCGACGAGCTGAAGCCGGAATACCGCAATCCCAAATCCGTCACCCGGCTGGAGCGGATGATCGACCTGGCCTCGCCCTTGGATCAGTCCACCCGGCGCCAGGATATCGGTTCGAACAATTGGGTGGTGTCGGGCAAGCTCACCATGTCGGGCTATCCGCTCTTGATGAACGATCCGCACCGGATTCAGGAAGCGCCGTCCTTGCGCTACTGGGTGCAGCTGAACGCGCCGGGCTGGAACGTGATCGGGGCAGGAGAGCCGGCGTTGCCCGGTATTTCCATCGGACACAATCAGGTGGGCGCCTGGGGCCTGACCATTTTCGGCACCGACGGCGAAGACTTGTACGTCTATGACACCAACCCGGCCAATCCGCTGCAATACAAATACAAGGCGGGCTGGGAGACGATGCGGGTGGAACGGGAAAGCATTCCCGTCAAAGGCGGCGCGCCGCAAAGCGTGGAATTGAAATACACCCGCCATGGTCCCGTCGTGTTCGAAGACAAGGTGCATCACAAGGCCTATGCGGTGCGCGCGGCCTGGCTGGAAACGGGCGCGGCGCCTTATCTCGCCAGCCTGCGCATGGATCAGTCCACCACCTGGGAAGAGTTCGTGGAGGCGTGCAGCTTCAGCCGCATTCCGGCGGAAAACATGGTGTGGGCGGACCGGGCGGGAAATATCGGCTATCAGGCGGTGGGCATCGCGCCCAACCGGCCCAATTGGAGCGGGCTGGTGCCGGTGCCGGGCGACGGGCGCTATGAATGGAACGGCTTTCTGCCCATCAAGCAGCTGCCGCATGTGAAGAACCCGGAGAAGGGCTTCTACAACACTTCCAACGAATATCAGATTCCGCGCGGCTGGCCGTACAAGGAAGCGCTGCATTATGTCTGGACCGATCCCTATCGCGCCCAAAGCGTGCAGGAAGTTTTGGGTTCGGGCGGCCGCTTCAGCGTCGCCGACATGGTGCAGTTGCAGAACAACGATCTGTCGATCCCGGCGCGCAACCTGACGCCGCTCTTGCGCGATCTTGCCATCGAGGACCAGACGGTGCGCACCGCCGCCTTCATGCTCACCGATTGGAATTATGTGCTGGACAAGGATTCGGTGCCCGCCGGCATCTATGAAATGTTCCAGCGCCGCCTGATGGCGAATGTGCGCGAGATCGTGGTGCCGGAAGAGGCGCGCAAATTTGTCGGCATGCCGCCCATGTCGCGTATCATTGCCTGGATGCAGGCGCCCGATGGCCGTTTCGGCGCCGATCCGATCAAGGGCCGCAACGAGCTTCTGCTGAAAAGCCTCAGCGAGGCGGTGGATGCGCTGAAGGCCAAGCTGGGCCCCGACATGCAGAACTGGATGCTGGGCTCCTATCATTATGCCCGGATCGAAAGCCCGTTCAGCGGCGCGCTGACTCCCGAGCTGGAAGAGAAATATGATGTGGGGCGGAGCGCGCGGGGCGGCGACAGCTATACCATCACCGCCACCGGCGGCGCCGACAATCAAAGCGCGGGCGGTTCCTTCAAGATCGTGATGGATACCGAGAATTGGGACAATTCGGTGGGCCTCAACAATCCCGGCCAATCGGGCGATATCGAGAGCCCGCATTACCGCGACCTCTATCAACTTTGGTCGCTGGGGAAATATTTCCCCATCTTCTATTCGCGCGCGAAAGTGGACAGCGTGGCGGAGCAGAGGCTGACCTTGGCGCCACACTGACTGTCATCCCCGGCGAGCATCGGCTGCAACGCAGACGATGCGAGGGAAGGGGATCCAGGTATCACAATGGACACTGACCGCTTTGATGGACCTGGATCCCCTTCCCTCGGCGCTGGCCGCGCCTCGCCGGGGGTGACAATCGTGTTCCTGTCCACGATGACCGCGAATCCGCCCGAACTATGGCCGAAACTGGGCGGCAACATCGGCGGCGATGATGCGTTTTCTCTTCTGTAATGGAGGTATCCCATGAAAAAGACGCTTCTGGCTTCGTCTGTTCTGGCCCTTTCGCTGCTGGCGGTCCCCGCCATGGCGCAGGGTTATTATGGCGGCGGCTATTACCGGTATGAAACGCCGGTCACCGGTGCGCAAATGACGGACCTGCCTTCGATGCGCGCCAACACCACCCGCACCGGCAGTTTCCTCAGCGTCGGCTCGCGTAATGAATATTATGCGGACCGCGACTATTATCGCGACCGGGATTACGACCGCGGCTACTACCGCGATCGCGACTATCGCAGCGGTTACGATCGCGGCTACGACCAGGGCCGCTATGACCGGGATCGCTACGATCGCCGGTAAATAACGTTTCATCTTACGCGCGACCCACGCCGCCGCCGGAAAGTTCCCGGCGGCGGCGTTGGTGCATGGGCGGTTGCCTGATCGCGCATTCGGGTGGAAGATCGCGCCGCTTGGAATTTGCGAGCCGGAGGTGGATGCAATGCGGATCGCGATTCTCACAGGCGGCGGCGATGTGCCCGGACTCAACAGCTGCATCAAAGCCATCACCTTGAATGCCGCGGCGGAGGGCTGGGAGGTTCTGGGCTTCAGGCGCGGCTGGGCGGGGCCGCTGGCATACGATCCGGCCAATGGCCATCAGGATATGATGCAACTCACGCCCGACACGGTGCGGGTGATCGACCGCACCGGCGGCACCGTCCTGCATTCCTCGCGCACCAACCCCGCCAAGGTGAAGGCGAAAGACATTCCCGGCTTCATCAAGGCTGAAAGCCTGCCGCGCAATGGCGACACCTATGACGCCACGCCGCATATCCTGCGGGTGCTGGAGGCGCTGAAGATCGATGTATTGGTCGCCATCGGCGGCGACGATACGCTGTCCTATGCCGCGCGCCTGAACCGGGAAGGGGTGGCGGTGATGGCCGCGCCCAAGACCATGGACAATGACGTGTTCGGCACCGATTACTGCATGGGCTTTTCCACCGCGGTTTCCCGCTCGCTGGAGGCGATCGAAGCGCTGCGCACGCCCGCGGGCAGCCATGAGCGGATCGCGGTGGTCGAATTGTTCGGCCGCAACAGCGGCGAGACCGCGTTGATCAGCGGCTATCTGGCCGAAGCGGATCGGGTGCTGATTTCCGAAGTGCCGTTCGAGATCGACCGGGTGGCGGAGCTGCTCGCCCGCGACCGCGCCGCCAATCCCTCCCGCTACGCCATGCTGGTCTTGTCGGAAGGCGCTCAGATGCAAGGCGGCGAGATCGTGGAAGGCGGCGAAGCGGATGCCTATGGCCATCGCAAGCTGGGCGGGATCGGCGAGATGGTGGGCGCGGAAATTCAGCGCCACACCGGCATCGGCGTCTTGAATCAGAAGCTCGCCTATGTCATGCGCAGCGGCCCGGCCGACATGCTGGACCGGATGGTGGCGAAGAATTACGGCACCATGGTGGTGCAGGCCCTGGTGGAAAAGAAGCGGGGGCTGATGGCCGCGATCCAAGGCGGGCGCTACACGCTGGTGCCCATCGATACCTGCGTCCAGGGCACGCGGCGGGTGGATGTGGACGCCTTTTACGATCCCAGGGAGTATCGTCCGCGCATCGCCGCCCTCGCCGGAAAGCCGATGTTCCTTTATTGAATCAGCGAATTTCCGACAGCGGCGCGGCCACGTCTTCCAGCGCGCGGCCTTCGGCGCGGATGCCGATGAAGGCTTCGACCGCCGCGCCGATCAGCATCAGGGCCGCGCCCAGCAGATAGCCCCACAGAATGTTGCCACGCGTGCCGGTGTCGATCAGCGCGCCGAACAGAAGCGGGCCGCCGATCCCGCCCAGCGCCGTGCCGAAGGCATAGAAGATGGCGATGGCGCGGGCCCTGACTTCCAGGGGAAAGGATTCGCCCACGGTGAGATAGGCGGCGCTGGCGCCCGCCGAAGCGAAGAAGAAATTGAAGGTCCATAGCGCGGTCTGTGCCGTCGCGCTCAGGCTGCCTTGCGCGAACAACCAGCCCGTTACCGCCATCAGCAATCCGGAAATCCCATAGCTGGCGGCGATCATGGGCTTTCGGCCCCATAGATCGAACAAAGGCCCCAGAAGCAGCGGCCCCGCGAAATTGCCCGCCGCGAAGGGCAGGATGAACCAGCCGATTGCGCCGGCATCGATGCGATAGAAATTGGTCAGCACCAGTGCATAGGTGAAAAAGATCGCATTGTAGCAGAAGGCCTGGGTGGACATCAGGGTGAGGCCCAGGAATGTCCGCGCCGGATAATGCGTGAAAAGCGAGCGCACCAGATCGCTCAGTTTTGCGCCACCGCGTGGAAGCAGACGGATTTGCGACGCCGCGGCGCTGACGCGTTGACGGGGCGCGAGATGTCTTTCAATTTCCGTCATGACAATCTCGGCTTCCGCCGTGCGGCCATGGATCAGCAGCCAGCGGGGGCTTTCCGGCACGAAGCGGCGCAGGAACATCACCAGCCCCGCCAGCACGCCGCCGATGATGAAGGCGAGCCGCCAGCCATATTCCGCGGGCACCAGCGCCGGATCCAGCACCACCAGCGAGCCCAGCGCGCCCAGCGCCGCGCCGATCCAGTAGCTGCCATTGACCAGAAGATCGATGCGGCCGCGCAACCGCGCCGGAGTGAATTCCTGGATGGCGGAATTGATCGCGGAATATTCGCCGCCGATCCCCGCGCCGGTCAGGACACGGAAAAACGCGAAAGACGCGAAGTCCCAGGCCAGGCCCGTGGCGATGGTGGCGACCAGATAAAGACCCACCGTGACCAGGAACAATTTGCGCCGCCCATATTGGTCGGCCAGCTGCCCGAACAACAGCGCGCCCGTCACCGCGCCCGCGATATAGAGACTGGCGGCCAGGCCGATTTCGGTGGCGGAGAGGCCGAGCCCGGCGCGGCTTTGCAGCGCCCCGGACAGCGAGCCCACGATGGTGACTTCCAGCCCGTCCAGGATCCAGGTGATGCCCAGCGCGGCCAGGATCAGCCAGTGAAAGCGCGACCAGGGCAGGCGGTCCAGCCGGGCGGGAATGTCGGTGGTGAAAGCGTCGGTGGAAATCGTCACGCCCCTGCTGGCAATTCGCCGTGTCACGGTAACGCGAGGCGTGACGAAGAGTTTCTGCGGATGCGTTTCACTCGAATATTCGCGTCTTGCGATCCGTGCCGTTCCCAAGCAGGAATGCGGCTTCGATATCGACGGAGCTGGCATGGCTGTCGCAGCACGGAGCCTTAGTTGCGCGCTGGCGCTGCTTGCCGCCACCGGTCCCGCCCGCGCGCTGACCGACGAGATTCAGGTCTATACCGGCGACATCGCCGCGCCCGGCGTGTTCAATCTCACCCTGCACAACAATTACACCCCCAGCGGACTTCGCATGCCGGATTTTCCCGGCGGGCTGGCCGACAATCGCTCCTATAGCGGGGTGGCGGAATGGGCTTATGGCGTGACCCCCTGGTTCGAGGCGGGGCTTTACATGCCGCTCTATGCCATTTCCAGCAATCATGGCGGCCAGCTCAATGGCTGGAAGCTGCGCGCCTTGTTCGTCAACCCGGACAATCCGACCAGCGATTTCTATTACGGGGTCAATTTCGAATTCAGCGTCAATGCCCGGCATTGGGACGGGGAGCGCTATACCGGCGAAGTGCGGCCCATCATCGGCTATCACTTCGGGGCGGTGAGCCTCACCGTCAATCCGATCCTGGACAATTCCTATAAGGGGCTCGCGGCGCTGGACTTCGCGCCCGCCACGCGGCTGGATTATGCCGTGTCCAAGCAATGGGCCGTGGCGCTGGAGGAATATGACGATTTCGGCGAAGTGCGGAGCTTTCTGCCCGCCGGCCAGCAATCGCACCAATTGTTCCTGGTGGCCGATTATACCGGCCCGGTCTCGGTGGAAGGGGGCATCGGCTTCGGCCTCACGCCCGCCACCGATCATTTGACCGTGAAGCTGATTCTCACCGGCGACCTCGACGGGCCGGAGGGGCTGTTCGCGTTATGACGCGCCGTCCGCGGGCAGCATTCGTTGCAGCACCCGGTCGCGCAGGACGTAATAATGATAAAGCGCGCCCGCGACATGCAGAACAATGAAGCCCAGCAGCACATAGACCAGGATATTGTGGATGTCGCCCGCCTCATGGCCCCAGGACGAGCCGTTGGGCGCGATGGCGGGCAGGGTGACGATGCCGAACAGCTTGACGTCCCAGCCGCGGGCATTGGCGGCGGCCCAGCCCAGCAAGGTCATGATCAGCACCAGCGCATAGAGAATGAGATGGGTGGCGTAGGCGAGGATCGATTCCCAGCGGGACATACCCGTGGACAAGGTGACAGGAAACGAGAGCCGCCAGATCAGCCGGAGCAGGATCACGAACAGGATCGCCGCGCCGATCGACAGGTGCCAGTTCACCCAGCCTTCGTTCAAGGTCCCCCGGCCGATATGCGGCATGATCGAGCCCACGGCATATTGCGCCGCCAGCAGAAGAAAGATCAGCCAGTGAAAAATTTTGGCAATGGCACCGTACGATTTGCTTGCCGCCATGACGATATTTCCCGGATTGCCCGCGCCGGATAGGAATAAAGGCAAAATTGTGCGCGCAGCTATACGGTTTTGTATAGTCGGAAAGGGTTTGGCGCCTGCCGTTTGTTGCTAAAAGGAAAATGAGCGCCCAATGGAAAATCACGTTATGCAGAAATCAACCCTGATCGCGGTCGCGTTGACGGTCGCGCAGCCCGCATGGGCCGCATCGACTACCGTCAACCTGGGCACGCCCGCGCCACTGAGCAAGACCAAGAAGGATATCGAAACCCTGGGCTCCGGCGTTGCCATCGCCCTGCCGCTGGTGGCGGGGGGGATTTCCTATTTCAAGCATGACACGATGGGCCTGGCGCAGCTCACGGTCGAAACCGTGTTCACGGTGGGCACGGCCTATGCGCTCAAGAATATCGTGCGCGAGCGGCGGCCCGACGGGTCGGACTATCAATCCTTTCCCTCCGACACCACCGCGCTGGCCGCGTCGGGATCGTCCTATCTGTGGGGCCGCTATGGCTGGCAATATGGATTGCCCGCCTTCCTCGCCACCCAGTTCGTTTCCTACAGCCGCATCCAGGCCAAGAAGCATCACTGGTACGACACGCTGGCCAGCTCGGCGATCGCGGCCGGCTATGGCTATGCGCTGACCACGCCCTTCAAGCGCAAATACAATATCGACACCAGCCTGCAAGCGACGCCCGACGGCGCGGCGATCAGCCTGTCCTATAATTTCTAGATGCCGCCGATGCCAAGGCGGTGGCGGGCCGCTTTGCCTTCAACCATCCGCTTCTGATGGGGGACGCGAAATTCGGCCGCCGGTTCGGCGGCATATTGGGCATGCCGTCCGCCTTCCTGATCGGGCGCGACGGCAGGATCGTGAAGATCCTCAGGGGCGAGCCAAAAAAGCGCGGACTGGATCGGGCGATCCAGTCCGCGCTCAATTCGTAGCGATCAGATATTCAGCCGATCAGTGGGCGGGCGGCGAGAAGCCGATCGCCTTGAGGAATTCGGTGCGCTGATCCAGTTCCTTCTGCCCGGCGGGATAGCCGTTGGACTTGAGGATGAAGGCGAGGATCTGCGCATATTGGGCGCGGCTGAGCTTGCCGGGATTGTCCTGCGGCATGGTGGTGCGGATGCGCTCGAACAGCTCGCCCACGGTCAGGCCGGCCCAGTTGGAGATGAATTCGCCGCCGACCAGCGCCGGGGCTTCGCCGTTGCCGGTCAGGCCCGAGCCATGGCAGGCCGCGCAGTTCTGGGAGAACTGGGCCTGGCCCTGGTCCGCCTGGGCGGCGGTGTAGATGCCGTCCAGAGTCGTGGGGCCGCCTTGCGCCCAAGCCACGCCGCCGATACCGGCCGTAACCGTGAGGGCCGCCGCGAGGATGGCAATTCTGGAAGACATACGGATGCTCCTGACCTGTGACTTCACGCCAAAATGAGTGGCGATCATGTCTCAATCATGGCCGGTTGGACAGTGCATCCAATTGACGCGTGGGGATTCTGTGGCAGCTATGCAACTCCCCCCGGGGCCGTAAAGCCGCCGTCTATTTCTTGACGGTCAGGCTGATTCCGGGCGCGGGGTGGGTGCCGCCGCTTTTGTAATTGTCCCACATGAAAAAGCCGATCACGGCCACCGCGACCAGGACGGCACCCAGAAGAAAGGCAAGAAGGACATTGCCGCTGCCGCCCGATTTGGTTTCGACGATCATGGGCCGACCCTTATGGAGTTTCGGGACAGGAAACGAAGATCGCCGGGCAGGGGTTCCTGGAACCTGGCTCCCGCAAGAATCAGAGAAGCGCGGAGAGGCGGCGCATGCCCGCCGTAATCCGGCGCGCATCGGTGCCGCCATAGCCCAGGATCAGTCCCGGCCGTTTCGGTTTTTCCAGGCAGCACAGAGACAAGGGCTGAACCGAAAGGCCCGCCGCCGCGGCGCGTTCCGAAATCGCCCGATCGTCCGCGCCGCGCGGCAGAAGCGCCACCAGATGCATGCCGGCTTCGGCGCTGACGATTTCCACCTGCCCGATTTCGCCAAGCGCTGAGATCAGCAAGGCGCGCCGTTCCATATAGAGCATCCGCATCCGGCGCACATGGCGCGCGAAATGGCCCTCGCGCACGAAATCGGCAAGCGCCAGCTGAAACAGGGTGGCGGGAAACAGGTCGATGGCGTCGCGCGCGGCTGAGAAGCCGGCGATCAGGGATTTGGGAATGACCAGATAGCCCACGCGCAAGGCGGGAAACAGCACTTTGCTGAAGGTGCCGGCATAGATCACCCGATCCTCCGCGCTCAATCCCTGCACGGCGGCGATGGGATGGCCGGCATAGCGATATTCGCTGTCGTAATCGTCCTCGATGATCCAGCCGTCATGCCGCGCCGCCCAGCTCAGCAATTGCATGCGGCGCGCCGCGCTCAAGGTCATGCCCATGGGATATTGATGCGACGGCGTGACATAGGCGGCGCGGGCATGCGGAGCGCGGGCAAGCCCGGCTTCCACATCCAGCCCGTCCGCATCCACCGGCACCGGAACGGCGCGGGCGCCCGCGATGGCGAAGGCGCGATGCGCGCCCGGATAGCCGGGTTCTTCCATCCAGACCGCATCGTCCTTGTTCAAAAGCGCGCGGGCGGCGATCTGAAGGCCATGCTGCGATCCGGCCACGACCATGATCTGCGAGGCGTCGCAGCGCACCGCCCGCGCCATGCTGAGATAGTCAGCGATGGTTTCGCGAAAGCCGATATCGCCCATCGGATCGCCATAGGCCAGGTGCCGCGGCGCGGGATGACGGGCGTGACGCGTCAGAAGCGACGACCAGATGTCGTTGGGGAAATGATCCAGCGCGGGCAGGCTGACGCGAAACGCGGCGCCCGGCTGCTTGGGATCGGGCGGCAGCGCCAGCACCGCATCGACGCCGGACGAAAGCCGGGCGGCGATCTTGCGCGGCGGGCGGCGCGCGGCGCGGCTCGCGGTCTTGAGCGCCTCTTCGGGAATGGAGGCGGCAACACAGGTGCCCGCGCCGGTGAAGCTCTCCAGATAGCCTTCGGCGTGAAGCTGCTGATAGGCGGTGAGAACGGGGATGCGGGAAATCTTCAGCTCCCGCGCCAAAGCGCGGGTCGAGGGTACGCGCTGCCCGGGCCGCAAGCGTCCTTCGACGATGGCGTGCTGGAACCAGCCATAGAGCTGGCGATAGAGCGGCGTGGGGCCGTCCAGCGCGATCAGGGGAATAAGTCCGGTGCCGCTGCGCTTCATGGTCCGCCCGGGGCCATCCAGAGTGGTCATATCGGAATGACAAAAACCGGTCATTGAGACAGTCCACTTCAGCCTCTACCCAATTGCCGGTTTGCGCAAGCTGGGTGCGATGAAGCGGATTTGGATCGCGTTGGGTCTGGCGCTGCTGGCGCCTTGCGGCGCGTCGGCGGAGGTGGCGCGCCAGTCGCTGGACGATGCCTGGTGGACGGGGCCGTTGCTGGCGCCCACCGCGGGCACTTTGCCGGTGGGGCATTTTCTGTTCGAGCCCTATTTCTACGATGCCATTCCCACCGCGGCGGTGGATGCGGCGGGACACTCCCATCCCGTCGCCCGCGCCAACAATTTCGGCTCCCAATCCTATTTTCTCTATGGCCTGGCCGACCGCTTCACCGTGGGCCTCATTCCCCGCTTCGGATTCAAAGATGCGGATGACGGTCTGGGCAGCGCTTCGGTCAATGCGGGCGACCTGACCTTGCAGGCGCAGTATCAACTGACGCGGTTCGAGGAAGGCGGCTTTCTTCCCACCATCTCGGTCAATCTGGGCGAGACCTTGCCGACCGGCGCCTATGACCGGCTGGACCGTTTCGCCGACGGCTTCGGCGCGGGCGCCTATACCACCACCTTGTCGCTCTATTCGCAGACCTATTTCTGGATGCCGAACGGGCGCATCCTGCGCACCCGGCTCAACCTGTCCTATGCGTTGTCGGATACGGTCGATCTGATGGACCGCAGCGTCTACGGCACCATGCCCGGCTTTCGCGGTCATGCCAGCCCCGGAGGATCGGCGGTGGCGGACCTGGCGTTCGAATACAGCATCGACCGCAACTGGGTGGCGGCGATGGATTTTTGGTTGGAGCAGGACGAGAACACCCGCGTCACCGGCAACTATCCGGGCGCGCCGCGGATGGTGAGCGATCTGGGCCGCGCGCGGATTTTCTATGTCGCGCCGGCGCTGGAATACAATTTCAGCGGCAGCTTCGGGGTGATCCTGGGGGCGCGGATCTTCGCGGCGGGCGAGAACCAGACGGCCACGGTGACGCCCGTGATCGCGTTCAATTATGTCCATTGAAAGGCCCGGGACGGGGCGGCGAATTGTGGTGATTGAGAGGCAATTGGCCCGGGGGCAGGAACTTCGCCGCGGCGTGATGCGTTTAGGGTGCAGAAGAACATAATCGGGAGAGCTTCATGCGCACCCATGCTCTTACAGTTGGATTTGTCGCGGCCTTGATGGTCGCGGGTTGCGGCACGAACCAGGGCGACCGGGCGGTCAGCGGCGGTCTGTTGGGTGCCGCGGGCGGCGCGGCCATCGGCGCGGCTGCCGGTAACGCGGGCTTGGGCGCCGCCATCGGCGCGGTGGGCGGTGCCGCCGTCGGCGCGGCCACCGATCCTTGCGACCTCAATCTGGGCGATCCGTTCTGGCGCAACAATGGCGGGCGCGACGGTTACTATCGCCGCTGCGGCCACCAATATCGCGACCGTTAAGCCACTTAGAAGAGAGACGACACTTCCCCATCTTTCGCCCGTTCCGGTGAGGCCGGAGCGGGCGAATTTTTACCGGCTGATGCCGCGCCGGGGCTTCTTCACCGCCAGCACCTTGTCGATGCGGTGGCCGTCGATATCGACCACTTCGAAGCGCCAGCCCTGTGCATCGACCACATCGCCCACCGAGGGCATGCGTTGAAGCTGGGCCAGGAGGAAGCCCGCCAGGGTCTGATAGTCGCGCTGCTGCGGCAAAGTCAGGCTTAAGTGATCCGCCATCTCGTCGGCGGGAAGATGCCCGGACAAAAGCCAGGACCCGTCCTCGCGGCGGAAGGCGGGCGGATCATGCTCTTCGCTATCGGCGCGAAACACGCCGGTGATGGTTTCGAAAATATCGGCTTGCGTGGCGATGCCTTCGAAATGGCCATACTCGTCATGGACCAGCGCCATGGGGATGGCGGCGTCGCGCAGGATCGCCAGCACATCCAAGGCATCGGCGGTGTCGTGCACGATAGGCGCGGCGCGGACATGGGCTCTGAGGTCGAACGGTTTTCTTTCCGCCATCGCCGCCAGCATCTCGCGCGTCTGCACCACGCCCAAAAGTTCATCGATCCCGTTGCCGGCGGGCAGGCGCGAATGCCGCGTGCCGATCAGCAGTTGGCGCAGTTCGCTTTCCTCGGCCGTGAGGTCCAGCCAATCGACTTCGGTGCGCGGCGTCATCACGCCCCGGATGGGGCGGTCGCCCAGCCGCATCACGCCGGAGATCATCCGCCGCTCCGCCGCTTCCAGCACGCCCGCGCCTTCGGCCTCCGCGATCAGGGTCTTGATCTCTTCGTCGGTGATCCGCTCGTCGCTGGTTCCGGTCTGGCCGAACAGGCGGAGTACGAGTTTGCCCGACAGGTCCAGCACGGTGACCAGAGGCGAAGCGATTTTGGCGATCACGGTCATGGCGGGCGCCACCTTCACCGCCATGGCTTCGGCATTGCGCAGCGCCAGCTGCTTGGGCACCAGTTCGCCCACGATCAGCGAGAAATAAGTGATCGCCACCACCACGCTGCCCACGCCCAAGGCTTCGGCGGCGGCGGGCGCCATGCCCATCGCGCCCAGCCACTGGCTGAACCGCAGGCCCAACGTGGCGCCGGAAAACGCGCCGGAGAGAACGCCCACCAGGGTGATGCCGATCTGCACGGTGGAGAGAAAGCGGCCGGGATTTTCGCTCAAGGCCAGGGCACGCCGCGCGCCGCCCCTGCCCTGGTCGGCCATCACCTTCAACCGTGCCGGGCGGGACGAGACGATGGCCAATTCCGCCATCGCCAGAAAGCCATTGATGACAATCAGAATGGCGACGATAGCGATTTCGAGGGCAAGCATGATCAGGGCAGTGTGCCTGGGCGGAGGCGCGTTGGAAAGCGGCGGTTCGAAGGCTGCCAATGCATTTTTCTGTCATTCCCGGCCGAGCACGAGCGAATAGCGCGTGCGAGGGGAGGGGAATCCAGGTGGCGAATTTCGCGCGGTCTTTGACGCCTGGATTCCCTTCCCTCGCGCCGCATCTTCGATGCGCCGCTCGCCGGGAATGACACTGAGGGGTTGGGGCGCCGTAAACTCAAGCGAGCCGCCGGTTAACTCCGAATAGCGGCGACCAATTCCGCGACATGATCCGGCGGGGTTGGCTGCATCACGCCGTGACCTAAGTTGAAGATGAACGGTTTGCCCTTCATTGCTTCGATCAGCCGCTTGGCTTCGGCACGCATGGCATCGCCGCCTTGCAGCAGCAGCACCGGGTCGAGATTGCCTTGCAACGCCACGCGCGCCGGCACCTTCACCGCCGCGATATCCGTCATCTGATCCACGCCGATGCCGTTCACGCCGGTGGCCTCTGCATAGCGCGTCAGCCAGCTGCCCGCGCCGCGGGGGAAACCGATGATGGGAAGGTCCGGATGCTTCGCCTTCACATTGGCGACGATGCGGGCGGTGGGGTTCAAGACCGCGGCTTCGAACAATCCGGCGGGCACGGTGGCGGCCCAGCTTTCGAACAGTTGCAGCGCTTCGGCCCCGGCCTCGGCCTGTGCGATCAGGTACTGGCTGGTGGCATCGACCAGCACATCCATCAGCCGCGCGAAAGTCTGCGGTTCGCGCCAAGCCAGGGCGCGGATCTTTTCGTGGTCGGTGCCCCCTTTGCCTTCGATCATGTAGGTGGCGACGGTCCAGGGCGAACCCGCGAAACCGATCAGCGCCGCATTCGCCATGTTCGCATCGGCGGCCATGGCGGCGCGCACATTGCGGATGGTCTGCATCACCGGCGCGAGCTTGGCCGGATCGTAGCGGAGGGCCGCGATGGCGGCCGCGTCCTCAAGCGGATCGAGGCGCGGGCCTTCGCCTTCCGCGAACCACAGCTTCTGGCCGAGCGCATGGGGCACCAGCAGAATGTCGGCGAAGAGAATGGCGGCATCCAGATGAAAGCGCCGCACGGGCTGCAAGGTCACTTCCGTCGCCAGTTCGGGATTGAGGCAATAGGCGACGAAGTCCGGCGCGTTGGCGCGCAGGGCCCGGTATTCGGGCAGATAGCGCCCCGCCTGGCGCATCAGCCACACGGGCGGCGGGGATTGCGGCTCGCCCTTCAGCACCGAAAGCAGCTTTTTCACCATCCGCGTTTTTCCAGACTTTGAATGAAGGCCTCGCCTGCCTCGGCGCGGATCTGCGCGCCGATTTGGCGTCCGAAGGCGGCGGCGTCGCCGATGGCATCGCCGCTGAGCGCCATGGTTTCCTCCCGCCGCCAGCGGGTCTCGCCATCGGGCGTCAGAATCTCGCCCAGAAAATGCAGCATGCCGTTGTTGAGCCGCGCCAGGGCACCGATGGGCGTGCGGCAGGAACCGTCCA
The DNA here is from genome assembly GCA_017307355.1 of Alphaproteobacteria bacterium. GTDB lineage: Bacteria > Pseudomonadota > Alphaproteobacteria > Micropepsales > Micropepsaceae > Rhizomicrobium. The sequence continues at coordinate 42,728 of JAFKFG010000008.1, forward strand.
GCGCATGGAGAAAACCGCGCTCCGCCGCCACCGCGATTTCGAATTCCGGCACCGTGATCCGGGCCAGCAAGTCGCGCGTCTTCGCATCGTCGGCGCGGCAGGTGACAGCGAGGGCGCCCTGGCCCGGGGCGGGCGGCATGTCCTCGACATCGATCAGGCTGGTGACATGGCTTTGCAGGCCCATCCGTGTCAGGCCCGCCAGCGCGAGAAATGTGGCGTCCATCACGCCTTCATTCATCCGCTTCAGCCGGGTCTGGATGCTGCCGCGCAAGGTGACGATCTTCAGGTCGGGGCGCAGATGCAGGGTTTGCGCCTGGCGCCGGAGGCTGGCGGTGCCCACCACCGCGCCTTGCGGCAATTCCGCCAGGCTGCGCGCCTTGGACGAAATGAATCCGTCGCGGGGATCTTCGCGCGACGGAATGGCCGCCAGGGCAATGCCGTCCGGCATCACCGTGGGCAGATCCTTCAGCGAATGGATGGCGGCGTCGATGCGCCCATCCAGCAAGGCTTCGTCCAGCTCCTTGGTGAAAAGGCCCTTGCCGCCCGCATCCTGCAGGCGGCGGTCGGCGATGCGGTCGCCGCTGGTGACGAAGCTTTCGATGGGCGATTCCGCTTCGCCGGTCAGGCGCGCCAGCTTTGCCGCCACGGTCCCGGATTGCGTCATCGCCAGGGGCGAGCCGCGCGAACCCCATTTGATCATCAGCGCCACTCCGCGATCGGTGGCATGGACGAGAGAATGCTTTCCACATTGCCGCCGGTCTTCAGGCCAAAAGTAGTGCCGCGGTCGTAGAGCAGATTGAACTCGACATAGCGGCCGCGCCATTTCGCCTGTTCATGGCGTTCGGCGTCCGACCATGGCGTGGTCCAATGGCGGCGCACGATCTGAGGATAAATATCGAGAAAGGCGAGGCCGACATTTTGCGTGAAGGCGAAGTCGCGCGCCCAGTCGCCGCTGTCGTGATGGTCGTAGAAGATGCCGCCCACGCCGCGATGCTCGCCGCGATGGGGCAGGAAGAAATACTCGTCCGCCCATTTCTTGTATTTGGCGTACCAGCCGGCGTCGAAGCCGTCGCAGGCCGCCTTCATGCGGGCATGGAAATCTTGCGCATCGTCGTGATCGGCGCGGCGCTGCGCGTCCAGGGTGGGGTTGAGGTCCGCGCCGCCGCCGAACCAGCTTTCGGTGGTCACGATCATGCGGGTGTTCATGTGCACGGCGGGCACGTACGGGTTCTTCATATGGGCGATCAGGCTGATGCCGGTGGCCCAGAAGCGGGGATCGGCGGCAGCCCCTTTCACCTGCTTGGCGAAGTCGGGCGAGAAGGCGCCGTGCACGGTGGAGACATGCACCCCCACCTTTTCGAACAGGCGGCCCCGCATCATCCCCATCACCCCGCCGCCCTGGTCCTGGCCCTCGGCCGACACGGTGCGGCGCCAGGGGGTGCGGACGAAGGTGCCGGCGTCGCCATTATAAAGAGCGGGATCGGCCCCGGCCTCCAGCGTCTCGAAAGCCGCGATGATCCGCGACGCCAGGTCTTCGAACCAGGCGCGGGCGGCGTTTTTGCGGGATTCCAGGCTGTCGGCGGGCGTTTCCATGAGTGGGACGGGTTCTAAGCGGTCAGGAGCGGATCGCCAAGCGAACCAATGCCGCGCGGGCCGCCAAGCCGCTGACAGATAATCAATCGAAAATACATATTATTAACCGCAGAATAAGTGGTTGGATTTATCAGTCGCAATGGTGTGGAATCAATCGCGAAGGTTGCCCCATACGGTGCCATGTCCGATCCCGTCCAATCCAGAACCGCCAGCGCCGCGTTCGCCGAAGCGGTGATCGCCGCCCTGCCGGGCCTGACCCTGACCGGCGGCATCGCGCTCTGCGCCTTCGCGCTCCGCCAGATTCCGGGGATGGGCATGTTCAGCCCCATGATCCTGGCCACCATCATCGGCATGCTGTTCCACAATCTGATCGGCACGCCCAGGGTCTGCCGCCCGGGCGTGGTCTTCAGCCTGAAAAAGATTTTGCGGCTGGGAATCATTCTGCTGGGCTTCCAGCTGATGCTGTCCCAGGTCGCGGCGGTGGGCGCGGTGGGCGTGGCCATCATCCTGGCCGCGCTGGGCGCCACGTTTGTTTTCACCAAGAGTTTGGGCCGGATGATGGGCGTCGATCCCAAGCTGGCCGAACTGATCGGCGCGGGCACCTCGATCTGCGGCGCTTCCGCCGTGATCGCCACCAACACCGTCACCCAGGGCAAGGATTCCGATGTCGCCTATGCGGTGGCGTGCGTCACCGTGTTCGGCTCCCTGGCGATGCTGCTCTATCCCCTGCTGCCGGGCCTGCTGCATCTGTCGCCCCGCGATTTCGGATTGTGGAGCGGTGCCTCGATTCACGAAATCGCCCAGGTGGTGGCGGCGTCCTTCCAGGACGGGCAGGCGGCGGGCCAGTTCGGCACCGTGGCCAAGCTGACCCGGGTGATGATGCTGGCGCCGCTGGTGATCGGCTTGGGGCTCCTGGCGGCGCGCAAGGCGCAGGACGGCACGGCGGGCGCCAAGGCGGCCCCGCCCATGCCCTGGTTCGTGCTGGGCTTCATCGCCGTGATGTTGTTGAACAGCGCGATCACCGTGGCGCCCCAGGAAAAGGCCCAGATCGTGGCCCTGACCAACTTCCTTCTTTCCATGGCGCTGGCGGCGATGGGGCTGGAAACCGATTTCGCCAAGCTGCGCCAGGAAGGATTGAAGCCGCTGGCCTTGGCTTTTTGCGCCTGGGTCTTCATCGCAAGTTTCAGCCTCGCGCTCGTGAAATTGTTTGCGTAAGGTAGAGCGATGACGCTCGAGCAATTGCGCGCGTTTGTGGCCGTCGCGGAACGCGAGCATGTCACGCGCGCCGCCGCCGCCATCCATCGCACCCAGTCCGCCGTCTCCGCCGCCATCGCGGGGCTGGAGCAGCAATCCGGCGTCACTTTGTTTCATCGCGTCGGCCGCCGCGTGGCGCTCACCCAGGAAGGGCGCCAATTCCTGCCCGAAGCCCGCGCCATGCTGGCCCAGGCCGATGCGGCGGCGCAGGCTCTGTCGGACCTGGCCGGAATGAAGCGGGGCAATCTGGTGGTGATGGCCAGCCAGACCATCGCCAGCTATTGGCTGCCCTTGAAGCTGGTGGCGTTCCGCGCCCGCCATCCCCAGGTCAGCGTCAAGGCGCTGATCGGCAACACCGCCGAAGTCGCCGAAGCGGTGGCGGCGGGCCGGGTGGAGATCGGCCTGGTCGAAGGGGCGGTATCGGATCCGGTGTTCGAGCAGATTCCCATCGGGCGCGACCGCCTGGTGATCGTGGCGCCGGCCGGTCATGCCTGGACGAAAAAGCCGCCCCGCCCCGCCGACCTTTTGAAGGAAAATTGGGTGCTGCGGGAAAAAGGCTCGGGCACCCGCTCGGCCTTCGAGGCGGCGATCGCCGACCGGGGCGTGGATATTTCCAAGCTCAACGTCGCCTTGGAGCTGCCCTCGAACGAAGCGGTGCGCCTGGCGGTGCGCGAAGGCGCGGGCGTCTCGGCGCTGTCGGAACTGGTGGCGGAAGCGGGGATGAAATTCGGCGCGTTGGCCCCGGTGAAATTCCAGCTTCCCGAGCGGCCCTTTCATGCGCTGCACCATCGCGAACGCTATCTGAGCAAAAGCGGATTGGCCTTCATCGAGATCGCCAAGGCCGGTTGAAACCCGCGTCCTTCAAGTTCCGCCAAGGAAGCTTTGCGGGATTTTGTGCGGATCCGGACGAAGGCAGCCGCAACATTCACTTGACGGCGCCCCGCCGATAAAGCGATCCCATTGCGAGGGCAACGGATTCGATAATCGATCCGGCCGTTTGTGCGTTGCGCTGAAGTCGATGAACAGTCCAGATCCTCCGCCGCCCGAGCGGCGCCGCCCGCGCCGCCGCGCCTTGCTGTCCGGCCTGGTGGTGCATTCGGCCGGGCGCTTTTCCTTTCCCTGCACCATCAAGGATATGTCGGACAACGGAATCCGCATCGTCTTCGCGGCGGGATCGGCGGTGCCTTCGCAGATCGAAGTGATCAACCGCAGCAATGGCAGCATCTATCATTGCGACGTGGTGTGGACCACCGCCGTCGCGGCGGGGCTCAAATTCCGCGCCACCTACGACATGAAGGACCTGCCGCCCGAACTGGATTTCCTGCGCCGCTTCCGCTGAGGCTTTTACGGCCTGGGTGCGGGCGGCGGCGCGTTCGGATCCGCCTGGGCCAGGCCCACCGTCTCGCCGGATGCCAGGATGTGATCGCGCATGGCGCCGGTGAGCCCGTCATAATTCATCGACGGATCGGCGGTCAGGGTCGTGTCCAGCGCGAAGACCTGCAGGTGATAATGATGCTTGGGGCCGGGCGGGGTGCGCGGGCCCATGTAAGGCTGGGCTTCGCCGCGCACATTGGGGCCATAGGACGAGCCTTGCGGATTGCCGGTCGGGGCCATGCCGGGATCCAGCTTGGTCACGCCGGCGGGCAGATTGTACATGGTCCAATGCAGGATCGGCTGGCCGTTCCGCTGCGCATCCGGGTCCTGCATGATGATGGCATAGGATTTGGTGCCCGCCGGGCCCGCGCTCCAGGCAAGGCCGGGAAAGCTGTTGCCGCGATATTGCGTGTTCTCGAACGGAATATCGCCGCCTTCGGGAAAGGCCGGGCTGGTGACGGTGAGGCGCGCGCCATTCTTGGGCGGAAATTCCTGCAGCGCGATGGGGCGCACGGACTGGGCGAAAACCGGCGCGGCGCAAAGCGCCGTAAGAGCCAATGCGGCGAAGATCGCTTTCATGGAAGAACCCTCATTCGCGAATTGCCCCGCCAGTGTGACCGGCTTTGGGCCAAACGGGAAGGTGGCTCGAAGCTCCCTCGCGCCTGGGCACGGAATTTCTTCCCCCGTGCGGCGAAGCCGCTGACGGGGGGAAGATGTCTTCCGAAGGCTTGCCTGAGGAAGACAGATGGGGGGATTCTAGAGAGAAGTGCGCAAGCTCCAAAGCTCAGGAAAAGCGCGCTTGCCGATCGTGGCCTGCAGATAAGAAACCCCGGCCGTGCCGCCGGTGCCGCGCTTGGCGCCGATGATGCGCTCCACCGTCACGGCATGCTTGTGCCGCCAGGTCGCCATCGCGTCATCCAGATCGACCAGCTTTTCGGCCAGCTGATAGAGCTCCCAATAGCGGTCGGGCTCGCGATAGACGGCGAGGAAGCCCGCTTCCACCTCCGGGCTGAATGGGTGCGGCAAGGTCCAATCGCGCGCCAGCAATGCCGGCGGCAGCGCGAAACCGGCGCGAGCCAAGGCGGCGATGGCATCGTCCCACAGGCTGGGACTTTCCAGCGCGGCGCGCATCGCCGCCTGCGCTTGGGGCCGGTCTTCCTGGTATTTGAGGAAACCCGCATCCTTCAGGCCCAAGAGATATTCCACGGTGCGGAACTGGTCCGACTGAAAGCCGGAGCTGGGGCCCAGCACATGGCGGAAGCGGGTGTAATCGCTGGGCGTCATGGTGGAGAGCACATCCCAGCTCAAGGTCATCACCGCCTGAATGCGGCTGACCCGCGCCAGCGCCTTATAGGCGGGGACCAGCGCGCCCGCCGCGATCTGGCGCTTGGCCAGATAGAGTTCGCGGATGATCTGCTTCAGCCACAATTCCTTGGTCTGGTGGATGACGATGAACAGCATCTCGTCATCTTCGGCCGATTGCGGCTTCTGGCAGGACAGCAAGGTGTCGAGCGCCAGATAGCGCGCATAGGTCATGTCGGCCATGGCTTCGGTCCCGGTTCGCGTGCGGTCGATCCTAGGCCCGATCCTGCGGGAGGTCTAACGGCGCCCTGGAAGCGCGAAAGTCTCCATCACCCGGATGGCGCGGCATGACAAGCCGTCAATGCCGCGCCGTCTTCAATGCTGCGCACGTCAATGCCGCGTGCGGGCCGGGGTGTGCCGGATCAGTTCGGAGAAGGGGACGGTGAACATCTCCTCGCCCTGGGCATTGTGGATGATGAACTGGCACGCCATCGGATCGTCGCCATTGCGCAGCATGTCGGCGGCGATTTCGGGGATGACGCGGCAGGCTTCCATGAATGCCACTTCCGGCCCTTCGCAGGTGATGGTGACCAGAGCGGGCTGCAGGCCCTTGGCGGTCTGAAGGTGGAAATAGAAGTCACGCATGGCACGACCTCGCACGGAATACGCGAACAGGGTACCAGCCCCGGCTGAACGCGACATGAATAGAGTGCGTCCGTTTTGAGCGGCGGGCGCCGCAATTCGGTCATGAATTGCGTGACGAGAATTTTGCGCCGATGGCGCGCGCGGCGAAGAAAGCGCCCAAGGTGATCAGCAGTGCGATCACAAGCGCGAATTTGACGATCAGCCCGATCATCTTCAGCACCAGCAGCGCCACGGCCCCGGCGATCAGGGCGGCGACGATTTCGACCATGCGCAAGCTCATGGCACCAGATTAAGGGCCAAAGCCCGCAACCGGTAGGGCGGGTTTCCCAAAAGATTCCCCGACGGAACGAAACCGGCGCTTCCGCGTTTTGGCCCTGTAGTCGATGGAGGCACATGTCATGGCCATCGGACACCATCATCCGGAAAAGGGAGAAGCCGGGTTCGTCGCGCTGCTGATTTTTGTGGCGCTGGCGGTCGTGGCGGCGACCGTAGTTACCGTGAACGGCAGCCATAACCGGGGCGGCCCGTTGATGGCGCGCTCGAACATACTTTACCCGGTGGGTAAGTAGCTCAACCGCCCTTGTCATCCCCGGCGAGCGCGAGCGCATAGCGAGCGCGAGGGAGTGAGTAGCGGCAGCGTACGAACGATCCAGGTCTCTAGATCACGCTTGGTCCATCCACCTGGATCCCCTTCCCCTCGCGATGCCAAGCATCGCTCGGCCGGGGATGACAAGTCGGGCTGTCGTTGCAGCGTGCGCGATTAGAAAAGCCCGCCCGGATCAGACACTGTCGGACGGCGGCGCGGTTTGGCGGCGCGTTGTTCCGGCGTCATCGTCCAGCGCTCGCCCTCCACGGTTTTCAAGCACGCCTTGACGCGTTCGGGCGATGCGTCTTCCTCACCCAGCCAGATCGCCCAATCCTGCGGCGCCAGCACGGCGGGCATGCGGTCGGTGGGCAAGGTGGCGATCAGTGTGTTGGCGGGCACGGTCACCATCACGCACATGGGAAGATCGGCGAAGCGCCGCCACAGCATCGCCAAACCCAGCGCGGGCGTGGCGCCCGGCATGATCACATGCTGCGGTCCCTTGTCGGCGGCTTCGTTGAACGACTTCACCAGCACGATGCCGCGCTGGCCGTCATGAAAGGCGTCACGAAAGGTGGGCTTCACATCGATGGTTTCGGCGCGGGCGTGAATGGGATCGGGACGGCGCGGATCGTCGCGATGGGGAAAGCCCCAGCGCATCCGCTCGATCCGCCGCACGCGCAAGTTCCGGTCCCACACGATCACCGGCAGCTGGTTCATCACCCGGTAGGTGACGTCATGGTCGTTGCCGATGGACGCGTCGCCGCCCAGCGCCACGCCGGTGAGGCTTTCAATGATCCGCGTGGTTTCGGCCCAGGACGCCTGGGCCGCGAATTTTCCGCACATCTGCGTTTACCGTGACTCTGTGCGGCCTATTTGGGCGATGGGGGGCGATGGCGCAAGGGGCGGGCCTGCGTTCTGATAAGCTCATGCTTCGACAAGCTCAGCATGAGGAGTTGCGCAAGCCCTCGCGAGGCTAGAAGGATTTTAGGCTTTTCAAATAGGCAGGTTGGGTCACCATATTGATCCCAGGCTTTGTGGTCAGCATCTGCGACTATACACGCCTTGCGGTTACGGTCAGAGGCTGTGATAGGTAGCACATGCACCCCCTTCAGGATTTCGGGATTTCGGCGCTTCTGGTGGCGCTGGCGGAGATGGGGGACCGCACCCAGCTTCTCACCATTCTTCTGGCGACGCGTTATCGCAAACCGTTCGTGATCATTCTGGGCGTGTTCGTTGCCACCATCGCCAATCATCTGTTGGCGGCGGCGGCGGGGTTCTATGTCTCGGGCCTGCTGGACGCGCGCTGGTTCCGCTATCTGATCGGCGCTTCTTTCATCGCCATGGCGCTGTGGGTGCTGATCCCCGACAAGGAATCGGACGAAGGCGAAAAGACGTCGCATCGCGGTGTTTTTCTCACCACCGTGATCGCCTTCTTCATCGTGGAGATGGGCGACAAGACCCAGATCGCCACCGTCGCGCTGGCGGCGCGCTTTTCCAGCGTCTGGGTGGTGGCGGCGGGCACCACCGTCGGCATGATGCTGGCCAATATTCCGGCGGCCTATTTTGGACACGCGATCACCCGCGTCATGCCGCTGGCGGCGATGCGCTACATCTCCGCCGCGATTTATGCGGTGTTGGGCATTGTCAGTTTGTTGGAAACGGCGGGCTATCTGAGCGGGCCCTGACGGACATTTTGCGGGCCCGCGCGTCAGGAGTTCGAACGGACTTTCGCTTCGCTCCTCACGGGGCTTTCCGTCATCCCGCCGCGGATGTCGGCAATGGCATCGGCGATGCGCCGCCACCTGTCGCTTTTGGTGGGATCGCCCATATCGGCATGGGTTTCGGCATGACCTACCGCCACGCTTTCCGCGTCACGGCCATACAAACGGATCATGGCTTCAGCCAATTGCTGTTCGCTTCCGTCGCCCAAGCCATCCCCCCGGTAAGCCCCGTTAACATCACCGTAACAGGGCTGGACAAGCTTTGCGACAATTACGAGTGAGTTTTGGGCGGGCGCCGTCAACATTTTTCATCCCCACGTCATCGTCCCGGGCCGGGGGCCTGGGCCGTGGCGCATGCGGGTGCATGGGGACATACTCGTCTTCAATAAAGGGAATAACGGGGGATTCGCATGCCGGAACGGGCAAAATCGGTGCATTGGACCAAACCGCCGCATTGGAAAAGTCTGTTGCTGGGCGCGGCGGCGCTGGGCCTGCTGGCGGTGCCGGCCGGATCGCAGCCGATGGCAGCGGGCCCGCATGGCGAAATCCTGTGGGACACTTATGGCGTGCCTCATGTCTTCGGCAAGGACGAGGCGGGCGTGCTCTACGGCTTCGGCTGGGCCCAAGTGAAAAGCCACGCCAATCTGGTCTTGCGCCTCTACGGCCAGGCGCAGGGACGCGCCGCCGAATATTGGGGCGACAAATATGCCGAGAGCGATCGCTGGGTGATCTCCAACGGCGTCTATGAGCGGGCGAAGAAATGGTATTCGCAGCAGACCCCGCAATACAAAAAAGACCTGGATGCGTTCGCCGCGGGCATGACCGCATCGGCGCGGGCGAATGCCGCGAATATCGATCCGGAAGTGCTGAAGGTGTTGCCGCTGACCGGCGTGGACGTGATCGCCCATGCGCATCGGCTGTTCAACTATATCTATGTCACCTCCATCGAGCAGGTGCAGAACATCAAGGACGAGCATGACGTGGGCGGCTCCAACGCCTGGGCCGTGGCGCCGTCCAAGTCCAAGAGCGGCAACACCATGCTCTTGGCCAATCCGCATCTGCCCTGGGCGCCCAGCTATTTCACCTATTATGAAGCGGGGCTGGAAGGGCCGGGCTTCCACATGTATGGCGCCACCCAGATCGGCCTGCCGCTGCTGCGCTTCAATTTCGACGACCGCCATGCCTTCACCAACACGGTGAACACCATCCTGGGCGCGACCATCTACAAGCTGACGCCCGCCGCCGGCGGCTTCGAGAATGGCTATATGTTCGACGGCCAGGTGAAGAAGTTCGACGTGCAACAGGCCAGCTTCAAGATCCGCCAGGCCGACGGCTCGATGAAGACGGAAAATCTCACCATCCGCTCCACCGTGCAGGGGCCGGTGTTCGTGACCAAGGCGGGCGCCACCGTGGCGCTGCGCGTGGCGGGGCTGGAGCGGCCGGAAGCCTTGAAGGAATATTGGGACCTTGGCATGGCCAAGACCTATGACCAGGCGCTGGCCGCCTTCCGCAAGGTGCAGGTGCCCACCTTCAACATCGTCTATGGCGATCGCGAAGGGAACATCCTCTATGTCGATAACGGCATCGAGCCCAAGCGCAAGAAAGGCGATTTCGCGTACTGGAAAGGCATGGTGCCGGGCGATACCTCCGAAACGCTGTGGAACGACAGCGACGTGATGACGTTCGAGGAGATTCCCCACGTCGCCAATCCGCCGTCGGGCTTCGTGCAGAACACCAACGATCCGCCCTGGACCTCCACCTGGCCCCAGGCGATCCATTACAAGGATTATCCGCCCTATATCGCCGTCGAAGGGCCGCTTTCGATGCGCAACGAACAGTCGCTGCACCTGATGGCCGATAGCGGCAAGATTTCCTACGAGGATTTCATCCGCCTCAAGCACACCACCACCGCGCTGCTGGCCGACCGCATGGTGCCGGAGATTTTGAAAGCGGCGGCGGGCTCGAACGACGCCGAGGTGCAGAAGGCGGCGGCGGTGCTGAAAGCCTGGGACCATCAATATAATGCCGACAGCAAGGGCGCGCTTCTGTTCGAGGAATGGGTGAAGGCGTTCGCCGGACCCAACATGTCGAACCAGAAGAATTACGCCGTGAAATGGGATGCCAACGATCCCATCGAAACCCCGCGCGGCATCGCCGATCCGTCGGTGGGCGTGGCGACGTTGAAGACGGCGGCGGCCGAGACGGTGAAGCTTTATGGCGCGGTGGACCGGCCCTATGGCGAAGTCTCGCGCTTCCACATTGGCGACGTGAACATTCCCGGCAATGGCGGCTTCGGCAATCTGGGCATCTTCCGCACCATCACTTGGGACAAGCTGGAAAACGGCCAGCGCAAGGTGAATGCGGGCGAAACCTGGGTCTCGATGGTGGAGTTCTCCACCCCCATCAAGGCGATGGGTGTGATGAGCTACGGCGAATCCAGCCAGCCCGGATCGAAACACAATTCCGATCAGCTGCATTTTGTGGCGGAGCGGAAGCTGCGGACGCTCTGGGTGAAGCGGCCCGACGTGGAGAAACACGTCGAGGAGCGGACCAAGTATTAAATGATGTCATCCCCGGCGAGCGGGAGCGATAGCGAGCGCGAGGGAAGGGGGATCCAGGCGTCGAGGCATGCTCGACTATTTCGTTTATATGCTCGCCAGCCGGCGCAATGGCACGCTCTATGTCGGCGTGACCAATGATCTGGTGCGTCGCGTTGGCGAGCATAAGGACAAAATGGTACCGGGGTTCACCGAGCGATACGAGGTGGGGCTTCTGGTTTGATATGAAGTCTTTGGCGACATCAATGACGCCATTGCCCGCGAAAAGCAGATCAAGGGTTGGAATCGTGCCTGGAAAATCCGGCTGATCGAAAAAGAGAATTCCGGCCGGAATGATCTGGCGGCGCGTCTGATTTGACGCCTGGATCCCCTTCCCTTCGCCGCGCCGCTAAAGGGCACGGCTCAGCCGGGGATGACACGGTGGGTTGCGTCACGAAAACTGGATGCCCGGCCTCAGCACCAGCTGGAACACCAGCAGCACCACGACCAGCGCGGCCAGCGGTACGGCCAGTGAAGGCGAGGGGCGGGCGGGTCTGGCGGCGGTGGGGCAGAAGCCTGCGCCGATCAGAACCCAGAGCGCGCCGAACAGCATCAGCACGGTGGGAAAGATAAACAACTCGATATTGTCGCGGGGCATGCGGAACGGAATCAGGATCGGTCCCGCCACCAGCGCGGGCACCATCACGGTGCGGAAAAGAAAGCCGATGCGCCCGCCCGGCGTCAGGGTTTCGGCGGCGGTGCCGAACAGGCGGATCGCGGCCCGCGCCAGCCAGAATCCCGCCGCCACCGACAGGAACAGTCCCAGCGCCAACGCCACTTTCTTCACGGCGGGCGAAAAGCCCAGATAGACGAAGGCCATGCCCATATCGTTGCCCGGCAGCAAGGCGCCGATCACGATCTGGCTGAGGCCTTGATAAAGCCCCTGGAACGCCATCCAGAACAGGAACAGCCGCGTGGTCATGGAACGGGCCGACGCCGCGTTCAGCAAGCCGGCAAAAACCAAGCCCAGGATCAAATCGGTGAGGCCGCCCGTTCCCTGCAGCAAGGACAGGATGGGCGCGTCGCCTTCCCAGTGATGATTGTTGTGATAGAGCCAGACATGTATGCCCGGCACGAAGGCCTTGGGCAGGGTGAGCATCAGCTCCTGCCCGAAAAAGATCAGGTTGAAGCCCAGCGCCGCGAACAGCGTCGAGGCGATGACAAATCGTCCGTCCCAGGCAGAGCGGTGCGCGGCCATGCCGTTCCCCCAAATGCGACGCGGCGGCGGGAACTTAAGGGCCCCCTGTGCCGCGCGGTCAAGGCCAAGACGGCCGCCGCGTGTCGGATTATCCTGCTTTACCTTGTTTTTTGCGGTGCGGGATGTGACGGCGCATGACGGGCCGCGGCGACATTTTGCGAAGATGCGGCTGTTCACGCAGGCCAAAGCGCGCGATAGGTTCTGCACAATAATTCATCAAAACACGGTTCGCACTCGGGGGAGTTGAATGAGCAGTGAGAAGAATGACGCCCAAAAAACAAAGGGTGTCAGCCGGCGGTCCTTGCTTCGCATGATCGGCACCGTCGCGGGATCGACCGCGATGTACAATGCCATGACCGAATTGGGCTTCGCGCAGGAGTCCGGATATGCCGGCCCGCCCAAGCTGGGCAATGTGAAGGCGGGCACCTCGGTCCTGATCCTGGGTGCGGGCATCGCGGGCATGGTCGCGGCCATGGAGCTGCGCGACGCCGGATATAAAGTGCAGGTGCTGGAGTACAACAACCGGCCCGGCGGCCGGAACTGGACCCTGCGCGGCGGCGATACCTTCACCGAGCTGGGCGGCATCAAGCAGGAAGTGAAATTCTCGCCCGGGCAGTATTTCAATCCGGGGCCGTGGCGACTGCCCTATCACCATCAGGGCATCCTGCATTATTGCAGCAGACTGGGCGTCGAGCTCGAGCCCTTCACCCAGGTCAATTACAATGCCTGGGTTCACAATACCAAAGCCAATGGCGGCAAGCCCAAGCGCTATCGCGAAGTGATGGCCGACTTCCAGGGCCATGTCGCCGAGCTTTTGAACAAGACCATGCAGCAGAAGGCGCTGGACCAGCAGGTCACCAGGCAAGACCGCGAAATGCTGGCCGAAGCGCTGCGCCGCTGGGGCGCGCTGGACCAGGACATGAAATATGTGAAGGGCCGCGCCTCGGCCCGCATGCGCGGCGCGCTGGTGAATGAAGGCGGCGGGATCAATTCGCTGCCGGTCTATTCGGATCCGGATTCGCTGTCGAACATCCTGTCGTCGGGCATGTGGACGGCGCTGGGCCGGGGACAGAATTTCGAATCCCAGACCCCGATCTTCCAGCCCAAGGGCGGCATGGGCAATATCGGCACCGCCTTCGGCAAGGCGCTGGGCAACCTGATCAAGTATAATTGCAAGGTCATCGACATCCATCAGGACGAGAAGGGCGTCACCGCCACCTATATCGACACGGTGCGGGGCGGACAGCCGCAAAAGGCCACCGCCGACTGGTGCGTCTGCACCATTCCCGCCACCATCCTGTCGCAGATCCCGATGAACGTGTCGGCCAAGAAGAAGGCGGCGATCAACCAGCTGCCCTACAGCGCCTCGATCAAGATCGGCATCGAGATGAAGCGCCGCTTCTGGGAGGAAGACGACAATATCTATGGCGGCATGAGCTATACCGACCAGCCCAACCAGCAGATCGGCTATCCGCAATGGGGCTATTTCTCAAAAGGCCCCGGCGTGCTGCTGGCGGCCTATACCTTCGACAAGGAAGCCTATCGCTTCACGTCGCAGACGCCGGAAGAGCGGATCAGACACGCGCTGGACTATGGCGAGAAGATCCATCCCGGAAAATACAAGGCCAATTTCGCTTCCGGCGTGGCGGTGGGCTGGCATCGCTCGCCCTTCACGCTTGGCTGCGGCGGCCGCTGGACCGAGGAGGGACGGGCGAAATATTACAACGATCTCTGCTCGCTCGATGGGCGCATCGTGCTGGCGGGCGAGCATGCGTCGCGCATGGCGGAATGGCAGGAGGGGTCGACCTTGTCGGCGCTTGATGCGATCACCCGGCTGCACAAGAGAGTCATGACAGCCTGAGGGGCGCTTGTCTTTTGCGTCCTGGGTTCGTCGTGCGCATCCTCGCTGCGCTCGGATAGGGCAAGCTTTTCTAAGCTCGCGTCCGTACGCTGTCGCTACGGACCTCGCCAAGAAAAGCTAAGCCTGCTCACGTGCTATCGCACGTTCCGCGCGATCCTCCTGCCCAGGCTGCAAAATCCGGCGCGCGTGTTTGTTGCGAGGCAGGCTGCCATTGGCAACAGGAGCAACTGTCATCCCCGGCGAGCGCGAGCGAATAGCGAGCGTGAGGGAAGGGGATCCAGGTGTTGAAGTTGGCACGGTTTTACCGCCTGGATTCCCTCGCATCGTCTGCTTTGCAGTCGATGCTCGCCGGGGATGACAAGCAGAAAGCCTCGCGTGTTGGCGCGCCGGTTGGTGGCCGGCGCGCCGTAGCGTTTGTTACTTGCAGGCTTTGCCGTGATCGGGATGATCGCCCGCGGCGATGGCGGCGGATTCGCTCATATACGAACCGGTTTTGGTCTTGCCGTAATATTTATCGCCCTGGCAGTGATAGACCTTGGACGCAGTGTTGACCCACACCTGGCCCGCACCGCCGCCCGGCGCCATCGCCACCGGCGTCGCGGCCGGTTTGGCGGGCGCCATCGCGGTGGTCGGCGCGGCGGCTTTCATCGCGGGTGCCGGAGCCGCCGCCGGCGTGGCGGCGGGCGCCGCTTTCATGGCGGGTGCGGCAGCGGCGGCCGGTGCCGCCTTCATCGCGGCAGGCGCGGCTGCCGCGTACCAGGTCTCGACCCCTTTATGACCGCGGCAGGCGCCCGACTTGCTGGCCGATGACGTATAGCTGCCGTCCTTGCAAAGGCCGGTCGATCCGGCGGGCGCGCCGGCAGGCGCCTGTGCGAAGGCCGTTCCGGCAGCCAGGAAAGCGCCGCCGATGATGAGCAATTTGAGTTTGGTTTTCATGGAAATCACCCTGTTGGAGAACCACGATACGGGAAGGCTAGGCCCCATCTTGTCGGCATGTCTAGCGCGGGTCTTTGTCTGAAAAGAGACTTTCCGCCGCTCTTATTGTGTCTGTCGGCGCGCGCGCGGGGTTTGCGTTTCGAAAAAGGATGACGATGGCCGCACATTGGCAATCGGTATATCTTGTGGCGAATAAAGAGACGGCGCCTGCTTCAACAGCGGCGGCGGGTGAGGGGGTTTTTGCAGCAAGGCGATGACAGCCTCGCATGGCGCGGCGCGTTCGAGAGCGGCGAAGTGAATGCGCTGCATGCCGAGGCTTTCGGTCATGCCGTGCTGGCGGATGATTGGTGGGCCCAGGTCAACCGCCACAGCCTGGGCTGGGTATGCCTGCGCCGGGATGGCCGCCTGACCGGCTTCGTCAATGTCGCCTGGGATGGCGGCGTGCATGCCTTTCTGCTCGACACCATGGTCGCGCGCGATCAGCAGCGGCAAGGCCATGCCGCGCGCATGGTGGCGCTGGCGGCGGAGCGCGCCAAAGCGTCCGGCTGCGAATGGCTGCATGTCGATTTCGAGCCGCGTCTCAGGGACTTTTATTTCGGCGCCTGTGGTTTCAAACCCACCGATGCGGGCCTGATCGCACTTAGGTGATGGCCGCGCCGTGGGCATTCTCAATGTCTTGTTTCATTGAGGTTTCTCAATCACGCACATGCAGCAAAGCACGACACTTTGAGAGATGATGGCGGTGGTCGCGCGCCGTCAAATCGGTATAGGCTTAAAGAAAATACATAAAGCCCAGGGGAGGAAGTATGAGCGACGCCAAAACCGGCTCGATGAGCCGGCGTTCCCTTTTGCACATGATCGGCACCGTGGCGGGATCGACCGCCATGTACAACGCCATGACCGAAATGGGTTATGCGCAGGAATCGGGCTACGCCGGTCCGCCCAAGCTGGGCGCGGTGAAGCCGGGCGCTTCGGTGCTGATCCTGGGCGCGGGCATCGCCGGCATGGTCGCGGCGATGGAGATGCGCGACGCCGGCTACAAGGTGACGGTGCTGGAATATAACGGCCGCCCGGGCGGGCGGAACTGGTCGCTCTATGGCGGCGACACCTACACGGAGCTTGGCGGCTTCACCCAGCATGTGCAGTTCGATCCGGGCCAATACATCAATCCCGGTCCCTGGCGCCTGCCGCATCATCATTACGGCATCCTGCATTACGCCAACCGGCTGGGCGTGACGTTGGAGCCGTTCCAGCAGGTCAATTACAACGCCTATGTCCACAACACCAACGTGAATGGCGGCAAGCCCAAGCGTTTCCGCGAAGTGCAGGCCGACTTCCACGGCCATGTCGCGGAGTTGCTGGCGAAGTCCACCAAGCAAAGCGCGCTGGACCAGGACGTCACCAAGGAAGATCAGGCGATCCTCCTCGAAGCGCTGCGTGCCTGGGGCGCGCTGGACAAGGACATGAAATATGTGAAGGGCCGCGCCAGTTCCAACCGGCGCGGGCCGCTGGTGGATGACGGCGGCGGGATCAATTCGCTGCCGACCTATTCCGAGCCGGATTCGATGAGTACGGTGCTGAATTCCTATATGTGGCGCGCCATCGGCTGGGGCCATGACTACGAATATCAGACCTCGATCTTCCAGCCCAAGGGCGGCATGGGCCAGATCGGCAAGGCCTTCGGCAAGGAGCTGGGCAACCTGATCACCTACAACGCCAAGGTGATCGACATCCATCAGGACGATAAGGGCGTCACCGCCACCTATATCGACTCGCAAAAGGGCGGCGCGCCGCAAAAGGCCAGTGCCGACTGGTGCATCTGCACCATCCCCGCATCGATCCTGTCGCAGATTCCGATGAATGTGTCGGGCAAGATGAAGGCGGCGATCAACGCCATTCCCTATGGCGCGGGGCTGAAGATCGGCCTGCAGATGAAGCGCCGCTTCTGGGAGGAAGACGACCGCATCTATGGCGGGCTCACCTATACCAACCAGCCCAATGCCATGATCGGCTATCCGATGTGGGATTATTTCTCCAAGGGCAAGGGTGTGCTTCTGGGCACTTATCTGATGGGCGCGGGCGCGTTCGTCGCCTCGGCCAAGTCGCCGGAGGAGCGCATCAAGGATGCGCTGGAGTACGGCGAGAAGGTCCATCCGGGTCAGTACAAGGCGAATTACGAATGCGGCGTGGCGGTGGCCTGGCATCGCGTGCCCTGGACCTTGGGCTGTTCCGGCCAATGGACGGAAGCGGCGCGCGAGCAGCATTACAACAATGCCTGCGCGCTGGATGGCCGGATCGTGCTGGCGGGGGAGCATATTTCCCGGTTGCCGGCGTGGCAGGAGGGTGCCGTCACGTCGGCCACCGACGCCATGACGCGGCTGCATGCACGGGTGATGAGCGCATAAGGAACAATGTCATCCCCGGCGAGGCGCGATAGCGCCGAGGGAAGGGGACCCAGGTGATTGTCACCGTGATGGTTGGGAGACCTGGATTCCCTTCCCTCGCATCGTCTGCAAAGCAGCCGATGCTCGCCGGGAATGACAAGAGTGGTTGAACTCGGTGCAAATTTGTTTCGAGTGAGAAGAAACAGGGGAATTGAAATGAAATCTGGTTTGGCCGCGCTGGTGGCTGTTGTGGGTTTGGGTCTTTCCTCCGCTGCCATCGCGGACGGTGCGCAGGACATGGGCGCGGGGGCGATGAATCGCGGCGGGCCTTATGACTTCAAGGGCGGGCAGGCGATCTACACCAATGTTTGCCAGGGCTGCCACATGCCCGACGCCAAGGGCGCGGTGGGCGCGGGCATGTATCCGGCGCTGGCCAAGAACGCCAAGCTGGAAGTGCCGGGTTATCCGGTGGCGGTGATCACCCATGGCCAGAAAGCGATGCCGTCTTTCGGCACCTTGCTGAACGACCAGCAGGTGGCCGATGTGGTCAATTACATCCGCACCAATTTCGGCAACAGCTATAAGGACAAGGTGAAGCCGGAAGATGTGAAGGCGCAGCGGTGAGGAGCGGCGGGCTGGCAGGCCCGCGAGCATGTCCAGTGGACATGCGAGAGCAACGAGTGCCCTGAGCGCAAGCGAAGGGCCGCGCGGATAGCGCCGCGGGCGATAGTTCCTGTATAATCAGCCTTGATGGACACAAGGGCGCATTGGGACAAGGCTTATACGGAAAAATCCGAAACCCAGGTGAGCTGGTTTCAGGAGGTGCCCGCGCGCTCCCTGGCGATGATCGCGGCGGCGTCTCCGCAAGGTTCTCTGATCGATGTGGGCGGCGGCGCGTCGCGGCTGGTGGATGCGCTGCTGGAGGCGGGCCGGGCCGACGTCACGGTGCTGGATATTTCGCAGGCGGCGTTGGACCGCACCCAGGCCCGGCTGGGCGAAAAGGCGAAGCGCGTCGATTGGATCTGTGCCGACATCACCCGATGGCAGCCCGCCCGCCAATGGGATGTCTGGCACGACCGGGCGGTGTTTCACTTCCTCACCGAGCGTCCGGCGCAGGATGCCTATCTCGCCGCGCTGACCGCGGCGACGGGGCCGGGCGCGGCGGTGATCCTTTCCACCTTCGCGCCGGACGGGCCGGAGCGGTGCAGCGGTTTGCCCGTTCAACGCTATGGCGCCGCCGATCTGGCGGCGCGGTTGGGGACGCGTTTCGCACTTTACGACGAAGCACAGGAGCGTCACGTCACGCCCTGGGGTAGCACGCAGTCCTTCACCTACGTGGCTTTCCGGCGAGTGTGACGGTGGTGCGGTGAGCACTATTGTCATCCCCGGCGAGCGGTGCATCGAAGATGCGGCGCGAGGGTGAGGTTGGCGGCCAAGCCAACCGAACGCCGGAGCGAAGCGAAGGCCGGTGGGGATCCTGGTGTTGAGAGCGGAATGGTGTTGAGACCTGGATCCCCTTCCCTCCCATCGCCTGCTGCGCAGCCGATGCTCGCCGGGGATGACAAGAAGAAAAATGCCGAACGGTTCGCCATAATCTTTTTGCGCGCCGCCACCCCGCCGACGTGAAGCCGCCGCAATCGGCGATCAGATTCGGATCGTCGCTGAGGGGTGCCGATTATGGATGAGAAAAGCCGCCTTCCCGCCGCCCTGGTGCTGGGCTTTCTGGTCGCCATCGGGCTGGCCGCCGCGGGCTATTTCGTCAGCAACACCATCTATAAAGGCCGGGCCGCGTCCAACACGGTGACGGTGAAAGGCTTTGCCGAACGCGATGTGAAGGCGGATCTGGCCTTGTGGCAGATCAGCTATTCGCTCACCGGCGGCGATCTCGCCCAGCTTTATGCCCAGTCCAGCGCCAGCGAAAAGACCCTCACCGATTTTCTGGCGCAGAAGGGCTTCGCCAAGACCGAGATCAAGACCGGCACGGTGCAGCTGGAAGATCTGCTCGCCAACCAGTACCGCACCAACAACATCCCGGCCGACAAGCGCTATATCCTGCGCAACACCATCTCGGTCCGTTCCAATGCGGTGGAGCGGGTGGAAAGCACCACCCGGGCGCTGAACGATCTGATCCGCCAGGGCATCGTGCTCACCGGCAACAATGTCGATTACCAGTTCACCAAGCTCAACGACATCAAGGCGGCGATGCTGCGCGACGCCACCAAGAATGCCCGCGACGCCGCCCAGCAATTCGCCAACGATGCCGACAGCCGGGTGGGCTCGATCCAGTCCGCCAACCAGGGCTTCTTCTCGGTCGGCTCGCGCGACAGCGCCGCCCAGGGCCAGGGCGGCGAGGGCGGCTATGTTCCGCCCCAGGCCAGCACCATCGACAAGAAGGTAAGGGTGGTGGTGACCTTGACCTATTACCTCGATCGGTAAGCGGCGCGGGTCTTTTGGCCTCTGGCGTTGTCGCGCCTCCTCACGTGCTCACGCACGCTCCGCGCGACGCTCCTAGCCAGATGCCAAAATCCCTCGCGCCAGTGGCAACATCCCAGCGATATATCGCGGCGAATATCACGGCTGCACGGATAGCCCCTTATTCATGGGCCTGACGCCATTCGGAAATTCTTCACATTGGATGCGTGAAGGCTGCCCCATGATCGTCTAAGCTCTTGGCCGCGAAACGGCGCGCTTACGACGCCGCGCAGGGGAGGAACGCGATGGACGACAATCCGATCGGCGAAGCCGTGGCCGAAGCCGATGTCGAGCGGGCATTGGAGCAGGCCCAGGAAAAGTGTGAAGCGGTTTTCCGTCCGGGCCCGCGACAGACAAATGAGCAAAGCGATTGCGACTGTAAGGAGGGAATGTTCCCGCAAGGCAAGCTGGGTACGTCCAGCCGCCGTGCCTTCCTGCGCAGCGGCGGATTGCTGACCGCGGCCGCCGCCATCGTGCCGGTCAAGGCGCTGGCCCAGGACGCATCGGGCGACGCGCCCTGGAGCATGCCGGGCCGCATCGCCAAAAGCGATTACGGAACCCGCGCTTCGTTCGAAAAGGTGGCGCGGCTGGCGTCGTTCGGCGGCACCTCCAGCCTCACGCCGCTCCAGGCTTCGACCGGCATCATCACCCCGTCGGGGCTTCATTTCGAACGTCATCACAATGGCGTGCCCACCATCGATTCCGCCCAGCACCGGCTGATCATTCACGGCATGGTGGACAAGCCGATGAAATATTCGGTGGAAGACCTGAAGCGCTTCCCCTCCACCTCGCGCATCCTGTTCGTGGAATGCTCCGGCAATTCCAATGCCGCCTCGCGCAGCGCCAGCCAGAAGACGGCGCAGGAAGCGCACGGCCTCACTTCCACCTCGGAATGGACGGGCGTGAAGCTTTCCACCTTGCTGGCGCAGGTGGGCATCAAGGACGGTGCCGCCTGGGTGCTGGCCGAAGGCTCGGACGGGGCGATGCTGTCGCGCAGCGTGCCCATCGACAAGATGCTGGACGACGCCATGGTCGCCTATGCCCAGAATGGCGAAGCGATCCGGCCGGAAAACGGCTATCCGATGCGGCTGATCCTTCCCGGCTGGGAGGGCAACATCAATGTCAAATGGCTCCGGCGCCTCAAGATCGGCGACAAGCCCTTCATGACCCGCGAAGAGACGTCGAAATATACCGACCTGATCACGCTCACCGGCAAGGCGCGCCAATTCAGCTGGGTGATGGAAGCTAAGTCGTTGATCACCTTCCCGTCGGGCGACATGCGGCTGCCGGGCAAGGGCTTTTACGAGATCACGGGCCTGGCCTGGTCGGGCCGCGCCCCGATCGAGCGGGTGGAAGTCACCACCGATGGCGGCAGGACCTGGCATCTCGCGTCGTTGCAGGAGCCGGTTTTGCCCAAGGCGCATGTGCGCTTCCGTTTCCCCTGGCACTGGGACGGCAGCGAAGCGATTTTGGAAAGCCGCGCCACCGACCAGACCGGCTATGTCCAGCCGACCAAGGCGTTTCTTACCGCCACCGAAGGCGTCGGTCCCACCTATCATTACAACGGCATCCAAAGCTGGAAGGTCGCCGCGGACGGGAGCGTGAGCAATGTCCTTCAAGCTTAAGAGCGTGATCCTGGGCGTGGCAGTGTTGAGCGTTTTGCCGCTCACGGTATGGGCGCAGCAGACCGGCTATCCGGGCGGGGCGGACTATCCGTTCGGCACGCCCGCGTCGAAAGCCGACATCGAAGCCTGGGACAAGGATGTGCGGCCCGACGGCATGGGCCTTCCCGCCGGCAGCGGCAGTTACAAGGCGGGCGCGCAGATCTATGCGGAGCAATGCGCGTCCTGCCACGGCGCCAAGCTGGAAGGGGTGCGCGACCAGAATCTGCCGCAAGGCGGCGGTCCCGCCTTGATCGGCGGGCGCGGCACGCTCAACACGCCGAAATTCAAGCAGACGGTGGAAAGCTACTGGCCCTATGCCAGCACCCTGTTCGACTACATCACCCGCGCCATGCCTTACACGGCGCCCGGTTCGCTCAAGCCCGACGAAGTCTATGCGCTGACGGAATTCATCCTGGCGGAAGGCAATATCGTGCCCAAGACGGCGGTGATGGATGCCAAGTCGCTGCCCAAGGTGCAGATGCCCAACAAGGATGGCTTCTATCCCGACAACCGGCCCTATCCGGTGAAGCGGTATGATTGAGGGGCAGGCCCAAACCTGACCCCGCTTTGAAGTCGTTGCTTTCGTTGCGTTTTACGGCGCGTTTGCCCGGCAAGCCGGGACGTGCCTGAATTCGTCTGCATCTGGGTGGGGGCTTGGGATGTCGGAAGAAATGGCGGGGGCGGAATCCGCCCCGGAAAGTTCGGGCGCCGGCACCGATCCCGTCGCCGTCACCCTGGCGCTGGCCGGGGCGAGCCGGGCGCGGGCCGATGCCTTTCTGAAAAATCAGGAAGCCTTCATCGCCGACCAGCGCCATCACCTGCACGAACAGTTCAAGCAGCTGCGCCCGAAATTGTGGGAAGTGCGCCTGGGCGTGCTTCTTCGCATCGCCACGGCCTTTGTCGGGGCCGCCGCCGCCGCCGCGATCGCCATCATGGTCTGGAATGCCGCCCGCGCCGAGGGCCTGGTGATCGACACATTTTCCGTGCCGGCCGAATTCGCCCAGCGCGGCCTCACCGGCGAGGTGGTGGCGAACCGCGTACTCGACCGGCTCACGCTTTTGCAGAACGGGACCATCACGGTCCGGGCCGCCCAGTCCTTCGACAATAGCTGGGGCAATGACATCAAGGTGGAGATTCCGGAAACCGGCATCTCGTTCGGTGAACTCTATCGCTATCTGAAGGAATGGCTGGGGCATGAGAGCCATTTGAGCGGCGAAGTGGTCCGGTCCGGACAGGGCATCAGCCTGACCGCGCGGGTGAGCGGCAGCAGCGGCGTGACCTTTACCGGCACCGAGGCCGATCTGGACAAGCTGGTCGAAGCGGCGGCGGAAAGCGTCTATGGCCAGACGCAGGCGTTCCGCTATGCCATCTATCTGGACAGTCACAACCGCCCCGCTGAGGCGCTCGACGTCTACAAGGACCTCGCCATGAATGGTTCCGGAAAGGACCGGCCATGGGGTTATGTGGGCTGGGCCCATCACGCCTACGATACCGAAACCAGCGATGTGGTGAAGCGCCTGATCGAAACCGCCTATGCGCGAGCGCCGGACAATCCCGTGGTCGTGGGCGAACTGGCATTGGATGAAGTCGACAGGAGCCGGCCGGAAAATGCGCTTCTCCGTTCCAAGGAAACGCTGTCGGTGCTCGACAAGCCCGATCAACCCTTGATCAGCGCGTCCGGGGTGGTGGTCCAGCGCGAGGAATATGAAGCGCGCACGGCGGCCCTGACGGGAGATTTCGGCAAGGCCGCGCAGACATTGCGGGATGTGGTCGAGAACAAGGAAACCGGCCAGCCGACATCGCCCGTTCTGGCGCAATATCAGATCCGGGACCACGATCCGGCGGCGGCGCGCGCCACGCTCGCGGCACCGGCCCAGCGGAACGTGTTCGGCCCCCTATTCAATGCGATGTATGCGATCGCGGCGCAGATGGCCGTCGACAGCGAGGTCGGGGATTGGTCGTCCGTCGTCGCGCACCGGCGCGATCTGGTGCCGCTGGCCCGGCAATATCCCGGCACGCGTTTTCGCGCGCTCACCCTGACGGTGCCGCTTGCCGCCTATGCCGAAGCCCGGCTGGGCCATATCGCTGCGGCGGAGGCCGAGATCGGGCCGACGCCGGCCGATTGTTACGATTGTCTTCGCGCGCGCGCCCGCATCGCCGCGCTGGCCGGGCAGGCGGCACGGGCGGATTGGTGGTTCGCCCGCGCGACGGACGCCGCGCCGTCCATTCCGTTCGCCTATGCCGATTGGGGGCAGTCGCTTCTGGCGCGCCGCCAGCCGGACGCCGCCATCGCGAAATTCACCATCGCTAGCCAGAAGGGCCCGCGTTTCGCCGATGCGCTGGAAGGTTGGGGCGAAGCGCTGATGGCGAAAAATCAATCGCATCTGGCTTTGGCCCGGTTCGCGGAAGCGGAGAAATACGCGCCCCAATGGGGACGCCTGCATCTGAAATGGGGCGAAGCGCTGGTCTATGCCGGCCGGAAGGAGGAGGCAAAAAAGCAGTTCGCCATCGCCGCGGGCCTCGACCTGGCGCCGGCCGAGCGGGCGGAGCTTGCAGGACTGCCCCGCGCATAGCCTTGGGGTCGCGTGGACGACATAGCGGCCGATACGAAGACCGAAATTTTGCGGCGAACCGGAAGAAGGCCCGGACGGAATCCGGACCTTCTTTCCGGGAACGCTCAGCGGCGCATACCGTATCGTTCGCGCCGATCGGCGCGCGGATGATCAGCGGGGCGTCGAGGCGGCGCCGGCAACAGCGCCCGTTCCGCCACCCACGGCCGCGCCAACCGCCGCGCCGGGCGCGCACCCGACCGGGATCGTCACGATACATCCGATCGCCGCGCCGAGGCCGGCACCGGTCACCCCGCCTTCCACGGCGCGCGCGCCGGGATCCGCGTGCCAACGGCCTTCCACATAATATCCACGGTCGTCGGCGGGGTCGGCGACCCAGTGAACATGCTCATCGCGCTGATGCGCCTCGTACCAATCGGCATTGTGGTAGGTGATCGGCCTGTCTTCTCCATAGGCGTACATCTTATGCACGCGCCAGCAATCGCCGCTCTGATTGCAGGCGACATACGTGGTTGAGACGGTATCGGCGCTGGCGGTGGAGATCATGGGTGCCATCAAGGTTGCGCCCGCAATGGCGAGAAACGAACCCAGTCCGAGCGCAGTGTGCAACTTTCTCATGTGTCACCTTTTCTTTGCAGCCACGCATCCGACAGCTTTTCTGTGCCGTAATGAACGGGTCTCCAAGGCGATGGTTCCAACCGCGAATGGGCCGGCATGCGTTCCATGACGGAGGCGCGCTTTCGTATCCACGACAATGATCCTTGAGCCGCATGGGGTTGCGTCTCAGTCTGGCCGAGGAACAAAGTCAAATGAGACTTGGGCGCCGGATTGAGATCGAAGCGGAGCGCGCCAAATGCCGGCGGCCGGTCGGCGGGGGCCGGTATCCCTTGCGGGAATGCCCCGCATGTGCCGATGACGCTTTGCGGCCGGCGCCGTTTTGTGAAAGATGCGGCTCGTATCAAGTCCCGCGAGCAATCCCATGATCACTCCCGAATTCGTGCAGACGATGGCAGCCTATAATGTCGAGATGAACCGGCGTCTCTACGAGGCCGCCGCCCGGCTGCCCGACGCGGAGCGGCGCCGGGATCGCGGCGCCTTCTGGGGCTCCATCCACGGCACGCTGAACCATATCCTGTGGGCCGACACCACCTGGATGTCCCGCTTCGACGGTTGGGACAAGCTCGCCACCGGGATCAAGCAGAGCGATGCGCTGCATCAGGATTTCTTCACCCTTCGCGACAGCCGGGCCGAAGCCGACCGGCGCATTTCCGATTGGGCGGGCCGGGTGAAGCCGGAATGGCTGCAAGGCGAGCTGGCTTGGGTCAGCGCCGTGCTGGGCAAGGAAATCCGCAAGTCCAAGGTCCTTCTGGTGACGCATTTCTTCAACCACCAGACTCACCATCGGGGCCAGGTTCACGCCATGCTGACCGCGGCGGGCGAGAAGACGGGCGACACGGATCTGCCGTTTATTTTGTGAGATGTTCCTGCTGCCTCATGCTTCGACAGGCTCAGCATGAGGCTTCCTCACCCTGACGTCTTCGCGTTATTGTAGGATACAATTTTGCGAGAGCCCGCATGATCGCGCAACATCGGGACCCTGACGGGGAAATCGGAAAATTGTTTTCCGAGCTGCGCGAGATCTATGCCCGCGCGCGCGAGGGCGTGGGCGAGCCCGCCACCACCCAGGTGGCGCTGCATGTGCGCGAGGAAAGCAAGAAGGCGGCGGAGGTCATCCGCCGTATCCGCGAAATTCAAGGTCTGTGAACTCTTGCCCTTCTTCGAGCGCGGCGCTGCTCGAATCGATTCACGGAATCAATTCGGCCGCTGCGCGAACCGCTCCTCGCTTTCGGGCAGATCCACCAAAAGGCGCAGGAGCTCTTCCGGTTCGATCCAGCGCCCGCCCGCCATTGCGACCATCGCCGTCACCTGCTGCACCGGGCCCAGCTTGTCGCGCCAATGGCGCACGCAGAAAGCCAGGGTGCCCGAAACATTGGGCATATTGCCTGGGGGTACCAGAATGGCAGGCATATTCCACGGAATTTGTTCCATTTTCGTCCTCCCTCCGCCTCTGGCTGGGATGGATTGCAACTGCAGTGCCAACGCCTGGGCAGCGTTAACGGTCCATGGCCGGGAACCGCCGATGTGGTAAACTCGCCCGGCATTCGCGGGAGATTGTCCATGCGTGCGCTTTTTCTGGCGGGGCTGATGTTGGCGGCTTTTGGCGGCGCGGCCGCCGCGGCACCTGGCGATTCCATCGATGCCACTGATAATAATGCAATGATCCAATTCCGGCCGGTGGTGGATTGCGCCACCCATCCGGGCGCGCCGCATCTTTCCATCTATTCGCCCCAGGCCCATTGCCTGGGCGATGCGGTGATCACCGAGCAGGATTTCCTGCGGCTGCAGCGGCTGCGGCTGGGGGATTCCCCGATCCTGCGCGCGCAGCTCACGCCCGAAGGCTGGCGGAAATATTATGAAGCGACCAAGGACCATCTGTTCCGGCCCATGGCGCTGATCGTGCAAGGCCGGGCCACCAAAGTGTGGATGGTGCGCGGGCCTTCGCGCGCCATCTGGCTGCCGATCAGCGGCGGCTATCTGACCAACGCGGGCGCGGAACAGGTCGCCGACCGCTATTACGCGCAAGGCGGGCGGCCTTAACACCACTTGTCATTCCCGGCGAGCGCGAACGACAGCGAGCGCGAGGGAAGGGAATCCAGGCGCCCGCAACAAACGCCTGGATTCCCTTCCCCTCGCGACGGCGCTTCGCGCCATCACTCGGCCGGGAATGACAATCAAGATAAACGACGCTGGTATTACTCCGGCGTTGAAATCTTCATCAGCACCAGGCCGGCGATGATCAGGGATCCCGCCGCGATGCGCATCACGCCCGCCGCTTCGCCCAGAACCGCGATGCCGAGCAGGAACGCACCCACCGCGCCCACGCCGGTCCACACCACATAAGCCGTGCCCAAGGGCAGCGTCTTCATCGAGACGGACAGAAGGCCGAAGCTGGCCGCCGCCGCCACAAAGGTCAGGATGGTGGGAAGGGTTTTGGTGAAGCCGTCCGACTGCTTCATGAAGAAAGCCCAGACGATTTCCAGCAGTCCGGCGACCAGAAGATAAACCCAAGCCATCACGGCCTCCCACAAAACCGGGCCGTCCCGGAGATTCGCCCATGATGGGAGAGGTCGTGGCCTCTTGCGGCTCAATGTAGGGCGTTATGGGACGGGGACAAGGTTGGTTTGGCGCATGATCGAACACCGATTGTCATTCCCGGCCGAGCGGAGCGAGGGGGAAGGGAAACCAGGCGTTTGCTACAGGTACCTGGATTCCCTTCCCTCGCGTTGCCTGCGTGGCAGTCAACGCTCGCCGGGAATGACAATATTGATGTTCAACTCAGCACCCAACTCCTGAACAACGCCAGATCGATATTGCCGCCGTTGAGCGGCACGGCGACGGTGCGGCCTTTCAATTGCGCGCGTTCCTTCATCACCGCCGCCAGCGGCGAGGCGCCGGCGCCTTCGGCCAGATTGTGGGTGTCGGTCCAATAGGCGCGCACGGCTTCGGCGATCTCATCGTCGCTCACCGTGACGATGCGCGCGGCGCCTTTGCGGATGATGGCGAAGGCGGCGGGATCGGGGATGCGCGTGGCGAGCCCATCGGCCTTGGTGTCGGCGCTGTTGGTTTCCACCACATGCCCCGCCTTGAATGACAGCGCATAGGAGGGCGCATTCTCGCTCTGCACGCCCACGATCTCGGTCTTCAGGCCGAGCAGGTCGCGCGCCAGGATGGCGCCGCAGATGCCCGAGCCCAGGCCGATGGGGACATAGAGAATGTCCAGCCCCGGCGCCGCCTCGAACAATTCCAGCGCCCAGGTCGATACGCCCAACACCAGATCGCGGTGGAAGGAGGGCGCGAAAAACAAGCCGTCGCGTTCGGCGATCCGCATCGCCTCGATCCGCGCGGCATCGAAATCCGCGCCATGCTCGATCAGCCGCGCGCCGAAGGCCCGCATCGCCGCGTTCTTTTCCGTGCTGTTGCCGTGCGGCACGAGAATGGTGACGGGCACATTGAAGCGCCGCCCGGCATAGGCCAGCGACTGGCCGTGATTGCCCCGCGTGGCCGAAACGATGCCGCCCGGCGCCAGCTTCTCGCGCGCCAGCCGCTCCAGATGGATCAGTCCGCCGCGCACCTTGAAGGCGCCGGTGGGCGTGTGGTTCTCGTGCTTGACCCAGATCTCGGTGCCGGCGCGTTCGGCCAGAAGCGGCCAGCGATATTGCGGCGTGCCGGGAAACACCGCATGCACCTTGGCGCGCGCCTCTTCCAATTCTTCGCGGGTGAACACGAGACACCTCTCTCGCTATCGGCGCCGAGCCTTAGCATGGCAATCGGCTTTATTTCGTGGCCTATCGCTTCGCTATATCAGGCTTTTTGTAATGGCCTATCGCTTCGCCATATGAGGCCGGGCCGGATTGTGCGCCCCGCATGGCGATTAACCTTCGGATTTTGCGGCGTTTTCCGCTTGCGAGAGATTCTCAGTGTGCGGAAAGATTCATTGTCGAAGCGGTCCCCAGGTCCTATACGAAGGCCCGAAAAGGAGCCTCTCCATGCCCAAACTCCCCGACGACATGTCCGCCGCCGCCGTCAAAAGGCGGGCCGAGATTTCCGAAGCCACCAAGGCCAAGCCCAAGACCGAAGAAGTGGCCCCGCCCAAGCCGCGCATGGCGAAAAAGCGCTGATACGCCGTCCTTTGACCTGAATACCCGTTTTCCGGCGCCCGGGCCTGCTGTCCAGGACAGCGGGCCGGCGGCGGGGATCCCCTGACATTCCCGAAGCACGCAATCCGGCTTGACAGCGCAGGCCCGTTATATAACATATAGATTGTATAACAGGTGACGCATGATACCGACCCTCGACGCCACGTTTGCCGCCTTGGCCGACCCCACCCGCCGCGCGCTCCTGGCCCGGCTGGCGCGGGAGGAGGCCACCGTGATGGAGCTGGCCCAGCCTTTTTCCATGAGCCAGCCCGCCATCTCCCGCCATCTGAAAGTGCTGGAGGAGGCGGGCCTGATCCTGCGCCGGGTCGATGGCACGCGGCGGCCTTGCCGCCTGGCGCCCGGGGGCGTCGCCGCCATCGATCAATGGCTGGACATGCTGCGCCAGGCACTGGCCCGCAATTACGACCGGCTGGATCAGGTCCTGGCCGAAATGACCCCCACGACGAACCCGAAAAGGAAATCGCCATGAGCGCACCTCTCACTCTGGTCATCGAAGGCGACCGTCATGTGGTGATCACCCGCCATTTCGCGGCGCCGCCCGAACTGGTGTGGCGCGCCCATACCGAAGCGGCCATCGTGCAGAAATGGGTGCTGGGCCCCGACGGCTGGACCATGCCGGTCTGCGTTTGCGAGGCCAGGCCCGGCGGCAAGATCCATTACGAATGGTCGAACGGCAAAGGCGGCGGCTTTTCGCTCACGGGCGAGTTCGTCTCGCTCACCCCCTTCAGCCGGATCGAGCATGTGGAGCGCATGCATCTGCCCGCCACCACGCCCGACAATCATATCGTGACGACATTTGCGCCCGACGGCGCGGGCACCTTGATGACCATGCGAATGGAATTGCCCAATGAAGAAGCCCGCACCGCCATGCTGGCCAGCGGCATGGATAAGGGCATGGAGATCAGCTACGCCCGCCTGGAAAATATGATCCAGGCCGGCGCGCTTTAGAGTCTGGCTCCATTGCCGGCGGTCACATCAATAGGATGGTGAGCCTGCCATATTTCGTGACATTCGCGTCAACCTTGGGGACGCGTTGCCGCTATTTCATCGGCGCATTCATAACCACTGAATTGGCACATTTTGAATTGGATTCGGTCACGCCAAAGCTGAGCCTGCCCCAAGGCCGAGTCATCCCCCAATACCAGCAGGTGTGTCCGTCCGTGCAACTATTGTCCAAGCTCCCCACGCCAAATCGCTCTTCAATGGAAGCGATCGACAGGCACGAACCGCTCAATTCATGAAGTATAAGTAGCCTTACGGCGGCTCTCCGTCGGAATTCCAGCCGCCCCATTTTAACTTGCCCGATGGTGACATCTCGTTTTTGACAATCTCCCGCTCCATTGGGCGGGCATCCGATGCTTTGACCAAATATCTCTTCAACCTTACTCGAATCGGCGGGCTGCGCTTTATCCAATGCCGTTAGCATGTCCAAGAGTAGTTCACCCGTGGCACCCGATTCGGAAAAGACCGGCGCTGTCGAAGTACACATGCAAACTATACCGACCAAAACGGCAGCCCAGGTTCTCATTTCCCATCCCTCGCTTCGCTATCCGGGTATCTAGACCTCAACATCAGCATGTCATGGCCCACCGGAGTGTGGGCCATCCAGCTGAATTGGGCTCTGCTTCGGATAAATGGAGGCTGTGTCACCTGGATGGCCCGCATTTGCGGGCCATGACCAATGACGGCCATCTCAATCGAGGACCGGCTTTAATCCAGCTTGCTGTTGCGCACCGCTTCGATCCGCGCCAGGTCGGTGAGGTGCGCCAGGAGCGGCATGCCGTTCGTCTCCGACAAGCGGCGCAGCGACGCCAGCATGTCGGCGGCATAACCGGCCACTTCGGCCCGCGACGTTTGCGGATGGATTTGTGCTTTGAGCGCCTGTGTCATGGGCATTCCTTGGTTTGCTGTTGTGTCAAGGACGCAACTCGGAAACACGCCGCCGCCCCCCAGCGACCAACCTAACGCTACCGGTAACAAGCTTAACAAACGGTAGTATTGATACAACTCGATCGGATCGCAATGCACCTTCGAACGCGAGTCAGATCGGCTTTCCCATTCTGAGGATGGGCACGGTGACGCCGCCCGGTGTTGGCACCATCATCAATTCGATCGGATTATAGCCGCATGCCGCATAAAGAGGCTTGCCTCCCATTGTGGCACCCAGCTCCACAGACGTGAATCCTTCGGCCCGCGCCGCCGCTTCGCAGATCTCCAGGATCCGCCGCCCCACGCCCCGCCGGGTGAAAGCGGGCGATGTGTACATGGCCCGGACCCGCGCCGGCTCGGATTTGGGATCGAGCAGCCGCGCGTCGCGCCCCGCCGTGTGATTGCCCCCGAACAGGGTGGCCCGCCGGCTCCAGCCGCCGCAGCCGGCGATCTCGCCCTCCAGCTCGACCACGAAATAGGTGCCGTCCTCGATCAGCTGGGTGTCCAGCCCCATCACCGCGAACGAGGCCTCAACTTCCGCGGGCGGCAGAAAGGCCGGGAGAAGCTGGGCGATGGCCGCGTTCATCAGGGTCTTGAGCGCAGGCAAATCATTCGCGGTTGCGAGACGGTGGCTGAGCTTGTCCATCGAAAAATCCGGGAGTTTGAGAGATTTGGCGCTGGCTTTGGCGGCATTTATCCAACAGGCTATTGGGGTTCCGGCGCCCGCGCAACGCGGGGCCGGGCAAGTTCAAAAGAGGGGAAAGCCCCGGAAAAAGGGGCGACGGCACATCCATCCTCAGGGAGAACGCAACCGCGCGCCGGATGGTCCGGCGGGCTGCCATTCAAGGAGACGACAATGAATTTCAAGAAGATCGCCATCGCCGCGGTGGTGCTGGCCGGGTTCGCGACCGCCGCCAACGCCCAGGAAATCCAGCGCATCGGCGGTAACCCCAATGGCCCGTTCGTCTCGGTCACGGCCGTGCCCACCGGCGGCAAGACCCTGTATTTCGTCTCGGGCGCGCTGCCGACCCCGGTCACGCCCCCCGCCAACGGCCAGCCCGCCAACTGGGGCGACACCACCGCCCAGACCAAGTCGGTGTTTGAAAACCTGAAGAAGTCGATGGCCGCCGCCGGCATCGGCTTCGGCGACGTGGTCAAGGCCACCGTGCTGATGGGCCCGGAACTGAGCTTCGCGGACATGAACAAGGTCTGGATGACCGAGTTCGGCACCGCCGCGCAGCCCAACAAGCCGGCTCGCGCTGCGTTCTTCGTTCACGGCCTGGCGGCTCCGGGAGCTCAGCTCGAAATCGAGTTCATCGCCGCGAAGTAAGGGCGCTTGCCTTTTGCGTCCTGGCGTCGTCGCGCCTCCTCACGTGCTCACGCACGCTCCGGGGGACGCTCCTAGCCAGACCGCAAAATTCTGCGCGCCGAGTGCGTGCGCTATGAGTTGAGAAGGCGGGTTCGAAAGAGCCCGCCTTTCTTTTTTGGATTATGGGCCCAGTTTCTCAAGCGCCGCGATGGACGCATCCAGGGCTTTTGCCCTTTCCCGTATGCCAACCGCTTCGTCCAGGCTGACATCCACAATGCCGTTTTTGGTGTTCTGGAATTGCTGGCAAGCGCCTGTTTCGTAATCGTCCGCCCGCGCGAGCATCCATTCGCGAACGTCACGAAATGCGTCCGTTATTTTCTTATGCGGCTTGGTCATGAATCGACCCTAGGCCGAGCCACGACACCCCATCAACCCCGAACGGAAGCAAACTGCGTCAGAGTTTGCGTCGATGCTTGGCCGCGCATGAAGGCCCGGCCATCCGTATCTTCGGCGGAAATTGTGTCGCGATCTGAAACAGCAAGGACGGATTTTGCGAGCCGGATTTGCTTCGCTGGAACTTCTTCCCGCCGCCTTGTTGCAAAGGTTGCAGCAGGTAAGGATTTGCAAACCATGCCACACAAAAGGCGCGTTTAAGACAGTTCTCGCCTCTTTTCGTAAGTGCGCTGTGTACCCATCTGCTGGTAAGCAAGACGCCATCGGGTGGCTTGCTGCAAAATGCAGTTATCAGGGCTTTGAAGACCATGAATGGCACGGCAATCCTTAACACCGCC
Organism: Alphaproteobacteria bacterium; assembly: GCA_017307355.1. Lineage (GTDB taxonomy): Bacteria > Pseudomonadota > Alphaproteobacteria > Micropepsales > Micropepsaceae > Rhizomicrobium. The sequence goes on from JAFKFG010000008.1 coordinate 75,692, forward strand.
TCGAGCATGCTCGAGACGTATGGCGACGGCGCGAAATTCCATATCGCCGAGCAGATGGACCGCGCGCTGGAATCAGGCGATGGCGCGACCTATGACCATCTGGCCCTGGTCGCCAAGGCGATCACCCTGATGACCATGACCCGCCAGGAAGCCGCCGCCGCCAAGCCGGAAAAAGCCGCCGCGCCGGTGCTGCGCACCTTCCGCGCCGCCTGATCGCATTCGCCGGGAAAATTTCCCGGCGCCGGGCGGGATGATGCGGTGCGGCATGACTTGCTGTGCACAGTGTGCCGAAATTGAACCGGCCTGCCACAGAATCATTATATAAAATGCCGGGGCATGTGAGGAGCCGCTATGGCCTTCGCTGGGGCGTATGACGATGTCTTCGATATTCCCGCCGCGACGCCAGCCGCGCGCTATGACGAAGACGCGCTGATCGAGCTGGAATTCAGCGATTATGGCCGCGACGACCGTTTCCTGCCGGGCTGGTACATCCTGCCGTCGGTGATGGGCGGGCTCTTGGTGATCGCTTCGCTGCTGATCTGACCCAGAGCGGGACTTCCCCTCGGTCAAGGCGCCTTTTTCATTTCACAATTGCGGATGTTCCGCGCCCGAACCGGCGGGCGCCTGGAACGTTACCTATCCGACAGGAGAGTGTCATGGCGGAGGTTCATTTCTATCACCCCATGTTCGATGTGCGGCCCGCGCGGGCGCGCCGAGCCTCGGCTCTGTTGCGGACGCGCGCGCAAGGCGAGCTGATCGATCTGGAATTCAGCAATTACGGCCGCAGCCCGCGTTTCCAGCATGGCTGGTACATTCTGCCCGCGCTGGTCACCGGCATGGCGATCATCGCGGCGGTGCTGTTGATCGTGTGACCGTTTTTATAGAGCCAGAAGTTCGCTCACGGCGCGGTGGGCCTGATCCATCGCGACATCGGTATAGGCGGCCATGCCGGAATCGGAATTGGCGATGGCGATGCGGCCGAATTGCTTGCGGCCCGCGATGTTGGGCGTGTCCTGGTTGGTACCGCCGTCGCTCAGCGCATTATATTCCGCCGCATAGCCATGCGGCCAGCGGTTGACGGCGATGCCGGCGATGTCGCGACCCGGATCGAAACCGCCCGCGCCCAAGGTGCGGCCCAGTTGGGCGCGGATTTCCTTTTCGAAGGTCTCGAACGGTGTCGCCAGCAATTCGGCGCGGCCCGCCTTGTGTTGTTCGCGCTCGGGCAGGCCCGGCGCCGCGGGCGTGCGCACCATGCGGATCAGCATGGGCTGGGCGGGATCGCGGGGCGTGGCATAGCCGCCGATCTCCATCGGGTTGTTGAGGCCGAAGCTGGAATGATAGCCGCCCGGCGCCTCCACGCTGCGGATGCCCAGCTTTTTGAAGGCCTGCCAATTGTTCAGCGCCACGCTGGTATAGACCAGGGGCGTCTTGACCAGCTTGTGCAGCGCCGCCTTCTGCGCCGCCGGAAGCTCCGGCACCAGATAGGGGATCATCATGTTCCACGACGCCAGCACGCAGTCTTTCGCGCGCACGCGCATCACCTTCTTGCCGCCCTTGGCTTCGGTATAGGCGACGTCCACACCCTTGCCCGCGTTGCGGGCGCGCACCGCAATTTGGTTCAGGCGAATGCGCACGGGCGCGCCGGGAACGTCGAGTTTGGAATAATCGGCCTTGGCCATCACGATGTCGCGCGCGTCATGGCCTTCGATGCTGCCGGGGATCAGCAGGCGCACCAGAAGGCGGGCGATGGAAGCGTTGCCGTCCGGATAGTGGAAGGAATAGGAGCCGCCCACCGAGGAATAGCCCGCGGGCGTATAGCCCATGCGCTTGGTGGTCCCGGTCTTGGTGAGCTTCAGCCCTTCGAAGCCGGGCAGGCCCACGCCCCAGCAATCCAGCGCCGAAATCGCGTCGATGCCGCAGCCCCACAGATCGTCGGTGCGGTGCATGTAATAAGGCAGCACGCCCTTGTCGGCTTTGAGGATGGTGGTGAGGTAATTGGCGTAGGAGAGGCGCGAAAGCCTGTCGCGCTTGGCGTCTTCGCTGAGGCCGGGCAGGGGATCGGCGCCGCCGGTTTCGATGGCGAGGATGGAGGCGCGCGCCTTTTCGGATAGCGGCGCCTGTTTCAGGAAAGCTTGCCAGGATTTGGCGTCCTTGGGCGCGCCCACCACCAGCTTGTCGGCGCCGAAGGTCTCCTTGTCGAAGAAGGTGGCGGCGGTGAGGCCCTTGTAAATGTCGTCGCGCTGGCACGATTTCTCCAACGCTTCGGGATCGATGCCCAATGTCTTCATCAGCCCGTCGGCGATCCTGGAATAAGGATAGGGGCTGTCGATCTCCAACGTGCCGCCGTTGAGCAGCAAGGTCCTGCCCGCGACATGGAATTCGTTGCGCTTGGCATGGCCGCCGAAATCGTCGTGATTGTCCAGGATCAGGATTTTGGCGTTGGGCTTGGCCTGGCGGTAGAAGTATGCGGCGGAAAGGCCGCTGATGCCGCCGCCCACCACCACCAGGTCGAAGTCCTCGCCCGTATCGTGGAGCGCGGTGGCGCCGTTCCAGAAATCGCCGTCGCGCAGTTCGTGCGCCGCTTCGAACGATCCGGGATGGCTGCCGCGCATGCCAAGCCGCGTGGGCGGGTAATAGCCGGGACTATTTTGGCCTATCGCTTCGCTACTCGAGGCCGATTGCGCCAGCTTTTCCGCTTCCGCCGCCTGCGCCAGTTCGGGCGCCAGCCCCGCCGTCAGAGTGGTGATCGCTGCGCCCTGGAGGAAATCGCGCCGGGCGATGGGAGCGCCGAGGTTTTTATCTTTGCGTGCCATAAGTAGCCCGACTCCGCTAATCACCCCATCATGTCATGGCCCGCGAATGCGGGCCATCCAGGTGGTCCAGTCTCTTTTTTCAGGGCTACGCGCGGCTCGACTGGATGGCCCACACTCCGGTGGGCCATGACAAGAGTACGGAAGCTAGACAATCACTTCCGGCCGTTCCGCCACGGGGATGGGGCGGGCGTGTTCCCACTTCGCCACCACGGCGCGTAGCCCGACTCCGCTAATCACCCCATCATGTCATGGCCCGCGAATGCGGGCCATCCAGGTGGTCCAGTCTCTTTTTTCAGGGCTACGCGCGGCTCAACTGGATGGCCCACACTCCGGTGGGCCATGACAAGAGTACGGAAGCTAGACAATCACTTCGGGCCGCTCCGCCACGGGGATGGGGCGGGCGTGTTCCCACTTCGCCACCACGGCGGAGGCGAGGCCGTTGCCGATCACGTTGGTGGCGCTGCGGCCCATGTCCATCAAATGATCGACCGCCAGGATCAGGAACAGGCCTTCTTCCGGCAGGTTGAAATAGGGCAGGGTCGCCGCCACCACCACCAATGAGGCGCGCGGCACGCCCGCGATGCCTTTGGACGTCACCATCAGCATCAACAGCATCAGCACCTGTTCGCTGAGCGAGATATGGATGCCGTAAGCCTGGGCGATGAACATGGCCGCGAAGGTGCAGTACATGGTCGATCCCACCAGATTGAAGCTGTAGCCCAGGGGCAGGACGAAGCTGACGATCTTGGAACTGAAGCCCATCGCTTCCAGCGATTCCAGCAGCAGCGGAAACGCCGCTTCGGAGGTGGAGGTGGAAAAGGCGATCAGCGCGGGCGAGCGGATGGCGCGCAGCAAGGTCGGCATCTGGCGGCCCACCACCAGCCAGGCCACGAACACCATCAGCCCGATCAGGATCGAGACCGATATATAGAAGCTGCCCACCAGCTTGGCATAGGTGACCAGGATGCCCAACCCTTGCGTGGAAATGGTGCCCGCGATGGCGGCGAAGATGGCGAAGGGCGCGAACATCATCACATAGGTGGTGATTTTCAGGATCACGGTCGCGGCCTGTTCGATGATGTGCAGCAGGGCCTTGGCCTTTTCGCCCACCGCCGAAATCGCGATGCCCGCGAACAGCGAGAACACCACCACCTGCAGAATCTCATTCTTCGCCATGGCGTCGAAGATCGAGGTGGGGATCAGATGTTCCAGGAAGCCGGTGAGGCCTTGCGCTTCGGCCAGCGCCGGTTTGTTGGCCGCGGCCACCTGGGCGACATTGGCGCCCACGCCCGGCTCCAGAATGTTGACCATGACGAGGCCGATCAACAGCGCCACGAAGGAGGCGGTGAGGAACCAGATCATCGCCTTGGCCCCGATGCGGCCCACCGTGGCGGCGCTTTCGATATGGCCGATGCCGGCCGTCAGGGTGGTGAGAACCAGGGGCGCGATGATCATCTTGATCAGGCGCAGGAAGATGGCGGTGACCTGGTCGAAATAACCCGCCGCGGCCTTGGCCCCTTCCGGCGACAGGGTGCCGTGCACGACGGTGCCGGCAATGAGCCCGCCGATCATGGCCAGGATCACGAACATCACAAAGGAACGCTTCATTGGATCACCCCTGGCCGCCTGGGGCTTATGCCCCTGATTTTGGGGGATGTTGGGGGTTTATCCGGCGGGCGTCAAATGACCGCGCGCCGAGCGAAGCGAAGGCCGGTGGGGACCCAGGTGGGGAGAGAGATGCGCAAGTCGGGAAACCTGGATCCCCTTCCCTCGCGCCGCCTGCTGCGCAGTCGACGCTCGCCGGGGATGACAGAGAGTGCGGGGGATGACACGGGTTCGGGAATGACGGACGCGCGCGGGAGCACTGCGTCCGCATGGTTCGACAGACTCACCATGAGGACTTAAAAGCTGCCCGGGATGGGGGCACGGGCAGGACATGTCGCAACAGCGTAAAACAAGTGTCTGGATCGCCGTGGCGTCGCTGCTGGTGGCGATGTTCTGTTTTCAGATCGGCGCCTCGGTGGCCAAGCAGCTCTTTCCCTTGGTGGGGGCGCAAGGGGCGGTGGCGCTGCGCGTGGGGTTGTCGGCGCTGATCATGCTGCCTTTCACCAAACCCTGGCGCGCGCGGCTGACGCGCGACAATTGGCAGCCGCTGGCGGTCTATGGCGTCGCCATGGGGACGATGAATTTCCTGTTCTATATGGCGCTGAAGACCGTGCCGCTGGGAATCGCGGTGGCGCTGGAATTTTCCGGGCCGCTGTCGGTGGCGCTGATCCATTCGCGGCGCTGGCTGGATTATTGCTGGGTGGCGCTGGCGGTGATGGGGCTGCTTCTGCTGCTGCCGATCCGGCAGGGCGCGGCGCATCTGGATTGGGGCGGGGTGATGCTGGCGCTGGGCGCGGGCGTGTGCTGGGCGCTCTATATCGTGTTCGGGCAGAAATCGGGCGCGGTGCATGGGCAATATGCCACCACCCTGGGCGTCATCGTGGCGGGCGCGGTGATCTTTCCCATCGGCTTGGCGCATGCGGGCACAGCGATGTTCCGGCCCGATGTGCTGCCGCTGGGCATCGGCGTGGCGATATTGTCCAGCGCGGTGCCTTATAGTCTGGAGATGATCGGGCTGAGGCGTTTGCCCGCCCAGGCGTTCGGCACTTTGATGAGCCTGGAACCGGCGGCGGGGGCGCTGATGGGATTGCTGCTGCTGGGCGAGCATCTGACCGGCACCGAATGGCTGGCCATCGCGTTGGTGGTGGCGGCCTCGATGGGCACCGCGCTCACCGTCAAAAGCGGCGAGGCGCATCCGAGGCTTCCGGATTAAAAAATTCTGCCGGATTGAAGAAGGGGCATGCCGCGATGAAAATTCCGTCTTTGCCGTTCACCGTCACCGATTGGGCGAAGGTGTCGCCCACCATCCATCCCGGCGAGACAGGGCACGCGACCTGGCGCAGCTTTACCCTGGGCGATCTGCGCGTGCGGATGGTGGAATATTCGCCCGGCTATCTGGCCGATCATTGGTGCGACCGGGGACATATACTGCTCGTGCTGGACGGCGAACTCGATACCGAATTGCGCGACGGCCGCACGGTGCGGCTGACGCCGGGCATGAGCTATCAGGTCTCGGATCATGGCGATGCGGCGCACCGCTCCTCCACCGCCACCGGCGCGAAACTGTTTATCGTGGATTGAGGCGGGTTCGGGATCCGTCCAGTCCTTTTTTTCGAAGGCGCGCGACAAGCCGAGCGCGATGCTGGTATCCACGATGGCGTCGTCGAGTTGTCCCAACGCCTCATAGCCCATTGCGCGCCGGTAATGGATGGCCGCCAAATCGTCTGGGAATTGATAAAAGGCAGCGAATTCTTGCAGGCCTTTATCTGCTCTGCGTTCAGCGGATCGTCAAAACTGCGATCAGTGTCCGATGTCTTGGCGGACGCCGCGTTCGTCAGTGTGAGCAAAGCGAGTCCCTGCGACTATCGGAATTTTTTGCGTATGTCCCCCAATGGCGTTGACGATGCTTTCCTTCTACTGCGCCTTCGCCATCCCCGCTGACGCCTGATGCCGCTCCAGCCAGCGCACGATGGTCGAGGCCAGCGCGATGCGCTTGTCGGAATAGGAATGGTCGGTGGCCATATGTTCTTCGGTCACGTCGGTGTCGCCTGCCGCTTTCAGGGCGGCGGCCAGGCGCTGATTGTCGGGGGTCAGGCCGTCATCGGCGGTGAGGATCAAGGCGGGCCGCGATTTGAGGGCGGGCGCGAAATCCACGAAATCCCATTTGGCGGCGTTGGCCACCATCTCGTCCATCAAGGCTTCGGGCGTGGTGTTGAGGGGAATGACGTTGGCGGCGAAATCGCCTTCCAGCTGCTTCTTGCGGAATTCCGGATCGGCGAATTGCGGGGCGCCCGCGCCGATGTCCCAGGCCGAGATCATCACGAAACCGGCGACCCGTGGATCGTGCGCGGTGGCGCTGGCGGTCATCATGCCGCCCATGCTGTGGCCGATCACGAAGATGCGGCGCGGGTCGAGATTGTATTTCGCCACCGTGGCGGGATCGCGCATGAAGGCGAGGGCGGCGTCGGAATCTTCCATCGCATTGGTGAAGGAGAATTTGCCCGGGCTGCCCCAGGAGCCGCGATAATGCAGGGTCAGCACCGTGAAACCGGCGCGGCGGATCGCCTGGGCCAGGTCCAGATTCTGTTCGTTGCCGGGAAAGCCGTGAAACAGCACCACCGCCGGATGGGGCGCCGCGCCGCCCGCGGTATAAAGCACCGCGTTCATGCGCTCGCCATGGCTTTCGATGCGCACATCCGCCATGCCGGGCGGATGCGCCTTGTCCGGACGCGGATCGGTGATGACGGCGCTGGGCGTCTGGGCGGGGCGGGCGATCAAGGGGCCGCCCGGCAACTCGCTGGCATGGGCGACAAGCGCGATCACAAGCAACGGAGCGGCCAGCATGGCCAGGGCAGTGCGCATGGAAGGTCCCTTTCGACAGGCGCGGCACCTTAGCCGGTCGGGCCGAGGGGCGCCAAGCCGGGGGCGGGGGGGAATCGGGCGACGCTTCTGGAGCAGTTACCGGCGCTGTTCCTACTTTTCTCCATAAGCATAAGCGCCCGCATCTACGGACGATTTGCGTGGTGTGCCCTCAATATCGGCCACCGGTGCGCCGTTCGGCGATCCCGCGCCCCGCGCGTCGGAGTGCCTGGATGGATGCAGGTCGAAAGCGAAGTTCTCGGCATCGAATTTGACAAAGACGTCCGGGAAATCGTCAAAGCTGCGAACCTTGATGTTGTGATCCAGAACTGCACCGACATCAGCGGGGTCATGCCTGCCCGTGTTGATATCGCGTGCGACATTGTTGCGTATAATCACGCTGCCAGCGGCCGCAGGGCGCGCATCCTTGCTAGGTCCATAGGTGATCCATGTATTGCGCTTGGGGTTGGTCGGAGCCACCGTGTTGTTCATAATCGTTACGTTGCGCGCGCCATAAATGGTGATGCCATGCCAAGCGTTCGTCACCACAATATTGTTGAAGATGCGAACGCCATCCCAGTTTCCATTGAAAATCGTTATGCCTTGAAGAGTTGTCGCGGGCATCGGAAGTTTCGGGTCGGTCTGCACCACAATTTCGTTGTTGTTGATCACAAGATCGGTGTTGAGCAGGCCTGGGCGGTTATTCCAGTTCCATCCCTGGATGCCATCCATGTGAATGCATTTATTGTCGCAAACATCATGACCGTTGAAGATGTGGTTATTCTCAATTCGCATATGGCTGCCGTAATGATCGATGCCGTCTGCTGCAAAGTCCTCGATTACATTGTCGCTCACGAGGTAATATTTTCCGTTATTGCCATTCTGATCGCCGCCAACAGCTATTCCATCCCAGATGTTTGAAATTCTGTTGTCGACGATCGAAACGCAGAACGACTGAATGGCATATATTCCCTGCGATACCGCAGTGGGGGAGGCCACGCCGGAGACTTCGGGTTGCCAGGCATATTGACCGGCTTGGGACTGCACAGTGTTGTGATCGAGAATGATGTTATCGCTGTCGCCGACCGTGATAAGCGGTTTGTGCGCGGTCGAGCCGTTGGGGTAAAGGCCGTAATTGCTGTAGCCGGAAACCGTCAATCCCGTCAGCCGCCAGTGAGAGCTCTTGATGGAGATTTTTGAGAATTTCGGGGTCTGTCCGGGCGCAGCGGTGATGGTGATGAACCCGCCCGGGTTGGGGTTGGCGATTCTAAGATCTCCATAGTCGCCGCTCATTAGACTGATCGTGTCGCCGGGCCGGGCGGATTTCAGCGCGGCGTCGATTGTCGAAAGGCTTCCCGCGCTCTGAGCCGAGGGATCGACCGTCAGCGTCCTGCCGGCGGCGCGGCCAGGGGCCGTGCAGATGGGAAAAAAGTCGCTGGCTGATTTGGCCCATGCCTGCGTAGAATGGCAGAAGGCCAGAACGATCAGAGAGTATCGTAAGATACGCATTGGGTCTTCTTTCGATCTGGCATCCATGATACCCGGCTTTGGAGCCATTTTGTGGCCGCCGCATGGGTGCATTATCGGGGTTGGCGGAAACGAACACAACGGTTCGCGGCTGCCAGGGTTCCGTAATTCGCAATAATCATGTCGTCATCGCATGCACGGGTAATGTTTCGGTATCGATAATAGGGATGATCGATGGCGTTGGCGTCGGAAGGCGTGATGGGCGTGCAAGGGCGGCGGCGGATCGATGCCCGGCTGGTCATGGCGGGCCTTTTCATTGTCGCGATGATCCCCATCCTGGCGGCGCCGATCCTGCCGCTGATCGACTTCTATGATCATGTCACGCGCTTCTTCGTGCTGGCGCATCTGACGCCCGGTTCGGCGTTGGCTGAGAATTACCGGACGCATTGGGCGCCGATACCGGATATCGGCGTGGATCTGATCGGCGTGCCGATCCTCTCCATCCTTGCGCCTCTTTCGGCGGCGAAGGCGATCGCCATACTCATCCTGGCGGCCCTTTACAGTGGGGTACTCTATTTCCATCGTGCGCTGACAGGGCGCAATTCGCTGCTGGTGGCGGTGCTGCTTCTGCCGCTGCTCTACAGCTATATTTTAAACTGGGGCTTCGCCAATTTCCTCCTGGGTTTGGGGCTGACATTCTGGGGCGCGGGCTGGTGGCTTTCCACGCGCCACAATCCGCGCCTGGCCGTGCCGGTCGCTTGCATCTGGAGCGTCCTGATCTATCTCAGCCATGGCGCGACGTTTGCGCTTTACGGAATCCTGCTGGCGTCGCTGGAAATCGGATTCTATTTCACGTCCCGGCCGCGGCAGCCGCGCGCGCTTTTCCGTGCCCTCGGTCTCCTGGCGGTCCAGGCAATCATTCCGGCCATCCTGTTCGTCCCCTGGACATTGAAGATGCTGGAACAGGGGCGGGCGATGGCCTCGCAGATACCGCCCGCCGATCAACTGGTCGGTGTCATACCGGTGGTTCACAATGGCCTTCACCGGCTGTCCGCCATTCTCAGGGTCGAGGAAGGTCCCGCCTACTGGTTCGACATCGGAACCTTCGTTCTTCAGGCTATGATCGGCATTCTTCTGCTCCGGCGCGGGACGTTCACCATCGTGCGGCCGGCCTACTTCCTGATCGCGGTCGCGGTTCTCCTGATCGCGGTGGTTCCGTCGCAATTTCTCGGTACCTCTTACATCAGCGATCGCATGCCGGTCTTTGGCGCGCTGTGCCTGCTCGGCGCGCTCAGCGTGCGGCAGGGGCAATGGCCCGCGCTGGACCGCGCCGCTGCCGGCCTGCTGATCGTGGTGGCGGCGGCCCGGCTGATTGCGGTGACGGTTCAATGGCAGGGCTATGACGGATATTATAAGGAGTTCCGCACGGCGGCCGCCCAAATCCCGCCCCGGTCCGTGACGTTGGGGGTGATGGTGGGTTCTGGACACCATGAGACGAATGTTCCGCGCTGCGAAATGTTCGCGCCTTTGCTGGTGAGTCTATATGGTCATGCCGTGCCCTTATTTTCGGATCCGAGCCAGCAGCCCCTGCTTCTGACGGGGAATCTGGCGAAGGCGCGCGATGGCTTGCGGAAGCTGGCGGTCCTGCCCAGCGAGCAGACAAAAGATTATAATCCCTACATGTCGGCGGCGCGGCAGGCCGGTTACGATGTGCTGTTCGTCTGCAACCGGCACCTCCTGACCCGGCCCTATTCGCCGGATTGGCGCGTCGTTACCGAGACGCCGCACTTCGCCGTCTTGCAGGCGCAAAGATGATCGCGGCAATCCCGCTTCGGGACAATCTTTCGTTGCGGCGGTAAGGAACGGAACAGGCGAAAGCCCGTTTCAGCGTTGGGTGTGTTTGCGGCCATTCCCTGATTTTCACAGGGCGGCGTTCGAACAGAGGGTGGGATTGATGCCGCGCATTCGGCTTTCCGACGGTGCTTTTCCCTTCCTGTTCGGCGTGTTCCTGATCTGCATGTGCGGCCTCATGCTGCAGATCGCAGAGACGCGGGTGATGTCGGTCATTGCCTTTTACCACATGGCGTTTTTCGCCATCAGCATGGCCATGCTCGGCATGACCGCGGGGTCGCTGCTGGTGTATTTCAAGCCGCACCTCTTTCCCCGCGAATGTTTGTTCGACAATCTCGCCTGGGTCAGCTCCGCCTTCGCCGTCGCCGTGGTCCTGTCGACCCTGGGCCTGGCAACGACCGTGATCGGCACCGGCAAGATGAACACGCTTGCGATGACGGCCCTGGTCTGGCTCAAGCTGATCGGCATATTGCTTCCCCCTTATGTGCTGGCGGGAATGGCGATCTCGCTGGCCCTGACCCGAAGCGTGGTGCCGGTCGGCATCGTTTACGGCACCGATCTGCTGGGCGCGGCATCGGGCTGCCTGGTGGTTCTGCTGCTTCTGTCCTTTGCCGATGCCATCTCGCTCTTGTTCGGGATCGCGGCTTTCGGCGCGCTGGCGGCATTCTGCTTTCAGTGGGCCCGGCGGGCATCGGGCGGGGCCGAATCCACCGTGCCCGTCAGCAATCTGGGGCATGGAAAATGGCCGGCAATTCTCAGCATCGGCTTCGCCCTCCTGGCGCTGAACAATGCCAATGCGCAGCCGACCCGCCCCGACAAGGCGCGCGACGGCATCGTGCTGCTTTCGTCCAAGGGCAGGCTGGAATTGCAATCGCCGGCCCTGGTGCGCTGGAACACCTATTCGCGGATCATGGTGGACTATCCCGTCACCATGAAGCCCTTCCTGTGGAGCGCGTCGCCCGTCATGCCGCCCAGCGAGATTTCTCAACGCTGGCTGGACATCGACGGCGATGCGGGAACGTCCATGGCCAAATTCGGCGGCGATCCCAAGGAAATCGGTTTTCTGCAATACGACCTCACCAACATCGCCTATACGGTCCGCCATCAGGGGCGCAGCGCGGTCATCGGCGTGGGCGGCGGACGCGACATGATGTCGGCCTATTATTTCGGGTTCCGCGACATCACCGGAGTCGAGCTCAACCCCATCTTTGTCGATCTGTTGAAGCGGGATTATCGCGATTACAATCGCCTGCTGGATCTGCCCGGCGTCACCTTGCATGTCGACGAAGCACGCAGCTGGTTTGCCCGCACCAAGGAGCATTTCGACCTGATCGAGATGAGCCTGGTGGACACCTGGGCTTCGACCGGGGCGGGGGCCTACTCGCTTTCGGAAAACGGGCTTTATACGGAGCAGGGCTGGCGGCATTTTCTGGGTGCCCTGACGCCCACCGGCATGTTCACCGTTTCGCGCTGGTACCATCCCAATGACGTTGCCGAAGCCGGGCGCCTGATCACCCTGGCCGCGGCGGCGTTGCGCGATCAGGGGATCGGCAATCCGGCGGATCACATCTTCATGGCCGGATCGAACCGCCTGGCGACGATCATCGTGGCGAAATCCGCCTTCACGCCGGACGAACTCGCCCAGTTGCGCGCCAAGGTGGAGAAACTGCAATTCAAGATTCTCGTCAGCCCGGATCAACCGGGCCGGTCGGGGATTCTGGCCCAGCTTGTCGACGCCCGCACGCCCCAGGCCCTGTCGGCGATTTCAAAAGAGCGGCACCTGGATCTTTCCGTCACCACGGACGACCGGCCGTTTTTCTTCAATCAGCTCAATCCCTTCGATCCGGATTCGATCCGCTTCGCGATGGGCAATCGCGGCGGGGTGGCGCACGGCAATCTGCTGGCGACCGGGACCTTGGTGATGCTGATGTTCTTCTCTCTGATCCTGGTGCTTTTCATCATGATCTTTCCCGCCTTGCCGTCGGTGCGGCAGACGGACAAAAGCCTGGCGCTGTCCGGCACGCTTTATTTCATGCTGATCGGGGTCGGCTTCATGTTCGTGGAGATCGGGCTGATCCAAAGGCTTTCCACATTCCTCGGTCATCCGGTTTACGGCTTGGCGATCGGGCTGTTCGGCATCATTCTGGCGACCGGCATCGGCAGCCTGTTGTCGGAATATGTGCGGCTCGATTCCGTCCCCAAAATCATGCTCTGGGCGTGCCTGCTGGCGGCCTACCTCATCGCCCTGCCGCTTTGGTTCCCCAGCCTGGTGACGGAATTTGAAGGGCAGTCGCTTTTCATTCGTGCGCTGATGGCGCTGTCGGCCATCCTGCCGTCCGGCATCTTGATGGGGTTTGGATTTCCCGCCGGAATGCGCCTAGTCAACGCCATCGATCGCCAGCCCACGCCCTGGTTCTGGGCCGTGAATGGTGCCGCGGGCGTGCTGGCGGCCAGCGCGACCGTGATGATCAGTATGGCCTTTTCCATCAACACCAGCCTTTGGCTGGGCGGGGCCTGTTATCTTCTGATCGCGCCCATCGCCGCCCAACTTCTGCTGATGACCCGGCAAAGCGCCGGCGGACTGCCCGTCGCGGCGCGGGCCGGGGCGCACTGAGGGCCTGCTTTGCATATCGGGCCTTGGCCAAGCGGGCGGCTCCGTCCTGCTGCCATGCCGGTGGGGTCTTGACGCATCGGGCTTGCGAAACCGGTCCATCTGTTCCGTATTGTGGGCGCGGGAAGGGGCCTTCACATGAGCACGGAATATCCGACGACGGCCGGGCGGGGATATTTGCGATATGCGGCGGCTGGGCTTTTTGCCGCCGCGATGATCCCGCTGCTGGTGACCCCGCTTCTGCCCCTGATCGATTTTTACAATCACCTGGCGCGGTTCTTCGTCCTGTCGCACATCGGCGCCAGCGATTTCCTGCAGGCCAATTATCAGGCGCATTGGGCCCTGCTGCCCAATATCGGCGTGGACGTGCTGGCGACGCCGCTGCTCACTGTCCTGCCGCCGCTGGTTGCCGGTCATGTGATCGTCATCGCCATCCTGGCGGTTCTCTATGGCGGGGTTCTTTATTTTCACCGGGCGCTGACGGGGCAGGGCTCGCTGCTGCCGGCGCTGCTGCTGCTGCCGCTGCTCTACAATTATGTCTTGAATTGGGGCTTCGCCAATTTCCTGTTGGGGCTGGGGCTGGCCTTCTGGGCGGCGGGCTGGTGGCTTCGTCATCGCATCCATCCGCGCTCCGCGGTGCCGGTGTCGTGCCTGATGGCGCTGCTGGTCTTCTTCTGTCACGGAATCGCGTTCGTCCTGTATGGGCTGATGCTGGCGCTGCTGGAAACGGCGTTCTTTTTGCGGCCGCGCTCGCCCGGCGAAGCCCCGCGCCGCGCCGCCGATCTGGTTCGCGCTCTGGCGCTGCTGGCGGTGCAGGCGATTCTTCCTGCCCTCTATTTTCTTCTGTGGCGGGCGGGCGTTGCCGGGGGCGTGCCCGTCGATGTGCTGCCGGCCGCGCGCGAACCTTTCGCGCACTGGCTGGCGCGCGATGCCTTCAATCACCTGGAATCGATTTTGCGGGTGGAAGAAGGTCCCTCGCTCACTTTCGATATCGCCACCTTGTTCCTGCAGGTGGGCATCATTCTTTTTCTGATGTGGCGGGGCCGGGTGTGGCTGGCGCGGCCGGCCTGGCTTGCCGTGGGCGCGGGTATGCTATTGGCCCTGATCCCCATACCGCCCATGTTCGGCATGGCCTTCATCGCCGACCGGCTGCCTTTGTTCGCGGCGCTGTTGGTGATCGGCGCCTTGTGCGTGCGGCGCGAGCCCTGGGTTGGCGTGGAGCGCGCCGCGCTCGCTATTTTGATTGTGACGGTTCTGGTACGCCTGGCGGCGACCGCCGTCAGCTGGCACGGCTATGCCGATCTGTACCGGGAATATGTTTCGGTGGCCGCGCATATCAGCCCGCGAAAATTGACGGTTCCGGTGCCGGTGGGCCTGGGCAATCACGAGACCAAGGTTCCGCGCACCGAAATGTTCGGGCCGCTCCTGATCATTCAGCGCGAGCAGGCGGGCCCTTTGTTCGCCGATCCCAATCAGCAGCCGCTGCTGATGAAAGGTCCACTCAAAAAGGCGGTGGACGATCTGGCCCTGCGCCCGGGCGGCATCGGGGGCATCTTTCTGGATCCTTATCGTTACGTAACCGCGGCGGCGGCTTCCGGCTTCGACTATATGCTGGTTTCCAACGCCCATCTCCTGACGCGGCCTTTGCCGCCGGAGCTTCCCGTGGTGGTGCGGACACAGCATTTCATCCTGCTGCGGGCCTCCGGCGCCCGGCCATGATTTGCATCCGGGCTTGTAAAGCCGCCCCCTTCCATGGTCTTGAACGGCATGATTTGGGACTATGCCCGGTGATGTGCGCGCAGAACGGTTCCGTGCCGATGGTGACGGCATGAATTCCGCCGGTGCCCTGCGTGCGGCCTGGCTGGCCGGATTGGCGCTGCTGCTGGTCGGGCTGCTGTTGCCCGCCTTCGTCAATCGCCAGCCCATCATGTATCCGGACAGTGTCGGTTATTTCCATTCCGGCTATGCCGCGATCAAGCAGGCCAAATCGATCCTGGATTCCCATCGCGAGGGACATGTCCCATCGGCGCCGGCGCTGACGCCCCGCCAGGCGGACGGCGTCACCACCGCGCGGTCGGTCTATTACGGCCTCACTTATGTCGTCGGCTATTTGCTGGGCGGGGTGTGGGCGCTGGCGCTGGGCCAGGCGCTGATGGCACTGGCCTGCCTGGTTCTGGCGGCGCGCCATGCGGTGCCGCTGGATCCCTTGCGCCGCATCGCCGTCTTGGGCGCCGTGGTGGTGCTGACGGGAATGAATTTCTTTGCGGTCGCGGCGATGCCCGATCTGTTCGCGGCCCTGATGCTGCTGTCGCTGGCGGTGGTCTTGACCTATTCGCCGGGAATGGGGCGGCTGGAATATGCGTTCTGGCTGGGCGTGGTGGCGCTGGCCTGCCTTTATCACAAGGCGCATCTGGCGATCCTGGCGGTGACCTTGGTGCTGGCCGCGCCGCTGGTCTGGCGCCGCCGCGGGCGCGACCTGCTGCTGCTGGCGGGCGCCGGGCTGGTGGCCCTGGCCGGGCATTTCGCGGTCGATCTTGCCGTCGCCCGGGCGACGGGCAAGCCGCCCATCTCGCCGCCCTTCCTGCTGGCGCGTCTCGTCGGCGACGGCACGGCGGAACGCTATCTGCGCGATGTCTGCCCCAAGCGGAATCTGGCGACTTGCGCTTTCCTGGACAAGATGCCGATGACCGAGAACGAGTTTCTCTGGTCGCACGATCCGGACCGCGCGGTGATGGGCGGCGCGGACCGGGAGACGCGCGCGGCCATCGCGGCGGAAAGCGGCAGCATCGTGCTGGGCACACTTCAGGCCTATCCGGGCGAGGAAGCCGCCGCCGCCGCCGGCAATGTGCTGCATCAGTTGGGCGATGTGGGGGTGAGCGAGTACGGCCTGGTGCCCAAGGACGAAGTGGCGCCGATCCCCATGCTGGCCTGGGCGCTGGATCATTATGCCAAGACCGGGATCGCCCAAGGTTGGATGCCGCTGGATGAAATCAGCGTCCTGATGCGCTCGGTCTATTTCGCGGCCCTGGTGGGGATCGGGATGATGCTGTGGCAGCGCGGGCGCGGCGCCGTGCCCAAGGACAGCGACGAAGTCAGATTCGTGCTGCTGCTGTTGATCGGGATCGCGGCCAATGCCTTTGTCTCGGGCGCCATTTCCGGCGTGTTCGACCGCTACCAGGGACGGGTGGCGTGGCTGGCGTCGCTGGGCTTCGCCGTGCTGCTGGTCAAGATGCTGAACGAGCGGCGCCAGGCCGGCGCGGCGCTGAAGCGGCGCTGAACGGCGTCGTCAGACGGCGCGGATCATGCCGCGCGTGCCGGGGCCAGAGCCTTCATTGTCGCCGTGAACCAGTTGCAGCGCGCAGATCTTGCGGCGGATTTCCGTCCAGCTCTTCACGCCATCCATGTCGCCGCGCGCGGCGATCTTGCGGCAGAGCGCGGCGGCTTCGCCTTGCGCGCGCAGACCGAAGATCCGCACCATGTGGCAAGCGGTCCTGTCGATCTGCAATTCGGTCATAGGCTGCTCATCAATCGCACGCAGATATATGCCGCGCTCCATGCCAGCGCGATCGCGGCGATGGATCCCATCACCAGCGCGGTCCAGCCCAACGGACTGAGAAATTGACGTTTGATGGCCCTCGGCATACGGACGATTAAGAGCCGCGCCCGTGACGGCGTCAACGCAAATCCGCGCGCGCATACCAGAGGACAAGCGAATAGTTCGTACGGTTGGAGCATCTCGTCCGCGCGCAAGATGTCAGTTTGGTGACACCGGAAAAGACGAGCTTTTCCGGCGGTTCGCGCCGGCGCCGTTCGCTATCGCACGCGCACGCCAATGCGCTGCTCGGTCGGGCTGGTTTATCTCGAACGGAAACAAGAACTTCCATCGCCCGCCGCAATGCGCCCGAGCTGTGCCGCGACGATCGGTTTGGTCGTGGACGGCGCAACGCGGGGCGGTTTTCCGCCATTTTCGGCCCGTTGGCCCCCTTTTAAGCTTTTTGCCCTATGAGAAGCGGCGCGCGCAGCGCGCGAGCAGGTCCGGTGGGTCCATAGCGACGGCGTATGGACGCGAGAGCGACGAATGCCCGTAGCGTAAGCGAAGGGCGGGGAGAGGGGGATCATGGCCAGTTACGTCGACAGCAATCTCAATCCCGGCGAGCATGTGGTCTATCGCGGCACGGTGCATTGGATCATCTATCTGGCGCCGGTGCTGATGCTGGGTTTCGGCGTGCCGTTGATCGGCACCAGCGAGCGGTTCGGGCTGATCCTGACGGTCGCGGGATTGATCGCGGGCGCGGCCGCCTATATCCGCCAGACCACCAGCGAATTCGCCGTCACCAATGCGCGGGTGATCGTCAAGACCGGACTCCTGGCGCGCCGCACCATCGAGATCAACATCGCGCGGGTGGAGTCGGTGCAGGTCGATCAGGATATTTTCGGGCGCCTGTTCAATTACGGCGCGATCACCGTGATCGGCACCGGCGGCACCAAGGAACCTTTCTCCATGATCGACAATCCGCAGCAGTTCCGGCGCGTGGTGCAGGCGGGACAAGCCTGATGGTGAGGAGTGGCGCGCGTAGCGCGTGAGCCGGTCCAGTGGACCGGCGAGAATGACGCTTCGCTCGGCGAGGGGCCAGCTTTTCTAAGTTCGCTGCGCTCATCAAGAAAAGCTAGGCCAACGCCCCGAGCATAAGCGAGGGGCAGGGCAGGATGGAAGCCGAAGCGAAGCGCGGCGGGGATCACCGTGGACGTGGACAAGGAGATCTATCCCAACGGGATTTTCGCGCGGCTGTCCGATCCCGAAGGCAATCCGATTCATCTGTGGGAAGAACGATGGCAACCCTCATGGTTCGACAAGCTCACCATGAGGACTTCAAGAGCGCCGCGAGCACAGGCGAGCGGCGGGATGAGGAGCCGCGCGGACAATGAAAAAGGCGCGCCTCTTGCGAGACGCGCCTTGATCGAAAGCGAACCGTCTTAGACGGCGAGGGTGAACGCGTTCCGGCGGCGCAGCATCATGCCGATGCCGCCAAAGCCCAGAAGCAGCATCGCCCAGGTGGCGGGCTCGGGCACGGCCGAGATGTTGATGTCGCCGATCGCCGCGCCGAACGGCGTATTGTCGTTGGTGCTGACGAATTGCAGCTGGATGTTGCCGTTGGTGGGGTTGTTGAAGGTGAACTGCTCCAAGGTCCAGCCCATATTGTTATGGGTGAAGCCGGTGGTGTTGAACGAGAAGTCGAACTGGCTGAGGTCGAACGCCGAATTGGTCACGAAGGCGCGCAAGGTCTTGATCGGATCGCCGCCGTCCGGATTGCCCGACATATAGAAGCTGATTTTGAAATTGCCGGTGGGGACCGAGAAGATCTGGAAGATGCTGCCCGGATAATTGCCGGCCAGGTCGACGCTGCCGCCGCCCGCCGGCGGGCCCTGCCAGTAATTGCCGATCAGGTCCACGCTGCCATTCACGTGCCAGGGGCCCATGCTGGTGTTGTTGTAGGTGGTGAAGGGATTGCCGCCCGCGGGCGCATTGAAGCTGCCATCGGGAACGGAGGTCACGGCATGCGCAGGTGTCAGACCGGCGATGGCCACGGCCGCAAAGGCTGCGAGGAATGTCGCGCGCATGGATGTCTCCCCAAAATTCGAGTATCCGCGGTTAAATGTTTAGACCGTTTACTTGTGGTTTTATAGCGTATTCTTCCTGACAATATCGTTAACCAGAGCGGGTCAGCGGGAACGATCCGAGCCAAGCTGATGAAGTGTCAGCGGAAAAGCCGGACCGTCCCGCGATTCACCAAAGGCGCTTTATTTCTGTACGATTTTGACCAAAGGGCGGGAAACGGCATCGGAAGGACGACATGGGCGACAGAACCGGATCCAGACATGCCCCGGCGGCGGCCGTGGGCGTCATGGCCTTGGGCTCGCTGGCGATGGGCGCCATCGCGGTGGGCGCGATGGCGGTGGGGGCTTTGGCCATCCGCAAGCTCGCCATCCGGCATGCGCGCATCGCCAAGCTGGAGGTGGACGAGTTGGTGATCAGGAAGATCGTGCGGCCCGAGTCTTAAGCGATGGCGAACAAAGTCGTGATCGAAACCAAGCGCCTCGTCCTTCGGACCTGGGTGCCGGACGATCTGCCGGAATTCATCCGCGTCACCAACACGCCCGAAGGCATGCGCCATCTGGGCGGGGTGCAGGGGCCGGAAGTCTATCAGGGCCTTTATGAGCGCATTCTGGTCAGCCAGCGGCGACACGGATTCTGCTTCTGGGTCGTGGAGCGCAGGCGCGATGGCGAGATGCTGGGCATCTGCGGCTTCAAGCGCGGCACGGTCGATCCGGTGATGGAGGCGATGGAGATCGGTTGGCGCTTCCGCCAGGAAGTGTGGGGTCAGGGCTATGCCCGCGAAGCGGCCCAGGCCTCGCTCGACTGGGCCTGGCGCCATGTTCCCGACGACCGCATCGTCGCCATCACGGTGATCGGCAATTTCCCCAGCTGGGGCCTGATGGAACGGCTGGGCATGCGGCGCAATCTTGCGCTGGATTTCGATCATCCCAATTATGCGCCGGGCGACCCTTTGCGGCCGCATATCGTGTACGAGATCGCGCGCAGCCAACCGACGGAGAATGGCCGATGAAGAGATGGATCCTGAATGCGGGCCTGGCCGCGGCGATGATGACGGCCCCGACCGCGATGGGTGCCGGCGCGGCGCGGGCGGACGAAATCAGCGAGGATGTGCGCTGCCTGGTGATCTTCATGCAGATGAGCAACGCCCAGGTTCCGGCGGCCCAGACCGGCGGGCTGATCGGGTCTTTCTACTACATGGGCAAGCTGGACGCGCGCTCGCGCGATCTGGACCTGGAGAAGTTGATCCTCACCGAAGTCGCCAACATGTCGGAAAACTCCTTCAAGGCGGATGCGGCGCGTTGCGGCAGCGACATGACCAAGCGGGGACAGGCGGCGGCCGATCTGGGCAAGGCCTTGCAGCAACATGCCGCGCAGATGGAAAAGCTGGGCGAGCCGGCCAAGCTCGCGCCCGCCAAGCCCGCGGAGAAACCGGCCGACAAACCCGCCGACAAGCCAGCGGACAAACCGGCGGACAAGCCGCAATGAGTGTCGCGGCGCTGGTGCTGGGGGCGGTGATGCTGCAGGGCTCGCCCCCATCGCCGGATCAGCTGGCCTTCGGGCTCGACCGCCTTCAATGGGGCATGAGCGGCCAGGCGGCGCGGGGCCAGTATCCGGCGTTGAGCGGCGCGGCCGCGGAACCGGGCCAGCCGGTCTCGACCCTGACCTTGCCGGATTACGATGTGGCGGGATGCCGGTTCACGGTGCTTTTGACGTTCGAGAGCGGCCGGCTTTCCCAGGTCGATCTGAACAATAACGGCGTGGCGAATCTGGCGGCGTGCAACACGCGGCTGAAGCGGATGCTGCAGGATCAGTATGGCGCGCTGGGCGGCGGCCTCAGCCCCAACCGTAACGGCTTTTCGGATTACGGCAGCTGGGGCGGCAAGAAGATGGACATCAGCTATGGCGAGGTGGACGGAGCCTTCATCAAAGTGACGTTCAAGGGCGTCAGCCGGTGAGGCTTGGCGCGGGCTTTTGCGCCGGTAAGATTCATTAAGATATCCGCCCGATAATTCCCCCGTCGCAGCAACCACAAGGCCGCGCCATGAAGCTGATGCGGGGGTACCGGTTCCGGCGCGAAGCCTTCACCATGCTGCGCGCGTTTCTCCTGGTGTTCCTGGGCGCCTTTTTCCTCGAAGCCCTGTCGGACTGGTCGCGGGGGCGGAGTCTGGGCATTCCCTTGGCGGCGCTGGCCGTGTCGGCCCTGATCTTCATGCTGCTGGCGGCGGTGCTGCTGATCATCGATGCGGGTATCCGCGCCCATGAGCGAAAGCATGGCGTGCAATACCCCGCGCCGCGCGCCACCGAGCCGTAATGGATTTTGCCGTCTTGCAGGATGGCGCGGGGCGGGCCAGACTGAGGCCATGAACGCGCTGATCGAAACCTATAGCCTGCCCATGATGGCGGTGGTCCTGATCGCAATGCTGATCTGGGCCGGGTACGATTCCATCAAGAATTGATCTTTGCCCGACGATTGTTTCCCGGTTGTAAGTGGCGGCGGGTTAAAGCGCGCTCGTGCATTTTCACGGCGAACGCGGCAGCAGCGGGTGTCCTCATCCTGAGCCCGTCGAAGGATGAGGATGGCGCCGGCAGTGAAGCATGTTCCCACCCTTCGACAAGCTCAGGGTGAGGATCGTGGTGAGGGCTCAGGATGCTCTCAAAGTCCTCATGATGAGCCTCCTCACCCTGAGCCTGTCGAGCGCAGCGAGAAAGGCGTCGCTTGAAATGGTCTACTGAACCATTTCATTCGCTACGCGAACCGCTCCTCACACCTTCTGGAATTTCAGCATGTATTGGTCGGTGTGGCTTTTGATCGCCGGGTCCGACGACATTTTGGTGTGGTCGTCGGTGGGGCGGTTCAGCGCCTTGCCTTCGCCCACCAGCTTGAAGCCGGCGGCCGTGACTTCCTTGATCACCTGGGCCTTCTCGATCCGGTGCAGCTTGGCGATGCCCGCTTCGTCGGTGCCGGGATTGGCCTGATGATCCAGCACGAAATAGATCCCGCCCGGCTTCAGCGCGTCATGCACGCGGCTGTTGAAGTCGGCGATGTCGAGATTGCCATACTCCTTCACATGCAGGTCGTGATAATTCTGCGTGGTCCAGACCACATCGACCTTTTCCGGCAAGACGAAGCCGCCGAAGGAGGGCATCATCTGGATGGCGACATTGCCGTGTCCCGGCTCGGCGGCCATCTTGGCGTCCTCGCCCTTGTCCCATTTGGGATTCTCGATGCCATAGACCTTGCCGGTGGGGCCCACCACATCGGAAATCATGCGGGTGTAATAGCCGCCGGCGGGGAAGAACTCGGCCACTTTCATGCCCGGCTTGACGCCGACAAAGGCCAGGGTCTCGCCCGGGGCGCGCAAGGCGTCGCGGCTGGAATCGGTCTTGGGCCGCGCCGGATCGGCCACCGCCTTGGCGACATAATCGGGCATCGGCGCCGCCATTGCCGCCGTGGCAAGGCCGATCAGGACCAGGGAGGCGCCGAGGATCAGGGGTTTCTTCATGCTTGGCATGGGGCTTTTCTCCAAAGGGGGACTGTGAATAACAAATGACAATCAGGCGGACGGCGCTATCAGCTTCTTTAGTCCGTCGCGGCACCAAAGCGGGGGCCGGCGCGTTATGCGGGGGACCGACACCCCGAGGAACCCATGAGCAATCTGGACGGCTCCGGCACGGCGCGGATGATGATCCGGCTTTATGGCATGCACGCGCAGACCGAGGCGCGGCGCCGCTGCGATGCGGCCTTGACGCGCGATGACACTTCGGGGTTCGAGCGGTGGGCCCATATCGCTACCATGATCGGCGTGCAGATTGCCCGGTCCGAGGCGCCGCCTCCGCAACCTTTCCACTGACCGCCGTCAGGCTTCGACGAACCGCTGCATGATTACCGGGCCAACTCGCTATCCGTGGCGTGCGGATACCAGTTTTCGCCCACGGGCGGGCCGGACGGCGTGATCGCCTGCAACAACGCAGCTTTCACCAGGTCGCCGAGGGCACGGTAATGGGCAAAGCAGGCGCCATTGCCCAGGCCGGAGGTAACCCGCGAGCCGCGTATGCGCTCAAAGGCGATCTCAGTGCCATCCAAGCAGGCTCCATCCGTATCGATCCCGGTGAAACCGTCGGCCCGGCCATCGAAATCGGCCATCAGGGCGGCATAGGCGGCGCGCGGCATGGCGAAGTGTTGGATCGTCGATGTCGGGCCGTCGCGGCCGCGATCGGTGACAATCAGAATGCCTTCGGCATCGCCGCCGCTGCCGGCCAGCGACAATGCGTAATGGAAGCGGGACAGTTGAGGCATGGCGACAAAACGCAAACCATTCGCGCCCAGGCTGTTCAGCGGCGGCAGCGGTTTCAGAAGCGCCAAGGCGTCGGCATGAATTTCATCGCCGCCCGTCAGCGCACCCTCCCGCGTGCGGGTTTCCTCCATCTGCCGCGCGATATATCTGCGGTGCTCGATGGTGGCGGGAATGGCGAAATATAAAAAGGCCGCCAGCTCGGCCAGGACGAGGGCGGTGCAGACATAGCCGATCCCGTGCAGCCATTTGAAAAGCCGTGGTCTGTTCACGGCATGGCTTTCCGCGACCGGGCCGTCATGGAATGCGCACACAACAGCAAAAGCACAAGCCGGAAATGTTTTCGCATGCCGCTCCCCCCCGGGATCGATTTTAGCGAGGTTCCGGCCCGCCTGTCATCTTCGCCCGCCGCCCCATTGGAGCGGCGGGTACCTGGCAGCACACCGCGGCCCGCCTCCCCCGCGTGCGCGTTAGCGCATTGGCGGGGGAGGTGCCCGTAGCAACCTCTCGAGGTTGCGTAGGGCGGAGGGGGTAATCTACAAAGCGGTCTTGACCTGGCCCACCGGCTTGCTGGACGGGCTCATCCAATCGCGGACGATGCGCTGTTCCAGGGTGATGGTGATCGCAACCATGGACGCGCCGACAAAGGCGATGCCCAGGGATGAGAAGATCGCATCCAACTGGGCCCCGATATAGGGCACGGCTTCGAGCAGGCTCGAGCCCACCACCAGGATGATCGCCATCTGGTAATTCTTGACGTTCCGCTCGGGCGTGTTGCCGATGGCGGCGA
Organism: Alphaproteobacteria bacterium; assembly: GCA_017307355.1. GTDB lineage: Bacteria > Pseudomonadota > Alphaproteobacteria > Micropepsales > Micropepsaceae > Rhizomicrobium. Next base: position 99,597 of record JAFKFG010000008.1, read on the forward strand.
TGCCGCCGAACAAAAGCAGCAGCGGCGCGATAACAGGATTGGAAACAAAGGCCGATACGATTGCCAAAAGGACGGCGAGCGCTCTTCCCACCGCAGAGAACCGTTCCATGAATTCCTCCGGTAATTTGCCGACTCCAAACCAACGAGAAATTGTATCACCAATTGTTTCACGGGTGTAGGATGCGCCCGGTTCGTCGCGCGCGGCCTCGCGCGAATGCTCTGGGTCGCGCGACTTTTGCTGCGCCGCGAAGGCGGCGGTGAATCCCCTGTCCGCGAATGTCGCGGAACGAACCATTTTGCCTTGAGATGCGTTGTCACCCCGATCTCTCTCGGGGAGAGGCTTCCATGCGCGCATTCGATCATTCCCGGCGGGGCCTGGTGACGGCAGGGGTCCTTGGCTTTGCGGGCCTCATGGCCGGCTGCTCCGGCGAGGATGCCAAGGAGGTGGGCGCGGTCGAAGACCTGATGCGCGAGCATGGGATCTTGCGTCGCGTGCTGCTGATTTATGCCGAGAGCGTGCCCAAGCTGCGCACCGATGCGGCATCGGTGCTGGCCACCCATCTCAACAAGGCCGCGCAACTGTTTCGCGATTTCGGCGAGGATTATCACGAGCGCAAGCTGGAGGAGGCGTACATCTTTCCCCGCATCGAAAAGGCGGGCGGGCCCGCCGCCGGGCTGGTCGATCCCTTGCTGAAACAGCATCAGCGGGGACGGGAGATCACCCAATTCATTCTCGGCGCCACCGCGAGCGGCACGGTCTCCGCCGCCGATGCCGAGCCCCTGGCGCGCGCCTTCGAAGCATTCGTCCGCATGTATCAGAACCACACCGCCCGCGAAGACACGGTGATCTTTCCGGCCTGGAAGAATGCGTTGCCGGCAAGCGAGATCGAAGAAATGGGCGACAAGTTCGAAGAGATCGAGAAGGCCCAGTTCGGCGGCGACGGTTTCGATGCCGCCGTGAAACAGGTGGATGGGATCGAGCATGCGCTGGGCTTCGCCGATCTCGCGCAATTCACCGCGCCGCCGCCGCCGCGAGCGGGAACATCACCGGCGAAAGGCGGCAACGCCACCGCCAAGGTGCCGCTGTCGAGCCCGCTGCCGCCAAGCTGGATCCCCTAGAAGACCGGACGATCCCGTGCCGCTATATAGTCCGGCCTCTTCCTCATGATTCTCCCATGCCGCGCCCGGGCGCCTTCGACATATTCCGCATCTTCCTGCGGCTGGGCCTGACCAGCTTCGGCGGTCCCATCGCCCATCTGGGCTATTTCCGGCGCCTGTTCGTGACGCGGTTGCGGTGGCTGGACGAAGCGGCCTATGCGGATCTGGTGGGCCTGTGCCAGTTCCTGCCCGGCCCCGCCAGCAGCCAGGTGGGCTTCGCGTTGGGCGTTTCGCAAGGCGGATGGCGCGGCGGGTTGGCCGCCTGGGCGGGCTTCACCTTGCCGTCGGCCTTGCTGCTGTTTCTGTTCGCGGCGCTGCAGGCATCCATTCAAGGCCCCGCCGCGCTGGCGGTGCTGCATGGGTTGAAGCTGGTGGCGGTCGCGGTGGTGGCGCAAGCGGTGTGGGGGATGGCGCAAACCCTCACGCCCGATTTCAAGCGCGTTCTGATCGCGGCGGCGGCGGCGCTCCTGGTCGGCGTCATGATGGGCAGTATCGGCCAGATCGGCGCGATTCTTTTTGGCGCGGTGGCGGGACTGGCGTTCTGCCGCGGCCTCGCATTCTCCAATTCGCCGGAAGATGCGATCGCGCCGGGACGGAAGACCGGGCTTGCCTGCCTGGCGCTCTTTTTTCTTCTGCTGTTGTTGCTGCCGGTCCTTGCGGGGTTGACGCGCGATCATGCGCTGGCCGTGTTCGCGGCTTTCTATCGCAGCGGCGCCCTGGTGTTCGGCGGCGGCCATGTGGTGCTGCCCTTGCTCCGCGAAGCGGTGGTCGCGCCCGGCTGGATTTCGCAAAGCGATTTCCTCGCCGGCTATGGCGCGGCCCAGGCGGTGCCCGGCCCGCTGTTCACCGTCTCCGCCTATCTGGGCGCCTTGCTGAAAGGCGATCCGCATGGCGTGACCGGCGCGCTGTTGGCGCTGACCGGCATCTTCCTGCCGGGGATTCTGATTTTGATGGGGACGTTGCCGTTCTGGCATGGCCTGCGCGCGCGGCCGCTGCCCCGCGCGGCGCTGGCGGGCGTCAATGCGGCGGTGGTGGGGATATTGGCGGCCGCGCTCTACGACCCCTTATGGACAAGCGCGGTGCGGGACGGCCGCGACGCGGCGCTGGCGGCGGCGGGCTTTCTGCTTCTGGTCGCGGTAAAGATGCCGCCCTGGATGGTGGTGCTGGGGCTGGTCGCCGCCAGCCTGGCCTATCCCTGAGCGGGGCGGCCTAAGCGTCCCCGGTTATTTCTTCCTGGTCCGACGCGATTTCGGCCGCTTCCCGAAGGAGCTTTGCCGCCGAGGCGATGCGCCCCGCGTCCAGCTCGATCTTCGCCAGCGCCATCAGGCGCAGCGCGGTCTTCGACTTTTCTGAAATGCCGTCCTCGGTCATCTGCCCCCACTCGTCAGGTCGCGTCACGAAACGCGCGACCTTGGGGCGGGATTCCAGATTTCCAAGCCTCTTCTTACCCGTTGTGGGTAGGGCCCATTGTGGGTAGGGCCCGTTATGGGCAGGGGGTCAGAACGCCACCGCCAGGGTGCCGCGGATGCCGTTGTTGGATTCCGTGCCGCCGTAAGCGCCCAGATGATAATTGTCGCTGGTGCCTGCCGAGGACCGCGCATCGACATGGAAGTCGGTGCGGCTATAGCCGCCGAAGAAGCCCAGGCGCCAATCATAGACCGGCACATCGGCGCCGATCAGGAAGCCGCCCGTGGTGTGCGAGATCGCGGCCGCATTAGCATCGCCGCCCAGCCGAGGCGCGCATGAATTCCAAAGCATCCGGCATGTTCGTCCGCCAACGCAGCGATCAGATCGTCTGCCGCAATTGCGGACGGTCGGGCACCGTGGTCTGGGATGACGTGACCCGGCTCAATGTATCGGCCCCGGAGCTGGCGGGATCGACGGGCCGTTTTTCGAGCGGTTGAGCAAGAAGGCGCCCTATCCCATCGAACTGGTCTGTCGCGCCTGCGGCGGGGTGGCGATGACCGCCTATCCATCGACCGCGCTGCGCGACCGGCGGGAATACAATTAGCGGCGGCCGCGAAAGCAAATGGGGCGGCATGCGCTGCCGCCCCATTCTTGAAATGACAGGCGTGTCAGTTCCGGCTGCTTATTCCATGCCATGCGACACGATGCTCGGCGGAACCACGTCATGACGATCGGTCGAAACGATCTCGCCATCCTGGCCGCCATTGGCGGCGAGGCGGACATTGTTTTCCGGCGCCGTCATGGTGGAAGTGAAGGCGCCGTGCGGCACCGCCGCGTCTTCCTCGCTGGCCAGGATCACGGCCGGATTCCGCGTCAGGCGCCAGACCGGCGCCGGATCGGCGGGGGCGGCGGTGACGGACAGGAACGATCCATGCGGGCGGGCCAGATCTTCCTCGCTTGCCGCCTTGGCGGGACCGGCCAGGCCCAACCCCACGGTGCCCACCACCAGATAGGACGCGGCCACGGCCAGCAGGGACGATAAACCCGATAATTTGCTCATGATGCTCTCTCCTCTTTCAAATGCGCGCATCCAGAAACGTGCATATGCTCCCAGATGAGGGTATATGCTCCTTTTTCAAGAGCGGATCGTGTGAATTATTTTGCAGTGCAAAATATCGAGCAGGTGCAAATCATTACGGGACGGGCGGGCCGGGCGGCGGCGCGCGGCGGAGCGGGCAAGGGGGCCTGTCCATTGGGATTTCCCAATTAGGCGCAAAGCGGCCGGTGTGCACAATTCTGCCAAGGCCGGGGGGCACGATGATCGATCAGATTCGGGAAAGACGCACGGTGCCGCGCCTCACGGTGCTCGGCATTCTTGCTGGCTGCCTTGTCTTCTGGGGCCTCTTCGTCACGCTGGTTTTGAACTGGTAGCACCTATAAGCGGAACGCGGAGCCGGCCCTTCGAACCGGCTCCCGGATGAAGACAGGCACGGTCAATCCGGATTGAGAATGCCGTTCTCAATCCGGCGGCTTTTTTTCATCGCCGTGCCCCGCAATTGCACCTTTGATGCCTTATTTTCAGCCCTGCGCATCGCGTCTCATTTCAACGCGACTGAGAATCGGAGCATGTCCATGTCTTCCCTATCCGGGACTGATCATCCCATCCGGCGCCAATTCATCGCGCCGGTGGAATGCAATTGCGGCCAGCACGGGACCGCGATCTGGGAAGAGAATATCGCGCCCGCGCCGTTCGGCCGCCGGCCGGTCCTGCTCGACGTGTCGAGCGGTTTCTATGTTCGCTTGCAGCGGCGGGACGGAAAGCGGACCGAGATCGCGTGCGGGATCTGCGAAAAGACCGTCGCCTTCAGCCGCGCCAGCACCGAACCGGCCGGCCCGCCGCGCGTCTAGCCGTTCGCGCGGGGCGTGCCCAAGCCGGGCATGCCGGCGCGCCGTGGATTGACTCGAATTCATCGCCCTGCCACGAATCCCGCCACTTGGCGCGTTGCTCATCTGCTAATATCGAGTGGGGGAGGATCGGATGCGCACAGCGTCTTATGTCGTGCTTGCGGTCGTGCTGGCTTCTGCATCGCCCGCGTTCGGCCAATCCTGTCAATTGCCCGCGCTTGCCGACACCGCCAAGCTGGTGCCGGTTGCGGGCAGCGACCTGATGACGGTGCCCGTGACGGTCAACGGCAAGCCCAAGCAATTCCTGCTCGACCTGGGCGGGGGGACCACCGAAGTCACGCCGGCCACCGCGGCCGAACTGGGCCTGCCGCAAAACACGCCGCAAAGCGGAAACGCCATCCAGACGGGCGCGCATGGCGATATGGGCTTTCCCGGATCGCTGAACATTCAATCGCCGGTCTATAACGTCAATGGCAGCCTGAGCCGCGATCTGATCCGCCCGCATGTGCGGGTGGGCACGTTCACGATCGGAAGCGCCACCGCGCGCAACCTGCAATTCATCGTTTCCAATGACGACGGAAAGACGCGACCCTATGACGGGCTGCTGACCAGCGATTTCTTCAAGCAGTATGATCTGGAAGTGAATTTCGCAGGGCATGAGATCAATTATCTCACCGCCACCAAATGCACCGATCCGAACCAGGCGGTGTTCTGGTCGCATTCGGTTGTCGCGGCCGTGCCGGTGACATTGCTGAACGACAAGTTTCAGGTCAGCGTGAGCATCGACGGCCATGCACTGAACGGCACCATCGACACCACCGCGGCGCAATCGGTGATGCGGCGGGAAACCGCCGAGCAGCTGTTCGGCCTGAAGCCGGGATCGCCCGGAATGGTGGCGCAGCCCGGTGACGCCGCGATGTTCAAGCATGTGTTCCAGCAGGTCGCGTTCGGCGGCGTGATCGTGCAGAACGCTTCGGTCCTGATCCCCGCCAGCAGCACGCCGGAGAATGCCAGCCGGGACACCGTGCTGGGCAGCCGCGCCCAATCGACCGATGCGTTGATCCCCGAGCTCACCATCGGCATGGATGTGCTCAGCCATCTGCATCTCTATGTCGTGCCCGGCCAGGGCAAGATGTTCGTCACCCCCGCGGAATAAAGTCAGCGCACGTCAAATTCCGGATCGGGCGGCACCTGCATGGCCAGGGCCAGGTGATTGGTCTGGGCGGCCAGCCCGATCACGGCGATCAGTTCGGCATGCTGGGCATCGGTCATGCCGCGAGCGCGGGCGGCGGCGGTGTGGGACTGGACGCAATATTGGCAGGCATTGGCGGTGGAGACGGCGACATAGATCAATTCGCGGGTGAGGGGATCGAGCGCCCCTTCACGGCCCATCACCGATTTCAACGTCTCCCACACCCGCTTCAGGTTTTTCGGATCGTTGGCCAGCGCGCGCCAGAAATTGTTCACGAAGTCGGATTTGCGGGTGGCGCGGATATCGTCGAACACCGCCTTGGCTTCGGGGATCGCGTTCACCTCCGCATCGGTCAGGAGCTTCACGGTGGCCATGGCGGTTTCTCCTTGGTTTCTCGAACTGTCACATTGTTTCACGATCATGCGAAACCGAAGGAAACACCGGCATGACGCAGGCGGCCGGTTCCGTCGGTACGCTCGCTGACGGAGAAACGCTTAGAGTTCCCTTGGAAAGCATGGTTACTTTCGCGGCAACGGAGGGGACGATATTGGCGCGAGCCGACTGGTCATGGGGAAAGATCATCGAGCGCGCCGGGCTCCTGGTGCTGGCCGCGCTGGCGCTGATCATTTCCTGGGTGCTGGCGCTTCGGGCCTTCGCATGGCTGCTGGAGCGATTGGGCGGATAGCGCCTGGCTCTATTGCCCGGCGCGGTCGGCTTTCAGGCTTTCGGGATTGTTGGAATAGGTCACGATATACGCGACCAGATCGCGCGCCGCCCGCTCGGACATGCCCGGATCGTCCTTGGGCATGGTGCCGCGGATCAGTCCCGCCAGCGCGCTGGCCTGCCGCCCCTGCCAGATCTTGGTGAAGGACGGACCCGTCAGCGGCGGGCCCTTGAAGCCGCTGAGGTCGGCGTTATGGCAAGCCCAGCACACGGCGGTGAACATGTATTTGCCCATGACGGGATCGCCGGACGGCACCGGCTTGCCGGGCCCGAAATCCAGCAGCTCCGGCGATTGCGCCGACGCCGTGGCCGTGAGCGCGGCGGTGGAAATGATGCAGCCCGCGAGCGCGGCCAGCCAATGCTTGTTCACGATGTCCCCCGGGCTTTTGATTTTTATTCCATTATACGCTGGTCACTCGTATTGCCAATTTCAAATCAATCCTTCAAGCATCTGTTCGGTAAGCCAATCAGCGGAGCTTCGCTAAAATCTTCACCCACCGGCACCTTAAATTGGTCTCCGGTCCGAACCGCGCCCGGTGTTTTTCGAGGCATCACGCGACAAGGAACACCATTTCTAATTTCTATGTCGGCAGGCTGATGAAGCTTTCCACTCACCACACCATTACCAATATCATCAGCATATTCAGTACCGCGGAACTGGGCAGTAACTCCTACGTCGGCGAATGTTTTCCGTATTGCAACTGTGTCCTCGGGACTCAAAATTCCTTCGTAATAGATGTATATAATGCCGGTGAATTTCAGATGCAGATTGTCTACCGGATATGACTCGCCATCGGCCTTGCCGCTAACGTATTGATAGGGAGTCAGATAAGCATCTAGATGCTGTGCCACCCACGAGGTAATTTCCTTCTGGAATTTTGGCTCCGGAATATAAAGCATCAGAAACTTCGATTGCTGGCTCAACTCCTGGACCAGCCGGTAGTAATATCTAAGCTGCGGATCTTCGTCGCTGGGATAGAACGAATGTCCGATCTCTGTGTAGACGCCATGGCCCAGAAAGTCAGTGCCCCAAAGAGTCAAGAGTGTGGGGGGATGCGGTTTAACAGAATTTTCTGTGACAAAGACAATGCCCCAGCCTAGGAGTAGAAGGTGGACCACAAGCATCGGCAAAACAATTCGCCAATAGATCAATCGGTTTTTCAAATGCCGATGCCAAACCCAAAAAAACAAGCCAATTAATGCCGCTATGCCGCCTGCGACAGTAAGCGTGATGAAGCTTGTATTTCTGTCATAGAATTTTGCGATGGCCGCGGCGACGCCTAAAACAATTACCCATCCGCCGATTATCTTTTCGATAAGCTCAAACCGGCTTTTGTTGATTTGGTGTCTAGCAATGACGGTGAGCGACTCGCGCCATGTGCGCTTAGGGCCGTCTGGATTTTGATTTGTCATGCCGTCCTTGGACTTTCCCGTGTCACTCTTGAATAGCGATTATACCACTCTAAGGAAGCGGGCGAACGGCCGAGCCCCTATCGCAATCACACTTGTGAAGATGTTGAGCTTCTGATCGTGCGCCAAAATATCCGCCCATCAATCAGCAAGAGGGACGCCTTCAGCGCCCTCGGCTTGGCTTGCTCAGATTCCAGACCATCGTGATCGAAACCCGTGGCGCGGGTGCGGTGCTGCCCTGGGTGAAGGGCTTCCACCGCCAGTGATCCGTGACCTGCGCGCAGGCCGCGCCGTCCAAGCGTTCGGAACCGGAGCTTTGCGTGATCCGGCAATCGGCTGCCTGGCCTTGCGGGGATATCGCGACGCTCATTCTGGTCGTGCCTGTTTCTCCGATCTGCGCGGATAATTGCGGATAGCGCGGCAGGGTGTGGGTCTCCGTGATGGGTTCCGGCCGGATCGCGGACGGCGCTGGCGGGATCGCCGATGGTGGAGGGATGGCTGCCACCACCACAGGCGCGGGCGCCGCGACCGGCGGGGAAAGCGGCGCGGCCAGTGCAGGAAGAGGTGCGGGTGATACCGGCTGTGCCGGTGCGGGCTGTGCCGGTGTGGGCTGTGCCGGCGTGGGCGGAGTCAGTGCAGGCGGTGCCGGTGCGGGCGATGCCGGTGCGAGCTGTGCTGGCGCAGGTGCGGCGGCGGTCGTTGTTTCAGGCCGCTTTTGCAGGGCCTGGCTGGCAGGCTGGGCATTCGCTGTTTCGCGCGGGTTCTTTGTTAGCGGGCTTGGTGGCTGGTCGATTTTCTTGGGCGCGGGGACGGTTGATGCGATTACGGGCTTACGCGCGTCCGGTGCCGGATTCTTCGCAGCCTCCGGTTTTTCCAGAAGCGGATTTTGTTCGAGGACGGCGGGTGGAGGAATGCCGGCGGGCGGCGCGCTGTCGGCGGGAAGACCGTTCGAAGCAATGATCCCGAGTTCGCGACGGTTCAACAATCCATCGCGCGAGGATGCGTACCGGTATGCGAAAAACAGAAGACAGACCAGAAGGAGCAGTGCGCCCATCCGGTACCACAGCCACAAGGACCGCGTTGTCAGGTTGTGCGTTCCCTCCATGCCCGACAAACGGGCAACGCTGTTGGAGAGACTTTTGTCATAGGCTTTGGCAATGCGGCGCGCGTCGTCCTCGCGCAGCTGCTTTTCCGCAGCGTCCAAAACCGATTCCGTGTCGTTGTGAATCCGGTCTGCCAGTTCGGCATACCGGTCCCTGGCGAGCCTTAGCGCCTTGATTTGATCCTTTGGTGCGACTTCCCGGCGGCCATGGTCCATGGCGAAGCGAGCCTGACGCTCCCACCTTCATCCCTCGGGGCCATCATAGGCACCAGCTCCATTTTGGCACAATGCGCAGGCGGCGCTGGGCATGGTTAAATCCATTCACGGTGAAATCCGGCGGAAAGCGCGGGCCGAAGACCGATCAGATGTGCGCCAGCAAGGCGGCCATTGCCCAAATCGCCCCCGCGAAAACCGCCCAGCTTCCCACCACCGCCGCCCAGAACATCCACGGCCGCATCGGGGGGAGGCGGTCTTCCCATTCATGGTCTTCGATGCCGGCTTCCCGCTGGTCGCGGGAAAAGCGCCAGTCCTTGGGGCGGTGTTCGTAACTTGCGCCCAAACGCGAGGTCTTGCGCAGGTAATGGATTTCAGCGGGCATCGTTGCGGGCTCCTATGATGGCTTCATCCCAGGCGCGGCGGTCGGGTGTGGTGTCGGTCAGACCGTCGAGCAGATCGCCGAGCGCGTCGCGGCGCAGTTCGGTGAAGGGCGCGGCGTTCGCCACATCGGCGCGGAAGCGGTCCAGCGCGGCATAGAAAATCTGCTGCGCGCGATATTCGCCGTCCAAGGTTTCGTCGCTGATGCCGGGGGCGCGGCGGCCCGCCAGGCGCGCGAAGCTGGAAAGCACGTCCTGCTCATACTCATGGCGGCGCCAGGCGGTCATGCGCGTCCTTCCTCCTTCGCGCCTTCCCGGGGCTGCCTGCCGGACCGTCCAGGGAGACCCCGGAAAGGGGGGAACCGGGACCGTCGACCCGGACAAAAGGTCCGGCAGGCCTCGCCGGGAGAGGCGAGGCGGCAGAATACAACGATTGTTGTATTCGACAACGGGGCGTGGCGGCGGCGCTGCTAAAACGGACGCTAAAACACCCTCATCCTTCGACAGGCTCAGCATGAGGAGTTTGGATTGACCTCACCCTGAGCTTGTCGAAGGGTGACCAGACGATGCCGCTCATGCTTCGACAGGCTCATCCTTCGACAGGCTCAGGATGAGGGCCAGACTGGCCGCGCGCTGTCCGCAGGCCTTGAGCGTCCGCGAAAGGGACGAGCGGCAGGTGAGAAGCGGTGCGCTTTCCGGTTATGCTGACCGCCCGCAAAGGATGGCGCCCATGTTGCATCGCCGCTCGTTCGCCGCGTTCGGGCTTGGGCTTTTGCCGCTGGCGTTCGGCGCCGGGCAGGCGGAGGCGGCGCCCGAACTTTCGCTTCGCCAGGTGATCGACCGTCATGTCGCGGCGCGCGGCGGGGCGGCGCGGCTGGATGCGGTCAACGCCATGGCCGTGGACATGCAGATCATCGAGAAAGGCGAAGTGATCGAAGCGCGCTATCGCTGCGACAAGTCACCGGCCTATCGCATCGACATTTATGCGGGCGGCAAACATGTCTTCTGCGAAGGGCTGGACGCGAGCGGCACCTGGATCTGGCCGGGCGATCAGCCCGCCGCGCGTCCGGGCGTGGATGACGGCAAGCGCGCCGGGCTGGAAGGCATCCAGTTCAATCTCTATGGGCTGCACGCCTTTCCCGGCCTGGGCAACAAGCTCGGCCTGGATGGGCGCGAGACCATCGCGGGCGTGAATTATTATGTGGTACGGGTCGATCTCGCCTATGGCGATCCGGCATTTCTCTATATCGATCCGCAAACCTGGATGATCGCGCGGCGGCGCGAAGTGCGCGCCTATCATCCCGACATGGACGCGGCCAAGCAGCATCTGGAAACCCAATATACCGATTTCCGCGACACCGGCGGGATCATGGATGCCTTCCTGCAGCATCAGGTCAATCTGGCCACCGGCGCGATCACCCAGGTGGTGGCGCTGAAAAAGATCGCGCACGATCCGGTGCTGCGCCCCGGCGAGTTGACGCGAGGCTTTGCGTTCGACGCCACGTGAAAGCCATCACGGCTTGTCGGCGTCGGCCCCCGGCCATGGTGAGATGGGGAGCGTTGCGGAATTGGAAGATGGGGGTGGCGTGCGCCGCTCCTCACCCTTCGACAAACTCAGGGTGAGGTCGATCCAAACTCCTCATGCTGAGCCTGTCGAAGCATGAGCCTGTCGAAGCATGAGCGGCATCGTCTGGTCATGGTGAGCATTGGCGGGATGGCGCGCGCGGCGGGAGAATGGGTGGTCGGGTCTCAGATCCATGCCGCGCTGTGCGCGGCGAGGCTCGGCCATGGTGAGATTGAGGAGCGTTGCGGAATGGGAAGATTGGGGTGGCGTGCGCCGCTCCTCACCCTTCGACAAGCTCAGGGTGAGGTCGATCCAAACTCCTCATGCTGAGCCTGTCGAAGCATGAGCGCCGCGAGGGCCCGGCCATGGCGAGATTGGAAGCTCAGCCGATGGTCACGCCCCGCGCGCGCAGGTCGCGGAACATGCGTTCCACCAGCCGGGCCTGGGCGTGCATGCGGTCGGTGCGGGCATCGACCTTATATTTGTTGCCTGCCGACAGGATGATGCCGTCGTCGCGTTCCAGGAAGATCCCGATCTCCAAAAGCCGGTTGATGCGGCGGCGCACGGTTTCGAGCGGCAGCATGGTGGCGCGCGAGATCGCCGCCCGGCTGATGCCGTGGCGCAGGCTGTCGGGCTCGATCAGCCCGGCGAACTGGCGGCTGAGATTGGCGTCATTGTCGATATGCGAGACATTGGCGCTGCCCACGGTGATGGCGATCAGGTAATCGACCGGATCGAGCCCGGCCAAGGGCGACGCCATCATCGCGTCCATGATGATGTTCAGCACCAGCCGGTCGGCGGCGCGCGAAATCATCTTCACTTGTTCTTCGCGCCTCAGCCCCTTGCCCGCCAGCTGGCCCGGATAGGCCATGGCGGCGTCGCCGGGAATGGGAATGATTTCGGTGACGTCGGGCACGCCCACAAAGTCGTTGGGCCCGGCCATGTTGCCATCCGGCCCGATCAATCCGCTCACATCCATGAAACAGACCATGGTGGTGAGGCCGTTCTCCTGCTCGCGCAGGGGCAGGCTGACGGTTTCCACGAATTGCTCGCCGCCGGTTTTCAAGGTGAGCTGATGGGTGACGCGAATGATCGCGCCCGACACCGCCGCCAGCACGCGGCGCATGCGCTCGCCCCGCGCTTCGGGCGGCGCCATCTCCACATAATCGATGCCGGTCAGGTCGGCGCGGGCCAGGCGCTTGATCTCCTCGCCCACGAAGCGGATGGGAATGCCGCCGTGCGGATTATATTCGCTGAACACGGTGAAGCGGCGCACGTCGCCGGAGAGCGCCTTGTCGAACGCGGCACCATCGGGAAGCTCCACGCCATTCCAGGCGGCAAGCCATTGATCCGTGAATTGCTGTGAGCCCGGCGCCAGACCCACTGATACGAGGAGTTGCTGTGTTGCCTCTTTGTTGTACGGCATATGCAGGCAACAAATCTCTTTCCGACCGGAGTCCGTCTAATGTCCCCATAATAGGCTGATTTGATTGCATATATCGCTGGTTGCATTACCTAAAATGGGTATATCCGCGCCGGATGCGGGCGGATGCGTCCCATTTGCAACGGTACCCCCATATCTTGTCCCCATATTGGGTACGCATCGCATATCGCGCGTTCCGCGTGTGCGGATACACGTGCGCCCCGGGGCAGGGGCGGGCGCGACGGCGCGCGATTTTGTGCCCGCGGCTGTGATCGCATTCCGCGCCAGCGCCATCACCGATACCGATCCGCCCGCGCCATGACCGTTTCCCGAATCGATTTTTCCGCGCTCGATTTTCTCCTGATCGAGGAAAGCGATCGCGTCCGCGAACAGACCGGCGACATGCTGCGCGGCTTCGGCGTCACAAGGCTGCGCGAGGCGCGCTCGATCGAAGCGGCGATGCGCGACATCGAACGCCGCGCGCCCGACATCATTCTCTGCGACTGGATGACCAGGCCCACCGAGGGGCTTTCGTTCCTGCGCAAGCTGCGCGCCGATCCCGCCAAAGCCTATGCCCATGCGCTGGTGATCATGATCAACGAGCATGCCTCCGCCGATCACATTCAGGCGGCGCTGGGCGAAGGCGCGGACAGCTATCTCGTCAAGCCGTTCCGGGCGGCGACCCTGTTCAGCCACCTGGTGCAGGTGGTTTCGGGGCAAAAGGCGCAGCCCGGCGATTGAACGCGGCAATCGAGAACCGGCTCGGCAAAGCCGCGCGATTTCCAGTATCGTGCCCGCGACCTGTCGCGACGCCGCCGGAGAATTCGCCATGCCGCATCTCTATCTGTTCCTTGCCGCCGCCTTCGCGCTGGCGATCACCCCGGGGCCGGGCATGTTCTATGTGGTGGGCCGCACCTGGGCGGCGGGGAAGGGCGATGGCCTGGCCTCGTCCTTCGGCACCATGCTGGGCGGCTTCGTCCATGTGGCGGCCTGCGTGATCGGGGTGTCGGCCCTGGTGATGGCCAGCGCCGCGGCCTTTTCCGCGCTGAAGATCGTGGGCGGGCTTTACCTGATTTATCTGGGCATCCAGACCTTCCGCTCGGCGTCGCGCGAAGAGATGACGATGCCGCAAGAGGGGCGCGCCGGATGGATGCGCGCGTTGCGGCAAGGTGTGGTGGTGGAAGCCACCAATCCCAAGACCGCCGCCTTCTTCCTGGCTTTCATTCCCCAGTTCATCCGGGTGGAGGCGGGACATGTGGCGCTTCAGTTCCTGGTGCTGGGCGTGGTTTCGGTGCTGCTCAACACGGCCGCGGATCTTCTGGCGGTGATGGGCGCGGCGAAACTGCATGAGCGCTTTTTGCACCGGCCCAGCCTGTTCCGGCGGCTGCGTCAAGGTTCGGGGATCCTGATGGCCTCGCTGGGCGTGGGGCTTCTGGCGGCGCGGCGAGGCTGACGTCTTTCGCGGCGCTAATGTTTACAGGCTAAGCCCGGTTTTCCGGGCTTTTCCCCTTAACCGACAAACCGTCGGCATACTTTCGCGACAACCCGTTCGGGCGTAACGTCGCCCCCTTTCGCAATCAACAGGAGTCCGGCTTGTCGACCGGCGGCCGGACGAAAATCGGGGAGTAAAAGCGTGGAAGACTTGAAGAAAACTGGTACGGACCGCCGCTCGTTTCTGATGGGCGGGGCGAGGAGTGCCAGCGTATTGGCCCTTGGACCCTTGCTGGCCAGCGTGGGCGCGGCCAAGGCGGCGCCGATGGCCGGCGGCAAATATGATTTCGATACACCTTATAATCGCATCGGCACCGATTGCGTGAAGTGGGACGGCGCCATCCGCGACGAGAAGATGCCCAAGATCGTGGCGGGCATGGGCATCGCCGACATGGATTTCGAATGCGTGCCGGTGGTGACCGAAGCGCTGCAGAAGCGCGTCAGCCATCACAATTGGGGTTACGAGCTGCTCGACATCGACCTGTTGCTCGGCAATGGCGGCAACAGCGGCTTCGTCAAGGGCATCATCGACTGGAACCGCAAGCATTACGGCATCACCAACATCACCCCCGCCAATCTGGGAGTCACCACGGGCGTGCATTCGGGCATCATGCCGGCGCTCCGCGCCTTCGCGCCGCCGGGATCGAAAGTGCTGATGGCGACGCCGATCTACAACGCCTTCTATTTCGACCTTTATGGTTCGAAGCTGGTCGCCAATGAAAGCCTGATGAAGGTGGTGAACGGCCGCTACGAGATCGACTGGGCCGATTTCGAGAAGCGCGCTTCCGACCCCAACACCAAGACCACCATCCTGTGCAATCCGCACAATCCGGTGGGCCGGGTCTGGTCGAAGGAAGAATTGCTGCGCTATGGCCAGATCTGCCTCAAGCATAATGTCAAAGTGCTGTCGGACGAGATCCATTGCGACTTCGTGGGCAAGGGCCAGAAATACACGCCCTTCGCCACCATCGGCGACAAGAAGGTCGTGGACAATTCCATCACCTTCAAGGCGGCGTCCAAGACCTTCTCCTTGGCCGGCCTGAAGTGCGCCTGGTTCTTCGCCACCGATCCGGAAGTGTTCAAGCAAGTGCAGTTCTGGAACCGGTCGGAAGTCTCGACCCTGGGCATTGTCTCGTCGGAAGCGGCCTATGCGGGCGGCGAAGCCTGGATGACCCAATGCGTCGATTACATCGACGGCAACCAGGCCTTCGCCAACGACTATATCAAGAAGAACATTCCCTTGATCAAAGTCGGCAACAAGCCGGAAGGCACGTATCTGGCCTGGCTGGATGTTTCGCCCCTGGCCGAAAAAATCGGCGCCAAGAAGCTGGCCGATGCGGAAAACCAGAAGAAGCAGCCCAACAACCCGCTCACCGGCAAGCCCAATGTGGTCTCGTCGGACGACATGGTGGGCCACTGGTTCGCCAAGAACGCCTATGTGCAGATGAACCCCGGCCTGTCCTACGGCCTGGGCGGCCTCAACCATATGCGCATGAATGTGGCGACCTCGCGCAAGACCTTGACCGCGGCGCTGGATTCCATCGCGGCGGCGACCAAGAAACTCGCTTAGTCTCTCCGGCTGATGCGTGACCTGACGGCCCGGGGGGAAACCTCCGGGCCGTTTTGTTTTGCAGGATTTTCCTTCAAGCGCGGCACGCGTCCTGCCATCCTCGGACCGGGGGCAATACGCCGCTCGTCTTTTTGCATGCGCGAACCGGCGGGCGCGCGTCTTGCATATATAAAAGGCATGTCGCCCCTGGCGGATGCAACCGCGCACCCCGGCGCCGGTTGCAAATGCGTCAGACGTATGAGCCGCCCAAACCCTCAATGAATTTTTTCAAATAAATCGGGCGGGAAAAATTCCCGTTGCCCCTATGCTTTTTGCCATCGGGGGCTTGCTTCATGACGGATATTCCGGCCGGCAGAGAGTTCTGGCGTGACCTGAAACGGCAGATCGCGCAGCGCATCCGCAATCCGTCGGAAGCCGAGGATTTGCTGCATTCGGCCTATCTGCGCTTCCAGCGCTACCGGATGGAAAAGGAAGTGCACGATCCGGCCGCGTTCCTGGTCAGGACCGCCTGCAATCTGGGCATCGACAATTTCCGCCGCAAAAGACCCACCGTCGAGCCCGAGCAGGCCGAAGGGATCGAGGATGTCACCCCGCTTCAGGATGAGGTTGTGGCCTCCCGCGCGCGTCTAAGAAGGGTGCAGCTCGGCATCGAGCGGCTTCATCCACGGACGCGGCAGATCTTCATCATGCATCGCTGGCACGAAATGAGATACCAGGAAATCGCCGAGCGGCTGGATATCAGCGTCAGCTCGGTGGAGAAGCATATCGCCAAGGCCATGCTGTTCCTCAGCGAATGGACTGAGGGTTGGTGATGAGGCCCGCGATGGAGACATGCCGATGAGCCGCGCGGACCGCAAAGCGCTGCTGATCAAGGCCGGCGCCGCGACCTGGCTGGCGCGGCTGCGCGCCGACGACCGCACGGCGGAAGACGAAGCGGCGTTTCGCGAATGGCTGGCGGCCGATCCCGCCCATGGCGCCGCCTTCGAAGCGATGAACGGGGTGTGGGACGTGGCGGGGCCGCGCGATCTGCGCGGCAAGCTGCCCGGAATCGAAACCCGCATCAGCCGCCGGGCGGTGATGGCGGGCGTGTTCGTGACCGCGGGCGTGGGCGGCACCTTCGCCATGACCCAGATGGCGGCGGCCAATGTCTATCGCACCGAAGTGGGCGAGCAGAAGCATGCGCTTCTGCCCGACGGTACCGAACTCTTCCTCGACACCGACACCAAGCTGGTGGTCGATCTGCGCAAGAGCCTGCGCAATGTGGTGCTGGAATATGGCTGCGCCAATTTCCGGGTCGCCCCCGACCTCAAGCGGCCCTTCGCGGTCAATGCCGCGGGCAGCATCATCCAGGGCGCGCAATCCACTTTCGATGTGCGGCGCGACGGCGACCAGGTTTCGGTGGTGCTGATCCAGGGACGCGCCACGGTGGAATCCATCGCCATGGAACCGGCGCGGGTTCTGGCCGATGGCGATAGGCTGGTCTTCACCCCGCGCAAGACCATCAAGCGCGACAAGCCGAACCTGTTGCCGCTTCTGGCCTGGCATACCGGCCAGGCGTTGTTTCAAGGCGAGACACTTTTGGACGCGGCCAGCGAAATGAACCGCTACAGCGCGCTCAAGCTGGTGATCGCCGACGACCGCATCGAAGGCATGAAAGTGAGCGGACTTTACCGCGTCGGCGACAATGCGATTTTCGCGCAGGCGCTGGAAAAATTGCTGCCGGTGTCGATCCGTCAGTTCGAGGACCGGATCGAGATCGTGGGAGACGACGCGCAACTCACAAAAATTTGAGCCGGCAAAATCCGCCGCTGTGCAATTTTGTCGGCTCGAATGATTGAGGGTGCGCGGATTTCGAACGTCTAGTGAATAAGAGGCGGCCTCGAAGCCGCCGTACAGGGGGAATATTGATGTTCGGGTTCCAGGGAATGAGTTTCCGCGCGCGTCTGGCTTGCGGTGCGGCCGTTGCGGCGCTGTCGATCAGCGCGGCGCAGGCGCAAGCGACCGATTTCGCGCTGCCCGCCCAGCCGCTTTCGGATTCGCTGTTGGCGGTGGCGCAGAAGACGGGCGAAAGCATTCTCTTCTCGCCCCAGGCCCTGAACGGCATTCAGGCCCCCGCCGTGCACGGCCAGATGTCGGCGCACGATGTGGTGGAAAAGCTGCTTCAAGGCACGCGGCTGGAAGCCGCCTCGGTGGGCAGCGACGGCATGGTGATCCGCCCCATCGCCGACCGGCGCAGCGAAGCTTCGGTGGCGCGCCGCATGCAGATCGCGGCGGTGACGCCCGCCGTGCAACTGGCCCAGGCCGCGCCCGCGCCGCAGCAGAGCGCGCCGCCGCCGCCGCCCGCCGCGACCGTGGCGCAGGCGGAACCGGAACCCGCCGGGGCGGCGCAAGGCACCGAACAGATCATCGTCTCGGCCTCGCGCATTTCCATCGCCGGCTATCAGCAGGCGACGCCCGTCACCGTGGTGGGCAGCGCCCAGCTGGAAGAAGCCGCCCATGCCGATATCGGCGACACCATCCGCGAAATGCCGCAAGTGTCGGGCATCGGCCCGTCCAAGGGATCGGCCGGCGGCACCATCTTCGCCTCCACGCCCGGCCTTTCCACCGTCAATCTGCGCAACCTGGGCATCACCCGCAATCTCGTGCTGATCGACGGCCAGCGCGTGGTGCAATCCAACGTGTCGGGCGGCGTGGACCTCGCCACCATTCCTTCCACCCTGATCCAGCGCGTGGATGTGGTGACGGGCGGTGCCTCGGCGGCCTATGGCTCCGACGCCGTGTCGGGCGTGATCAACCTGATCCTCAACAAGAATTTCGACGGCTTCAAAGCCAATATCCAGGGCGGCGACACCTACAAGGACGACCGGCGCACCTGGGAAGTGGAAGGCTCCTACGGCCAGGATATTTTCGGCGGCCGCGGCCATGTGATCGTGTCGGGCAATTATCAGCAAAGCCCGGATTCGGTCTTCTCCATCGACCGCAGCTGGTACACCGGCACTTACCTGATGAACAATCCGGCCTATGTCGCCGGCAACGGCCAGCCCCGCTATATCCATCGCAGCAATGTGGGCCAATATGCCACCAATGGCGGCGCCATTATCGCGGGCCCCCTGGCGGGCATCCAGTTCGTGGGCCCGAACGGCACGCCGGTTCCCTATGACAAGGGCCTGGTGACGGGCACCGGCTCGGTGGGCGGCAGCTCCAACATCTACAACAGCGAGCAGCCCACCAATCTTCTGGCTTTTCCGTTCCACAGCCTGACCCTGTTCGGCTATGGCCAGTACCGGGTGACCAGCAATATCAGCGCCTCGCTCCAGCTGAATTACGGCAAGAGCTGGTCGATGAACGACTCCACCACCGCGTTCAAGTCGAATTACCGCATCTATGCGGACAATGCGTATCTGGATCCCAGCATCGCGGCGCGGATGAATGCGCCGGGCTATTCGCTGATCGAGGCGGGGACGAACCGGCGCTATTTCGAATTGTCCACGCCCATGACCAACAATGTGGACCTGCACAATCCGGACTTCCATCAGTTCCAGAATTCCATCGGCGTGCCGGTGAACGTCTCGGCGCGCCAGCTGTTCCGCGGCGTGTTCAGCCTGGACGGCTCGATCGGCGACAATTGGTCGTGGAGCGCCTATTACCAGCACGGCATGAGCCGGGTGCGGCTCACCCCGCCGCATGTGGTGATCACCCAGAACATGACCAACGCGCTGGACGCGGTGCGCGTGACCTCCGCCAATGTGGGATCGTCGGGCCTGGCCATCGGCTCCATCGCCTGCCGTTCCACCCTGACCAATCCCACCAATGGCTGCGCCCCGCTCAATGCGATGGGCGACGGCGTGGCCTCGGCGGCGGCGGTCAATTACGTCAACACCGACAAGGACTATGAGACCATGGTCCTGAACGAGGATGTGGCGGCCGCCTCGATGCAGGGCAAGCTGCCCTGGAACTTCACCGGGGCGGGCGAACCGGCCGTGGCCTTCGGCGCCGAATACCGCAAGGAAGGCGGCGTCACCGAAGTCTCGCAGCTGGCGCTCGACACCGCGCTGGCGGTGGCCAATTTCGGACCGTTGCGCGGCCAGTATCACATCGAGGAAGGTTTCGCGGAAATCAACGCGCCCATCCTGAAGGACAGCTTCGTTCAGTCCTTGGATTTCGACGCGGCGGGCCGCATCACCAGCTATTCCACCTCCGGCATGGTGGAAACCTGGAAGCTGGGCCTCACCTCCCAGGTCAATGACGACATCAAGCTGCGCAGCTTCTATTCGGTGGACATTCGCGCCCCGAACCTGTCGGAACTGTTCAGCGGCGGCATCTATTCCAACTCCTCGCCGATCGATCCGAAGACCGGCAAGCAGGTGACGCAGGTCCTGTCGGCGACCTTGTCCAACCCGAACCTCAAGCCCGAAGTGGCCAACACCGTGTCGGGCGGCGTGGTCTTGACGCCGCACTGGATCGACGGGCTGCAGATGTCGTTCGACTGGTACAACATCAACCTCAAGGGCTACATCACCTCGCCCTCGGCGCAGCTCACCACCCAGCTCTGCCAGGCGGGCAATCAATATTATTGCGACCAGTTCGTGTATGACGGTAACGGCGTGCTGAAATATCTCTATTTGATGCCGCAGAACGCCGCCTCGCTGATCACCTCGGGCCTGGATTTCCAGGCCGACTACCGCATGCCTCTGGGGGGCGGCACCATCGCCTATCACCTGGTGGGCAATTACACCGACCGGCGCGTGCAGTCGGCCTTCGGCGCGGCGCCGTTCGATTCCGCCGGCAGCATGTCCAGCGTGGGCACCTATACCAGCGTGCCCAAGCTGCACTTCAACCTCTCGGCCACCTATGCCGAAGGCCCGCTGGTGGCCACGGTGCAGGGCCGCTTCATCGGTTCGGCCCGGCTCAACAATTATTGGGTGACGGGCGTGGACGTGGACGACAATGCCGTGCCGGAAGTCGCCTATATGGACCTGCGCGCCTCGTACAAATTCAGCGACAATATCCAGCTCTATGGCGCGATCGACAATGTGTTCAACACGCCGCCCCCCAGCGTGGCCATCCTGGCCAGCCAGAGCAATTCCAGCCAAAGCTTCGGCACCGACACCAGCAGCTACGACACGCTGGGCCGCCTGTTCCGGCTGGGCGTGAGGCTGAGTTACTGAAAATCGCTAGTACCCTGAGCGTGTAACTTCAAAGGCCCGGCGATCCCCGTCCGGGCCTTTTTTTCGCGCCTACGGCCTCGGCTTGACGGGCGGGGCATGCGCTTTTCACAATGGCGCATGACCGACGCGCCCGACCCCGCCCTCTGGATTCCGCAAATTCTCCATTTCTGGTTCGAGGAGCTGGAGCCCGCCGCCTGGTTTTCCGGCGCCACCGAGCTGGACGACATCATCTGGGACCGGTTCGGCGACCTGCGCCAGGATTTGAAGGCGAACCCGCCCGATCCCGCCGACCTGGACGGCAAGGGCCATGTCGCCGCCGTGATCGTGTTCGATCAATTCTCGCGCAACATGTTCCGCAAATCGGCGGAAGCCTTCGCCGCCGATTCCTTGGCGCTGGGCCTGGCGGAGGACGCCATCGCCCGCAACCTGGACCTGGCGCTGCATCCGCGCGAGCAGCAATTTCTCTACATGCCCTTCATGCATGCCGAGGACCGGGCGCTGCAGGCCAAAAGCGTGGAACTGTTCGCGCGCATCGGCGTGCCCGGCGTGGTGGAGTTTGCGCAGGCGCATAAGGACGTGATCGACCGCTTCGGCCGCTTCCCCCATCGCAACAAAGTGCTGAAGCGGGAATCCACGCCGGAGGAGATCGCGTATCTCAACGCCGGACCTGCCGGGGGCTGGCAGAAATAGAGTGGCTTCCGGACGGCGCGGCCTCATCCTTCGACGGGCTCAGGATGAGGTCAGCAATACAATTCCTCACCCTGAGCCCGTCGAAGGGTGAGCTTCCTCATCCCGAGCCTGTCGAGGGACGAAGGGTGAGCTTGCCGAAGAGGATGGATTGTTTACTGTTCTCACCGGCTTGGGGGCGGTATTGCAAATCTTTGTCAACATGCTCCGCTGCTGTGACGGCTCCTATTATGTCGGCATCACGCGGAACGGGCTGGACAAGAGGCTGGCGGAACATCAATCCGGCCGCTTTCCCGGCTATACCCACACGCGCAGGCCGGTGACATTGGTGTGGGCCCAGGACCTCCAATGGCTCAAAGATGCCATCGCTTGCGAGCGCCGCATCAAAGGCTGGCGCAGGGAAAAGAAGGAAGCACTTATCCGCGGCGACTATGCGGCGCTTCCGGATCTGGCCCGGACGGCGCGGCCTCATCCTTCGACGGGCTCAGGATGAGGACCAGCAGCACAGCTCCTCACCCTGAGCTTGTCGAAGGGTGAGCTTCCTCATCCCGAGCCTGTCGAGGGACGAAGGGTGAGCTTGTCGAAGGGTGAATTTTCTTGTTCTGAACTTGGAGAGCGGCTTTGCCGAACCTTCGCCGCGCGCTCAAAAAAGGCGAAAAGGTGGCGACGAAAAATCTCCATCGCGCAATTCCGCAGTTTCCCGTCGCCGGAACATTTGCCTGTTGCGGATTTACGGGCGTCGCGAACACAGTGTGCGGGTATCGCCACGCACGGAACTCACAGAAAATATCGAATAGATACGTGCACGGACGGATCGCGATTGCTAGCGTCCGGCCCATGACAGAAATGAATTGGTACACCGACGCCTCGCTTTCCAGCGAAACCCATGTCTTCACCGCCGGCTCTTTGGCGCAATGCGTGCGCCGATGGACGCGGCTCCATGAATCGCACCGTGCCCGCACGCGGATCAAGATCGGCGGCCGCACCGGCCATTCCGCCTATGGCCTTCCGGTTCTGGACGAAGCGGAAATTATCGAGCTCGCCAGCCGCCCGGATCTGTACAAGGTCTGACGCAGCCAAAAGAAAAGCCACGCGGCGCGAACCGCGTGGCTTGGTTTTGTGAAAGCAAAAAAACTTACGCCAGGTCGAAACGGCCGGCATTCATCACCTTGGTCCAGGCCGCCACGAAATCCCGGACGAATTTTTCCCGGGCGTCGGCGGCGCCATAGACTTCGGCGATGGCGCGCAGCTGGGCGTGCGAACCGAAAATCAGATCGACCCGCGTCGCCGTCCATTTCGCCTGACCGCTGCTCCGGTCGCGGCCTTCATAGACGCCGTCGGCTTTCGGCGTCCATTCGGTGCCCATGTCCAGCAGGTTGACGAAGAAGTCGTTGGTCAAGGTGCCGGGCTTAAGGGTGAAGACACCATGGCGCGATCCGCCCGTGTTGGCGCCCAACACGCGCAGGCCGCCCACCAGCACGGTCATCTGCGGCGCGGTGAGGGTGAGAAGCTGGGCGCGGTCCACCAGCGCTTCTTCCGGTTTCAGGAATTGCGCCTTGCTCCCCACATAATTGCGGAAGCCGTCGGCGCGCGGCTCCAGGGGCACGAAGGATTCCACATCGGTCTGCTCGGCGCTGGCGTCGGTGCGGCCCGGCGTGAAGGGCACTTTCACATCGATGCCGCCGTCCTTGGCCGCTTTTTCGATTCCCGCCCCGCCCGCCAGCACGATCAGATCGGCCAGCGAGATTTTGCGGCTGCCCGTGTTGAACGCGGTCTGGATGGCGGTGAGCTTTTCCAGCACGGTTTTGAGCGCGGCGGGATCGTTCGCTTCCCAATCCTTTTGCGGCGCCAAGCGGATGCGCGCGCCGTTGGCGCCGCCCCGCTTGTCCGAGCCGCGATAGGTCGAGGCCGAGGCCCAGGCGGTGCCCACCAACTGCGGCACGCTGAGGCCCGAGGACAGGATCTTCGCTTTCAGGTCGGCGATGTCCCGCTCGTTCACCGGCGGATGATCCGCGGGCGGCACCGGGTCTTGCCAGATCAGGACTTCTTCGGGCACCAGCGCGCCCAGATAGCGCGCGCGCGGACCCATGTCGCGATGGGTGAGCTTGAACCAGGCGCGCGCGAAGGCATCGGCGAACTCTTCCGGATGCGCCAGGAAGCGGCGGGAGATTTTCTCGTAGGCCGGATCGAAGCGCAGCGACAGATCGGTGGTGAGCATGGTGGGAACATGCTTCTTGGATTTGTCGAACGCGTCGGGAATGGAGGCATCGGCATTCTTGGCCCGCCATTGCTTGGCGCCTGCCGGGCTCTTGTCCAATTCCCATTCATATTTGAACAGGTTTTCGAAAAAGAGATTGCTCCATTTGGTGGGCGTCTGGGTCCAGGTCACTTCGGGGCCGCCGGTGATGGCATCGGCGCCGACGCCGGTGCCGTATTTGCTTTTCCAGCCCAGGCCCTGATCTTCCAGCGCGCCGCTTTCCGGCTCCGGCCCCACCAGCGACGGGTCGCCCGCGCCATGGGTCTTGCCGAAGCTGTGGCCGCCCGCGATCAGCGCCACGGTCTCTTCGTCATTCATCGCCATGCGGCGGAAGGTTTCGCGAATGTCCTTCGCGGCCGCGACCGGATCGGGATTGCCGTTCGGCCCTTCCGGATTGACATAGATCAGGCCCATCTGCACCGCGCCCAAGGGCTCGGACAATTGGCGTTCGCCGCTATAGCGTTCGTCGCCCAGCCAGGTGCCTTCGGGGCCCCAATAGAGTTCCTCCGGCTCCCACACATCGGTGCGCCCGCCCGCGAAGCCGAAGGTTTTGAAGCCCATCGATTCCAGCGCCACATTGCCCGCCAGGATCATCAGATCGGCCCAGGAAATCTTAGCGCCATATTTCTGCTTGACCGGCCAGAGCAGGCGGCGCGCCTTGTCCAGATTGGCATTGTCGGGCCAGGAATTGAGCGGCGCGAAACGCTGCTGACCCTGGCCCGCGCCGCCGCGCCCGTCGGTGATGCGATAGGTGCCCGCGCTGTGCCAGGCCATGCGGATCATCAACCCGCCATAATGGCCGAAATCGGCGGGCCACCAAGCCTGCGAATTCGTCATCAAGGCGTGCAAGTCTTTGACCACGGCATTCAGGTCGAGACTTTTGAACTCTTTGGCATAGTCGAACGTTTCGCCCATCGGATCGGAGAGCCGTGAGTTGCGATGCAGGCTCGAAATGTCGAGCGCCTCCGGCCACCAGTCGCGATTGCGGCGGGCCGCCTTGCCGGTGAATGGGCACGTCTTCGTGTCGTCGGTCTTGTCCATGAGATCCTCCGAACAGTAGATTAGAATTATTCTAATCTACTGCCGAAGCGGAGCGCCGTCAATGCGCCTGCTGTCCCGGCACGGTGTCATCGAAGGAAAGGGCGGGCTTCGCGCCTGTTTTGGCGCGAAAAGGCGGGATATTCTTGGTCCCTGTGCGGCATGCGCTGCCCGCTGCGCGGGCGTTCGGCCGGCGAAAGCTCCACTGGAGCTTTCGCTGATCGGCCTCACGGGGAAGAAAGCCGGTATTTGGAACGCGCAGTCGCGTTGAAGGAAGGCGGCGTCATGCAGCGATATGTCAGATTCAGGGACTTCTATCCCTTTTATCTCAGCGAGCATGCGCGGCGCGCCACGCGGCGGCTGCATTTCCTGGGGTCGGCGCTGGCGCTTCTGTGCCTGGCGGCTTTGATTGCCACGGCCAATCTCTGGTGGCTGCTGGCGGCGCTGATGTGCGGTTACGGATTTGCCTGGGCGTCGCACATGACGGTGGAAAAGAACCGCCCCGCCACTTTCACCTATCCGCTTTATAGCTTCATGGGCGACTGGGTGATGTTCTGGCAGATGCTGACGGGGAAGATCGCTTTTTGATTTGAAGAAGAAATTCCGGGCCCGCTGCGTCAGGAGGCGGCAAGTGCCGTCTTTCTTTCCACGCCCGCGCGCAGCAGCAGATAGAAGGCCGCGCCATGCGTGATCATCAGGATCGGCACGAACAGGATCGGTATCGCATAGGCGGCGCCCAACTGGCCCGAAAGGGCGGCCAGGTTCAAGGTCACGCCGTGATAATAGTCGATCAGCAGATCCGCCGCGCCGACCAGGTTGAAGGCCGTCACCAGCAGCCAGAATAGCGGGCGCATTCCGGCGGCAAGGAGTGCCAGCATCGCGAGCAGCCCGGCGGCGAAGTCGCCATACGCCGCATAGGTGGCAAAGGCCGGGGGCAGGCCGGGGCCGACCACGCCCGGAAGCAGGAAGACCAGTCCGAAGAAGCGGAAACTGTGCAAGACGGCGATGGCGCGCTGGGCCTGGGCGCCGTCCATGGCGCGCAAACACGGCCAGAGATAGGTGCGGAAGCAGAGGAACCAGGCCGCATAGCCCAGGACAAGATGGAGATCGAAGATGGCGGATGGGGACATGACGGCCTCCGGATGCGGACATTGCGTTCGCCGCCAGTCTCGCGCGGCTTTGCGGCCGCAACTATCCGGAATAATGTGGTTGGACCATGAAGCAAAACTTCACAATGCGGCAGGGCGCGCTGGACGGCGTGGAAGTGTTCCTCGGCGTGGCCCAGCATCGCAACTTCCGGCGCGCGGCGGCCGATCTGGGCGTGACGCCGTCGGCGGTCAGCCAGGCGATCCGCGCGCTGGAAAAGCGCCTGGGCGCGGTCCTGTTCTTGCGCACCACCCGCAATGTCGGATTGACCGAGGCGGGCGAGCGTTTCCTGGCGCGGGCCAAGCCTGCGTTCGAGGAGCTTGTCGCCGCCGGCGCCGCCGCGCGGGGACTGGGCCAGCGGCCCGCCGGATTGTTGCGCCTGACCGTGCCGCGCGCGGTGATGCCGGTCTTGCTGGAGCCGATCATCGCCTCCTTTCTCAAGGCCTATCCGGAGATCGGGGTGGAGATCGCGTCCAGCGAGGAGCTAATCGATCTGGCGGCGGGCGGTTTCGATGCCGGCGTGCGGATGGGCCAGTTCATCGCCGCCGACATGGTGGCGGTGCGGATGACGCCGCCTTTTCCCCTGATTGCGGTCGGCAGTCCGGGCTATCTGCGCCGGCGCGGCCGGCCCGGGACCATCGCGGATCTTGGCGCCCATGCCTGCATGCGGCTGCGCCGTTCAAATGGAGCGATCGCGCCCTGGCAATTCCGGAGCGGCAACAAAAGCGTCGAGGCGGCGGTTTCGGGTCCCCTGATCGCCAATGATTTCACCACCCTCATGGCGGCGGCGGTCAGGGGCATGGGGCTTGCGCAGGTGCCGTCTCCCATCGCCATGGGCGCGGTGAAGGCGGGCAAGCTGGTGGTGGTGCTGGAAGATTTCGCACCCATGGCGCCGGGTGTTTTTCTGTATTATCCCGGCCGGCATCAAAGCGCGCCTAAGCTCAAGGCCTTCATCGCGCATGTGAAAGCCAATACCCGCGCGATGATGCGCGGGGTGGCCGCGCCCGTCTATTCGCAATAGACCGAATCTTTTTCGATCGCCTGGCCGAGCAATGCGCCCGCGCCCGCGCCCAGCAGCGTGCCCAAGGTGGCGGAACGGCCGCGCGACAGGCTGTTGCCGATCAGGCCGCCGGCGATGCCGCCCACGATCAGGCCTGTGGTGCCGTCGGAGCGGTGACAATAATAGCGTCCGTCATCGCCGCGATAGATGCGTTCGTCATAGCGGATGACGCGCCGCTCATGCGCGCGGTGATCGTCGTAATAGCGATAGTAATCCCGGTCGCGATCCCGGTCTTCGTCGCGATACCGGTCGCGATAGCGGTCGTCATCGTCATGATCCTTGGCGCGCCTGCCATGCGCGGGCGCCCAGGGCGGCGGGTCGGCAAGGACGGGCAGGGCGGGCAGCACGAAAGCCGCGATCAAGGCGGCGGAAAGAATCTTGCGCATGTCTGGTTCCAAATCTGAGGTCGACGCAACATCAATGGGCGGCATTCTAGCGGCGCCGCCGATCCGGCACATTACAAAGTCCCAATTTGCATGCGGTTCTGCGCAACCGGGTAAAGAAACGGTATCGCCGGAACGGGCATTTCGCGGGATCGCGGCGGCGGGCAAAATTCCTTCGATGGATCCATGGATCGCTGTGGGCCCCGCCGCGTTTCATGCGTCGACCGCCGGTCTCATGCGACTTGGAGCCTGAGACCTGGAGCGGCCGCCAACCGAAAGGAGTCCGTCATGAAAAACGCTCTGCGAAGCGTGGCCGTTATGACGTTCGCCATCGCCATGGCCTCGCCGGCGCTCGGCGCGCCGCGCATGGGCAGTCCCGCGATGGGCGGCGCCATGGGACCCGCGATGCGTTCGCCCACTGCGATGGCGCCCACGACGCACACCCCACGCGCGCTCGGCCAACCCAACCAAAGCTGCGGCAGCCCCAGCGCGCCTTTCACGCCGGGCAATGCCGCCTCGGCGCCCGGTTCGGCCTTCAATCCGGACGGCAATGCCGGAACGCGCTATGCGGGCCAGCAGCCGCAGAACAGCCGCAACCCCGCGGCGGTGGCGCAATACGACTCTGCCTGTGCGCATCAAACGAGATGAGCGCGGTGGTGCGGCTTAGCTAGCCGCAGCGGAGGAGGGGCGCTTTTCCAGTTTCAACAAGCTCACTCTTCGACAAGCTCAGAGTGAGGTGGTGTGCTGCCGGAAAGAGAGCTGGTGTTCGCCGCAAACTCTAGAAGTAGCGAAACACTGGCTTTCTTCCCCCGTGCGCGCGCAGCGCGCTGACGGGGGAGTTCGGTAGCGACAGCGTACCGAACGTCTTCCGAGGGTTTACCCCGAGGAAGACAGATGGGGGAAACAAAAGAAGCGAAGGCGGTATTGAAAGATTAAAGCGGGTGGTCGGGCATAGATAAAGTCCGCCACATATGGGCGGAGGGGCTGTTGTCGTAGCCCAGCCCCTCCTTGGGCTGCTTGAAATGGCGGCCGACAATGTCGGTGAACTGCTCGATCTTGGGATCGACGCCTTTCTCGAACGCATAAAGGTCGTTCACCGTCACCAGCCGGGGCTCCTCATACCATTTATGGGCCCGCACATATTTATACGTGGCCTCGATATAGGGTTCGGGCTTGTAATCCTCGCCGAAGATGCGGCGATAGAGATCCGGATATTTGTAACCATGCGCTTCGTCGTCATAGAAGCGCAGCGCCTGGTGATAGCGGATGGCGAAGGCGGTCTTTTCCGGCACATAGGGCGCATACATCTGGGCGCCCCACCAGCCGTGATCGACCTTGACCAGCTGCTGCACCGTGTCGTGCAACAGGCAGGCGAGAATGACTTCCTCCGACATGCCGGTCTGCATGGCGCGGTTGGCGCTTTGCAGCACATGGTTGGAGATTTCGCGGAAACGCAGGCGGAAGAAATCGATCAGGGTGGGCGCCGCGGGCATCGGCTCCAGCCGCACCACATTGCGGCCCTCGCGCCCCAGCCACAGATTGCCCACGCCGCGGCGGAACGGCCTTTGCGCGATCTCCGCGTCCAGTTCCGCCATGGTGGGGAATTTCCGGTCCGTCGCCGCCTTGTTCAGCGCCTTGTTCTGCGCGTCTTCCAGCGCGTCGGCCTTGGCTTCCGAACTCATGGCCGCGACCGCGGCGGCGCCGCCCAGGCTTTCGATGAAGGTGCGGCGATCGATTTCTATCGTGGCGATGTCCATCATGGCGTCTCCCGGTCCGGAATCCATGCCTGGTCTGACGATAGAGAAGCGACGCGTGCGTCAGACTCTCTGATGACGCCATCCTATGCCTTCGCCGGGGCTTCGCAAAGTGTTCGCCGCAGACGCGAAGGCGGGGCAGGCGCGCATCGGCGCGCGCGCGATAAGCGCCGCTATTGTCTAGACATTTACAGGCCCGGCCAATCTGCCTAACCTCCCGCCGATTCCGGCTTTCCTCAGCACATATTCGATCGAAGGGGTTTTCCATGAAATGGCGCGCTGGCACGGCATTGGCCTGTCTTCTGGCATTGGGGTTGCCGTTGTCGGCGCAGACGTCGGCGCAGACGCCGGCGCAGGAACGCGCGCGCGACCTGAATGTGCCGTTCGACGGCACGCCCGGCCCCTTCAACGCCATCACCGACGTGCCGGGAGTCGAAGTGGGTTTCACCACGCTGATTTCGGGCGAGGGCAAGCTGACTGTGGGCAAGGGGCCGGTGCGCACCGGCGTCACCGCCATCCTGCCGCGCGGCAAGAATTTCAAGGACCCGGTGTTTGCCGGTTTCTTCTCCCAGAACGGCAATGGCGAGATGACGGGCATCCATTGGGTCAAGGAATCCGGTTTCCTGGAAGGTCCGGTGATGATCACCAACACCCACAGCGTGGGCACGGTGCGCGATTCCGTGATCGACTGGGAAATGAAGCACGGCGCGACGCAATATCCCTGGTCGCTACCCGTGGTGGCCGAGACCTATGACGGCTTCTTGAACGACATCAACGGCTTTCACGTCACCCATGACGATACTTGGCACGCCATCGACACGGCGGCGGCGGGCCGCGTGGCCGAAGGCAATGTCGGCGGCGGCACGGGCATGGCCTGTTTCGGTTTCAAGGGCGGTACCGGCACCGCCTCGCGCGTGCTCAGCGCCGCGCAAGGTGGTTATGTGATCGGCGTGCTGGTCCAGTGCAACACCGGCTCGGCGCATGACCTGCGCATCGCCAGCGTGCCGGTGGGCCAGGCGCTGCATCAGGACCGCCGCGCCGAGCTGCTTTACGGCGCCGACCATGTCGATACCGGATCGATCATCATCGTGGTCGCCACCAATGCGCCCCTGACCGGCACGCAGCTGGACCGGCTGGCCCGGCGCGCCACATTGGGCTTGGGGCGCGTGGGCGGCACCTCGGGCGACGGGTCGGGCGATATCTTTGTCTCCTTCTCCACCGCCAATCCCGGCGCCGACAGCGCGCCCCGCCCGTTCCGCCAGGGCGCCGCCGAAACGCCCACCGCGCCGCCGGTATCGCAGATCGGCATGCTGCCCAACTGGGCGATGAGCCCCATCTTCGACGCCACGGTGCAGGCGACGGAAGAAGCCATCATCAACGCCATGGTGGGCGCCAGGACCATGACCGGCATCAACGGCAACACCATCAAGGCGGTGCCGCATGAAGACCTGAAGCGGCTGATGGGGGAGACGCACTCGCCTACGGCTTGGTGACCCCCCTCTGTCTTCCTCAGGCAAGCCATCGGAAGACATCTCCCCCCGCTGTCGCTCCGCTAGCGGGGGGAGAAATCCTGTACTCGCGGCGCGGGCGCTCGGATTGGCGAAAGCGCCAGGATAAGCTCATGCTTCGACAGGCTCAGCATGAGGATGTCAGTTTGTCCTCACCCTGAGCCCGTCGAAGGGTGAGGGAGCGGATTCTGATTACAGGGGAGGGCGCAATGAAAAGCATCATTCCAGGATTGGCGTTTTTTTGTCTGATGGCGGGACCGGTGTCGGCACAGGCGGCCGGGCCGCAGCCGACCTGCACCATGTGTGAAGGGGTCTATGTGCCCGCCGCCGAGATCGCGGCGTACAGCAAGAAAGCGGTGGCGGAGCATCGCATCGACCAGCAGGTGCGCGACATCGATATCGGCAAGGCGCATATCGCGCTGGGCGTCGAGCATCGGGGCAAGCTGGACAGGCCGGGCCCGCAAGCGGTGGCCGAGCATGACCAGGTGAGCGAGGTCTATCACATCCTCGACGGCACGGCGACCTTGAAGCTGGGGCCGCGCCTCGCCAACAAAAAGCGCCGTCCCGCCGATGAGGAAACGGTGCGGCTTTATAACGGTCCCGGCAACAATGCCGACGATATCGACGGCGGCGTCAGTTACGACCTCACGCCCGGCGATGTGGTGTTCATTCCGGGGGGCACCGGACATCTGTTTTCCCATATCGACGACCATATCGATTACATTATGGTGCGGATCGATCCGGACAAGATCACGCCCTTGAAGGACGAGGCGGCATCGAAGGTCACGTTGGGCGATTATTACAAAAAGCCCTGATCGCGCGGCCCTGGCGCGGCGTGATGCGCCCGCCGGTTGATTTGCCTCAAGGAAGCCGGGCGCCGGCCCCCAATATCCTGACCTTCCAAATGAAGGAGGTCAGCATGCGTGCGATTCATCTTTTTGCCCCCGGCATTTTGGCGATGGCATCAGCATTGGCCGGTTCCAGCGTGGCGCAGCCCGCCAAGACGCAATCGCTGGAATTCGAGGAAGCCCAGTATGAGACGGTGACGGTGTACGCGCCCTATGTGGTCAAACGCCAGGTCGTCAATTCGATGATGTCGAAGAAAAGTGCGACCGGCCTGGAAATGGTGTCCATCAGCCGCAGCGTCAGCTTCGCGGATCTCGACCTTGCGGATCCCGGACAGGCGAAGCAATTGGAAAGCCGCGTCGATATCGCGGCCCATGATGCCTGCGGGGAACTCGAAAAGAAATTCCCCAAGTCGCAGTATCGCCCCGTGCCGGAAGATCAGAATTGCGCCGGCAACGCCAAGGCAGCGGCCATGATCGCGGTGCGGGCGCTGGAAGCGGCGGCGGCCTTGAAACGCTGATCGGGGCAGGCTGCGTCGCCATTTCGCCGATGTTCGCGGCCCGCTTCTGCGTGTCTGCGAAACATGCCATTCTTCTGATATCCGGCGCGGGGAGCGCGCATCGGAAATGGGGGATGCATGCACGCCGCTTTCGCGACGACATGTTCTTTGTCGATGGCGAGAGGGTGCCGTCGCTGAAAGGCACGGGCGCGGAGGATCATGTGCTGGGCGCGCATGATTTCGGCGGCGTGCCGTTTTCCCATGGCCTCTACGGCGCGCCGGTGGTGGGCGAGGAAAAGGCGGGCAGCCGCTCAAGCGTCTATCGCTTCCACCTGGAAGCGCCGATCCTCTTCCAGAAATCGTTTAAGGCCACCATCGAACACGGGCACGCCAATCACCGCTCCGACAATTATTATTCGGTGGCCTATTGGTACCAGGCCGAACCCCATGCCGCGCTGAAACCCCTGCCGCCGGTGGCAGAGCGCTTGCCCGCGACGCAGGCGACGGGTGGACCGGGGCAAGGAACGGTCCGCCCGTAGGAGCGAGCCGCCGGGAGGAAGCAAGCTCGGTGCGTGACGTGGTATTCCCGCGAGAGCTTCGAGACGCGGCGCCTCCCTCGCTTCGCTCGAAGAGGGGCCAGCTTTTCTAATTCGCTATGCTTATAAGAAAAGCTAGGCCAGCACGAGCGAGTCGCCGGGGCGGACGCAAGCTCAAGACTTGCTGAAGCTCATTCGCACGGTAATCTTGTCACCGGATTTCACGCCGGCCAATGAAGCGGGCGGGAAGTGGAGCTTGAGCGCATGACCGGCCGCATCCAGGTCGACTATGCCGGTCTGGCTGTCGACATTGGTGACGGTGCCCGACATGGCGTGCATTCCCATCATGCCCATGCCCTTCATGGGCATGTCGCCATGCATGCCGCCGCCCTGCATTCCCATTCCCTGGGCCAAGGCCGGGGACGCCGCCGCCAGCAGAATTGCGAGAGGCGCGAATTTCACGATGTGATTCATATCGACTCCTCCATGCTATTTGGTTCCCAGATATTTTATCAGCGCGACAATGGAGAGGCCGAGCAGCAGAGCGAGCGCGAGGCCCCAAAGCCCCATATGCCAGGACATATAGCCGCCCATCCCGTGCATCATCATGATGTGCGCCCCACGGGAAGGATCTTGTAGAGATAGGCCCGCCAACCATGGCCAAGATCCAACATCGCCATCTCCGTTGCCATACAGGATAATTGCTCGAAGATGCGCATCCTTGATCCAAATCAACTCGCGCCTGTTCTCACGCCATCGCCTATGGCGTGGGTGATGGCGGCGGGCGGTGGCGAGCTCTATCTGGGCGTCCCCGTGATCTATCGCGGCGACATGAAGAAGATGCCCGACGGCACCTGGCGCTTCGCCAAGCTGGTCATCAGCATGGACGCCTATCGGCGGCCCGCGAAATAGGAAGGCGCCTTTATCTGCGGTCCAGGTGCAGCAGCCGTGCATTCACGGCGCAGATGACGGTGCTGGCCGACATCAGCACGGCGCCGACGGCCGGGCCCAGCACGATGCCCCAATGGGCCAATACGCCCGCCGCGGCGGGAATCGCGATCACATTATATCCGGTCGCCCACACCAGATTCTGGATCATCTTGCCGTAGGTCGCCTTGGCCAGGCCGATCACGGCGGCCACGTCCGCCGGATTGCTCCGCACCAGCACGATGTCGGCGGCCTCGATGGCCACGTCGGTTCCAGCGCCGATGGCGATGCCGATATCGGCCTGGGCGAGCGCGGGCGCGTCATTGACGCCGTCGCCGGTCATGGCGGTGACCAGTCCGCGCGCCTGCACTTCGCGAATCGTTTCGGCTTTGCCGCCCGGCAGGATTTCCGCGATCACTTCGTCCATGCCGACCTGGGCGCCCACCCATTCGGCCACTTCGCGCTTGTCGCCGGTCAGCATGATGCAGCGGATGCCCATCGCTTTTAGCCGGGCGATGGCGGGGGCCGATTCCGGGCGCACCATGTCCGCCAGCGCGATGGCGCCTTTGGGCGCGCCGTCGATCAGCACGAAGATGACGGATTTGCCTTGCCGGTTCAGTTCGGCAATCCGAGGATCGCCCGCGGCGATCTTGTGTTCGGCCAGATAGCCGGGGCTCACCGTCTTGACGGCCCGGCCCTTGACGTCGCCTTCCGCGCCCTTGCCCGGAATGGCGCGGAAATTGTCCACCACCCATGGTTCGGCCGACCGCGCGGCGATGGCCTTGGCGATGGGATGTTCGGAATTGCGCTCGACCGCGGCGGCATAATCGACCAGCGTTTTCTCGTCCATCCCCGGATCGAACAGAAGAATGTCGGTAATGCCGAACGCGCCCTTGGTCAGCGTGCCGGTCTTGTCGAAGACGATCGCTTGGGTGCGGCGCGCATTCTCGAAGGCGGAGCGGTCGCGGATCAAAAGCCCGTTGGCGGCGGCAATCGAGGTGGAGACCGCCACCACCAGCGGCACCGCCAGCCCCAGCGCATGCGGGCAGGATATCACCAGAACGGTGACCGCCCGCTCGATGGCGAAGGAAAGCCCGGACGGCGCCAGAAACAGCCAGGCCAGCAAGGTCGCGGCGCTGACCGAAAGCGCCGAGACGGTAAGCCAGAAGGCGGCCCGGTTGGCGATATCCTGGGTGCGCGATTTGCTGGCCTGGGCGTCCGCCACCAGCTTGATGACGCCGGACAGGAACGTGTCGCTGCCGGTATGGCGCACCGATACCGTCACCGCGCCTTCTCCATTGATCGCGCCGCCGATGACCGGGTCGTTCTCCGCTTTCGCCACCGGCCGGGATTCGCCGGTCAGCATCGCTTCATTGGCGGAGGTGCGGCCTTTTTCGATCACGCCGTCGGCGGGAAAGCGTTCCCCCGGCTTGACCAGGATGCGGTCGCCGCTTTTGAGCGCCGACACCGCGACATCGCGCGTGCCGCCGTCATCGCCCAGAAGATGCGCCATGTCGGGGATCAGCGCGGCCAGTTTTTCCAGTGCGGCGCCCGCGCCCATCACCGAGCGCATCTCGATCCAGTGACCCAGCAGCATGATGTCGATCAAGGTCACCAGCTCCCAGAAAAAATCCATCCCGGAAAGGCCGAAGACCGTGGCGAGGCTATAGGCATAGGCCGCGGTGATGGCGACGCCGATCAGGGTCATCATGCCGGGATTGCGCCCCGACAATTCGTGTTTGAGGCCGGTCAGGAACGGCCAGCCGCCATAGAAATAGATCGCGCTGGAGATGGCGGCGAGGACATAGCCATCGCCCGCGAAACGCAGCGACAGGCCCAGCGAATCCTGCAGCATGGGCGACAGGATCAGGACCGGCACGGTCAGTATCAGACAGATCCAAAAGCGCCGCTTGAAGTCGGACACCATATGGCTGTGATCGTGGTGGCTATGATCATGGCCGTCCGGTTTGCCCGCATGGGCCCCGTGCGCGTGATGCGCACCATGGGGGTCGTGCGCGTGAGGCGCGGCCCCGGTAAGACTGGTGGGGGCCCGGTGACCGGAGTGACCGACATGATCGTGCATGATGCCGCCCTCTAAAGGAGACCTAAGGCCAGATGATAGACCGGCATGGCTTCCAGCGCGACCGCCAGCAGCGACACGACGGTCATAAGCGACGCCAGGATCAAAAGCCTGTTGTCCTGTTCCAGCGAGGCCAGCGCCACGGTGCCGACGGTGAAACCGGGCAGCACATTGCTGAACGGCAGCGGCACCAGCAGGGCCGCGCCCAGGACGGCGATCAACAATCCCGTCCATCGCGTGTGGCGGCGGGACGGCGGATGCGGCCGGCGCATCGCATAGGCTTCGTAACGCTTCAATATGCGCAGGAGGAGCCTGGACGCTTTCTCGAACCGCGCGGCGGAAAGCCTTCTTTGGCCGGTGAACAGGGGAACGAAGATGTTCCGGCGGCGAAAGATCAGCGGCGTGGCGGTGCATAACAGTAGAATGCCCGCCACCGGCGACGTCGCCGGAAGGACGGCGAATGGCGTGAAGGCCAGAAACAGCATCTCCGGCGAGCGGAGCAGGAGATGCTCCCGGATCCAGGCGACCGTCACGCCATCCGCCGGAACCTGGCCGAGCACGCTTTCCACCAGCCGGGATGCCTCCGCCGCCGGAATGTCCGGCCGGTCGTCGCCGGAAAGGGGCTTAGAATGGCTCATGCAAACGCCGCACATTCGCAAAAGCCAAGTGTACGCGGCGGGGCGCAAAACCCCTTGCGCAAGATCAATCGCGGCCCGTCACCGCGATCTGGCGGGCGCGGTTCGCTTGGGCGGGCCGTGGAAAACCTGGGTCGCCACCGCTTCGCCGCCGATCCGGGCGACGCCGATGCCGCTGAGATTGTAGCGCGGGTCCAGGATGTGCGGCCGGTGTTCGGGACTGTTCATCCAGTCATCGACCGCGGCCTTGGCGAATTCCTCGGCGCCGAACGTGCTGTCCCGCGCGTCCATCTGCATCAGATTTTCCGCCACCGATCCATATTGCCCGAACACGCTATAAACGATGTCGGCGGCTTCGAAATGCCGGTTGCCGTCCAGATGCGACAGGGGCTTGCCGCTGTGCGCCAGCGCG
>JAFKFG010000054.1 GCA_017307355.1 Alphaproteobacteria bacterium
GATCACCAGATCCCAACGACTTTGCCCGTTGAGGGCCCACGTGAGATCGCCGACGCGGTTAATACTGACACCATTCACGCTGCGCACGATGTCGCCGGGCTGGAACCCGTAATTCCCCGAATAGGAATTGGGATTGATGGAAACGATCGCCACGCCCTTGGCGAGGAGATCGGTCTGCAGATCGAGCGCCGCGGCGGGTGAAAGATTTTCCACTTTCGCGCCGGTCAAAGGATTGCGTCCCGTGATGACGGTTACTTCGCGCGGGGGATTTTCCGGCGGCAAGGCCAGCGTGACATTCACCTCGCGAACCGCCTTGCCCGCCCCGATGCGCACCTTGACGCTGTCGCCCGGCTTGTGGGTGGCGATGCGGTAGTTGAGCGACTGCATGTCGTCCACGCCCGCGCCGTCCACCGACAGCACCACATCGCCGCTCTTGACGCCGGCATTGGCCAACGGCCCACTCGGATAGATCTCCTTGATCAACACGCCGCCCGGACGCCCCAGCCCCAGGCTTTCGGCGATGGCGCTGGTGACGGGCTGGCCGGTGGCGCCGATCCAGGACAGGCGCACGCCGCCGCCCCCTTCCACGCCCTCCACCACCCGGCGCGCCAGATTGGCGGGAATGGCAAAGCCGATGCCGATATTGCCGCCGGAGCGCGAATAGATCGCCGTGTTGATGCCCGCCAGCTTTCCGTCGGTGGTGACCAGCGCGCCGCCGGAATTGCCCGGATTGATGGCGGCATCGGTCTGAATATAGAACTGATAGTCATTGGCCGCCCCTTGCGTGCGCGCCAGCGCCGACACGATGCCCATGGTCACGGTCTGGCCGACGCCGAAGGGATCGCCCACCGCTAGCACCAGATCGCCCACCTGCACCGCATCGCTGTCGCCGAACGGCACGATCGGCAGCCTTTCGCCCTTGGTGTCGATCTTGAGTACGGCCAGGTCGGTCCTGGGATCGGCGGTGAGGATCTTGGCCTTGAATTCGCGCTTGTCGCTCAGCGCGACCACGATATCGGTTCCGCCATCCACCACATGATTGTTGGTGAGGATCAGGCCGTCGGCCCGCACGATCACGCCCGAGCCCAGCGATTGCTGCACACGCTGGCGCATGCCGGGATTGTTGCCGAAGAATTGCGAAAAGAAAGGGTCGTTGAAAAAGGGATTGGTCTGAACCTGGGTGACGGTGCGGGTATAGACATTCACCACCGCCGGGGCGATCCGCTTGACCACGGGCGCGAAGGTGAGCTGGACCTGGCCCATCGAGGATGGCGGCGCTTCGTTGCGCGGCGGCGCTGCCAGGCGCAGCGGCTGCGGCGTCACCAGATGCGGCGTGGGCGGGGCGCCGGCGCCCGGCATGACCCAGAATGCCAGCGCCGCGATCGCGGCCACGCCGGCTATCGCAAGGGACACTGTCTTCATCGCGCAACCTTCCGAAAATGTTTCCCGGTTCACCCCCCCGCATAGAATTGCGGAATTCCGGAACCGCCTCAACAAACAAAAAGGGCGGCATTTCTGCCGCCCCCCGATTTCCTGGCTTTCGTGCCGGCTTACGC
Organism: Alphaproteobacteria bacterium; assembly: GCA_017307355.1. Taxonomy (GTDB): domain Bacteria; phylum Pseudomonadota; class Alphaproteobacteria; order Micropepsales; family Micropepsaceae; genus Rhizomicrobium. The sequence continues at coordinate 1,557 of JAFKFG010000054.1, forward strand.
TTCGGCCTCTTCGGCCACTTCCACCGGGCCGGAATCCTTGCCCTTGGCATCGATATCGCGGTCGACGAATTCGATGATCGCCATCGGGGCATTGTCGCCGTGACGGAAGCCGGCCTTGAGCACGCGGGTATAGCCGCCCGGACGGCCGGCATAGCGCGGACCGATCACGTCGAACAGCTTGGTTACCTGATCGGCGTCCTTGATCTGGGCCAGCGCCTGGCGGCGGGCATGCAGATCCTTTGCGCCGCGGCGCGAGAGCGTCACCAGCTTCTCGATCACCGGGCGAAGATCCTTTGCCTTGGGCAAAGTGGTCTTGATCTGCTCATGCTTGATGAGCGCCGCCGTCATATTGCCCCACATCGCCTTGCGATGAGACGCGGTGCGGTTCAGTTTGCGTCCTTGATTGCCGTGGCGCATGACTCTTAATCCCTGTCATGACCCGCCGGCATTGCCGGACGGGCCATCCCTTCCTCAATATTGATCTTCGTAACGCTTCGCGAGGTCTTCGATATTCTCGGGCGGCCAGCCGGGCACTTCCATGCCCAGATGCAGGCCCATCTCCGCGAGAACCGCCTTGATCTCGTTCAGCGACTTGCGGCCGAAATTCGGGGTGCGCAGCATCTCCGCTTCGGTCTTCTGGATCAGGTCGCCGATATAGACGATGTTGTCGTTCTTCAGGCAGTTGGCCGAACGGACGCTGAGTTCCAGCTCGTCCACCTTCTTGAGCAGCACCGGATTGAACGCCAGGTCGGGCTTGCTCTCTTCGGCGACGCGCTCGCGCGGCTCTTCGAAATTGATGAAGACCTGGAGCTGGTCTTGCAGGATGCGGGCGGCATAGGCCACCGCGTTATCCGGCGTCACCGCGCCATTGGTTTCGACCGTGAGGGTGAGCTTGTCATAGTCGAGGATCTGGCCCTCGCGGGTGTTCTCGACCTTGTAGGAGACCTTCTTCACCGGGCTGAACAGGCTGTCGACCGGGATCAAGCCGATCGGCGCGTCTTCCGGACGGTTGCGGTCGGCCGGGACATAGCCCTTGCCGGTGGCGATGGTGAGTTCCATGCGGAAATCCACCTTCTCGTCCAAGGTGCAGAGTACCAGGTCGGGATTGAGGATTTCGATGTCGGACGAACCCTGAATCTGGCCGGCCTTGACTTCGCCCGGGCCGGACGCGCGCAGCGAAACCCGCTTGGGGCCTTCGGCATGCATGCGCAGCGCGATCTGCTTCACATTCAGCACGATGTCGGTGACGTCTTCGCGCACGCCCTGGATGGACGAGAATTCATGCAGCACGCCTTCGATCTGGATCGAGGTGACGGCGGCGCCCTGCAGCGACGACAGGAGCACGCGGCGCAGCGAATTGCCCAGGGTCAGGCCGAAACCGCGTTCCAGCGGCTCGGCGGTGATGGTGGCGATTTTACCCGCGTCATGACCGGCTTCGGTCTTGAGCTTCTGGGGCTTGATCAGTTCTTGCCAGTTCTTTTGAAACATATTGTCCTCATCGTGTCCCGGGCATGTCGGACCAAGCCCATACGTTCGACGGGTATGTAGTGACGTCCGAAAAAATTACACGCGACGGCGCTTGGGCGGACGGCAGCCATTGTGGGGAATCGGCGTCACGTCGCGGATGGAGGTGACGACCAGGCCCACGGCCTGCAGCGCACGCAGCGCCGATTCGCGGCCCGAACCGGGGCCGGAAACTTCCACTTCCAAGGTGCGCATGCCGTGCTCGACAGCCTTCTTGGCGGCGTCTTCGGCGGCGATCTGCGCCGCATACGGCGTGGATTTGCGCGAGCCCTTGAAGCCCATCATGCCGGCCGACGACCAGGACACGGCATTGCCCTGCGTGTCGGTGATGGTGACGATGGTGTTGTTGAAGGTCGCGGCGACATGGGCCACGCCCACCGCCACGTTCTTCTTTTCCTTCTTGCGGGCGCGGGGCGCCTTGCCGCCTGATTTTGCTTCGGCCATTTACTTGGTGACTTTCTTCTTGCCGGCGATCGCTTTGGCGGGGCCTTTGCGGGTGCGGGCGTTGGTGTGAGTGCGCTGACCACGAACGGGCAGATTCTTGCGGTGACGAAGGCCGCGATAGCAGCCCAGATCCATCAGGCGCTTGATGTTCATCGCCACGTCGCGGCGCAAATCGCCTTCCACCAGAAAGTCGCGATCAATGATTTCGCGGATCTGGATGACTTCAGACTCGGTCAGGTCGCTGACCCGGCGCGAAGGATCGATCCCCAACTGGGTGATGATCTTGTGGGCGATGTGCGGCCCGATTCCATGGATGTAGCGAAGGCCGATTTCGACTCGCTTCTGGGTCGGGATATTGACGCCGGCGATACGTGCCACTGAGGTGTCTCCTGGCTATTTAAGCCATTGAAAGAGTTATAAATTTTTTGTGCGCCGCCGTTTCGCTCCAAACCGGGGCGCCAAGGCGCCGAAATCGCCCCAAAAGCCCGGAAATGACACGAAAAAATGTCGCGAAGGCGCGGATTATAGGAATGAGCCCCCCGCCGTCAACTCTCCCGTGGGATTTATTGTCGCAGGTTGGTTTTACCCCCCATCTGGGCGGCACGCGGGCAAGCCCGCTACCGCCCATCTTCCCCCGTCAGGCCTTCGGCCACGGGGGAAGAAAGTCATGGCCCAGCCGATCTAGCGCCTGTTGCAGCGTTCACAGGCCCGCCTCCCCCTGCGCGCGCGTTAGCGCGCTGGCGGGGGAGGTGCCGTAGCTGGCCCTAGGGCCAGCGAAGGCGGAGGGGGCAAATTAAACCTTCACTCCGTCCAGGATATCGGCGATTTGGGCCGTCACGTCCCCGATCGGGGCCATGCCGTCCAGGGTCTTGAGCTTGCCCTGGCCGCCATAATAGCCCAGCAGCGGGGCGGTGCTGGCGTAATAGACTTCCAGCCGCTTCTTGAGGGTTTCCGGGGTGTCGTCCGCCCGGGCGGGGCCGCCGGCGGCGATACGGCTTTCGACCCGGGCCAGAAGCGCCGCGTCGTCCACTTTCAGTTCCAGAACCAGGTCGATCTCCTTGCCCCGTTCGGCCAGCATTTTGTCCAGGGCTTCGGCCTGGGCGATGGTGCGGGGAAAGCCGTCGAACACCGCGCCATTGGCGCAATCAGGCTGGTCGTAGCGATCCGCGATGATCCCCACCACCGTCTCGTCGGGAACCAGGGCGCCCTTGTCCATCAGGGCCTTGCAGGCGAGGCCGAGCGGCGTGCCCGCCGCGATGGCCGCACGCAGCATGTCGCCCGTGGACAATTGGGGAAGGCCCCGTTTCTCGGTGAGAATTTTGGCTTGAGTGCCCTTCCCCGCCCCCGGGGGTCCGAACAGAACCAGATTCACCTTCGCGCTCCGCGCAGTTTCGATTTCTTGAGCAGGCCTTCATATTGCTGCGCGACGAGATGGCTTTGAATTTGCGCCACCGTGTCCATGGTGACCGAAACCACGATCAGGATCGAGGTGCCGCCCAGCGAGAAGGAAAGATTGTATTTGTAGAACATGAATTCGGGGATCAGACAGACGAACGTCAGATACAGCGCCCCGATCACAGTGATGCGCGTCAACGTGTAATCGATGAACTGCGCGCTCTTCTTGCCGGGGCGGATGCCCGGGAAGACGCCGCCATACTTCTTCAGATTTTCCGCCGTCTCCTCGGGATTGAACACCACCGAGGTGTAGAAGAAGGTGAAGAAGAGAATGAGGAGAGCGTAGATGATCAGATAAAGCGGCTGGCCGCGGCTGAGATAGGTCACAATCATTTGCAGCCAGTTCGGCAGGTTCTGGGCATTGAAGCTGGCCACCGTGGTGGGCAGCAGCAGGATCGAGGACGCAAAAATCGGCGGGATCACGCCCGACACGTTCAGTTTCAGCGGCAGATGCGAGCTTTCGCCGCCATAGATTTTATTGCCGACCTGTCGCTTGGGATAGGTGACGAACAGCCGGCGCTGCGCCCGCTCCATAAAGACGATGAAGCCCACCAGCGCCACCGCGAAGACCGCGAAGGCCAGCAGCAGAAGCGGATTGGTGGCGCCGGTGCGGGCCGATTCCAGAGCCTGGATGCCCAACGTGGGAAAGCGCGCCACGATGCCCGCGAAAATGATCAACGAAATGCCGTTGCCGACGCCGCGACTGGTGATCTGCTCGCCGATCCACATCAGGAGCATGGTGCCGCCCGTCAGCGTGATCATCGCCGTCAGGCGGAAGAAGAAGCCGGGATGGATGACGACATTGCCCCAATGCTCCAGCCCGATGGCGATACCATAGGATTGGACGGCGGCAAGCGCCACGGTGCCGTAGCGGGTGTACTGGTTGATGATCTTGCGTCCCGCCTCGCCTTCCTTTTTCAAGGCTTCGAGTTCGGGAAACACCGTCGTCATCAGCTGGATGATGATGGAGGCCGAGATGTACGGCATGATCCCCAGCGCGAAGATCGCCATGCGCTCGACAGCGCCGCCGGCCAGCACGTTGAAGACGTCCAGAAGTCCGCCGCCGGCCTGGTTGATCTGCTGGGCCAAAGCGGCCGGATCGATGCCCGGCATGGGAATATAGGTTCCCAGCCGCGCGACGATCAGCGCGCCCAGTGTGAAGAAGATGCGGTTCCGCAGCTCGTGGGACTTGCCCAGATTGCTGAAGCTGAAATTGGCGGCCAATTGCTCGGCGGCTGACGGCATATCCTGCTCCTGGGTACGGGCCCGAGGACCCTGCCCCTAATATAGCGCGCGAGACCGCCGTTGCGAGCGGTCTCGTGCCCTATTTCAGCCCTGGCGTGCCGCCCGCTTGGCGGTTGCGTCGGCGCGGCGCTTCTGGCGCTTGCCCGGCTCGCCCTTCTTGTTCGAATAGACCTTCTTCTGGAAGGTGGTGGTGACGGTGCCGCCGGCCTTTTCGACCGCTTCGCGGGCGCCGGCGGAGGCGCCGGCCACTTCGATGTCGATCTTGGCGGTGATGGCGCCCTTGCCCAGAAGGCGCACGCCGTCACGGCTCTTATGCGCCAGACCGGCCTTGCGCAGCACCTCTTCGGTGATCTTGCCGTCGGTCTTCAGGCGCTTTTCGGTGATCGCCTTCTGCAACAGGCCGATATTCACTTCCGAAAAATCGTTGGCGAAGATGTTGTTGAAGCCGCGCTTGGGGATGCGCATGTGCAGCGGCATCTGGCCGCCTTCAAAGCCATAGACCTTGGTGCCGGTGCGGGCCTTGGCGCCCTTGACGCCGCGGCCGGAGGTCTTGCCCAGGCCCGAGGACGAGCCGCGGCCGACCTTGTGCTTGTGCTTGTGCGCGCCCGGATTGTTGCTGATCTGGTTGAGCTTCATCTTATTTGCTTTCTTCGACGATCTCGACGAGGTGCTTGACCGCGTTGATCATGCCGCGCACCGACGGCGTATCTTCCAGGGTACGGGTGCGGCGAATCTTGCCCAGGCCCAGCCCGCGCAAGGTCTGCGCCTGGATGTCGGGCTTGCGGTTGGCGGAACGGATCTGGCGAACGGTAACGGTCTTACCGGCTTTCGCCGCTGCCTTGGTCTTCTTCTCGGCCATGGTCTTTCTCTCTATCTATCAGGCCGACGCTTCGGCGGGGGCGCCTTCGCGCTTGGCCAGAATTTCCGAAACGCTGCGGCCGCGGCGGTTGGCCACCATGCGCGGCGACTGCTGGTTCTTCAGCGCGTCGAACGTCGCGCGCACCATGTTGTAGGGGTTGGACGTGCCCAGCGATTTGGACACCACATCGCCCACGCCCAGGGCCTCGAACACCGCGCGCATCGGGCCGCCCGCGATGATGCCGGTACCGGCGGGCGCCGGACGCAGCAGAACCTTGCCTGCGCCGTGATGACCACGCACTTCGTGATGCAGGGTGCGGCCGTCCTTCAGCGGGATGCGGACCAGAGCGCGCTTGGCGGCTTCCGTCGCCTTGCGAATGGCTTCGGGCACTTCGCGCGCCTTGCCATGGCCGAAACCGACCCGGCCACTCTGATCGCCGACAACGACCAACGCGGCGAAGCCGAAACGGCGACCGCCCTTCACGACCTTGGCGACACGATTGATGTGCACCAGCTTGTCGATGAACTCGTTGTCGCGTTCTTCGCGATCACGGCCGCGGCCGCGCTTTTCGTCCCGTTGTTGTCCGTCACGAGCCATTTTTGTGTTCCTTAGAATTCCAGGCCGCCTTCGCGCGCCGCATCCGCCAGCGCCTTGACGCGCCCATGATAAATGTAACCGCCGCGATCGAAGACCACCTGCTTCACGCCGTTGGCCAGCGCCCGTTCGGCGATCTTCTTGCCGACCGAGGACGCCGCATCGACATTCCAGGTCTTGGGCGCGCGACCTTCCTTTTCGTTGGTCGAGGCCGAGGCCAGGGTCACGGCGGTCTTGTCGTCGATCACCTGGGCATAGATATGCTTGCCCGAGCGGAAGATGGACAGACGCGGACGCCCCGTGGAGTTGGTCGCGATCCGGTAACGCGTGCGCGCTTGGCGCTTCTTGAAGAGAGGAGTGGTCATCTTACTTCTTCTTGCCTTCCTTGCGGCGGACATACTCGCCTTCGTAGCGAACGCCCTTGCCCTTATAGGGCTCGGGGCGGCGGTAGCTGCGGATTTCGGCGGCAACCTGGCCGACCAGCTGCTTGTCCATGCCCGAGACGCTGATCTGGGTGGGCTTTTCCGAGGTGATGGTGATGCCCTCGGGGATCGGATAGGCCACATCGTGGCTGAAGCCGAGTTGCAGGTTGAGGTTCTTGCCCTGCACCGCGGCGCGATAACCGACGCCCTGGATTTCCAGGCGCTGGGTAAAGCCGGTGGTGACGCCGGTGACCAGATTGTTCACCAGGCTGCGGGACAGGCCCCACATCTGGGCGGAACGCTCTTGGTTCTTGTCGGGCGTCACGGTGATGCCGTGCTCGTCCACTTTCGCGGAGACTTCGCGCACCAGCTTGACGCTGAGCTCGCCCTTGGGACCCTTGACCTTGACGGTCTGGCCCTCGACCGAGGCGGTAACGCCCTTGGGCAGCGGGACCGGTTTCTTGCCGATACGTGACATGGGTTCGGTTCCTTAAAACACCTGGCAGAGAACTTCGCCGCCGACATTCTTTTCGCGGGCGGAGCTATCCGTCATCACGCCCTGCGGCGTGGAGAGAATGGAAACGCCCAGACCCTGGCGGTGCGGCTTCAGATCGCTGACCGAGGAATAGACGCGGCGGCCCGGGGTGGAGACGCGCTTCAGCTCACGGATGACGGGCTCGCCCTCGTGATACTTCAGCTCGATTTCCAGTTCCTTGTGGCCCTTGAATTCGACTTCGGCATAACCGCGGATGAAGCCCTCTTCCTGCAGCACGTCGAGCAGACGCACGCGCAGGCGCGAGTTGGGCGAGCGCACCTTGGAAGAACGCCGCAGCTGGCCGTTGCGGATGCGAGTCAGAAGATCGCCAATCGGATCGATGATCATGGATTCTCCTTACCAGCTCGCCTTGGTCATGCCGGGGATCTGGCCGAAATTGGACAGCGAACGCAGCGCGATACGCGACAGCTTGAGCTTGCGGTAATAGCCCTTGGGGCGGCCGCTGAGTTCGCAGCGATGATGGATGCGCACCTTCGAAGAATTGCGCGGCAGCTTCGCCAGCTTGAGGCGAGCGGCAAAACGCTCCTCCGCGGGGACCTTCATGTCCTCGGCGGTCTTCTTCAGCTCGGCGCGCTTGGCGGCATACAGCGCCACCAGCTTTTCGCGCTTCTTGTTCCGGTTGATCTGGCTCGTTTTCGCCATGGCAGCCTCAATTACTCGTGAAGGGGAATTGGAAGCCTTCGAGCAGCGCCTTGGCTTCCTCGTCGGTCTTCGCGGTGGTGTTGAAGACGATGTCCATACCCCACACGGTTTCCGTCTTGTCGTAGTCGATTTCCAGGAACACGACATGCTCCTTCATGCCCATGGCGTAGTTGCCGCGGCCATCGAAGCTCTTGGGGTTGATACCGCGGAAGTCGCGCACGCGCGGCAGCGCCATCGTGATCAGGCGATCGATGAATTCATACATGATGTCGCCGCGCAGCGTGACCTTGGCGCCGATCGCCAGGCCTTCGCGGATCTTGAAGGTCGCGATCGCTTTCTTGGCCCGCGTCACCACGGCCTTCTGGCCGGCGATGGCGGTCAGGTCGTTCAGCGCCTGCTGGATCTTCTTGGAATCCGAAGCCGCCTCGCCCGCGCCGATGTTCAACACGACCTTGTTGATCTTCGGCACTTGCATCTGGTTGGTGTAGCCGAACTTCTGCATCAGCGCCGGGCGCACGGTTTCGTTGTAGCGTTTCTTGAAGCGCGGAACGTAACCTTGCTCCGTCGCGCGCTCGCCGACGCTGACCTGCGTGCCGGCATTCACTTCGCGACGCTTGGCGTCTTTCTTCGGCTTTGCAGCCTTTTCACCAGCTTCAGACATCGATGACCTCACCGGACTTCTTGGCAAAGCGAACCTTGCGTCCGTCATTCAGAGTTTTGAATCCGATCCGCGAGGCCTTGCCCGACTTGGGGTCGACATGCGCCAGATTGGACAAATGGATGGTGGATTCCTTGTTGACGATGCCGCCCTGCTGCGCCTGGGTCTGGCGCTGATGGCGCTTGACCACGTTGACGCCGGCGACCAGGGCGCGGTCTTCCTTGGGAAACACCTTCAGCACTTCACCCTTCTTGCCCTTGTCGCGGCCGGTCGTGACGATGACCTTGTCGCCCTTCTTGATGTTGCTCATCACAGAACCTCCGGGGCGAGCGAAATGATCTTCATCTGGTTCTTGGCGCGCAGCTCGCGGGTGACCGGTCCAAAGATGCGGGTGCCGATCGGCTCGCCCTGGGCGTTGACCAGCACCGCGGCATTGCCGTCGAAACGGATCAGGCTGCCATCGGGACGGCGCACGCCCTTGGCGGTACGCACCACCACGGCCTTCAGCACTTCGCCCTTCTTGACGCGACCGCGCGGGATCGCTTCCTTCACCGACACCACGATGATGTCGCCGACATCGGCATAACGCCGATGCGAACCGCCCAGCACCTTGATGCACATCACGCTCTTGGCGCCGGAATTGTCGGCGACATCGAGCTCCGTGGACATCTGAATCATGACTCTTGCTCCTAAATCGCGCCGTTACTTGCCGACGCGTTCCAGCACTTCCCAAGTCTTGAGCTTGGAAAGCGGCCGGCATTCCTGAATGCGGACGACATCGCCCGCCTTGTATTCGCCCTTCTCGTCATGGGCGTGGTACTTCTTCGAGCGACGGACGGTCTTGCCCATGGCCGGATGAAGGAAGCGGCGCTCGACCTTGACCACCACGGTCTTGGCGTTCTTGTCGCTGACCACGACACCCTGGAGAATTCGTTTCGGCATGGTCTGTCCTTAAGCCTTGGCCGACGCGCGGCGCTGTTCGTTCAAAATCGTCTGCACGCGGGCGATGTCGCGGCGCAGCACGCGGATGCGGCCGGTGTTCTCGGCCTGACCGTTGGCGCGCTGGAAGCGCAGGTTGAACTGCTCTTTCTTCATGCCGGCCAGCTGCTCGTTCAGCTCGTCACCGCTCTTGGCGCGGAAATCGTCGGCCTTGGACGACGGCTTGGCCGTCTTCTTGGATTTGGAAGTTTTCGCTGCTTTCTTGGCCATGATTACACCGTGCGCGCGATGAATTTGGTGTTGATGGAAAGCTTGGCCTGACCCAGGCGCATCGCTTCCTTGGCGGTCTCCAGATCGACGCCGTCGATCTCGAACAGGATGCGGCCCGGCTTGACCTTGGCAACCCAGAATTCCGGCGCGCCCTTACCCGAGCCCATGCGGACTTCGGCGGGCTTCTTGGACACCGGCACGTCCGGGAAGATGCGGATCCAGACGCGGCCGGCGCGCTTCATGTGGCGCGTGATGGCGCGGCGGGCGGCTTCGATCTCGCGGGCATTCAGGCGCTCCGGCTCCATGGCTTTGAGGCCATAGGCGCCGAAGTTCAGCGAGGTACCGGCCTTGGCCGGACCGTGAATGCGGCCCTTGTGCTGCTTGCGGAATTTTGTGCGCTTGGGTGACAGCATGGTTCTTCTCTTTACTCCGCGGCGGCGGGCGCGCGATCGCGCTCGCGGGGCGGACGATTGCCTTCGGTGGCTTCGGCCTGGCGCTTCTCGGTGGCGAAAGGATCATGCTCCATGATCTCGCCCTTGAAGATCCAGACTTTGACGCCGCAGGTGCCATAGGTGGTCATGGCGGTGGCGATGCCGTAATCGATGTCGGCGCGCAGCGTGTGCAACGGCACGCGGCCTTCACGGTACCATTCGACGCGGGCGATTTCCGCGCCGCCCAGACGGCCGCCGCAGGTGATGCGGATGCCGAGCGCGCCCAGGCGCATGGCGGTCTGCACCGCGCGCTTCATCACGCGGCGGAACGCAACGCGGCGCTCGAGCTGCTGGGCGATATTCTCGGCCACCAGCTTGGCGTCGATTTCCGGCTTGCGGATTTCGACGATGTTCAGATGCACTTCATCGGCGGTGAATTTCTGCACGTCGCTCTTCAGCTTCTCGATGTCGGCGCCCTTCTTGCCGATCACCACGCCGGGACGGGCCGAATGGATCGTCACGCGGCACTTCTTGTGCGGGCGCTCGATCACGATGCGGCTGACGCCGGCGGCCTTGAGCTTGTCGCTCAGATACTCGCGGATCTTGATGTCTTCCTGCAGGAGCTTGCCGTATTCCCGCTTGCCCGCGTACCAGCGCGAGTCCCAGGTGCGGTTGACGCCCAGACGCAGGCCGATCGGATTGACCTTCTGACCCATTATGCCTTCTCCTTGCCGGACTTTTTCGCGGCGGGTTTCTTCGCAGCCGGCTTCTTGGCGGCGGCCTTTTTGGGCGCCGCTTCGGCCTTGGCTTCCGGCTTGACTTCTTTCTTCTCGGCTTCGCGCTTCTCTTCGACCACGATGGTGATCTGGCTGAAGAACTTCTCCACGCCGCCTGAATTGCCGCGGGCGCGGGCATGGAAGCGCTTCATCACGAGGTTCTTGCCGACCGACGCCTGGCTCACGACCAGATCATCGACGTCCAGGTCGTGATTGTTTTCGGCATTGGCGACGGCCGACTGCAGGACCTTCTTCACGTCGCGCGCGATGCGCTTCTCGGAGAAGGTAAGCTCGTTCAAAGCGCGGTCGACCTTCTTGCCGCGGATCTGCTGCGCCACCAGGTTGAGCTTGCGCGGGGAGACGCGGATATTGCGGCCGATCGCCATCGCTTGATGGTCGGCCAAGACGCGCGCGCGGGAATCCTTACCCATCAGGCCCTCTTCGCTTTCTTGTCGCCCGCCGCGGCGGTGTGGCCGTGGAAGGTGCGGGTGGGCGAGAATTCGCCCAGCTTGTGGCCGACCATGTCTTCGTTGATCAGCACGGGGATATGCTTGTGGCCGTTATAGACACCGAAGGTGATGCCCACGAACTGCGGCAGGATGGTGGAGCGGCGCGACCAGGTCTTGATCACATCCTTGCGGCCGGACGAGCGCGCGGCTTCCGCCTTCTTGAGCAGATAGCCGTCGACGAACGGGCCTTTCCAGACTGAGCGTGTCATGCGTTACCCTTGTGCCTTGCCTTTGCGCGTACGCACGATGAACTTCGTGGTCCGCTTGTTGACGCGCGTCTTGGCGCCCTTGGTCGGTTTGCCCCAGGGCGTGACCGGGTGACGGCCGCCCTTGGTGCGGCCTTCGCCGCCGCCATGGGGATGGTCGATCGGGTTCATGGCGGTACCGCGGACCGAAGGACGCTTGCCCTTCCAGACATTGCGGCCGGCCTTGCCGATCACTTCGTTCATATGGTCGGGATTGGACACCGCGCCGACCGTCGCCATGCAGGTGAGCGGGATCTTGCGCACTTCCGACGAATTCAGGCGCATCAGCGCATAACCGGCGTCGCGACCCAGATACTGAGCATAGGTGCCGGCGGAACGCGCCACCTGGCCGCCCTTGCCCGGCTTCATCTCGATATTGTGCACGATGGTACCCACCGGCAGCGACGACAGCGGCATGGCGTTGCCGATCTTCACGTCAACCCGCTCGCCCGACACGACGGTGTCGCCCACGGCCAACCGCTGCGGCGCCAGGATGTAGGCCAACTCGCCGTCCTTGTACTTGATCAGCGCGATGAAGCTGGTGCGGTTGGGATCATATTCCAAGCGCTCGACAACCGCCGGCTGGTCGAACTTGCGGCGCTTGAAGTCGATGACGCGATAGCGCTGCTTGTGACCGCCGCCCTGCCAGCGCACCACGATGCGGCCGGTATTGTTGCGGCCGCCCTTGGAGTGCTTGCCTTCGGTCAGCGACTTGACCGGACCGCCCTTGTGCAGACCGGACTTGTCCACCAGCACCAGCTGACGCTGGCCGGGAGTCGAGGGTTTGTATTGCTTCAAAGCCATGGCTTAGAGACCCGTCGTGATGTCGATCTGGTGGCCCTCTTCGAGAGTCACGATCGCTTTCTTGAAATCGCTGCGCGTATAGCGCTTGCCGCGGGCGAACTTGCGCTTGCCCTTCACGACAACCGTGTTCACTGCCTTGACCTTGACCTTGAACAGGTCGCTGATCGCCTTGGCGATCGCAGGCTTGGTGGCGTCCAAAGTGACGCGGAACACGACCTGGTTCGCTTCGGTCAGGCGCGTGGCCTTTTCCGTGATCACCGGCGAGAGGATGACGTCGTAATTGATGCTCATGCCAGGCGCGCCTCGATCGCTTTGACAGCGGCAGTGGTGAGGACCAGCTTGTCGCTTCTCATGATGTCATAGACGTTGATACCGGCGACCGGCAGCAGCGCCACATCGGCCAGGTTGCGGGCCGACAGCTGGAAGTTCTTGTCGAACTCGCCATCCACGACCAGTGCACGGCCCACGCCCATCTTGCCGAACTGCTTGGCCAGGGCGGCGGTCTTGATGTCCTTGCTCTTGGCTTCGTCGAGCACGACCAGCGCGCCGTCCTTGGCCTTGGCCGAAAGCGCGTGGCGCAAACCCAGCGCCTTCACCTTCTTGGGCAGGTCGAATTCGTGGCTGTGCGACACCGGGCCCATGGCCTTGGCGCCACCCACGAACAGCGGCGCGGAACGGGCGCCGTGACGGGCCTGGCCCGTACCCTTCTGCTTGTACATCTTCTTTTTGGTGCGGTTGATCTCCGCGCGGGTCAGGACCTTGTGCTGGCCCGAACGGCGCTTGGCCAACTGCCAAACCACCACGCGCTGGATCAAATCGGCGCGCGGCTCCAGGCCGAAGATCGCATCCGACAGTTCCACATCGCCGGCCGACTTGTTGTCGAGATTGAGGACTTTGGTTTTCATCGATCAGCCCTCGCTCTTCGGCGCTTCGGCGGCAGCCGCGCGCTTCTTCACGGATGCGGGCGTCGGCAGATCCATGTGCGGACGCTTGACGGCATCGCGCACCATCACCCAGCCGCCCTTGGAGCCCGGCACCGCGCCGCGCACCATGATCAGGCCGCGCTCGATATCGACCTTGGCGACTTCCAGATTCTGGGTGGTCACATTGTCGACGCCGTAATGGCCGTGCATCTTCTTGTTCTTGAAGGTCTTGCCCGGATCCTGGCGACCGCCGGTGCCGCCCAGCGAGCGGTGACTGATCGAAACGCCGTGCGACGCTTCAAGACCGCGGAAATTCCAGCGCTTCATCGCGCCGGTGAAACCGCGACCGATGGTGACGCCGGTGACGTCTACCTTCTGGCCCGCCACGAAATGGTCGGCCTGAAGCTGATCGCCCACTTCCAGCAGGTTGCCGGCATCGACCCGGAATTCCGCCACCTTGCGGCGGGGTTCCAGTTCGGCCTTGGCAAACTGGCCGCGCGTCGCCTTGGCGGTATTCTTCGCCTTGGCAAAGCCCGAGCCGAGCTGAACGGCGGTGTAGCCATCCTTCTCCACCGTGCGGGTGGCCACGACGGCGCAGCCGTCGAGCTTCAATACGGTAACCGGGACATGGGTGCCGTCTGCCAAAAACAGACGGGTCATTCCGACTTTCTGCGTGATGACGCCTGTGCGCACCTGACGCTCCTTACAACTTGATCTCGACGTCCACGCCCGCCGCCAGGTCGAGCTTCATCAGCGCGTCCACGGTCTGGGGAGTGGGGTCGATAATGTCGAGCAGACGCTTATGCGTCCGGATTTCGAACTGCTCACGGCTCTTCTTGTCGACATGCGCGGAACGGTTGACCGTGAAGCGCTCGATGCCGGTGGGGAGCGGAATGGGCCCCCGCACCTGAGCACCGGTACGCTTGGCGGTGTTGACGATCTCGCGCGTCGAATTGTCGAGAATCCGGTGGTCGAAGGCCTTCAGCCTGATGCGGATATTTTGATTTTGCATGGATTAAGTCCTTCGAACCCGGTCCGCTTGCTTACTTGATAATCTTTGCGACGACGCCGGCGCCGACGGTGCGGCCGCCCTCGCGGATGGCGAAGCGCAGCTTCTCTTCCATCGCGATCGGCACGATCAGCTCGACTTCGCACGACACGTTGTCGCCCGGCATCACCATCTCGGTGCCCGCCGGCAGCTTCACGATCCCCGTCACGTCCGTGGTGCGGAAGTAGAACTG
>JAFKFG010000009.1 GCA_017307355.1 Alphaproteobacteria bacterium
CGGGCGCTTATGCCGGCATCAGCTTCAACGGCTCGGTGATCCGTCCGGACAAAGACATGAATTCCACGCCCACCGAGGGTCCGGAAGCGCAAAAACTGCGCGCCAACCTGGCCTCGGTGCGCTGAACAGGCGAACATTTGGTCTAAGCTTGAGCGCGCGGAGCTTCTCCGCGCGCTTTTTCCTGGAGGCTCTCATGAAGATCTCGTCTCTTGCCACGCTCACCGGCACATTCCTGCTGATCGCCGGTAGCGCCTTCGCCGCCGTCAGCCTGACCGCGGAAATTTCCAACGCCCGCACCCATGCCAACAACGCCGCCAATGCCCCCACCATCGATGCGGTGCATACCCATATGCATCACGCGTTGAATTGCCTGGTCGGCCCCAAGGGCGAAGGCTTCGACGCCGCGCAGATGAACCCCTGCACCAATGCCGGCAATGGCGCCATTCCCGACCAGACCGACACGGCCAAGAAGGCCAAGCTGGAAGACGCCAAAACCATTCTGATGAAGGGCCTGACCGAAACCGATGTGAAGGCTGCCCAGCGCAGCGCCGAGACCGCGGTCGCCGCCATCGCGGCGGCGATGTAACCACACTGCCGGACACCGGCATGGTGCCGCTATAAGCGGACCATGCCGGTGATTCTGGAAGACAATCCTTCGGCGCGGGAACAGCGCCTCACCGCCAAGGACCTGGAAGGCGACGTCTTTCTGGACAATTCGCTGCGCGGCCTGATCCCGGCCCAGCCTCTTTAATAATTCGGCCATCACCAAAGCATCGGCGCGGCCGCCCGGCCTATCCTTGCCCGGCGACAAAGGAGATCCGTGATGGCCGCGACCGTCATCTGCCACATCCAATATCAGATCGATCCCTATCAGAGGGACGCCTTCCTGCAATATGCCAAGAACTGGCAGACCGTGATTCCGGCCTGCGGCGGCAACCTGATGGGCTATTTCCTGCCCCATGAAGGCACCGACGACACCGCCCATGCCATGATCGGCTTCGAAAGCCTGGCGGCCTATGAAATCTACCGGGCGCAGCTACTGAAAAATCCGGACGGGCGGGCGAATTTCGAATTCGCCCAGCGCCAGAAATTCATCCTGCGCGAAACCCGCGAATGGCTGAAGCTGGTGACGCCATGATCGCGGTGATCTTCGAAGTCTGGCCGGCGGACCGGGAGCGCTATCTCGGCATCGCCGCCGACCTCAGGCCCCTGCTGGACGGTATCGACGGCTTTCTGTCGATCGAGCGTTTCGGATCGCTCACCGAGCCGGGCAAGATCCTGTCTCTGTCCTTCTGGCGGGACGAGGAGGCGGTGAAAGCCTGGCGCACCCAGCCCGACCATGGATTGGCGCAGCAGGCGGGCCGCCACGGCGTGTTCCGGGATTATCGCCTCCGGGTAGCGCATGTGGTTCGCGATTACGGCATGAACGAGCGTAAAGAGGTGCCAGCGGACCTTCTCAAGCCCAAGCCGTGACTTTCTTCCCCCGCATGGCGAAGCCATTGGCGGGGGAAGATGTCTTCCGAGGGTTTACCCCGAGGAAGACAGATGGGGGGAAACAAAGCAGCGCCACTGCAAAAGTGAGATCGAGGCGCTATATTACGACCATGGCGCACAATAACGGCATGGTTCCCCGGTCCAGAGGCAAGGGCCGGTCGGCCAAAGCATCGGAAAATTCCGCGAAATTCGCGGCGGCGGTCCAGGAAGGCCCCTCGCTGGCCGAAGCCGCGAACATGGATCCCGCTTACCTCGCCCCGCCCCTGGCGGCGATGACGGCGGGCGGCACTTTCGTGCCCCATCGCCCGGCGCGGCCGGAGAAATCCGAAGGCGGCAAGAAGTTCAAGCTGGTGAGCGAGTACAAGCCGGCGGGCGACCAGCCCGCCGCCATCGAGGAACTGGTCAAAGGCGTCAATGCGCTGGACCGCGACCAGGTGCTGCTCGGCGTCACCGGATCGGGCAAGACCTTCACCATGGCCCAGGTGATCGAGCGCACCCAGCGGCCGGCGCTGATCCTCGCCCCCAACAAGACCTTGGCGGCGCAGCTATATGCCGAGTTCAAGCAATTCTTCCCGGACAATGCGGTCGAATATTTCGTCAGCTATTACGATTACTATCAGCCGGAAGCCTATATCCCCCGCACCGACACCTATATCGAGAAGGACAGTTCCATCAACGAAGAGATCGACCGCATGCGCCATTCGGCGACGCGGGCGATCCTGGAGCGGGACGATGTGATCATCGTCGCCTCGGTGTCGTGCATCTACGGCATCGGCTCGGTCGAAACCTATTCGGGCACCGCCGTGTCCATCGCCAAAGGCGACAAGGTGGATCGCAACGCCGCCATCGGCGGGCTGGTGGCGCTGCAATACCGGCGCAATGACGACAATTTCACTCGCGGCGCCTTTCGGGTGCGGGGCGATACGATCGACATTTTCCCAGCCCATTATGAAGACCGCGCCTGGCGCATCGAATTGTTCGGCGATGTGGTGGACAGCATCACCGAATTCGATCCCTTGACCGGCCATCGCGCGGGCGAGCTGGAATCGATCAAGGTCTATGCCAATTCGCATTATGTGACGCCGCGTCCCACCCTGCAGCAGGCGATGAAAGGCATCAAAGCCGAGTTGATCACCCGCCTGGCCGATTTTCGCGCCAACGGCAAATTGCTGGAAGCCCAGCGGCTGGAGCAGCGCACCACCTTCGACTTGGAAATGATCGAAGCCACCGGCTCCTGCGCGGGTATCGAGAATTACTCCCGCTGGCTTACCGGCCGCCTGCCGGGCGAGCCGCCGCCCACCTTGTTCGAGTATCTGCCCGACAATGCCCTGGTCTTTGCCGACGAAAGCCATGTGACGGTGCCGCAGATCGGCGCCATGTACAAAGGCGACTACCGGCGGAAATTCACTTTGTCGGAATATGGCTTCCGCTTGCCCTCCTGCATCGACAACCGCCCGCTGAAGTTCGAGGAATGGGACGCGATGCGGCCGCAATCGGTCTATGTCTCGGCCACGCCGGGGCCGTGGGAGATGGAACGCACCGACGGCGTCTTCGCCGAACAGGTGATCCGGCCCACCGGACTGATCGATCCGCCGGTCGAGATCCGGCCGGTGGAAACGCAGGTGGACGACCTGATCGCCGAATGCCGCGACGTGGCCAAGCGCGGCTATCGCTGCCTGGTCACCACCCTGACCAAGAAGATGGCGGAAGACCTCACCGAATATATGCACGAACAGGGCATCCGCGTCCGCTACATGCATTCGGATGTGGAGACTTTGGAGCGGATCGAGATCATCCGCGATCTGCGCCTGGGCGCCTTCGATGTGCTGATCGGCATCAACCTGCTCCGCGAAGGGTTGGACATTCCCGAATGCGCGTTGGTCGCCATTTTGGATGCCGACAAGGAAGGCTTTCTGCGCAGCGAAACCTCATTGATCCAGACCATCGGCCGCGCCGCCCGCAATGTGGACGGCAAGGTGATCCTTTATGCCGACAAGGTGACGGGCTCTATGGAGCGGGCGATGGCGGAAACCGCCCGCCGCCGCACCAAGCAGGAAGCTTACAACAAGGAACACGGCATCACGCCCGCCAGCGTGAAGAAGAACATCGCCGACATCATGGGATCGATGTATGAGCGCGACCATGTGATGGTGGATGCGGGTGTGCTGGAAGCCGCCGACGGCGAGCGCGCCTTTGTCGGCCACAATATCAAGGCGATCATCGCCGATCTGGAAAAGCAGATGCGCACCGCCGCCGCCGATCTGGAATTCGAAACCGCCGCCCGGCTGCGCGACGAACTCAAGCGGCTGCAATCGGTGGCGCTTACCATCAGCGACGATCCCTTCGCCCGCCAATCGGCCGTGGAGCGCGCCGCCTTCGACGCCGAGATTGCGCTGTCGGATGAATCCCGGCCGTCCAAGCCCTCGAAGGCCGGCGGCGGCCGCAAGCGCCTGCAACGCGCCGGCCGCCCGAACGTGCCGAAGACCTTCGGTAGTCGCGCGCGTTAACACCCCTGTGTCATCCCCGGCGAGCGCGATGCGAAGCGTCGCGCGAGGGAAGGGGACCCAGGTGGAATGAACATGAAAGGTTTCGACGCCTGGATTCCCTTCCCCTCGCAAAGGCGCATTTGCGCCATTGCTCGGCCGGGAATGACAAAAGGAGAAAGCCCGCCTAGCTTCTCGATAAACAAAGGTCCGTCTTTATGTCTCGCGCCTTCGTCAAAGAATCTTCCGAATCCGCTCGCCCTCCAGAAAGAATGGTGGACGAAGGCCCCAATCCGGTGACGCCGGAAGGTATGGCCCAGATCGATGGCCATGTGGCGCGGATCGAATCGGCGCTGAAATCCGAAGCCAATGTGCTGCTGCGCGAAACCCTGGAGCGCGACCTGCGCTACTGGACCGTGCGCAAAGCCAGCGCCGAGCTGGCACCGCCGCCCACCGGAGATGTCGTCTCCTTCGGCAGCAAAGTCACCATCGAGCGCAAGGGCCGGATCCAAAGTTTCCGCATCGTCGGCGTGGATGAAGCCGACCCCGCCAAAAGCCTGATCAGCATCCGCGCCCCACTCGCCGCCGCCGTGATCGGCGCGCGCGTGGACGATATCATCGAGGCGACGGAACCCTTGGGTGAGATAACCATCACCGCCATCGGCCTCTGATACCCCGCTTCAGGTCAGACGCGCCGTGGGAAATTTCTCGCGGATCATGTTCGAGAAATAAGCACCCTTGGATGGCGCGTTGCGCAATTCGGTCCAGACGCGGCGCGGCACGAAGAGATAGCGATAGACATCGCCGCTGACGAATTCGATTTCCAGCAGGGCATGATCGTCGTCATAGCCCATCGCCTGGATCACCGAGGAATCCACCGTCTCGCGGGCGATCCCGCCCGCCTGTTTCACCGCGCGCATGATCAGAAGAACGCGCCAGCGCCGATTTCGTCCAAGGGGCTAGAGCAGCGCCGCCGCCTGGTCGCCGGGGCGGCAGAGCTTGGCGCCCTTTTCCGTCACCACGATGGGCCGGTTGAGCAGCACCGGATGGGCCGCCACCGCCGCGAACAATTCCGCCTCGCCCGCATCCGCCAGCTTGAGTTCGGCAAAGAGGGGGTCCTTGTCCCGGATCAGGTCACGAAGGGGCCGGCCGGTCCGGGCCACCAGCTGGCGTAACCCCGCCTCGGACAAAGGCGTTTTCAGATATTCGACGATTTCCGGTTCGATCCCGGCGGCCCGGATCACCTCCAGGGCGCGGCGGGAGTTGGAACAATGCGGATTGTGGTAGATGGTAACCATGGCACCCCCAACCTATTGCAGCTGCGAAGAAAGCGCGAGGCTTCACCTGTCGCCTTCCTTGCCAATAGGTCACCTTTGGGCGTATTGTCGCGCCCAAGTGGAGACCAGTCCCGTCACAGACGAAGCGCACCTGTAGAAGAAATCCTGCCCGCCTTCCGTGCGCGCCTGGACGAGACAGATAACTTCCTTCCCTGCGACCGACGAAATCTCCTCCCCGAAACGGCATTCCGCCGTTCCGGAATCTACGCAGGAAGTACCGTTATGACGATCGGAACCGTTAAGTTTTTCAACACCTCCAAGGGCTTCGGCTTCATCGCTCCGGAAGGCGGCGGCAAGGATGTGTTCGTGCACGCCACGGCGGTGGAAGCTGCCGGCATGCGCACCCTGACCGAAGGCCAGAAGGTCTCGTTCGACATCGTCCCCGACGCGCGCGGCGCGAAGGCGGCGAACCTCAAGTCCGCCTAATCGAGCGGTCATTTGGGTAATGGGAAAGCCGGCGCGGCAACGCGCCGGCTTTCTTATTTTCGGCCCGCCGAAAAAATCAATGATCGGCGGCGATGATCACATTCACGGTCTGCTGCGGCCCACCCTTGGTGCTGAAGCTGGCCTTGCCCAGCCGAGGGCCGACGCCGCCCGTCACCGTGGCCGCGACATCATACGTTCCCGCCGGCAGCTTCATCAGCACCCAGGGCGCATCGCATTGGGTTTCCATCAAAGGCTTGCCGCCCTGCATCACCGACAGATGGACCTGGGCCAGATTTTCGCCTTCCGGATTGGCGAAGACGAGTTTCACGGGATAGGCGCTCCAGGCCGGATTGTCCTTGGCCGAGCCCACCCCCGTGCAGACGGTTTCGATCCCGCCGATCATCACCGGCTGATCCTGGACGGCCCGCGCCGCATGAGTGAAGAGGGGAAGGACAAAAGCGGGACCGATGGTGACGCAAAGCGCAATGGCAAGTCGGCGCATGGATATCCTCCTGTCGCCCCGCCCCAAAAGCGGCCAAAGTCCAAACCCGGCCGCCGCGTTTGGGTTCCCGCTTCTCTTTGGCGTCGCCGCGCCGAAAGCCCTAGACTGACGCCATGACCCGGTTCCTCCTGGCCCTTGCCGCGCTTGCGCTGCCGTTTCTGGCGGCGCCCGCCTCCGCCAAGCCGCGCGCCATCGCCCATGTGAAATTGCTGGACGGAAAACCGGCGGGAACCGTCAGCTTCGCCGCCGTCAATCGCGGCGTGCTGGTGGAGTTCGACTTGAGCGGCCTGCCGCCCGGACCGCACGGCATTCACCTGCATGTCTCGGGCAATTGCGATCCCAAGACCGGCTTCACCAGCGCGGGTCCGATCCTGGGCCTGGGGCCGGTGGTCCGCAAACATGGGTTTCTGGCGGAAGGCGGCCCGTTGGCGGGCGACCTGCCCAATCAGTTCGCCGGTGCCGACGGGCATCTGCATGCCGCCACGCTCACCAACGGCTTCGGGCTGGGCAACGGCAAAAATTCCATCTTCGATCGCGACGGCGTCGCCATCATCATCGACCAGCGGGGCGACGATTATCGCAGCCAGCCCATGGGCGAATCCGGCGCCCGCGTCGCTTGCGGCGTGATCATCCGCACCCAGGGTCCGCTGCCGCGGCCCGTGCAGACCTCCGCGGCGGCGCCGGCGGCAGGAGGGCACTGATGGGATTGCAGCAGCCCATCACCAAATTGCCGTCGCTGATCGATGCCAACGCGTTGCGCCATGCCTTGACCGCGCTGGCCAAGGAAAGTGCGGACACGGGCACCTTGCGCAAGGACGGCCTCGGCCTGATCAAGGCGGCCTTTGTCGCCGGACGCGCCACCGTGCAGCGCGCGGTGCAGCAGGACGGATTGCCGGGGCTGGAAGCGGCGCGCGCCTTGTCGGCGTTGCAGGATGCCTTGATCCAGGTGATCTACGATTTCGCGGTCAAGCATGTCTATTACGCCCAGAATCCCACCACCGCCGAACGCCTCGCCATCGTCGCCACCGGCGGCTATGGCCGCGGCGAGCTGGCGCCGGGATCGGACATCGATCTTCTGTTCGTGCGCCCCTTCAAGCAGACCGCCTGGGGTGAAAGCGTCATCGAGTTCATTCTCTATATGTTGTGGGATCTGGGCCTGAAGGTGGGCCACGCCACCCGCAGCCTGGCCGAATGCGTGCGCCTGGCCAAGCAGGATGTCACCATCCGCACCGCGCTTCTGGAAGCGCGCTATATCTGGGGCGACAAGGCGCTGTACGACCAGCTGCGCGTGACCTTCTGGAAGGAAATCGCCGCCGGCAGCGGCCAGGATTTCGTGGAAGCCAAGCTGGCCGAGCGCGAAGCCCGTCACGCCCGCCAGGGCGAAAGCCGCTATCTGGTCGAACCCAACATCAAGGAGAGCAAGGGCGGGCTGCGCGACTTGCAGACGCTCTATTGGATCGGCAAATATCTCTATCACGTCGAAGACGCGTCCGACCTGATCAAGCACAATGTCTTCACCGCGGACGAATACCGCACCTTCCAGAAAGCGGAAGCCTTTCTCTGGAATGTGCGCGTGCACCTGCATTACCTGTTGGACCGGGCGGAAGAGCGGCTCTCCTTCGACGTGCAGACGGGCTTGGCGGCGGCGCTGGGCTATTCCAATCCGGAAAAGCCCCGCCTGGCGGTGGAAGCCTTCATGCGCAGCTACTTCCTGGTGGCCAAGGATGTGGGCGACCTCACCCGCATCTTCATCGCGGCCCTGGAAGAGCAACATAAGAAGCCTAAAGCCGCGCTCACCCGGATGCTGCCGGGCTTTCTCAAGCCGCGCGAGCCCAGCGACGATTTCTATGTCGAGAATGGGCGGCTGACGGCGGGCTCCCAAGCCTTTGTCCGCGATCCGGTCAATATCCTGCGCATCTTCCAGATGGCCGACGAGAAAAATGTCGACATCCACCCCCACGCCCTGCGCACCCTGACCCGCTCGCTGGACCTGATCACTGACGAGTTGCGCAACAATCCGGACGCCAACCGGATCTTCCTGGAGACCCTCACGTCGCGCCACAATCCGGAATGGGCGCTGCGCATGATGAACGAAGCGGGCGTGTTGGGCCGCTTCGTGCCGGCCTTCGGGCATGCGGTGGGCCTGATGCAGTTCAACATGTACCACCATTATACCGTGGACGAGCATCTGATCCGCGCCGTGGGCGATGTCGCCTCGATCGAGCGTGGCGAGCATAAGGACGACAATCCCCTTTCCACCGACGTGATCAAGCGTATCCAATCCCGCGCGGTGCTTTATTGCGCCATTCTCCTGCATGACATCGCCAAGGGGCTTCCCGGCGATCACAGCGTGGTGGGCGCCGAGATCGCGCGCGAGCTTTGCCCGCGACTGGGGCTCGGCGCCGCCGATACCGAAGCCGTGGCCTGGCTGGTGAAGAATCATCTGGTGATGAGCGACACCGCCCAGCGCCGCGACCTCACCGATCCCAAGACGGTGAAGGATTTCGTCGCCCAGGTGCAGACGCCGGAGATGCTGCGCGTACTCTTGGTGCTGACGGTGGCGGACATCCGCGCCGTGGGGCCCGGAGTGTGGAACGGCTGGAAGGGCCAGCTGTTGCGCGAACTCTATCATGCCGCCGAACAGTTGATGGCGGGCGGCGACCAGGCGCCCGCGCGCGGCGCCCGTGTCGAAGCCGCCAAGGCGGCGCTGGCCGAACGGCTGGCCGACGTGCCGGACGCCGAACGCGAGCTGTTGCTGGCGCGGCATTACGACAGTTACTGGCTGGCCTTCGATACCGACGAGCAGGAGCGCCATGCCAGGCTGATGCTGAAGGCCGATCGCGCGGGCGACCTTCTCACTGTGGCGGCGCTGCCCAGCGCCTTCCGCGACGTGACCGAGATCGTGCTCTACACGCCCGACCATGCGGGATTGTTCTCACAATTCGCGGGCGCCATCGCCATGTCCGGCGGCTCCATCGTCGATGCCAAGGTCACCACCACATCCCATGGCTTCGCGCTGGACATTTTCTCGGTGCAGGACATGGAGGGGCTGGCCTTCGACGATCCGGATCGCCTATGGCGGCTCAAACAGACCATCGAGAAGACGGTGCGGGGCGAGATCTGGCCGCGCCGCGCCCTCACCGACCGGCGGCCGCTGCGCGCCAGGACCAGCGCCTTCACCATCACCCCCAAGGTGCATTTCGACAACGAAGCCTCGCAGATCGCCAGCGTGATCGAAGTGGAAGGGCTGGACCGGCCCGGTTTCCTCTATGACGTCACCCAAGCCCTGTTCGAATGCGGGCTGTCGATCTCCAATTCCATGATCGCCACCTATGGCGAGCGGGCGGTGGACGTTTTCTATGTCCGCGACGGTTTCGGACATAAAATCCGCCATCCCGACCGCATCGCCGCCATCACCGAGCGGGTGGAAAAGGCCCTGGCCGGCAACCCTTGAAGGCGCATGCCGCGCAAGGCATAAACCCGCCCCAAGGACAGG
Source organism: Alphaproteobacteria bacterium (assembly GCA_017307355.1). Lineage (GTDB taxonomy): Bacteria > Pseudomonadota > Alphaproteobacteria > Micropepsales > Micropepsaceae > Rhizomicrobium. The sequence goes on from JAFKFG010000009.1 coordinate 9,739, forward strand.
ACCATGACACACAAACCACTCGTGCTTTCGGGCATGCAGCCCACCAATACGCTGCATCTGGGCAATTATCTGGGCGCGCTCAAGAATTGGGTGCGGATGCAGAACGAGATGCCCTGCCTGTTCTGCGTGGTGGACATGCATGCCATCACCACCGACGCCGCCTATGGCAAGCCCGAGGAACTAACCCGGGCCACCCGCGAAGTCGCGGCCGCCTATATCGCCGCCGGGGTGGATCCCGCGCGCACGCCGGTCTTCAACCAGGGCCAGGTGCCCGAGCATGCCGAACTGTCCTGGATCTTCAACTGCGTGGCGCGGCTGGGCTGGATGGATCGCATGACTCAGTTCAAGGAAAAATCCGGCAAGCACAAGGAACGCTCGTCGGTCGGCCTCTACACGTATCCCGTGCTGATGGCGGCGGACATCCTGGTCTATAAAGCCACCCATGTACCGGTGGGCGAGGACCAGAAGCAGCATCTGGAGCTGTCGCGCGACATCGCCCAGAAATTCAACAATGATTTCGGCGTGCCGGATTTCTTCCCCCAGCCCGAGCCGGTGATCACGGGCGCGGCGACGCGGGTGATGAGCCTGCGCGACGGCACCAAGAAAATGTCCAAGTCGGAAGAAAGCGACCTGTCGCGCATCAACCTCACCGACGATGCCGAAGCCATCGCCAACAAGATCCGCCGCGCCAAGACCGATCCCCTGCCCCTGCCCGACAGCAAGGACGGATTGAAGGACCGGCCGGAAGCGGAAAACCTGCTCAATATCTATGCCGCCCTGGCCGACCAAGATCGCGACCAGGTGATCGCGGAATTCGCGGGCCAGCAATTTTCCGGCTTCAAGCAGAAGCTGGCCGACCTGACCGTGGCCAAGATCGGCCCGGTGACGGCGGAAATGCGCCGGCTGCTGGCCGACCCGGCCGAGATCGACCGCACCCTCAAATCCGGTGCCGCCCGCGCCCGCGCCATTGCCGTTCCGGTGATGGAAGAGGTCCGGCGCCGGGTCGGCTTCATCCAGTAACGGCGCCGGCCGGGCGGCTTTGTCGCAACCCGATGACGGTCTTTTACGTTAGGGTGCCGGCATGACGCTGGACCCCGTAATCCTGTCGCGTCTTCAATTCGGCTGGGTGATCGCCTGGCATATCCTTTTGCCCGCCTTCACCGTGGGCATCGCGTCTTACATCGCCCTGATGGAAGGGCTGTATTTCTTCACCGGCAAGGAAATCTATTTCCGCATCTCCAGCTTCTGGATCCGCATCTTCTCCATCGCCTTCGGCATGGGGGTGGTGACGGGGGTGGTGATGCCGTTCCAGTTCGGCACCAATTGGAGCCGCTTTTCCGACATCACCGCCAATATCATTTCGCCGCTTCTGGCCTATGAAGGCCTCACGGCTTTCACGTTGGAAGCGGGCTTTCTGGGCGTGCTGCTGTTCGGCCGCAAGCTGGTGCCGCAATGGGCGCATTTCTGCTCCGCGCTGCTGGTGGCGTTCGGCACTTTGCTGTCGTCCTTCTGGATTCTCTCCACCAACAGCTGGATGCAGACCCCGGCCGGCTATCGCATGGTGGACGGACGTTTCGTGCCGGTCGATTGGCTGGCGATCATCTTCAACCCATCCTTTCCTTATCGCCTGGCCCATACGGTGGACGCGTTTTACGTCACCACCGGCTTTGTCGTGCTGGCGGTGGGCGCCTGGCTGATCCGCAAAAGGACCTTCGCCAGCGAAGGCAAGGTGATGCTGACCACCACCCTCACGCTTTTGGCGGTGCTGGTGCCGCTGCAGGTCCTGCTGGGCGACATGCATGGCCTCAACACCCTGCAATATCAGCCCGCCAAGCTGGCCGCGATCGAAGCCCATTGGAACCGGGAGGCCCGCGCGCCGCTCACGCTTTTCGCCATTCCCGACCAGAAGGCCGAGACCAATCGCGCCGCCATCGACGTACCGCTCTTGGGCAGCCTGATCCTTACCCATGACGTGAACGGCGTGGTCCCGGGTCTCAAGGATTTCCCGCCGGAGGATCGCGCGCCGGTGGCCGTGCCCTTCTTCGCGTTCCGCATCATGGTGGGCCTGGGCCTGCTGATGCTGGCGCTGGTGGCGCTGGGCTGGGCCTTGCGCTTCGGCGGCAAGCTGTTCAGCAGCGATTGGTTCCTCAAGACATTGATCTGGTCGGGCCCCATCGGCTTTCTGGCGGTGCTGGCGGGTTGGACCACCACCGAAGTGGGCCGCCAGCCCTGGACGGTGTACGGCCTGCTGCGCACGGGCGATTCGGTGACGCCTTCGCTGACGGGTTGGGACGTGCTGATCTCGCTGGCCGGCTATGCCCTGGTCTATCTGATCGTCTATCCGGTGGGCGTCTGGTTCATGGCGCGGGCGATCCAGCGCGGGCCCGGCGACATGGTGGTGCCGGTCGGCGGCGGCCGCCCCGCCGGTCCGGTGAAAGCGCCACCCGGATTGGAGGCACCATGAGCATCGTGCCGGTCTGGACGCTGATCCTGGGTGCGGCGGTGTTCTTCTATGTCGTGCTCGACGGTTTCGATCTGGGCATCGGCATTCTCTACAATTTCGCGAGGAACCGCACCGACCGGCAGGCGATGATGAATTCCATCGCCCCGGTCTGGGACGGCAACGAAACCTGGCTGGTGCTGGGCGGCCTCGGCCTGCTTGCTGCATTCCCCGTGGCCTTCGCCATCATCCTGCCCGCCGTCTATTTCCCCATCCTGGTGATGCTGCTGGCGCTGGTGTTCCGGGGCGTGGCGTTCGAATTTCAGTTCCGCGACGCCGAGCACCGGCATTTCTGGGATCATGCCTTTTCCATCGGCTCGGCCGTGGCCACTTTCGCACAAGGCATCGTGCTGGGGGCTTTCATCCAGGGCTTCGATGTGGAGGGCCGTCATTTCGTGGGCGGCTCGTTCGATTGCTTCACGCCCTTCTCGCTCTTCACCGGCCTGGCGCTGATGTGCGGCTATAGCCTTCTGGGCGCCTGCTGGCTGATCCTGAAAACCGAAGGCGATCTGGCGGAGCGGGCGCGGCATTGGGCGCGGCGCGCATTCCTGGGCACTCTCGCCGCGGTGGGCATCGTCAGCCTGTGGACGCCGTTCATCGATGCCGATATCGCGCATCGCTGGTTTTCCTGGCCCAACATCCTGTTCCTGTCGCCGGTGCCCCTGGCCACCGCCATCACCGGCTTTCTGTGGTGGCGCGCGATGGCGAAGAAGCTGGACGTGGCGCCGTTCATCTACGCGATCCTGCTCTTCACCCTGGCCTATCTGGGCATCGCCATCAGCCTGTTCCCCATGATCGTGCCGCATCATTTCTCGCTGGAGCAGGCGGCCTCCGACCCCAGCACCCAGATCTTCCTGGGCTTGGGTACCTTGTTCCTGCTGCCGGTGATCTTCGTCTATACGGGGTGGTCTTATTGGGTGTTCCGGGGCAAGGTGCGCGGCGATATCGGCTATCACTGACGCACCATGACGCCCGCGAAAAATGTTCTTGTCACCGGCGCCGCCAAGCGGCTGGGGCGCGCCATCGCCCTGCATCTGGCGGGCGCGGGCTGGAATGTGGCGATCCATTATCACGGCTCGGCGGCGGAAGCCGAAGAAGTCGCGGCCGCCGTCCGCGCACTGGGCGTCAAAGCCGCCACCTTCAAAGCCAATCTGTCGCGCGAGGAAGAAACCGCCGCACTGGTCGGCCGGGCCGCCGCCGAACTGGGGCCGCTCACCGCGCTGGTGAATTCGGCGTCGATTTTCGAGAATGACGATTGGCAGAGCGCCAGCCGCGCCTCCTGGGACGCGCATATGGAAACCAATCTGCGCGCGCCCTTCCTGTTGTCCCAAACATTCGCGCGGCAAGTCCCAGGCAAAGGCGCGATCGTCAACATCGTGGATCAGCGGGTGCTGAAGCCCACGCCGCAATTCATCTCCTACAGCCTCAGCAAGGCGGGGCTCTACTGGCTCACCACCACTCTCGCCCAGGCGCTGGGCCCCGACATCCGCGTCAATGCGATCGGCCCGGGCCCCACCATGCGCAACGCGCGCCAGTCGGAAGAGGATTTCGCCCGCCAGCGCGACGCTACGGTCCTCAAGCGCGGCGCCGAGCCGGAGGATGTGGCCAAGGCGGTGCAATATCTTCTGGAGGCCGATGCCGTCACCGGCCAGATGCTGGCGGTCGATGGCGGCCAGCACCTGATCTGGCAGACCCCGGATGTGCGGGTGGGCGAATGAGCAAGCAGCAGCCGCATATCATCGCCGACGCCGCGCGCGGCATCCGTCATGTCTTCATCCGCAATCTGGAACTGCCCGCCCAGATCGGGGTGTGGCGCCACGAGCATGGCAAGGAACAGCCCATCCGCATCAATGTCGATCTGGCGGTGGAAGATTTGATCGATTTGGGCGACGACCTTGCCAAGGTGGTGGATTACGGGGTGATCGAAACCCGGATCCGCGAAATGATCGCCGAAGGCCATGTCCGGCTGATCGAAACCCTGGCCGAGCGCATCGCCGCCGCCTGTTTCCAGGACGGCCGCGTCAAGACCGCCCGGGTGCGGGTGGAAAAGCTCCACGCGCTGTCCAACGCCGAAAGCGCGGGCGTTGAGATCGAACGCACCCGTTAATATATTCCGCTCATGGAATCCGAGACGCGCCCGCTGAAGGGCGCCGAGCGCATCGCCGCCTATCTCAAGACCCTGCCCGACCAGCCCGGCGTCTACCGCATGCTGAACGCGGCGGGCGATGTCCTGTATGTGGGCAAGGCCAAAAGCCTGAAGAAGCGGGTCAGCGCCTATGCGCGGGGCGGGGTACATAGCGACCGGCTCACCCGCATGGTGGCGGAGACGGCGGAAATGCTGTTCGTCACCACCGCCTCGGAGACCGAGGCGCTGCTGCTAGAATCCAACCTGATCAAGCAGCTCAAGCCCCGCTACAATGTCTCGTATCGCGACGACAAAAGCTTTCCCAACATCCTGTTGCGCGAGGATCATCCCTTCCCCCAGCTGCTCAAGCATCGCGGCGCCAAATCCGCCAAGGGCATCTATTTCGGGCCTTTCGCCAGCGCCGGTGCGGTGACGCGCACCCTCAACACCTTGCAGCGCGCCTTTCTGCTGCGCTCCTGCTCGGATTCGGTGTTCGCCTCGCGCACCCGCCCCTGCCTTCTGTTCCAGATCAAGCGCTGCAGCGCGCCTTGCGTGGGACGGGTGAACGAAAGCGGCTATCGCGAATTGGTGGAGGAAGCGGAAAGTTTTCTGCACGGCAAAAGCCGCGCCGTGCAGGACGCGCTGGTGAAGGAAATGACGGAGGCGTCCGACGCGCTGGATTTCGAACGCGCCGCCCGTTACCGCGACCGCTTGCGCGCGATGAGCCATATCCAGTCCAGCCAGGGCGTCAATCCCTCCACCTTCGATGAAGCCGATCTCTTCGCCGCCCATTCGGAAGGCGGCCAGACCTGCATCCAGGTCTTTTTCTTCCGCGCCGGACAGAATTGGGGCAACCGTCCTTATTTTCCCCGCCATGCGCCGGACATGAGCCTGGCGGAAGTCCTGGAGTCTTTTATCGGCCAATTCTACGACGAGCGTACCGCGCCCAAGCTGGTGCTGACATCGGAAGAGATTCCGGAAAAGGCGCTGCTGGCCGAAGCCCTGTCCCTGCGCGCGGAGATGAAAGTGGAAATCTCCTGCCCACAGCGGGGCGAAAAGCGCGAGATCATGGACCGCGCCCTGGCCAATGCCCGCGAACAGCTGGGCCGGCGCATGGCCGAGAACAGCGCCCAGGCGCAATTGCTGGAAGGCGTCGCCGAAGTGCTGGGCCTGGAGGCGCCGCCCCGGCGGATCGAGGTCTATGACAATTCCCACATCCAGGGGGCGCATGCCATCGGCGCCTTCATCGTGGCAGGCCCCGACGGCTTCGAGAAAAACCAGTATCGCAAATTCAACATCAAAACCGCCGACCTGGCGCCGGGCGACGATTACGCGATGATGCGCGAAGTGCTGACCCGCCGCTTCGCCCGCCTGATCAAGGACGAATCCGAGGAGGTGGCGGACTCCAAATGGAGGCGCCCCGATCTGGTGCTGATCGATGGCGGCCCGGGCCAGCTTTCCATCGCAACCCAGGTGTTCGAGGATCTGGGGGTGGAAGACGTGGCGCTGGTGGGCATCTCCAAGGGCCCGGACCGCGATGCCGGGCGGGAGCATTTCTACCTTCCGGGCAGGGAGCCTTTCCGCCTCGAACTCAAAAGCCCGGTTCTCTATTATCTGCAACGGCTGCGCGACGAGGCGCACCGCTTCGCCATCGGCACCCACCGCAAAAAGCGCAGCGCCGCCATCGGCGCCAACCCGCTGGACGAGATCGGAGGCGTGGGGGCGGCCCGCAAGCGCGCCCTGTTGCAGCATTTCGGCTCCGCCCGCGCCGTGGCGGCGGCGAGCCTGACCGATCTGGAGACGGTCGAGGGGGTCAGCGGCACCCTGGCCCGGAAAATCTACGACTTTTTTCACCCCAATACGTGACGTCGGGGGGGCTGCCCCCTACACTCCCGGCCATGATTGGCCTGCCCAATGCCCTCACCCTGCTCAGGATCGTGCTGGTGCCGGTCTTTGCCGTGGCGTTCGTGATGCCGGGGGAGATTTCCCGCGTCGTCGCCTTCCTGGTGTTCGTGATCGCCGGGGTCAGCGACTGGCTGGACGGCATCGCCGCCCGCAAGCTGAATGCCGGGTCTGAATTCGGCCGCATGCTGGACCCCATCGCCGACAAGGTGCTGGTGGCGGTGGCGCTGATGATGCTGGTGGCGGAAGGCGATATCCGCCAGTTCAACCTCACCACCGGCCTGCCCTCGCTGCTCCGGTTGGTTCCGGCCCTGATCATCCTCAGCCGGGAAATCCTGGTATCGGGCCTGCGCGAATTCCTGGCCGGCACCCGGGTCAGCGTGCCGGTCACCGCCATCGCCAAGCTCAAGACCGCAGTGCAGATGGTGGGCATCGGGGCGATGATCCTCACCCCCCTGGCGGACAAATTCGTGCCGGGTATTCCGGCCCTTACCTATGCGGCCATCGCTTATGGCCTGCTTTGGATCGCCGCCGCGCTCACGGTCTATACCGGGGTGATCTATTTCAAGAATGGCCTCACCCATCTTCGCCCCGGCCATGCGCCGGTCAGGGACCGGGCGTGAACCTTCTCTATTTCGCCTGGGTGCGTCAGAAGATCGGCAAAAGCGAAGAACAGCTGGCGACGCCGGTGGCGGATGTCGCCGCGCTGATCGCGCATTTGAAAACGCTGGGCCCCCATTATGCCGATGCCTTCGCCGACCTCTCCCGCATCCGGGTGGCGGTCAATCAGCGCCATGCGGGGCTCGATGCCAAACTCGGTCCCCAGGACGAAGTCGCATTCTTTCCCCCCGTGACGGGAGGCTGACCATGCAGACCCGCATCCGCATCCAGCGCGAGGATTTCGATCTCAACCGGGAAGTCGCGGACCTGACCACGGACGGTGAAGCGGGGGCGGTTGCCAGCTTCACCGGCCATGTCCGCAAGGAGGGCGATCTTTCCACGCTTACCCTGGAACATTATCCGCACATGACCGAGGCGGAGATCGCCCGCCTGGTCGCGGAAGCGGGCACGCGCTGGCCGCTCACCGGCGTCACTGTGATCCACCGGGTGGGAAGCCTGAAGCCCGGCGACAGCATCGTGCTGGTGGCGGTGGCCTCGCAGCACCGCCATGCCGCGTTCCAGGCCTGCGAATTCCTGATGGATTTCCTCAAGACCCATGCGCCCTTCTGGAAGGAAGAAGCGCGAGGCGCAACGCATCACTGGGTCGAGCATCGCCACAGCGATGACGATGCGGCGAAAAGGTGGGAGTCCTAACTCCCCAACTCCTCTCACCATGGGCGGGCCCGCCGCGCATAGCGCGGCCAGGAACAAAGCCCCGCCCATCCAGCTTGCGTCGCGATGGATGGCTGGGTCGGGCCCGGCCATGGAGGAGACGAAAGATTCGCTACGCGGTCACCTTCACGCCGCGCACTTCATCGGAATAAGCGTTCATCAGCAATTCCGTCAGCTTGCCCGGCTTGAAGCGATAGGGGCCGATTTCCGACACCGGAGTCACTTCCGCCGCCGATCCGGTGAGGAAACATTCGCTGAATTCGCTCATCTCTTCCGGCTTGATATGGCGTTCGATCACCGGGATCTGGCGCGCCTTGGCGATGGCGATCACCGACTGGCGGGTGATGCCGTTGAGGAAGCAATCCGGGATCGGCGTATGCAGGGTGCCGTCCTTGACGAAGAAGATGTTCGCGCCGGTCGCTTCGGCCACCAGGCCGCGATAATCCAGCATCATCGCATCGGCATAGCCTTTGGCTTCCGCCTCATGCTTGGAGATGGTGCAGATCATGTAGAGGCCGGCCGCCTTGGCGTGCACCGGCTCGGTGTCCGCGGCGGGGCGGCGCCAGCGCGAAATGTCGAGACGGATGCCCTTCAGTTTTTCTTCCGGGCTGAAATAGGACGGCCAGGGCCAGCAGGCGATGGCGACATGGATTTTGGTGTTCTGGGCGGAGACCGCCATCATCTCGCTGCCGCGGAACGCGACGGGACGGACATAGCCGTCCTTGATGCCCTGCACCTCGCAGGCGGCGATGCAGGCGGCGTTGATCTCGTCCTGGGTGAAGGGAATTTTCATGCCCAGCTGCTCGGCCGAGAAGAAAAACCGCGCGGTATGCTCCTTCAGCTTGTAGATGGTGCCGTTATAGATGCGCTCGCCTTCGAACACGGAGGAGCCGTAATGCAGCCCGTGAGTCAGCACATGGGTCTTGGCGTCCTTCCAGGGGATCAGCTTGCCGTCGTACCAAAGGCTGCCTTCACGCTGGTCGAAGGGGATCATGTCTGCCATCTTTTACCGTCCTCAACTACCGGCCGGGGAGCCGGTTTCCGGGTCCCGGGCATATCAGGCTTGCCCCGTTTCCGCCCAGGTTTTACTTATGTCAGCATGGCGGACGCGAAAACCGCAAGAGCCCAAAGAGCGCACATGACGGGCGATCGGGAATAGCAGCCATGACCCCAGTCAAACCCTCGCTTTCCGACCCGCATCTGCTGGTGGTGGATGACGACGAAAGGCTGCGCGCCCTGCTCACCCGCTATTTGTCCGGAAACGGATTTCGCGTCAGCGCCGCCGCCCATGCCGGCGACGCCCGATCGCTCATGAAAAGCATCGCCTTCGATTGCCTGATCCTGGACGTGATGATGCCGGGCGAATCCGGGCTGGAATTGGCCAAGGCGATAAGGAGCCAATCGCAGGTGCCGATCCTGATGCTGACGGCGCGGGGCGACGCGGCCGACCGTATCGCGGGCCTGGAATTGGGCGCCGACGATTATCTGCCCAAGCCGTTCGAGCCGCGCGAACTTCTCTTGCGCATCAACGCCCTGCTTCGCCGCGCCACGCCGGTGCAGGAAAACGCCAGCAAGCCGGTCCAGATGGGCGATGCGGTTTACGATCCCGCCGCCTCGCGCCTCACCCGCGGCGGCAAACCGGTCAAGCTGACCAGTTCGGAAGCGGCGTTGCTGCAATTGTTCGCCGCCAATGCCGGTCATTCCTTCTCGCGCAGCGACCTGTGCGCCCGGCTGGGTGTGGCGCTGGAGCGTTCGATCGATGTGCAGGTGACGCGCCTGCGCCGCAAGATCGAGGAGGATCCCAAGCTGCCGCTCTATCTGCAGACGGTTCGAGGTGTTGGATATGTCTTGGTGCCTGACCGCAATGGAACGTGATCGCCATCATTTTTCAAAGCCCCAATGCGGACGCATGGGGGCGTGCGGCGTGGGTTACGTGCTGGTGCCCAACCGCAATGGCTGACGCTCGCTCCGAACCGCGATTCCGGCCCGGACGCTTCATCAAGCGGTTCCTGCCGCGCGGATTGTTCGGCCGCTCGCTGATCATCATCGTGGCGCCGATGGTGATCCTGCAGGGCATCGTCACCTATGTGTTCTTCGAGCGCGACCTGGACACCACCACCCGCCGCATGGCCCGCGACGTCGCCGCCGATGTCGCGCTGCTGGCGGCGTTGGAAGACTCCACACCCACTTTGGAACGCGACGGGTTGCGGGCGCTGTCGGCGCGCGAACTGCGTTACCGCATCACCTTCCATGACGGCGACATGCTGGCGCCGCCCACCGCACCGGCCACCAGCACCATCGACCGGGCGCTGGACGACATCCTGGCCAGCAGCATGGGACCCAAGCGCCTGTTCCAGACCAGCCGGGTGGGCAATGACTTCGACATCAAGGTCAATGTGAAGGACGGCGTGCTGGACATTCTGGTATCGCGCGACCGCGTTACCGTTTCCCAGCCCGACATCTTCATTCTTTGGATGGTGGGATCGGCGCTGATCCTGCTCGCGGTGGCGATCCTGTTCCTGCGCAATCAGGTGCGGCCGATCGAAAGGCTGGCGCGGGCCGCCGAAATGTTCGGCAAAGGCAGGCCGGTACCGGACTTCAAGCCCTATGGCGCCACCGAAGTGCGCCGCGCCGCCCAGGCCTTCATCACCATGCGCGAGCGAATCGAGCGCCATGTCACCCAGCGCACCGAAATGCTGGCGGGCGTCAGCCACGATCTGAAGACGCCGCTCACCCGCATGAAGCTGGCGCTGGCGATGATGCCGGACGACGCCGACACCCGCGCCTTCAAGGCCGACATCGCCGAGATGGAGCATATGCTGGACGATTATCTCGCCTTCGCGCGCGGCGAAGGCGGGGAAGAGGCGGAAGAAGCCGATCTGGGCGAATTGGTGCGCGACACCGCCACGGCAGCCGCCAAGGCCCGCGCCCTGGCCGACGAACGGCTCACCATCACCGCGCCCGATAATCTTATCATGAGCGTGAAAAAAGCCGCGCTGCGCCGCTGCCTCACCAATCTGGTCGACAATGCGCTGAAGGCCGGCCGCCATGTCGCGGTGAGTCTGGTCCGGGGAGAGCGCCACGCCCTGATCGCGGTCGAGGACGACGGCCCCGGCATTCCCGAAGATCGGCGCGAGGAAGCCTTCCGGCCGTTCCACCGCTTGGATCAGGGCCGCAATCTGCAGAAAGGCGGCTCCGGCCTGGGCCTGGCCATCGCCCGCGACATCGCCCGTGCGCATGGCGGAGATATCACGCTCGACACCAGCGCGATGGGCGGATTGAAGGCGACGATCCGCTTACCGATCTAAACCCTTCCTCCATGGCCGGCCTTGAGCCGGCCATCCAGATGGATGGGCGGGTCAAGCCCGCCCATGGCGAAGAGAGAACTATCTTAACTCTTCGGCTCTCAGCCGCGCGGCGCGGATGGCGCGTTTCATCAGCGATTTCAGCCCGTCATCCGCCATCAGCACATTCAGCGCCGCTTGCGTGGTGCCGCCCGGGCTGGTGACGGCTTCGCGCAGCGCGGCGGCGGGGGATTTGTCCGCCGCCAGCAAGGCACCGGAGCCCGCCACGGTGGCGCGGGCCAGTTTCTCGGCCTGCTCGCGAGGCAAGCCTTCGGCAATGCCCGCTTCGGTCATGGCTTCCGCCATCAGGAACAAATAGGCGGGGCCTGATCCCGACACCGCCGTGACGCTGTCGATCAGGTTTTCCTTGGCGACCCAGATCGTCTCGCCCAATGCCGACAACAGAGCCGTGGCCTTGCGCTTGTCGGCTTGGGTGGTGCCCTTGGCCGCGAACAGGCCGGTGATGCCCTGGCCGATCGCGCCCGGCGTGTTGGGCATGGCGCGGACGATGCGGGCCTTTTTGCCCCAGGCCTGGAACAGCAATTGGGTATCGGTGCCGGCGGCGATGGAAATCATCAGTGCGCCGGAACGGGCGAATTCCGCCAGCACTGGCGCTTCATGCTTGAGGATCTGCGGCTTCAACGCCACCACGCAGGCGGACAGCTTCTTGGCCTTCACCTGGGAGGGCGCGGCGACCAGGATGATGGCTTTTTTCTTCGCCAAGGTGCGCAGCGCCGGCGACGGCTTGGGCTCGACCACGATGATGGGACCGGCCTTGCGCGCGATCCAGCCCTTGAGCAGGGCGCCACCCATGCGACCGGCACCGATCAATAGAAGAGGCGCACTCACGCGCGGGCTCTCATGCTCTTCCGGCGCACTCCAGCACCGCGGCGGCGACGGCGTCTTCGGCGGTCTTGCCGCCCCACAGCACGAACTGGAACGCCGGATAATAATGTTCGCAGGCTTCCAGCGCGAGATTGAGCAAGGCTTCGCATTGCGAAGCGCTGGCTTCCGCGCCGGGAAAAATCATGGCGTGACGGAACACGATGGCACCGTCTTCATGCCAAAGATCGAAATGCCCGATCCACAGCCGCGCATTCACATACATCAGAAGGTCCGCGACATTCTGGCGGCGCACATCTTCGGTGACGCGCATGTCGAAGGTCGAGGTGATGTGCAGCGACTTCAAATCGTCGCGCCAGGAGAAGCTGAAATGATGGTCGCTCCATTTGCCCGCGACCGACAGGCTGAGCTCGTCGCGCCCGGAACGCTCGAACGCCCAGCCATTATCCTCGACCGTGCGCTCCAGCATATCGATGGGATGCGGTGCCAGGGCGAATTCGTCGTCCTGATGCGTAACAGTCATGCCCTTGGCTCCAGCCACAAAACGAAGCAGTTGCGGACCAAACTGGCACAAGATTTTGTTAAGGCACAAGAGTCCCACACTCTTGTTCCCCATCATGGTTAAAGATTCCACAGCTTTGGCAGCCGGATGGACTCCGAAAAGGAGTCTAGGACTGGATTTTCGACTCCAGGGCCGCAATCCGGGCCGCCAGGGATTCGTTTTCGGTGCGGGCCTTGGCCGCCATGGCCTTGACCGCCTCGAATTCCTCGCGCGGCACGAAGTCCATCTCGGCCACCAGTCGCTCCAGCCGCTGCTTCACGAAAGTGTCGATCTCGGCCCGCACCCCCTGGGCCATGCCCGCGGCGTCGGTGAACATCTTGGCCATGCCGTCGAGAAAGGGATTGTCGGTCTGCGCCATCGGAATCTCCTTGGGCCTTATATGAAGAAGGCGCCCGCTTGACACAATGGCCCGAACCATAGCGTTTTGACGCCCATGTTCCTGGCCACAATCCCCTACCCCCATATGGACCCGGTGCTGGTGCAGCTGGGGCCCTTCGCGATCCGCTGGTATGCGCTGGCCTATATCGCGGCCCTTCTGTTCGCCTGGTGGACCGTGGCGCGCGCCATGCGCAACAAGTCGCTGTGGACCGATCCGCCGTTCAACGGCCGCCCCCCCGCCACCGACGAGCAGATCGGCGATCTGGTCGTGTGGGGAACCTTCGGCGTCATCCTGGGCGGACGGCTGGGCTGGGACCTGATCTATGGCATCGGCCTGTGCAGCGTTTCGCCGGATGCCGCTTTCTGCCAGGGCCTGCCTTACGCTTTTGTCACCAATCCCCTGAAGCTGATCGCCGCCTGGGAAGGCGGCATGTCGTTTCATGGCGGTCTGCTCGGCGTGGTGATCGCGGTATGGCTGTTCTGCCGCAAGAATAAATTGCCGTTCCTCTCCGTCGCCGATCTGGTCTGCGCTTTCGCGCCGATGGGCCTGTTCTTCGGCCGCCTGGCCAATTTCGTGAATGGCGAATTGTGGGGCCGGGTCACCGATGTGCCCTGGGCGATGGTCTTTCCCCGCGGCGGGCCTTTGCCCCGCCATCCCAGCCAGCTTTATGAAGCGGCGCTGGAAGGCATTCTTCTCTTCATCATCCTGCAGGTCGCGCTCCGCGTCTTCCGCGCTCAAAACCGGCCCGGCTTGATCTCGGGCATCTTCTTCCTGGGCTATGGCACCTTCCGCTTCATCAGCGAATTTTTCCGCGAGCCGGACGCGCCCTTCCTGGGTCCGGTCAGCATGGGCATGGCATTGTCGATCCCGGTCTGGCTGGGCGCGGCGATCCTGATCGCCATCGCCTTCAAGCCGAAAAATGAACGCGCTCGGTGAGCGCATCGCGGCCCTGATCGCGGCGCAGGGCCCGATCTCGGTGGCGCAGTTCATGACCCTGGCGCTGCACGATGCCCAAGGCGGCTATTACGCCACCCGCGATCCGTTCGGCCGCGGCGGCGATTTCATCACCGCGCCGGAAATCAGCCAGATGTTCGGCGAGATGCTGGGCCTGTGGTGCGGCCAGGCCTGGGTGGATCAGGGCTGCCCGAAAAACACCCGGCTGGTCGAACTGGGGCCCGGCCGCGGGACCTTGATGGCGGATGCGCTGCGGGCCTTGAAACGCGTGCCGGGATTTCTGGACGAAGTCGAATTGGTGCTGGTCGAAGCCAGCCCCACCTTGCGCGACATTCAGCGCGAACGCCTGAAGGATAGCGGCGCCAGGATTCGCTGGAGCGCGCATTTCGAGGTTCAGGAATCGCCGCTGCTGCTTCTGGCCAACGAATTCTTCGACGCCTTGCCGGTCCGCCAATATGTAAAGACGGCGCGCGGCTGGTGCGAGCGCATGGTGGTGGTCAAGGACGGCGAGCTGGATTTCGCATTGGCGCCGCAGATCACGCCCGCCGCCGCCATCCCCGCATCGCGCGCCGGCGCGCCGGACGGCGGCGTTTATGAAACCGCGCCCGCCGCCATCTCCTTGATGGAAGAAATTTCCCGCACGATCGCCAGCCATGGCGGCGCGGCGCTCCTGATCGATTACGGTTATGCCGATGCCGGCTTCGGCGAAACCTTGCAGGCGGTGCGCGACCATCGTTTCGCGCCCGTCCTGGCCGATCCGGGCGCCAGCGACCTGTCCGCCCATGTCGATTTCACGGCCTTGGGTGAGGCCGCGCGCCATGGTGGGGCGCAGATCTTCGGGCCAAGGCCGCAAGGCGAATTCCTGGACGGGCTGGGCATCGGCGTGCGGGCCCGGCGCCTGATCCAGTCCCATCCCCCCGAAGCGGAAAGCCTGACCAAAGCGGTGGCGCGTTTGACCGCGCCGGACCAGATGGGCAATTTGTTTCGGGCGATGGCGGTGTTGCCACCGTCCGCGCCGCCACCGCCCGGTTTCTGACCCCATGCATATTCACCGCGCCGCCGACCTGCAGACGCTGCCTGGAATCGCGCACGGCTTTTTCGGCCGGGACGGCGGGCTTTCGACCGGTGTGTATGCCAGCCTGAATTGCGGGCCAGGCTCGCGCGACGATCCCGCCGCGGTTGCGGGCAACCGGGCGCAAGTGGTTCAGGCCCTGGCGCCCGGGGCCAAGCTGGTGTCCCTGGCCCAGATCCACAGCGCCATCGTTCATGTCGTGGACAATGCCTGGAACTTCGAACTTCGGCGGGACGGCGACGGCATGGTCACGGCCCGTCCGGGCGTGATGCTGGGCATTCTCACCGCCGATTGCACGCCCGTCCTGTTTGCGGATGCGCAGGCCGGCGTGATCGGCGCCGCGCATGCCGGCTGGAAAGGCGCCCTGGCGGGCGTTCTGGAAAACACCGTTGCCGCCATGGTGACCTTGGGCGCCACGCCGGCGCGGATCAGGGCCGCCATCGGACCCACCATTTCCCAGGCCAATTATGAAGTGGGCGCGGACATGATGGCGCGCTTTGACGCAGCGGACGGCAAATTCTTCATCGCCTCCGACCGGCCGGACCATTGCCGCTTCGATCTGCCCGGCTATGCCCGCATGCGGCTGGAACGCGCCGGCGTGGGACAGATTGCCGATCTGGGCCTTTGCACCTATCCGCCGGACAACGGCTTTTACAGTTTTCGCCGCACCACCCATCGGGGCGAGGCCGATTATGGCCGCGAAATTTCTGCGATTGTGAGAACAGAGTAACAGGTTGCGAGGGGCCCTCCGGCCCGCTAAAAGCGCGTCATCAAAACTTCATTTCGGCACGATTTTTTGGGGGCTTGGGGCGCAATGACGGATCTGAACGGTTCGCGGGGCATGCGCCTGATCGCAGGCAATTCCAATCACGCGCTGGCCGTCGCGATCGGCCAATATCTCAATCTGGAGCCGGTCAAGGCCCAGGTCCGCCGCTTCGCCGACATGGAAGTCTTTGTCGAGGTCCAGGAAAATGTCCGCGGCGAGGACATGTTCGTGATCCAGTCGACCAGCTTTCCCGCCAACGACAATCTGATGGAATTGCTGATCATGATCGATGCGCTGCGCCGCGCGTCGGCCCGGCGCATCACCGCCGTGATCCCCTATTTCGGCTATGCCCGCCAGGACCGCAAAGTCGGCCCGCGCACGCCGATTTCCGCCAAGCTGGTGGCCAACCTGATCACCGAGGCGGGCGCCAACCGCGTCCTCACCGTCGATCTGCATGCCGGCCAGATCCAGGGCTTTTTCGACATTCCCACCGACAATCTTTTCGCCATGCCGGTGATGGTGAAGGACATCATGGATCATCTGGGCGGCAACCTGCCCATGGTGGTGTCGCCCGATGTGGGCGGCGTGGTGCGCGCCCGCGCTTTGGCCCGGCGGCTGGGCACGGATCTGGCCATCGTGGACAAGCGCCGCGAGCGGGCGGGCGAATCCGAAGTGATGAACATCATCGGCGATGTCGAAGGCCGGCCTTGCGTCCTGATCGACGACATCGTGGATTCCGGCGGCACCATCTGCAACGCCGCCGACGCTCTGCTGAAGAACGGCGCCACCGAAGTCTATGCCTATGCCACCCATGGCGTCTTGTCGGGCGGCGCGGTGCAGCGGATCAAGAATTCCAAGCTCAAATCGATGGTGGTGACCGATTCCATCGAAGCCACCGCCGACATGAAATCCTGCCCCAATATCCGCAGCATCTCCATCGCGCCCCTGATCGGCGAAGCCATGCGCCGCATCAACAACGAAGCTTCGGTCTCCAGCCTGTTCGACTGATCGCGCAAGGCGGCCGCGCATCCGATCGCCTTTGCCTTGAGAACATATGCTGTTAGCGTCCGCCCGCTTTTCGGGAGGCCCGCATGCTGAAGCTGTTCTATGCGCCCAATGCCTGTTCCTTGGCGCCGCACATCGCACTCAATGAAGCCGGCGCGGAGTATGAAGCGATCCTGGTCGACACCAAAAGCGGCGAGCAGCGCGAGGCGCCTTATCTGGCGATCAATCCCAAAGGCCGCGTCCCGGCGCTGGCGACCGACCGGGGCATCCTCACCGAAGTGCCGGTGCTGCTGGCCTATATCGCACGGCTTTTCCCGGATGCGGCGCTGGCGCCGATGGCGTGGAAGACACCCGCCGATCAGTTCGATTTCTTCGAGATGCAGTCCTTCAATACTTATCTGGCCTCGACCATCCACATTACCTACGCCCATCTCTTCCGGCCAGAGCGCTATGCCGACAGCGACACCGCCAAGGCGGACATGAAAGCGAAAGTCGCCGGAAATCTGGCCAGTCAGCTGCGGTTGGTGGAGGACCGGTTCGCGGACGGACGCGAATGGGTGCATGGGGCGCATTACACCGTCTCCGACCCCTATCTTTATGTCTTCACCCGCTGGCTGGACCGGGAGGGCGCGGGCGGCATCGGCCGCTTCCCCAAGCTGGCCGCCCACCGCACCCGGATGCAGGCCCGTCCGGCCGTCCAAAAGACCCTGGAGCAGGAAGGCCTGGCGCCGGCCTGAAGGGGCGATTTGCCCCGGTTGCGCAGCGTGTCCGCATCCGCTAAAAGCCTCGCCTTTCCGGGGCCCATCAGGGCTTTTCCGGGTGGTGAAGGATCAGGAAAATGGCGCAAGTTCAAGAACTTAAGGCGGAAGCGCGCGAAGGCCGCGGCAAGGGCCCGTCTTACCAGGCGCGCATCAAGGGCCTGATCCCCGGTATCGTGTATGGCGGCAAGGGCGAACCCGAGACCGTCAATGTCGACGCCCGCACCCTGGAACGCCATATCGAAAAGGGCGCTTTCCTCACCACGCTCTTGATGCTGGACGTCGCCGGCAAGAAGACCCGCGTGATCCCCCGCCAGCTGCAGCTGGATCCGGTCAGCGACCGTCCCGTGCATGTCGATTTCATGCGCCTGGCCGAAGGCGCCACCGTGCGCCTGGAAGTCCCCGTCCACTTCAAGGGCCAGGGCGAATCGCCGGGCCTGAAGAAGGGCGGCGTGCTGAACATCGTGCGCCACAAGATGGAATTGCTCTGCCCCGCCGACAGCATTCCCAACGAAGTGCTGGTCGACATCTCCAAGCTGGACATCAATGAGTCGATCCACATCTCGGCGCTCAACCTGCCGGAAGGCGTGAAGCCCACCATCCGTGGCCGCGACTTCACCGTCTGCTCCATCGTGGCGCCCACCAGCGTGGTCGAAGAGCAGCGCGCCGCTGCCGCCGCCGCGGGTGCCCCGGCCGCCGAAGCCGCGCCAGCCGAAGGCGCCGCCCCGGCTGCCGGTGCCGCTCCGGCCGCTGGTGCCAAGGCCGCCCCCGCGGCCGCGCCCGCCAAGAAGTAAGACGAGGCGGGTACCGCCCGCGAGGAGCGCGTCATGTCGTCGGACACGCCCTTGCTCGTTGCAGGTTTGGGAAATCCCGGCACGCAATATGCGCGCAACCGGCACAATGCCGGTTTCATCGTCGCGGACGAACTTCACGCCCATTACCGCTTCGGTCCCTGGCGCGCCAAATTCGAAGGCCTGTTGTCGGAAGGCGAATTGGCGGGCCGCAAGACCTATCTGCTGAAACCCCAGACCTACATGAACAACAGCGGCGTCAGCGTGGGCGCGGCAATGCGCTTCTTCAAGCTGCCCTTGAGCGCGCTGGTCGTGCTGCATGACGAGATCGACCTGGCTGCCGCCAAGATCAAAGTGAAGACGGGCGGCGGCGATGCGGGCCAGAACGGCCTGCGCTCCATCACCGCCACCTTGGGCCCCGACTACCGCCGGGTGCGCATCGGGGTGGGCCATCCGGGCGAGAAATCGCTGGTCAGCGCCCATGTGCTGCAGAATTTCAGCAAGGAAGACATCGACTGGCTGCGCCCCCTGGTGGGCGCGATGGTCGAGGCCGCGCCGCTTCTGGCGCGCGATGACGATACCGGCTTCATGTCGAAGGTGGCGGTGCTGACGGCACCGCCCAAGCCGGAAAAGACACCGAAAAAGCCCGAACAGAAGAAAGAAGCAGAGTAATGGGATTCAAATGCGGCATCGTCGGACTACCCAATGTCGGCAAGTCCACGCTTTTCAACGCGCTCACCCAGACGGCGGCGGCGCAGGCGGCCAATTATCCCTTCTGCACCATCGAGCCCAATGTGGGTGACGTGGCGGTGCCCGATCCGCGCATGGAGACCCTGGCCAAGATCGCCGGTTCGCAGGAGATCATCCCCACCCGCATCACCTTCGTGGATATCGCGGGCCTGGTGCGCGGCGCCTCCAAGGGCGAAGGCTTGGGCAATCAATTCTTGGCCACCATCCGCGAAGTCGATGCCGTGGCCCATGTGCTGCGCTGTTTCCAGGACGACGACATCACCCATGTCGAAGGCCGGATCGATCCCATCGGCGACGCGGAAGTGGTGGAAACCGAGCTGATGCTGGCCGATCTGGAAAGCCTGGAAAAGCGCATCAAGCCGCTGGAGAAGAAAGCCAACTCCGGCGAGAAGGAAGCCAAGGAACAGCTCGCCCTGATGATGAAGGCCGTGACATTGCTGCGCGACGGCAAGCCCGCCCGCCAGGCCGACCTCACGCCCGAAGAACGCGCGCCCTACAGCCAGCTGGGCTTGATGACCGCCAAACCCGTCCTCTATGTCTGCAATGTCGAGGAAAGCGCGGCGGCGGAAGGCAATGAATATTCCCGCAAGGTGGAAGCAAAGGCCAAGGCCGAAGGCGCCCGCGCGGTGGTGATCTCCGCCAAGGTGGAAGAGGAAATCGCGCAGCTTCCCAATGACGAGCGCAAGGATTTCCTGGATTCCATCGGCCTGGAAGAGCCGGGCCTCAATCGCATGATCCGGGTGGGCTATGACCTTTTGGGCCTGCTCACCTTCTTTACCGTGGGTCCCAAGGAAACCCGCGCCTGGACCGTGACCAAAGGCTCACGCGCCCCCCAGGCCGCGGGCGTGATCCACACCGATTTCGAGCAAGGCTTCATCCGCGCCGAAACCATCGCCTATCCCGACTATGTGGCGGGCAAGGGCGAAGCCGGTGCCCGCGATGCGGGCAAGTTCCGCCTGGAAGGCAAAGATTACGTCGTCGCCGACGGCGACGTGATGCATTTTCGGTTCAATAATTGACGCGCAAAGCGCGCCAATCCTGCCATCACCATGGGCGGGCTTGACCCGCCCATCCATCTGGATGGCCGGCTCAAGGCCGGCCATGGAGGCGGGGTTAGCGTTTAGCGCAGCGACGCCTCGATATTGCCGCCATCGACCGTGACGACCGCCGCCGTGGTTTTCGACGCCGTGGCGAGATAGACGAACGCGTCGGCCACATCCTCCGCCGTCACTTCGCGCTTGAGCAGGTTGCCCGCCATGTAATCGGCCTCGCTGAGGCCGCGGGCTTTGGACCGCGACGCCACCATTTCGTCCGTCAGCAATCCGGTGCGGATGCGGTCGGCATTCACGGCGTTGGAGCGGATGCCATCCTTGCCGTGATCCAGCGCATATTGCTTGACCAGGAACAGGGTCGCCGCCTTGGGCAGGCCATAGGGCCCGAAATCCTTGCCCGGATTGACCGCCTGCTTGGAGGTGTTGAACAGCAAGCTGCCGAACGTGCCCTGGGCCTGCATGATGCGCACGGCGTTCTGGGCCACATTCTGATGGGCCCAGAAATTCAACTCGAAGCTCTTGCGCAGGGTTTCGTCATCGACCGTGCCGATGGTGCCCTGCCAGGCAGCGCCCGCATTGGAGACCACGATATCGACGCCGCCGAACGTTGAGACCACCCGGTCGAAGGCCGCTTTGATGCTGGCCGGATCGGTAACGTCGCACTGCACCGCCAGCGCCTTGCCGCCGATCTTCTTGGCCGCGGCTTTGGCGGCGTCCAGGTCGCGATCGAGAATCGCCACTTCCGCGCCCTGCCCCGCCATCGCCTTGGCCGTGGCGGCGCCGATGCCCGAACCGCCGCCGGTGATCACCGCGACCTGGCGCGACAGCGCCTTTTCATTCGACTTGCCCAGCTTGGCCTGTTCCAGCGACCAGTACTCGACTTCGAACATGTCGTATTCGCTGATGCAGCTATATTCGCCGATGGCTTCGGCATCGCTGATCACGGCGATGGCATTTTCGGCGATGTCGGCGGCGATGGCGGCATCCTTGGCGGTGGCGCCCAGGCCGAACATGCCCACGCCCGGCACCAGGATCACGCGCGGCAAGGGGTCCAGTTCTTTCTTCTTCACCGGGCTCTTGTCGTTGTTGCGGGCGAAATAATCGTGATAGCGGGCGACAAACACATCCACGGCCGCGCGCACTTCGCCTGCCCACTCACCCAGCTTCCCCGCTTCCGGCGCCGGCACAATCATGGGCCAGTTCTTGGTGCGGATGGTGTGGTCGGGCGTCACCACGCCCTTCTGGCTATAGCGCGACAATTCCGCGCCGTTCACATAAGCCAAGATCTGTTCGTTGGTGCGGAAATCCAGGATCTGGCGCTTGGCGGTACCGGCATAGGCATTCTTTTCCAGCGCCACCGCCCCGCGCAGGATGGGCGCGATCTCGGGCACCGAGGCCAGCTTGGCCGGCAGCGCCGCTTTCGCCAGCGGTTTCCGCTGACGGGTGAGCCGCTCCTCCGCCATGGTGACGAATTCGATCATGCGGCTGTACGCCTGCTCGGCGCTGTCGCCCACGGTGAAGATGCCGTGCTGGAGCAGCACCAGGCCTTCGACCTTGGGGTTCTTGTCGAACACATCGGCCACGGACTTGGCCAGCGCGAAACCGGGAATGGTGTAGGGCACATAGGCGACGCGGTCGCCATAGACCTCTTCCACCAGCGCCTTGTTGTCCGGCTGGTCGGTCAGCGCCAGGACAGCGGTGGAATGGACATGGTCGATGAATTTGTGCGGCAGGAAGGCGTGCAGCAAGGTTTCGACCGACGGATTGGGCGACGTGGAATCGAGCAGGTTGATGCGCTGGAAATTGACCATGTCCTCGTCGGACAATTTGTCCAGGGCGCGCAGCTTGCGCAGGGGCGCCAGCCGCACCGCGGGCAGACCCGCCGGTTCGATCACACCCATGTCCCAGCCGGAGCCCTTGATGCAGATCACTTCCACATCTTCGCCCAGCTGGTCCTTCACGATGGTCTTGACGGAGGTGTTGCCGCCGCCATGCAGCACCATGCGCGGATCGGAACCCAAAAGGCGGGTGGTGTAGGTGCGCACCGCCAGATCCGCATTCACGCCCTTGGGCGCGTAACGGGTAACGAATTCCTGGGCTTCGGCTTCAGACCAGCGCGACTGCATGGGGCACCTTCTAGGATTTGGGGAACAGGCCGCGAAGGCCTTCGGTGGTGGCGGCACAGGTGCCGCGTTCGGTGATCAAGCCCGTCACCAGCCGGGCGGGCGTGACGTCGAAGCCGGGATTGGCGGCGGCGGCGCCGGGCGCGGCGATCTCGATCGTGGCGACCTGCCCGTCCGGCAGGCGGCCGGTCATCTTCAGCACTTCGTCCTGGCTGCGCTCCTCGATGGGAATGGCGCGGCCGTCGGCCAGGGTCCAGTCGATGGTGGAACTGGGCAGCGCCACATAGAAAGGCACGCCATTGTCCTTGGCTGCCAGGGCTTTCAGATAGGTGCCGATCTTGTTGGCGACATCGCCATTGGCGGTGACCCGGTCGGTTCCCACGATCACCAGATCGACCTGGCCCGCCTGCATGTAATGGCCGCCGGCATTGTCGGCCAGGACGGTGTGCTTGACGCCATGGCCGCCCAGTTCGAACGCGGTGAGCGAGGCGCCCTGGCCACGCGGACGGGTCTCGTCTACCCAGACATGCAGGGGCACGCCCGCGTCATGCGCCAGATAGATCGGCGCCAGCGCGGTGCCGTAATCCACCGTCGCCAGCCAGCCGGCGTTGCAATGGGTGAGAATGTTGACGGTCTTGCCCGGCTTCCTGTCCGCGATCTCGCGGATGATCTTGAGGCCATGTTCGCCGATGGCCATGGACATGGCCACGTCTTCATCGGCGATGGCAGCGGCCTCCTTCCAGGCCAGCGCCGCGCGCTCGGCATGGGGCTGGTTCAGCAGGGCATCGCGCATGCGGCCCAGGGCCCAGCGCAGATTGATCGCGGTGGGCCGGGTTTCCGCCAGCCTGTCGTGCGTGCGGGTGAGATTCTCGTCGGAGGCATCGGCGCGCATCGCCAGCGCCAGGCCATAGGCGCCCACCGCGCCGATCAAAGGCGCGCCACGGGTCTGCATGGTGGAAATGGCATGCGCCGCTTCATCGGCGGAGCGCAAGGTCAAGGTGACGAGTTCATGCGGCAGCTTGGTCTGGTCTATGATGCCGAAAGCATCCTCGCCGATGGGCCAGACCGAGCGGTAATGGGTGCCGTTGATCTTCATGTGGGTTTCGCCGCCGTGGCGTTCATGGCCGGATATGCGCAGAATTGCGCATACCAGGCGGCCAATCTGGGGCGGGACCGCTTCCAATCAAGCTCCGGCATGCGGAATTCGATATAGGCCAGGGCGCAGCCCACCGCGATTTCGCCAATCAGTGGCGGATCGCTGAACTCGGTGTGCTCCAACGCATCCATCCCAGCCAGCATCGCCGCCATCTGGCGGGTGCGCGTCTTGGGCGGCGGCGCATCTTCGCGGCCCAGGATGGAATACAGCACCGCCGCTTCGCCGACCCCATCGCCCAGGGCCTGCAACGTCAGCGCCTTCCAGCGTTCGGCGCCGGCGGGGAAGAATTTTCCCCCGCCCAGCTGGTCGAGATATTCGCAGATCACCCGGCTGTCGATCATCACCGTGCCGTCATCCAGCGCCAGGGCGGGAATCTTGCCCAGGGGATTGACCTTGCGAAAGCCTTCGTCGCTGAGCGGCAAGATGTCGATCTGCTCCAGCGCGATGCCATGGGCATGGGCAATGAAACAGGCCTTGCGGGCAAAGGGCGAAAGCGGATTTCCGTAGAGCTTCAACATTTTTTCCCTGTCGCAATGCCGGACGGAGTTGCGAGCAACAGCGTAGCAACGGTTTCCACTTTTCCTGGCATTACTCCTAGTGGCCCTCGAAAGACACCAAAGTATTCACCGGCTTGCCCAAGGCGCGCAGCTTGTCGGCGCCGCCCAGTTCGGGAAGATCGATGACAAAAGAGCAGCCGATCACGTCGGCGCCCGCCCGTTCCATCAGGCGGATACCCGCGCTGGCGGTGCCGCCGGTGGCGATCAGATCGTCGACCAGAAGCACATGGTCGCCTTTCTGGAAGGCATCGATATGCACTTCCACCCGGTCCTGGCCATATTCCAGGGCATAGCTTTCGCCGATCACCGTGTAGGGCAGCTTGCCTTTCTTGCGGATGGGAACGAAGCCGCAGGACAATTGATGCGCCACCGCGCCGCCCAGGATGAAGCCGCGCGCTTCCAGCGCCGCCACCTTGTCCACGCGGATGCCGGCATAGGGCTGCACCAGCTCGTCCACCGCGCGGCGGAAAGCCCGCGCATTGCCCAGCAAGGTGGTGATGTCGCGGAACATGATGCCCGGCTGGGGATAGTCGGGAATGGTGCGGATGGTTTCGCGGAAGTCCATCGGTTTATCCTTTTTTCAAAATGCGGCCGGCCACGGCATCGAGCTTGGCGGTCAATTGCGGATCGCGGCGGTCCGGCGGCGTCACCACGGCGGTATCCAACGTGGTTTCCACATGCAGCGGACAAGGCTGGCGGTCCGGCCCCAGCTTGGGCGCGACCGCCATGATCAGGCGGCGGGCATTTTCCGCATTCTGATGCATCACCTTCATCACCGCATCGACGGTCACATGCTCGTGATCTTCGTGCCAGCAATCATAATCCGTCACCATCGCCACGATGGCGTAAGGCAGCTCAGCCTCGCGGGCGAGCTTGGCCTCGGGCATCGCGGTCATGCCGATCACACTGCAATCCCAGGAGCGGTAGAGAAAGCTTTCCGCCCGGGTGGAGAATTGCGGTCCTTCCATGCAGATATAGGTGCCGCCTTCGGAATGATCGATCCGTTCTTCCCGCGCCGCCAGAGTGAGCGCGCCGGCCAGGTGCGGACAGACCGGATGGGCCATCGACACATGGGCGACGAAGCCGGGGCCGAAAAAGCTCTTGTCCCGCGCGAAGGTGCGGTCGATGAACTGGTCCGCCATCACGAAGGTGCCCGGCGGCAATTCCGCGCGCAGCGAGCCGCAGGCCGAGACCGAGATCACATCGGTGACGCCGATACGCTTCAGGGCATCGATATTGGCGCGATAATTGATGCTGCTGGGGGTTTGAACATGGCCGCGGCCATGACGCGGCAGGAACACCATGTCCACGCCGTGAAAAGTGCCGGTGAGAAGCTGATCCGAGGGCTGCCCCCAGGGGCTTTTGACGGTCTGCCAGCGGGCATTTTCCAGGCCGGGGATTTCATAAACACCGGAGCCGCCGATGACGCCAAGAACCGTTTTAGCCATATTTATCAAGCACTCCCGCGCGCGCAGAGGCGCAGCAAAAAGGGCGCTCCCGCGAAGAAGCGCCCTTTTATCATGGTCAGGTCACCGGGCAATGCCCGGTTCTGTGACAGCCAAAGTCAGTGCATATCGGCCCAGACTTTGCGGTAGGCCGCAAACAGAACGCCCGACAGAACCACCAGGAAGACCAGCACGCCGAAGCCGGTGCGCTTGCGCTCTTCCATCTTGGGGTCCGACGCCCAGGCCAGGAAGGTCGCCACGTCATGGGCTTCCTGCTCGATGGTGGCCTTGGTGCCGTCCGAATAAGTCACCGCATCGGCGACCAGCGGCGGCGGCATGGAGATGTTCCAGCCTTCGAAATAGGGGTTGTAGTACTTGCCCTCGGTCACCTTGAACCCCTTGGGCGGGGTCATGTGGAAGCCGGTGAGGATCGAATAGATGTAATCGGAACCGCCTTCGCGGGCCTTTTCGATCATCGACAGGTCGGGCGGGAGCGAGCCGCTATTGTTGGCGCGGGCCGCTTCCTCGTTGGGATAGGGCGACGGGAACTTGTCGGCCAGGATGCCCGGACGGGTCAGGCGATTGCCCTTGTCGTCCGTGATCTCGCCCTTGTCGTTGGGGTCGGCGGGGATCTTGTAGCCGGCCGCGATCGCCTTGGCCTGGGCCTCGGTGAAGCCCGGACCGCCTTCCTCGTCCAGATTGTGGAAGGCGATGTGGTTCAGGCCGTGGCAGGCGGCGCAGACTTCCTTATAGACCTGGAAGCCGCGCTGCAGGGCGCCGCGATCATAGGTGCCGAACGGGCCTTCGAACTCGAAATGGCCGTCCTTCACCGGCAGCCGCTTGGTGTCGAAGGTCGCTTCCTGGGCCAGCGCCGGCAGAGCCACCGCCGTCAACCCCACCGCCAAAGCGAAACGAAGTGCAAAGCGCATGTTGGTTCTCACTCGGCAGCGGCCGCGGCGGTGTCGCCGAGCACGGATTGGGCAATGGAGGCGGGAAGCTTCTTCGGGGTCTCGATCAGACCGATGATCGGCATCAGGATCCAGAAGAAGAGGAAGTAGTAGAGCGTCGCCAGACGCGCCACCCACAGAAGCGGAATGCCCGCCACCGTGGCGTCGACGCTCTGGGCGCCGCAATAGCCCAGGATCACGCAAGCCACCGCGAAGGCCCAGAAGAATTGCTTCATCAGGGGACGGAAGCGGCAGGAGCGCACGCGGCTGGTGTCCAGCCAGGGCAGGAAGAACAGGGTGACGATGGCGCCGCCCATCACGATCACGCCCATCAGCTTGTTCGGGATCGAGCGGAGCATCGCGTAGAAGGGCAAGAGGTACCATTCCGGCACGATGTCCGGCGGGGTCACCAGCGGGTTGGCCTGCTGGTAATTGTCCGGATTGCCGAAGAAGTTGGGCGCATAGAAGACGAACGTCGCGAACACCACCACGAACAGGCACAGATAGAAGGCGTCCTTCACCGTGTAATAGGGGTGGAAGGGCACCGTGTCCTGCGGGCTCTTCACGTCGATGCCCAGCGGGTTGTTGTTGCCCGGAACATGCAGCGCCCAGATGTGCAGACCGACCACGCCCGCGATGATGAAGGGCAAGAGGTAGTGCAGCGAGAAGAAGCGGTTGAGCGTCGCATCGCCGACCGCGAAGTCGCCCCACAGCCAGGTGGCGATGTGAGAGCCGACCACGGGGATGGCGCTGAACAGGTTGGTGATGACGGTGGCGCCCCAGAAGGACATTTGGCCCCAGGGCAGCACATAGCCGAA
This sequence comes from Alphaproteobacteria bacterium, assembly GCA_017307355.1. Classification (GTDB taxonomy): domain Bacteria; phylum Pseudomonadota; class Alphaproteobacteria; order Micropepsales; family Micropepsaceae; genus Rhizomicrobium. The sequence continues at coordinate 36,920 of JAFKFG010000009.1, forward strand.
GAAGGCCGTGGCCATCATCAGGAGATAGATCAGGACGCCGATGATCCAGATCAGTTCGCGCGGGGCCTTGTACGAGCCATAATAGAGGCCGCGGAACATATGGATATAGACGGCGAGGAAGAACATCGACGCGCCGTTGGAGTGGATATAGCGGATCAGCCAACCGTAATTGACGTCGCGCATGATCGCTTCGACCGAGTCGAAGGCCAGGCCCGCATTCGCCACATAATGCATGGCGAGCACGATGCCGGTGAGGATCTGCACGCCGAGGCAGAAAGTGAGGATGCCGCCGAAGGTGTACCAGATGTTCAGGTTCCGGGGCGTGGGGAAGGTCTGCATGGTGTCATGCATCAACCGCGGCAGCGGCAGACGCTGATCAATCCACTTTTCGAAACCAGACTTGGGCGTATAGGTCGATGGACCGGACATTCTTTATGCTCCTCAACCGACCTTGACGCGGGTGTCTGTCAGAAATGCGTAGGGGGGAACTGCCAGATTCTCCGGCGCGGGCCCTTTGCGGATACGGCCGGAGGTATCGTACTGCGAACCGTGGCAGTGGCAGAGCCAGCCGCCGTAATCGCCTTCGAAACCGGTGGGGGTGCAGCCCAGATGGGTGCAGACGCCGATCAGGACCAGCCATTCCGGCTTGATCACGCGATCTTCGTCGGCGGCCGAGGCGCTGTCGGGCTTGTTGGCGTTGCGCGCCAAAGGATCGGGAAGGGTCGCCACATCGACTTTCTTCGCCGAGTCGATTTCAGCGGGGGTGCGGTGACGGATGAAGAGCGGATGGCCGCGCCATTTCACCACGATCTGCTGACCGGCCGCGACCGGGGCCAGATCGACTTCCACGGTGGAAAGCGCCAGCGCGGCGGCGGAAGGGTTCATCTGATCGATGAAGGGCCAGGCGGCGGCGGCGGCGCCGACGGCAGCCATGGCGCCCGATGCCACGTAGAGAAAATCTCGGCGTGTTCCATCCATTGTCGTTGCTGTCACCGGGATCACCTTCTTTAAAAGCAGTCAGAGACTGGCGTAAGGAAAACTGTCGTGGCGGGAATGCAAGCCCCGGCCCACGGAATAGCCCGAAACTCGTCCGTTGGCGCGGTAAAATAGAGAGTCGAATTTCGAGGGTCTTGCGGCACGATGCCGCAGAAAATGCCTTATCCGCCCGTATCTTGGGCCCTTCTCGGGGAGACAATTTTGCGCCTGGCGCTCTACCAGCCTGACATTCCACAGAATGCCGGTTCGCTGATGCGGCTCTGCGCCTGTCTGGGAGTGGCGATGGACGTTATCGAGCCCTGTGGATTTCTGCTCACGGACCGCAATTTCCGGCGGGCGGGCATGGATTACCGGGCCGGAACCGACCTCACCCGGCACGAATCCTGGGAGGCCTTCCGGGCCAGGGCCCCCGGCCGGCTCCTGCTCCTCACCACCCGGGCGGCCCGGCCCTATGCCGATTTCGCCTTCCGGCCGTCCGATACCCTGATTCTGGGCCGGGAAAGCGCCGGGGTGCCCGAAAGCGTCCATCAGGCCGCCGACGAGCGCCTCCTGATCCCCATGCGGCCGGGGATGCGCTCGATCAATGTGGCGCAGGCGGCGGCCATGGTCTTGGGCGAAGGCTTACGTCAGACTGGCGCCTTTCCAGGGGCAAGCACGTGATTCATTTCACCTTATTCGACCAGGGCGGCCTTTTCGCACTCGCCCAGGTGCTGATGATCGACGTGGTGCTGGCCGGCGACAATGCCGTGGTGATCGGCCTGGCCGCCGCCCGGGTGCCGCCCCAGCTGCGGCGCAAGGTGATTCTGTTCGGCCTGGCCGCCGCCGTGCTCCTCCGGGTGGCGATGGCCTTGGTCGCCGTGCGGCTGATGCAGATCATCGGCCTGACCCTGGCGGGCGGCATTCTTCTTTTATGGGTGAGCTGGCGCTTCTGGCGCGACATTTCCGGCAGCCATGCCAAGGACCATGCCGAAATCGACCCCAACGCCTCGCTGCGCCGCGCCATCATGCAGATCACGCTGGCCGACGTCTCGATGTCGCTGGACAATGTGCTGGCGGTGGCGGGGGCGGCCCGCGACCATCTGGATGTGTTGGTGATCGGATTGCTGATGTCGGTGGCGCTGATGGGCGCGGCCGCCAATCTGATCGCCCGCCTGCTCGAGCGCTATCGCTGGATCAGCTATGTGGGCCTGGCGATCGTGATCTATGTCGCCATCTCGATGATCTGGTCGGGCAGCCAGGACGTGCTCAAAGTCATGACCTGACGATCTCAGGGCTTTTACGCCCTGAGATCGCAACCTATCCGTAAATGCGCCCGCCTCAGTTCAGCGAGCCCGCAACCGATCCGAATTTGGTGTTGAGGCTGGTCCCCACGGTCGTCAGCACCGTGATGAGGACAACGGCGATCAGGGCGGCGATCAGACCATATTCGATGGCGGTCGCGCCCGAATCGTCCAGGATGAATTTCTTGAAATAAGCAGTCATGAAGCCTTCCCCAGTAAAAATAATGCCGATCTTTTAGCAGCCAAGCCCTAAGGAAGACCGAAAGGCCGGCGGTATTTTTAATCAATTCCTTGGAAGGAAGCGCCCCCGCTTTGTTTGCGATGATTTCGCAAAAGAGAAAAAACCCAACCGCAAGCGCAGGATATGGATGGCGGCGTGGAAAAACGAATTTAAGCGATACGCAACAGCAATGCCGTGGCGTCGTCGCTTTTCTTAAACCGCGGAAAGGTTTCACCCAGCGGGTCCGCGTCTTCGATCTCGCGCAATTGCCTGCCCAATGCAGCAAGCCCTTTGTCTTTCGCCCCCGCGATCAGTCCTTGCATGTCATATGCGCCATAGTCGCTGACCAGGGCGAGGAAGCCATCGCTCGCGATCAGCACGGTTGCGCCGGCCTGCAAGGACATCATGTGCCGCGAGGCATGCCCGGCGGCGCGCGCATCCGGCGAGAACAGCCAATTGCGGCCGCTGTTGATGCGATTGCGCGCGGCGCGCAGCAAAGGCTCGATCTGAGGCCGGTTGATGCCGGAGGCCGCGGACATGCCCGCCATCTGCGCCACCATCCTTGCCCGCGCCGCTTCGGCCTCGCGCTTCTCCAACGTCTCGCCGACCGCTTCGATCTTTCCATTCTGTTCGACGATCGCGGCGCAATCCCCAAACCATAAAAACTGAACTTCTTGCCCCCTCTGCCCTTCGCTGGCTCGAGAGCCAGCTACGGGGCTCGGTTCGCTTGGGCGCGAACCTCGATCCCCCGCCAGCGTGCTGCGCACGCGCGGGGGCGAAAGGTCACGACCAAGGCTCACCAACATCATTGACGCACAAGGCGTCTGCCACTTCTCGCGGATCGGTTCGCGGGTCAGGCCGGCAAAACTTTTCTCCGCATCGGCCAGGGCATGCCTCAACGCGTCTTGCGGCGCATCGCCATCCGTCAGATGCGCGGCGAGCCGGCGGGCGCCGAACTGGGCGATCCAGGCAGCATCGCTGGTACCAGGCAGCAGCGACGGGCCCAGCGGCGTCGCGCCATCCAGCACCAGGGCGGCACGATCCAGATGCGCCAAGGCATCCTCGTTCGGCTTGGCGGGATCGCCCGGCAAGGACAGCTGATCCAGCAATGTCAGGCTCATGGGGCGATCACGCTTTTCAACTTTTCCATCAGCGCCGCTTCGTCGGGCAGGAAATCCTCGTCCATCCACCAGGCTTCCACGGCCGCCAGCACCCGTCCCACGTCAGGGCCTTCCGGCACGCCCGCCGCCATCGCTTCGCGCCCGGTCAAGGGAAAACGCGGGCGTTCCCAGCTTGCGGCGATGGACAGCAGCATCCGCCATTGGATCGCGCCCGCACCGCGCGGGCTTGCCGCCCAGCGGAGCAGCACCAGATCGCGAAACCGCGCGGCACCGATGCGATAAAGCAGCCGGTGCACGTCCGCCGCCGACAGATGGGCGGCAATCTTTTCCCGCGACGCGGCCAGCCCTTCCAGCCGCGCCCGCTCGGCACCGGACAGTTTCAAGCGCTCGCCCACCGCCTTCGCCACATCCGCATCGTCCGGCAGCAGCGCCGCCAGACGCAGGATCGCGTCCGGCGCGAATTGATTTTCCGCTTCGATCAGCACCAGATTTTCCAGGCGCGGCAATTGCAGCGCATGGGGCAGCAATTCCGGCAACACGCCGGATGCCGCCATCAGCCGGAGCGCGCGCACCGGATTGGGGCATTCCAGAAGCCGCAGCATTTCCTTGGCGACGCGTTCGCCCGACAAGTGCGCCAGCCCGGACTTGGCGGCGGCGGCGGCATGCAATGCGTCCGCGTCCAGATCGCCCTTGCCGTACCAGGCGTAAAAGCGGAACAGGCGCAGGATGCGCAAATAATCTTCCCGGATGCGCGTGGCCGCATCGCCGACAAAGCGGACCCGGCCCGCGATCAGGTCTTCCACCCCGCCATGGTAATCGAAGATCTCGCCATCGATGCTGGCGTAGAGCGCGTTCATGGTGAAATCCCGGCGCGCGGAATCCTCCAGCCAGTCGTCGGTATATTCCACCACGGCATGACGGCCGTCGGTTTCCACATCGTGCCTGAGACTGGTGACTTCGAACGGCCGTCCGTTCAGGATCGCGGTGATCGTTCCGTGCGCCAATCCGGTCGGCAGCGCCTTGATCCCCGCATTCTGCAGCCGCTGCAAAATTTCCTCCGGCGGCATGGGCACGGCGATATCGATATCGCTCACCGGCCAGCCCGCCAGCGCGTTGCGCACCGCGCCGCCGACAAAACGCCCATCCCCCAACGCGGCCAGAAGCTTTCGCGCTTCCGGCATTACCATCCAGGCATGCTTGGCGGGATCCAGCCTCATCGCGCCCCGCCTTCGCCCGTCAGGCGGGCGGCGAAATCCACCAGGATCGCCGCGGTCGCGCCCCAGATGGTGCGGCCCTCCGGCGAGAAGACGTAAAAGCTGCGCTCGCGCCCGCCCCAGATGCGCGTTTCCAGCCGCCGGTTGGCCGGATCAAGAAAATAAGCCAGCGGCGCTTCGAAGGCTTCGGCGACTTCGTCGGGATTGGGCGTCAAAGTAAAACCATCCCCCAACACGCCCACCACCGGCGAGATGTCATAGCCGGTGCCGGTGCGATAGCGGGGCAGATACCCCGCGACACTGACAAAGGCGGGTTCGATGCCCGTTTCTTCCATGGTTTCGCGCAGCGCGGTCTCGACCGGCGACAGATCGGACGCTTCGCTGCGGCCGCCGGGAAAACTCACCTGCCCGCTATGGCGCGCCAGATGCGCGGTGCGCTGGGTGAAGAGAATGCTGGGCTCGGGCCGCATGATCACCGGCAACAGCACCGCGGCCTCGGTCGCGGCGGTCTGGGTGGGCGGGCGCAATTCGGGATGCAGGTCGTAATCGTCATGGCCGATATGATCGGGCGGCGCGGCCAGCAGCACGCCGCGCAACGCGGCGAGCGGATCGTCCCTCAGGCGCGCCAGCACATCCCTCACGGCGCCGCGCCCATCACGAAGAAACTCCTATCGCTCCACACGCCCAGATCCTTGCCCCGCATGACGGCGCGCTCGACCAGCTGATAATAGACCGGCCGCGCCACTTTTGCTTCCAGCCCGCGGCGCACATGCAGATAAGGCACGGGCGCGCCGCTGCGCAGGTCGGGCGCGAATCGCAATCCGTGATTCGGGCCCGCCGTCACATCGTCACCCACATTGGTGGTGAATGTCAGGCACTGGGTTTCGCCTTCGCCCGATGGGGTCATCGCCACCGCCACGAAGGGCGCATCCTCGACCGTGATCGAGAGTTTCTCCGCCGGTGTCACCAGCATGAAACCCTCGTCATCTTTGCGCAGGATGGTCGAGAACAGCCGCACCAGGGCCGGACGCCGGATCGGCTCGCCCTGATGAAACCAACTTCCGTCCCGGGTGATCCTGATCCCGCTGTCGCCGCAATAGTCGGGATTCCAGCGCTCCACCGGCGGCAACCCGGCATGGCTCCGGGCAGCCGTCTCCAGTCCGGCAAGGCCCGGGCCCGGGACAGGGCCGGAAGATGGGTCGCGCGTCATGGCCGATTTATGCCGCTTCCGCATTATAAGTGAAGTGCGCAGGGGGTTTTGGCAGTTGCCACGGCTGGCTGAGGGTGCAGAATGCCAGTTCCCCGGCAGCTGACGGCAAGAAAACGTGAGAAAGCCCGCATGATCCAGGACGCCGAGACCCTAAGCGGACACGATGCCCCGGCCCGGCTGGACGCCGCGGCCCAGACATTCGCGGCAGCGAAAAAGCGTCTCGGACAAGTGATCTTCGGTCAGGACGATGTGATCGAGCAATCGCTGGTCACGCTCCTGGCGGGCGGCCATGGGCTCCTGATCGGCGTGCCGGGCCTGGCCAAGACCAAATTGGTGGAAACCCTGGCCATCGTGCTGGGACTGGACACCAGCCGCATCCAGTTCACCCCCGACCTGATGCCCACCGACATCACCGGTTCCGAAGTGATGGAGGAAAGCGCCTCCGGCAGCCGCGCCTTCCGCTTCATCCAGGGTCCCGTCTTCACCCAGCTTTTGATGGCGGACGAGATCAACCGCGCCTCGCCCCGTACCCAATCGGCCCTGCTCCAGGCGATGCAGGAAAAGCATGTCACCGTGGCGGGCGCGCGCTACGACCTGCCTCGCCTGTTTCATGTGCTGGCGACCCAGAATCCCCTGGAGCAGGAAGGCACTTATGCCCTGCCCGAAGCCCAGCTCGACCGTTTCCTGCTGCAGATCGATGTCGGCTATCCCGATCTGGAATCCGAGCGCCGCATGCTGCTCGCCACCACCATGGGCGAGGAAGCGCGTGCCAGCCGGGTCTGCGGGCCCGACGATCTGATCGCGGCCCAGGCGCTGGTGCGGCGCATGCCGGTGGGCGAGAAAGTGATGGAGTCGATCCTCAAGCTGGTGCGCGCGGCGCGCCCCGATTCCGATCATGACGAGACGCGCGGCCTGATCGCCTGGGGCCCCGGCCCGCGCGCCAGTCAGGCTTTCATGCTGGCGGCGCGCGCGCGCGCGTTGCTGGACGGCCGGCTGACGCCTTCCACCGACGATATCGTGGCGTTGGCGGGACCGGTCTTGCGTCATCGCATGGCACTCAGCTTCTCCGCGCGCGCGGAAGGCGCCACCACGGCGCAGGTGATCGAAAAGCTTTGCAACGCACTGCTTTGAGGATTCTTGATTGACGGGATTTTCGCCGCTCCAGCATGAAGCGGACGCTTTGGGCGCGGGCCTGCCGCCGCTCATGGTGGCGGCGGACCGGCTTGCCGCCTCGATCAGCCTGGGCGCGCATGGCCGCCGCAAGGCCGGCATCGGCGAGAATTTCTGGCAGTTCCGCCGCTACGGCTCGGCGGATTCGGTGGGCCGCATCGACTGGCGGCAATCGGCCAAGTCCCAGCACCTGTTCGTGCGCGAGCGCGAATGGGAAGCGGCCCAGACCGTTTGGTTCTGGCGGGACAGCGATCCGGGCATGCGGTTCGGTTCGGGCGAAACCACCAAGCTGCAGCGCGCCAATCTTCTGCTTCTGGCGCTGGCTTCGCTTCTGGTGCGGGGCGGCGAGCGCGTGGGATTGATGGGCGCGGATTATCTTCCCGCCGCGTCGCGCTTCACCCTGTCGCGCATCGGTCATTCCCTGCTCGATCCTGTCCTGCAGGAAAAAGAACGGGCGCGGACCGAGCGTCATGACGGCCCGCCCGCAACCCCGGTCACGCGCGGATCGCGCATCGTCTGGCTCAGCGATTTTCTGGCGCCCGATGCGGAAGCGCGCATGACCGGTTTCGCCCGGGTGGGCGCGGTGGGCCATCTGGTGCGGATCGTCGATCCGGCGGAAGAAGATTTTCCCTATAGCGGCCGGGCCCGTTTCGAAGCTCCGCGCGGACAGGGCAGCGCCCTGTTCGGCCGCGCCGAAAGCATCGCTTCGGATTATCGCGCCCGCTTCGCCGCCCATGGCGAGAAAATCGCGCGCACCGCCACGCGGTTGGGCTGGACCGTCACCACCCACCGCACCGATCATGCGCCGCAGAACGCGTTGATCGCCCTGCATGCCGCCATCGGGCCAAGCTGAGCGATGGGATTGTTTTCGGCATTGAGTTTCGGCGCGCCCTGGGTCCTGGCGGCATTGGCCGCGCTTCCGGTCCTGTGGTGGCTGCTGAAAGTCACGCCGCCTCAGCCGCGCCGCATCCTGTTTCCGCCGATGCGGCTTTTGCTGGGCCTGAAAGACGAAGAACAGACGCCCGCGCACACGCCCTGGTGGCTGCTGCTGTTGCGCCTGCTGGCGGCGGGGTTGCTGATCCTGGCATTGGCCGATCCCTTGCTGGGACGGGTGGTGAAAATCCTGGGCGACGGTCCTTTGATCCTGGTGGTGGACAATGGCTGGACCGCCGCCAAGCATTGGGATCAGCGCCAGACTTTGATGACCGACCTGCTGCGGGCGGCGGGTGATCGTCCCGTCGCCATCGTGCCCACCGCGACATCGGGCCCGGTGACGTTGATGGATGCGGGCGCGGCGGAAAAAGCCGTGCGCGAATTAAAGCCCATGTCCTGGCCCGGCGACCGGGCGGCGGCGGCCAGTGCCATCGCCCGCGCGCACCTGGCAGGCCAGCCGCAGATTTCCTGGCTCAGCGACGGCATCGAAGACGGCCAGGGCCAGACCTTGCATCGCGCCCTCACGGCGCTGGGGCCGTTGCGCATCTTCGCGCCGGATCAGCCGGCGTTCGGATTGCTGCCGCCCCGTCATGACGGCACCGGCTTTGCCGTCACCGCCATTCGCGCCCATGCGGGGCCTTCGGCGCGGGTGCAAGTCGCCGCCATCGGGCCGCGGGGCGAGATGCTGTCCGACGCACCCCTGGATTTCAAAGCCGGCAACCGGCGCGCGGACGCGCACATCACGCTTCCCCTGGAAGTGCGCAACCAGACCGCGCGCCTGGAAATACGCGGCGAGGACAGTGCCGGCGCGGCGCAGCTTCTGGACACCGGCGGCGCGGAGCGGCGGGTGGGTCTGGTTTCGGCGGCGGCGACGGAAAACGAGCAACCGCTGCTGTCGGACATTTATTATCTCGAACGCGCGCTCACGCCTTTCGCCCAGGTGGAAAAAGGCACCATCAGCGAATTGATCGCCCATCATGCCTCGGTGCTGTTCCTGGCCGATGTCGGCAAGATCAGCGGCAGCGACGCCGAGGCGGTGACGAAATTCCTCAAAGGCGGCGGCGTGCTGATCCGCTTCGCCGGTCCGCGCATGGCGGGCGGCACCGACGAACTGGTGCCGGTGGCCTTGCGCACCGGCGGCCGCTATCTGGGCAGCGCCATGGCCTGGAACCAGCCGCAGCATCTGGCCGGCTTTCCCGCGGCCTCGCCCTTCAACGGCCTCAGCATTCCGGCCGAAGTGACGGTATCGCGGCAGATATTGGCAGAGCCCAGCGCCGAATTGGCGGATCGCGCCTGGGCGCGCCTGACGGACGGCACGCCCCTGGTCACGGCCAAGCAAAGCGATGGCGGTTGGATCGTGCTGTTCCACATCACCGCCAGCCCCGCCTGGTCGACCCTGCCTTTGTCGGGGCTTTACGTGGACATGCTCAAGCGGCTGTTGGCGCTTTCGGCGGGCACGCCGGCCGCGTCGCTGGCGCGGCTGACCAGCCTGACGCCGCTCTCCATCCTGGACGGGTTCGGGCATTTGCAGCCGCCCACGCCCGACATCACGCCCATCGCGGCGCGCGAATTCGAGCGCATGACGGTGTCGGCGAAACATCCGCCCGGCCTTTACGGCGCCAAAGGCATGGCCAGCGCGCTCAACGAATTGGGCGCGGATGCCGTTCTGTCGCCGCTCAGTCTGCCCGGCGTGCAAAGTTATGGCGAAGCGCGCACTCTCGCGCTGCAGCCTTATCTTCTGGCGCTGGGCGCCTTGCTTCTGTTCCTGGATGCCCTGGTGTCGCTGTGGCTGCGCGGATATCTCCCGCAACGGATGCTGGGTTCGGCCGCCGCCATGCTGGTCTTCCTGGCAATGGCCGCCCCCCATGCCCGCGCCGACGAGGCGACCAATTTCAAAGGCGCGCTGGACACCCGCCTCGCCTATGTGGTCACGGGCCTGCCCGAGCTGGACGAAATCAGCAAAGCCGGATTGATGGGCGTGAACCGGGCGCTCAGGGCACGCACGTCTTACGAGCCGCAGGATCCCGTCGGCGTCGATATCGCGCGCGACGATCTGGCGTTCTATCCCCTGCTCTATTGGCCGATGGATCCGCGCGAGAAAAATCTCACCCCGGAAATGGTCTCCAAGCTCAACGATTACATGCGCCTGGGCGGCACCATCCTGTTCGACACCCGCGATCTTACGCTTGGCGCGGTGCGCGGCGCCAATTCGCCCGGCCAGCAGACCTTGCGCCGCCTCACCCAGGGCCTGGACCTGCCGCCGTTGGAGCCGGTGCCGCCCGATCATGTGCTGACCAAGGCGTTCTATATCCTCAAGGACTTTCCCGGCCGCTGGACAGGCGGCCAGGTCTGGGTGGAACGGTTGCCGCCCGCCGAGAAGAATGGCGAGCGCCTGCCCGCGCGCGGCGGCGACGGGGTTTCGCCGGTGATCATCGGCGGCAATGACTGGGCCGCCGCCTGGGCGATCGATCCCTCGGGCCATCCTTTGAGCGAGCCGGTGCCGGGCGGCGAGATGCAGCGCGAGATGGCGCTGCGCTTCGGCATCAATCTGGTGATGTATGCGCTGACGGGCAATTACAAGACCGACCAGGTGCATGCGCCCGCGCTGCTGGAGCGCCTCGGCAAATGATCGAGACGCGAAAATGACCCGGCTGGCTTTCGATCCGCACATCCCTGTGGCGCTTCTGGTGGCCTTGGCGGTCATCGCGCTGGCGATCACCGTCTTCAGCATCTGGCGCGGGGCGCGCGGCGCCCTGATGCGCGGCGTTGCTTTCACCGTTCTTCTCTTCGCACTGGCAGGCCCCATCCTGGTGAAGGAAACCCATGCGCCTCTGCCCGATGTGGTGGCGGTGGTGGTGGACCGTTCGCAAAGCATGGGCGTGGGCCAGCGCACCGCCCAGGCCGACGCCGCGCTGGCCGCGCTGCGCCGTCAGATCGCGGGCCAGCCCAATCTCACTTTGCGCGAGACCAGCATCACCACCACCACGACCGGCGAAAATAACGGCACCCAGGCCTTCGCCGCACTGAACAGCGCCCTGGCCGATGTGCCGCCCGGCCGCATCGCCGGGGCGGTGATGATCACGGACGGGCAGGTGCATGACACGCCGGAAGCGCTCAATTTCAAGGCGCCGCTGCAAGTCCTGATCGCGGGCCGGCATGGCGAGCGCGACCGCAAGCTCACCGTGCTCAACGCCGAGCGCTTCGCCATTGTCGGCCAGAGCGCGCAGATGGTGCTCAGGGTGGATGATTTCGGCGGCCCGCCCGGCGGCAGCGCCGAAGTCAGCCTGTCGGTGGACGGCAAGCCCCTGGGCAATCGCGTGGTGACGGTGGGCCAGGAAACCACCCTCAAAGTCCCCGTCACCCATGAAGGCGAGAACATCCTGGAATTGTCGGCGGCGCCGGGACCATCCGAACTCACTTTGCAGAATAACCGCGCGGTGGTGTCGATCTCGGGCGTGCGCGACCGCTTGCGGGTGCTGCTGATTTCGGGCGAGCCGCATGCGGGCGAGCGGGTGTGGCGCAATCTCTTGAAGGCCGATCCGTCGGTGGACCTGGTGCATTTCACCATCCTTCGGCCGCCGGACAAGCAGGACGCCACGCCCATCGAAGAGCTGTCCCTGATCACGTTTCCCACGCGGGAATTGTTTTTGGAAAAGCTCAAATCCTTCGATCTGGTGATTTTCGATCGCTATGGCGAGGCGGGCATCCTGCCCATGGCCTATTTCGAGAACATCGCCAATTATGTCGATGAAGGCGGCGCCTTGCTGGTGTCGTCGGGCACCGAATTCGCCAAGGACCAAAGCCTTTATCGCACGCCCCTGGCCAGCGTGCTGCCGGCGCAGCCTTCGACCGAGATTTTCACCCAACCCTTCCGTCCCCGCGTCACCCCCACCGGCCTTGCCCATCCGGTGACGCGCGATCTTCCCGGCAGCAACAATGAAATCCAGTCCGAGCCCACCTGGGGCCGCTGGTTCCGCCAGATCGGCGCCACCAGCATCGGCGGCCAGACGGTGATGAGCGGTCCCAACAATCAGCCCCTGCTGGTGCTGGACCAGGTGAAGAAGGGCCGGGTCGCTGAATTGATGTCCGACCAGATCTGGCTGTGGGCGCGCGGCTTCGAAGGCGGCGGCCCGCAGGCCGAGCTGCTGCGCCGCCTCGCCCATTGGCTGATGAAGGAGCCCGAACTGGAAGCGGAAAATCTGTCCGCCGCCGTGGTGGACGGCGAGATGGTGGTGACGCGGCGGACCATGGCGGCCGGTGCCAAGCCCGTCGACATGACCATGCCGTCCGGCGCGCATGTCACCATTCCCCTGACCCGCATCGAAGCGGGCACTTGGCGCGGCACGGCCAAGGTGCGGGAGCTGGGTCTTTATCGTCTCACCGACGGCACCCTGTCGGCGGTAACCGCGGCCGGTCCGCTCAACCCGAAGGAAGTCGCGGACATGCGGGCCACGTCGGACGTTCTGGAGCCGCTGGCGAAACAAAGCGGCGGCTCGGTGCATTGGCTGACCGACGGCGCGGTGGGCCTGCGCCGCGTGGCGCCCGCGCAGACCGCGTTCGGCTCCGACTGGATCGGCCTTCGCCGCAACAATGCCTATCGCGTCACGGCCCTGGAGCAGGAACCGCTGTTGCCCGCCTGGGCCGCGCTGCTGCTAGTGGTGGGATCGTTGTTCTTGGCCTGGAGAATCGAAGGTCGATAGACCGTTCGCGTTTCCCGGCGTCCATACGCTGACGCTATGGACCCTGGAGAATCGAAGGTCGATAGACCGTCCGTGTTGCCCGGCGTCCATACGCTGACGCTATGGACCCTGGAGAATCGAGGGCCGTTAGCCCAACGGCGCGCTGTCGGCGCAGACCGCATCGTCGATGCGCGCGCGGCGGATAAGGCCGGCGAGATTTTCCAGCGCGCCGTCGGCCAGCGCCAGTCCCAGCAAGCGGCTCGAATCCACCGGACCGGGAAATTGCATGCGGCCGGGCGGCACTTTCGCAAAGCCCGCGCGCGCATAATAAGGCTCGTCGCCCACCAGCAGAATGGCCCGCCAGCCGCCGGCGCGCGCCGCCGCGATGCCCGCCTGCATCAGGGTAATGCCGATACCGCGGCCACGCTGGGCGCTGTCGACAGCCAAGGGGCCCAGCAGCAGCACAGTGTCATCGCCCACCTTGATCGGCCAGAAGCGCACCGATCCGCGCAAGGTCCCGTTTTCGATGGCGACAAAACCCAGCTCCGCCACCGCGTGCACGCCTTCACGCAACCGATACGCGGTCTTGGCATAACGCCCGGGCCCGAACCCTGCCTCATTCAACGCGGCGATGGCGGATTCATCTTCGGCGCGTTCCTGCCGGATCTCCCAGTCGCGGATTTCAGCGCGTGCGTGCATGGAGCGGTTCCAGGAAAAGTGTGTCGCGGTTTTCCGTCCGGAACCGCGACAAAGCAAAAAAGCAGAGCGTTCTCGCGATTCCATGAAACGCGGAAACGCTCTAGCGTTCGACTACGCGCGCGGGTCCGCAAAGGCAAGACTTACCAATGCGGTGAGGGCCCTGCGCCCGACGCAAGCTCGGCCAGCCGGCGCAAGGTGCCGGGCGCGGTGTCCGGCGGCGGCGTTTCAGGGCGGGCCCAAGTGATGGCCCGCACTTCCATGTTGGGACGGAAATTCACGCCGGCGCCTTCGACGATATAAAGCGCGGTGATGTGGGTGACCCACCAGACCCTGCGACTATAGAGTCCGTAGAGCCGCGCGGTGCCGCCGGAAAGACCCACTTCCTCTTCCAGCTCCCGGCGCATCCCTGTTTGCGCCGGCTCGCCCCGGCCGATCCCGCCGCCCGGCAGTCGCCATCCCGTCATATAGGTCTGGCGGACCAGCAGAACCCGGCCCTCGGCGTCCAAAATCGCCCCGGCGACGCCAAAGGCCACCGGATTGAGAATGGATTTCGCCGTCAGCAGCAGGCCGGTCAGGATGCGGGACGCGTCCAAGAACTACCCTTTCCGTCGTAAATTCGTAAACTGCTTGATAACCAAAATTTCGTAACCTGCAGTAGCAATCTCGGCTTGTTGCGTCCATTTCGGCGGCTTTGCGGCCAAATGGACGGCTCTTTTATGCGGTGCCGCGATTGGCGTGAAGCCGGGGATCGTAACGCGTATGTCGGGGTCTGCCTTCGAGGTGCTGCAGGTACTGGTTGTCGAGGACAACCAGCATATGCGATCGCTCCTGCGTTCGCTGCTGAATTCCATTGGCATCCGCGAAATTCACGAGGCGGCGAACGGCGCCGCGGCCCTGGAAATCCTGCGCGAGAAAAGCTGCGATCTGGTCCTGTCCGACCTGGCGATGAAGCCGATGGACGGGATCGATTTCACCCGCGATGTGCGGCAGTCCCCGCGCAGCGCCAATCCCTTCGTGCCGGTGATCATGGTCACCGGGCATACCGAGCGGCACAAGGTCGAAGCGGCGCGCGATGCCGGCGTCACCGAATTCATCGCCAAGCCCGTCACCGCCCAGAGCCTGTTCGCGCGCATCGCCGAAATTCTGGAACGGCCCCGCGCCTTTGTCCGCTGCGACAGTTATTTCGGCCCGGACCGGCGGCGCAAGGCCCAGGACGATTATGCCGGACCCTGGCGCCGGCACGGCGATCATCACGACCATCAGGTGCCGTGAATGACGAAAGGCCAGCTCATCCCGCCGGATGATTATCCTCAGATGGTGAGCAAAAGCGATGCGGCGAAGATGGCCCGCGCCCTGCGTTCGCCCGAAACCGCCGCGCGCGCCGCCAAGGTGATTCAGCAGCAAAGCCAGAAGCTGCAATCGGCCGTGCACGACTATGTGCGCGAGCTGGAGAATGCGGCGGGCAATCTTTCTCTTGTGTTCGAAAAGGCCCATGAATTGCGCGGCTTTGCCGAAACCGCGGGATTGCGCGCCACCGGACGCATCGCCAGCGGGCTCTGCCGCTATTTCGACGAGATGGAGAAGCTGGGCACCGTCCCGGACAAGGCCGTGGTCGCGCTGCATGTTTCGGCGATCGGGCGCGCGGCCCGCGCCAAGGACGAAGCCGGCCGCATGAGCGATGCCGTGGTCAAAGAGTTGGCGGCGTTGGTGGCGCACAAGCTGGCCGAGGCCGCGCCGTAACGCGAATTGAGGAAGCGTTAACACTTTGCGCCGCCGAAATGCGCCGCAATTCACCCCTCCTTAAGCCCTGCCGTTAATAATAAGGCCTTAAGCGCATTTCACCACGAAATGCCGTCTTGGGTTCGGTCGCGGGCAGGTTTTCTTTTCATGCTTCAGTTAGGCGGCATTGTCGTTCTGTTTGCGTGCGTGTTCGGCGGCTATCTGATGACCGGCGGCTCGCTGGAAGTCGTGATCGAAGCCGCGCCGCACGAAATGCTCACCATCTTCGGCGCCGCCATCGCCGCGATGCTGATCGCAGGGTCCGTCTTCAATCTGAAGAAGATCGGTGGCAGCCTCGGCAAAATCGTCAAGGGTCCGCATTGGAAGCCGGGCGACTATCGCGACCTTCTCTGCCTTCTGTTCCTTCTGACCAAGACCATGAAGTCCAAGGGCCTGATCGCCCTGGAAGCGCATATCGAAAGGCCGGAAGAATCCTCGATCTTCAAGCGCTATCCCAAGATCATGAAGGACCATTTCGCGCTGGATTTCATCTGCGACACGCTCCGGATGATGACCATGAGCCTGGAAGATCCGCACCAGGTCGAAACCGCGATGGAAAAGCAGCTGGAAAAGCACCATCACGAAGCCTTGATCGGCGCCAACGCGCTGCAATCCATGGCCGACGGTTTGCCCGCGCTGGGCATCGTCGCCGCGGTCTTGGGCGTGATCAAGACCATGGGCGCCATCACCGAACCGCCCGCGGTTCTGGGCGGCATGATCGGCTCGGCGCTGGTCGGTACCTTTCTGGGCGTGTTTCTCGCCTACGGCATCGTCGGCCCGCTAGGCGCACGGCTCAAAGCGATCGCCGACGAGGATTCCCTCTTCTATCACGTGATCCGCGACATCCTGGTCGCGCATCTGCACGGCAATGCGGCGCAGGTGTCGGTGGAGATCGGCCGTGGCAGCGTGCCGGGCGAATATCAGCCCAGCTTCCAGGAATTAGAGACGGCGCTGAATTCCATTCCGCCGGAAGGCGCTTAGTTTCAGCCGTTCGCGGCCTTCGGCCAGCGCAACAAAGAAAACCGCCAGCGCGCCGGACAGGATGCCCAGCGGCATCGCATAGGTGACGTCCATATCCGAGCCGAAAACGACAATGCTGCAGACGATGACGCCCGTCAGTTGCGCAACGCTTTTCGGCATGTCCGGCACCCACCTGTTTTGTCCCAATTCAGGACACAAAGTGGGCAACCGGAAAAGGCCGCTTTGGCTCAATAGTTAACGGCGGCGGGGTCTAGACCGGCTTACGGGCGGTCAGGACGGGAAAGCCGCCTTTTTCCAGCCCGGCGCGGATCTCGGCGGCGTGCTCGGCGTCGCGGGCCTCGATCACCATGCCCAGGGTGGCCGACTTGGCGGACAGGCCGCTCAACATGCGGTTGTGCGAGACTTCCAGAATATTGCCGCCCGCATCGCCCACCAGCGCCGCCACCCGCGACAGCGCGCCGGGCTGATCGGCGATCGCCACGTCCAATGTGAGGATGCGGCCTTCGCGCGACAGCTCGCGCAGAATCACATTCGACAGCATCCGCATGTCGATATTGCCGCCGGACATCACGATGCCGACCTTGCGGCCCTGAAACAGCTCCCGGTTCTTCAGCACGGCGGCAAAGCCGGCCGCCGCCGCGCCTTCGATCACGGTCTTTTCGATTTCCAGGATCATGGCCAGCGCATGTTCCATCGCCGATTCGCCCACCAGCAGAATATCCGTCACCAGCGCCTTGACGATCTCCGTGGTGAGCACGCCCGGATGCTTGACCGCGATGCCTTCGGCGATGGTCTGGGCCGGCGCGCCCTGGGTCAGGGGCTCGCCCCGCATCGCCTGGCGCATCACCGGATAAAGCTCGGCCTGGGCGCCATAGATGGAGATGCCGGGCTTCAGCGCCTTGGCCGCCACCGCGATGCCGGAGATCAACCCACCGCCGCCCACCGGCACCATCAACGTATCCAGTTCGGGCGCGTCCTCCAGCATCTCCAGGCCCACCGTGCCCTGGCCCGCGATCACTTTCACATCGTCATAGGGATGGATGAAGGTGAGGCCATCGCGGTCGGCGATGGCGCGGGCCGCGACATTGGCCTCTTTGAGGTCGTTGCCTTCCAATATCACCGTCGCGCCGAAATCGCGGGTGTGCTTGACCTTGGTGAAAGGCGCGGTCACCGGCATCACGATGGTGGCGGGAATGCCCAGGCGCCCGGCATGATAGGCGACGCCCTGGGCATGATTGCCCGCGCTCATGGCGGCGACGCCGCGCTTGCGCTCTTCCGGCGTCAGCGCCGTCAAGCGGTTATAGGCGCCGCGCTCCTTGAAGGAGGCGGTGAATTGCCGGTTCTCGAACTTCAAATAAATGTCACAGCCCGCGATCAGGGACAGGGTCTGGGAATGACGCGTCGGCGTGCGCACCACCTGGCCTTCGATGGTCCGGGCCGCGGCGCGAATGTCATCCAGCGTTACAGGCAGCGGCTTGGTCATGATTGCAATTCCACCGGAGCGAACGGCCAAGTCCTAGCATGCGCGGAGGGTCTTGCTAAGCGCCCGGCGGCAGGATCAGGGTTGCGAAGAACGCGCCCCAGCCTTCCCGTGAGGCCGTTTGATCCGCCCCCGGCCCGCGGCAGGCCCGGCGAGAAGAGCCGGGATTATTTTTCCTTCACGGCCGTTTGGTTCTGGCGAATGAAGCGCGCGACATCGTCATGCAGCAGCTTCAGCGATTCCTCATTCGCATAGACCATGTGGCCCGATGGGTAATAGTGATACTCGATATTGCCTTGCAGCTTGTCCGGAATGGGAAGGTGCTGCATTTCATACCGGCCTTCGAAATAGGGCGTGGCGAGATCGAAATACCCTCCTGCCAACAATATCTTCAAATTGGGGTTGGTCTTCATCGCCGATGCAAGATCGGGCATCAGGTTGAGGATGCCCGGCTGCGGATCGGTGGCCCCTGGGGGCTGATGATTTGACTGCCAGTATTTGCCGACATCAACCTCCGGCCGGTAGGCACGGCCTTCGCCATAATGCAGGTCCTTGCGCACATAATCATTGAACGAAGACACATAGGCCGAAGCGATGGATGCCGATTGCGGATCATAACCGGCCTCGCGGCTCAAAGGATCGAGGTCGGGCCCGGAAAAGCGCGAATCCAATCGCCCGATACTCATTTCATCGGTGTCTTGGAGCATCTTCTGAAATTGCCCCACATTCACGCGCAGATCCGATTTCAAGATATAGGCGGCCGGCAGTCCGGTATAATGGGCGAGCTGATCGGCAATCGCTCGTTTGCGTGCCGGATCGAGCGCCGCGCCTTCCTGCAACGCCAGCGCATAGTCGGTGGTGGCGAAATGCTCGACCTCCTTCAGGAAAGCCTCGAGCGAAGCAGGCCGCGTGGCGCCCAGGCGATTATGATACCAGGCGGTGGCGGCATAGGTGGGCAGCGCCACAATGTAGGACTGGTCGGTGCCGGGATTATATTGCGGGGAATCCGCGCTGAGGTCGAAATTCAGAATCTGCGACAGCTGGATCACGCCATTGAAATCGACACTGTTGCCGGTTTCCATGATGTTGATCAGGTTTGCATTGCGCGGCGTGCCGTAGCTTTCGCCGAAAAGATATTTGGGTGAATTCCAGCGGCCATGCTTCGACAGAAATCCCAGCACGAACTGGCTGAAGGCGTAGGCGTCGGGATCGACGCCATAGAATGCTTTTTCCTTGTCCTTGCCGGCGATCCGCGAAAAACCCGTTCCCGGCGCGTCGATGAATACCAGGTCCGAGACATCCAGAAGGCTATAGGCATTGTCGACCAGCCTGTAGGGCGCGGCCGGAAGATGGGTATCGCCGGGGGTTAAAACACGGCGCGGGCCGAAAGCGCCCATGTGCAGCCATACGGTGGAAGAGCCCGGCCCGCCATTGAACAGGAAAGTGATCGGCCGGTCCTTGGCCGGCGCGCCCTTCTTGAAATAGGCGACGTAGAATATCGACGCTTCCGCCGAGGTGGGATTGCGGTCGCCCAGATCCTGTTCGTTCTTCTTGTCCTTGTCGTTCTTGTCTTCCTTCTCTTCGCCGCCGAGCTTGCCCGGATGTTCGCGCCAGGCCGCGTCATCCCAATCCTTGGGATGGACGATGATGGTACCCGCCACGGCGCGATAATCGATGCGCGCGCCTTCCACCGTGACGCTGCCTTCGCTCTCCACGCTTTCGGGATGAAACAAGACCCCTTGATCCGGGGCGGCGCTGGAGAGCGCATCGGGCGTGATGCTTTGGTTGGCGCTTTGCGGCCTGAGCGGGGTGGTGGCGGCCCACCCAACCGATGTCAACGCGATCAACACGGAAAGGCTGAGTGTCACTCTGCTGCGTTTCATCATTGCTGCCCTGTCATCTTGGGTGTGATGCGGCCTCTACTCTGCACAGGATTGCACGCAACAGGCCCCGCAACGGTGGGGGCAGCGCCCGGATATCGCACGAGCGCGGTTCCATTCGAGATCGCGAATGGCTGCGCCAAGATCTAGCACGCGCATCGGGCCTTGCTAAGCGCCGCCCTGGCGATCCAGGGTTGCGCCGAACGCCAACCTTAAAGTCGGGTAATCTTCACGCGCGCGGAATGTGCCGCCGGATGAATGCCAGGCAGGTCGCGGTTCCGATCAGCGCGACGGTCAAGGCCGCGAAATAGCGGGAACCGCCCGCATCGACCAGCGCCGCGCCGCCATAGGATCCCACGATCGCACCGATGCGGCCTATCGCCAGGGCCGTGCCCGCACCTGTGGTCCTGACATCGGCTTTATAGATATGGGCCGACAGCGAATAGAGCGTGGTCTGGGCGCCATTGGTGAAGAGCCCATGCAGGGCCATCCATATGGTCAGGTCCTGGACGTTGGGATGACCTTGCGACAGCACCGAAAGCACCGCCGCGCAGCCCGCCGCCAACAGCGTCATCAGAACCATGGATATGCGCGAGCCGAACTTGCCGATCAGCCAGGCGCAAGCGATGGCGCCGATCACCGCGCCGAAATTATAGGCGGCCACGGTGCGGCTGGCATTGGCGAGGTCCAGGCCCATGCTCGTCATCAGCGCCGGCGCCCAGTTGAAGACGCTGTACACGGCGAACAGATTGAAGAAAAAGGCGCCCCACAGAATCAACGTGTCGCGCAGATAGAAGGGCGAGAAGATCGCCAGCAATGCGGGCTTGCCGGAATCGCTGACCTCGGTGCGATCGATGAAACGCGTATGCGGAGGAAGCGGATGTCCGAAGCGGCTCAACAGCTTGATCAGGTCTGCGAAGCGTTCGGGCCTGCGCGCCATGAAGCGGGGCGATTCCGGCAAGGTCCAGAGCAAGACAGCGGCCAGCGCCAGCGGCGCGGTGCCGCCCAGGACGAACAAGGCGCGCCAACCCAGGGCCGGCAACACCATCGCCGCGATCAGCCCGCCGATCATGCCGCCCAATGGAACGCACACGATGGTGAGCGCCACCGCCATGGGCCGGTTCCTTTGCGGCGAGAATTCCGCGGCCAGCGCCGCCGCATTGGGAAACACACCGCCGATGCCGATGCCCGCCAGCAGCCGCAAAATCAGCAGGGGCGAAATATCATGGACCCAGGCGACGGCGCCGGTGGCCAGCGCGAACAGGACGGCGCTGCCGATCAATGCCGCCTTGCGGCCGATGCGATCGCCGACCAGGCCGCCCAAACCCGCCCCCACGCCAACCCCCACCAGGCCGATCGCCAGCACCGGCGAAAACAGGCTGCGCGCGGCGTGCCATTCGGCGATCATGGCCGGCAACGCGAAGCCGAGAACCTGGTTGTCGTATCCGTCCAGCAAAACCGCCAGCGCCGCCATGAACACATAGATCTTGGCCCAGACCGGCCAGGGGCCTTGATCGATCAGCGATCCGACATCGACGACCGGGGCGGCATCCGTGCCGGACGCTCTGGCTTCCATCAGGGCACGCCCGCCGGCTTGGGCGGGTGGATGAACCGCCAGGGACTGACTTCCGGCGCGCCCTCATTACGGATTTCGATCACCTGCGGACCGCCTTCGCGCAACGCCCGCTCCAGCGCGCGGCGAAAATCGTCCGGTGTGTTCACGCGGGCGCCGCGCAGGCCGAAGGATTCGGTGAATTTGACGAAGTCCGGATTCCTGAGGTCGGCGGCGATTATGCGCCCGTCGAATTGTTCCAGCTGATCGCGGCGCACATTGCCGAAGGCATTGTTGTTGAAAATCAGAGTGACGACATCCAGGCCATATTGCGCGGCGGTCGCAAGCTCCGGCGCCGCGAACATGAAACCGCCATCGCCCGTGATCGCCACAACGGCTTTGTCCGGATGGGCCGCCTTGATTCCCAGCGCGGTGGGAAAGCCCGAGCCCAGCGTCCCCATATAACCGGACGTGACATAGGTGCGCGGCGCGAAGACGGGAAAGCCGTACCAGGATGCGAACCCGACTTGCGAAAGTTCATCCGTGACGAAGCCGTCGCGCGGCAGAACCTGGCGCAGCACATCCAGATACGCCATTTGCGGTTGAACGGTGCGGATCTGGATTTCCGCAAGCGCCGCGGCGTCCCGGATCGCCTGGCGCCGTCCCGCCTCTCGGCGATAGCCCGTGCGGCGGACGGCCTCGACCAGCGCGCCGGTCGCGGGAGCGGCATCGCCGAGGATCGCGGCATCGGGCACAAGCCGTTCCATTTCGCTGGGATCGATATCGACGCGGATGGTCTTCAATCCCGGCGGCTGCCACGGCCAGCGCCAGGATGGCGCTTCGAGGCGGGTGCCGATGCCGATCATCAGGTCGGTCTGGGGCCACAAATTATAAGCCGCCGCGATGGTCAGTCCCAATTCGTGATCGTTGCCCACGATCCCCCGGCCGCTGCGAAAGCCCACCACCGGCGCGTCGATCTCCTCGGCGAGCGCCAGGATGGCCTCGGCGGCACCGAACGCGCCGGCGCCCACGAAAATCACCGGATGCCGGCTGGCACCGATCAGCTTGGCGGCGGCGCGAATCTGGTCGGGATCGACGGGCGGCGGCGCCAGACGGGGTAAGGGCGCGCCCGCACCCACCTCACCTTTCTGGGTGAAGATATCCCATGGCATCTCCAGCGCGGCCGGCCCCTGGCGCCCGGACAGCATCTGCTGGAACGCGCGGGCCACGCCCGCGCGCGCTTCGGCGGGAGCGTTCACGCGATCCGCCCATTTCACGAATCCCCGCATGGTCGCCAATTGATCGGGCATTTCGTGCAGATGCCCCCGGCCCTTTCCCAGAAAGTCATTCGGCACTTGGCCGGTGAGCATCAGCACGGGCTCGTTGCAGCCGAAGGCGGTGAGAAGCCCGGCGCCGGCATTGAGCATGCCCGGCCCCGGAACGACGGAGAAGACCGACGGACGCCCCGTGGATCGCGTATAGCCGAAGGCCATATAGGCGCAGGCCTGCTCATGCCGCGCGCCGATCACCCTTATGTCTTTTTGCGCCCGA
Source organism: Alphaproteobacteria bacterium (assembly GCA_017307355.1). Taxonomy (GTDB): domain Bacteria; phylum Pseudomonadota; class Alphaproteobacteria; order Micropepsales; family Micropepsaceae; genus Rhizomicrobium. The sequence continues at coordinate 59,665 of JAFKFG010000009.1, forward strand.
TGCAGCGCGTCGAACAGACCGTAAGTCTGAGCCCCGGGAAGCCCGAAAACCGTGTCGATCCGGTGGTCCCTCAGGCCGGCCACCAGCGCTTCGCCGCCGGTCATCTCAGTCACAGGACCCCCCTTGGAATTCGAATTCCGGCCGCGCCTTGATGGAATTCATGTGATCCGCGAAAGCGCAAAATTTCAATAGCCGGCGTTCAACCCGGATGGGCGGTGGGCAGATGCTTGAGGGTAAGAGGCAGGACGCCGCGCCGATGGCCGCGCGTATCGCATTCTCCAGGGTGGAAAAGGCATGGGCTGGGTCACCGCCATGCGCCGGCGGTTCAACACCCATCGCATCTGGATGCGCTTCAGCTACGCCATGACGTTCGGCGCGGTGACGCTGCGCCTGCAAATTCCTCTGGGGCTTCTCGCGGGCTATCACAGCTATGGCGCCAAGTCGGTTTGGCTGGCCTACACATCCTGGATTTCCAATGTGATCGCAGTGGCGATCTCCACCTTGTGGATGCACCAGAAATCCCCGGCTCATGCGGTTCGCGATCCCTCGCGCGTGAGATCGCAGGACACGCGCACGCCCTTTCCGGCGGACTCAACGCGGGAGAGGTTTGCGGGCGGAGAGACCGGCATGACTACCCATAACGGGTAATACATTGTCCGTTTTGCCGCAGCCCGCCTGCAAGCGGACGATCATTTGGCCCTTGCGCGCTCGCGATTTCCGATGATGTCGTAGTATCGGGCAAGACTCTCGCATCGAAAGAGCAATGGGCGACGAAATCACATCCGAAAAGTCGAAAGCCGTCATGCAGCTGATGGCGCTGGCGAAGATCGAGCTGGACGCGGGACGCACCGCGAAAGGAACACGGCTTCTGCAGGAAGCCACCGAACGGGCCGCGGACCTGGAAGGATTCGCGCCGGTGGCGGAGACGCAATCGGCGATCCACCATTCCACCATGGTGGGCGATCTGAGAGCGATCTACGGATTGGGCGGCATCCCCAGGACCGGCAAAATCGCGCGACGGTGATGAAGGCGGGCGCGGCGCCACAAGCTTGCGCCAATGGGGCTGGTAGCACCGGACGGATTTGAACCGCCGACCAAGGGATTATGATTCCCCTGCTCTACCGCTGAGCTACGGTGCCAAGCCAGGATGACGGTCCAAAGACCGTGGGGCGGGGATGTAGGAGGCCCCGGCCTTGCCTGTCAAGATTGCAGGAAAAATACGGGAAAAGGACTATTCCGCCGCGGTCTGAAGGGGCTCGGCCGGCCTGATCCAGCCACCGCCCAACACCCTGCCCTCTTTATAAAAGACGCAAGCCTGGCCGGGGGCGATGGCCTCTTCGGCGGAAGCCAGTTCCACCCGCGCGCCCTTGCCGGCCAAGGGCGTCACCCGGGCCGCTACCGGCGGGCGCATGGAACGGACTTTGACGGCACAGTCGAAGGGCGCATCGGCGGCGGTCAGCCAGTTCACGCTGTGCAGGTCGATCACCCGCGAGGCCAGGGCGGAGCGGGGCCCCACCACCACGCGCGCCCGCGCCGCGTCCAGCTTCAGCACGAAAAGCGGCTCGTCATTGCCCGACAGGCCCAGACCTTTGCGCTGGCCCACCGTGAAATTGAAGATGCCGTCATGGCGGCCCAAGACCGCGCCCGCCTGATCCACGATCTCGCCCGGGCGGGCGGCATCGGGGCGCAGCTTCTCCACGATATTGGTGTAACGGCCTTCCGGCACGAAACAGATGTCCTGGCTGTCCGGCTTGGCGGCGGTGATGAGATTGAGCTCTGCGGCCAGCGCCCGGACCGCGCTCTTTTCCATATCGCCCAGGGGAAAGCGCAGATAATCCAGCTGCGCCTGAGTGGTGGCGAAGAGGAAATAACTCTGGTCGCGGGTGGCATCCTGGGCGGCGTGCAATTCGGCGCCGCTCGGGCCTTCGACCCGGCGGACATAATGGCCCGTCGCCAACGCCTCGGCACCCAGCTCCCGCGCCGTATCCATCAGATCGGCGAATTTCACTTTTTCGTTGCAGCGGACGCAGGGGATCGGGGTTTCGCCCCGCGCATAGGCGTCCGCGAAATCCTCGATCACGTTCTTGCGGAAGCGGCTTTCGTAATCCAGCACATAATGGGGAATGCCGATGGCTTCGGCCACACGCTTGGCGTCATAGATGTCCTGCCCCGCGCAGCAGGCGCCTTTCTTCTTCTGCACCGTGTCGGGATAAAGCTGCAGAGTGATGCCCACCACATCGTAACCCTGGCGCTTGAGCAGCGCCGCGGTGACGGAGGAATCCACGCCACCCGACATGGCGGCCACGATCCTGGTTTTTTTCATGGTCGCACGGCCCGGGCGCGGACGCGCCCATTCGTTAATTGGCGCGCGAAGCGCGCATGGGGAAAACCGCGGCCCCTTCCGTGCTTGAACAGCATGCTGGGGGCCGCACTTTTCCTGGCCGATGCTCCGGGGTGCATGCGCATGGGCGGCATATAAGACCGGCTGCCCGGAACCGCAACCAAAAGCCGGGATCAGTTGCCGTTCACCGGCAAATAATTGAGCAAAGTCAACTTGTTGAGGCTGGACGTGACCTGGAGCACGGCCTGCAGCGCGGTCTGGTTCAAGGACAACTGGGTCGCCGCCTCGGCCATGTCGGTCTTCTGGATCTTATTGATGAAGCCCGCATACAGCGTGGACATCGAATCCTGCTCGGTGCTGGCGCTCTCGAGCTGGTTATAGGCATAGCCATTCTGCGCGGTCGTGGTGTTCAGATTGACGGCGACGGTTCCCACCGACGTGATCTGATTGGTGAGGAAATCATTCTGTGCCTGGCTGAGGCTGCTGCTGCCGTTGAAATTGCCACCGGCGCCGGCATCGAAACCGGCGATATCCTTCAGCGCCTGCATCAGGCCGGTGCCGATATCCGACGCGGTGAGCCCGAACGTCACGGTCTGGCCGTCGGCGACCTGCACTGACTTCTTGTCGGTGCCGTTGTTGAACGCGCCGGAAACCGACGGCAGCGCCACCAGCGCGGACAAGGACGACACCGTCACCGGCGGCACATCGGTCTTGCCGCCGCTGTACAGATAGTCGCCATTGGCATCCTTGGAATTGAGGATCGCGGTGGCCTGGTCGAAGATATTCTGCACCTGCCCCATCAAGGTGGTGGGATCGTTGTTCGCCACCGCGTCGGACACTGCTTTTTTCAACTGCGTCACCAGACCGCTAAGATTGGTGAGCTGGGTATCCTGCATGTCGGCCTGGGTGGTGGCCAGATTCGTGGCCGCCTTATAGGCGTCGTTGCGGGCATTGGCGGAAATCGAGGCGGTGAGAACCTGTGCCTGGTTGCCGAATCCGGAATAAGTGGTGGCGACGACCTGCGAAGCGATCTGCTGGTTGGTGGTGTTCAGCGCCGCGCTGGCCTTGTTGATCTGGCTGAGAAAATAGGCGCTCTGCTGGGCGGTGGGGATGCGATCAACGCTCATCGGTCATGTCCTACTGGATCTGCAGCAAGGTCTGATAAAGCTGGTCCACCACGGTCAGCATGCGCGCGCCGGCAGTATAGGCCTGCTGATAGGTGGTGAGATTGGTCAATTCCTCGTCCAGGCTGACGCCGGAGTTGGATGCCATGCGCGACTGGGCTTCCTGAAGCCTGCCGTCCTGGGTGGTCTGGTTCTGGGTCACCGCGTTCGAAAGCGTGGAAACCTGCTGATAGAAAGACGCCGCATAATCCGACAAGGATGCGCGCTGGACCGAGATGCCGCCCGCGGCCGGAAAGGTGCGGTTGGCATTCATCACATTCTGTAGCGCGATGGCGCCGGAATTGTCGCCCCCGGAAATGATGGAATCGCCGGCCACGGTGGTGGCCGTGATTTTGGGCGTACCGAAGCCGATGCGCTGCGGCACCTTGGCGACCTGGTCGGTCACCGCGAAATTCACTGCCTGGTTGGCCAGATTGTTGCTGCCGATGCCGAGCAGCTTGGTGAAGCTGACACCGGTTGCGCCGCGCTGGGTGGTGTCGCCCGTGACGTTGAGCTGATAGTCGGAATAAAGCGCCGATTTTGCCGTCGAAACCGAGCCGTCGCTGTTCAAGGTGAAGGTCGCCGCGCCGCCCAGGGCGCTGTTCAAGGCGGTCAGAACATCGCCGATGGTCTGACCGGCCGTGGTGGTGACGCTCACCTGCTTGACGATGTCGCCGGAGGGACCTTTAAGCGACAGCGCGATCACGCCGCCCGCGGCCAGGCCGCTTGAATCCGAAGCCGAAAGCCCTGTGGCCAAAATGGAAGGAGCCTGGGCGGTGAAAACATCGTTGAGGCCGAAAAATTGCGAGAACCCCGCGCCGCCGCGCGAGCTGGGCGTGGTCGCATCGTCCTGCACCACCACGCCATTGCCGCCAGTGGCCGCTACGGAAAGCTGGCCGTTCACGAAGCTGGCGCTGCCGTTGCCGCCCAAGGCGGTATTGAGCGCGGCGGCGAAGCTGCCGACGGTCGATCCGATGGAAACCGACCCGCCGCCATCGACCGACAAGGTGCCCGCGCCGAAATCCACATCGACCCGCGACACCAGCTTGCCGGTGGGATCGGTCACCGCGATGGTGGTCTTGCCGCTGAAATTGAGCGCATCGCCGGAAAGCAGCCCGGTCTGGCGGCCGGTCAAAGTGGCGGGCGGCGGATAGGCGGCATTGGCATTGGCCTGGGCATTGAACGCCTGGGCCACATTCTGCGCGAAATTGCCCAAGCCTTCGGCGAGGCCGCTCAAGGTCTGGTCGCGCATGTCGATCATGCCCTTGAGCGAGCCGCCCGACAGATGCGGATCCAACGGAATGGCCTGGCCAATCACCTGGCCGGTCTGAGGATTGGTGTCCTGGATCTGGATATTGCCATAGGTGCCGTTCTGCACGCCGCCGGCATAACTGAGCACCGCGTAGGTATTGCTGACCAGGTTGATGCCGTCGGTGGTGGTGACATTGAAGCCGCCATCCGCCTGCTGGTTGACGCGGATGCCGATGATCTTGCTGAGCGAATTGAGGGCATTGTCGCGCTGGTCGAGCAAGGCCGAAGAGGTGTTTCCGGTCGCGGTTTGGGTCTTGATCTGCTGATTGAGGGTATAGATCTGCTTGATCAGGTCGTTGGTGGAGGAAATCGAATTCACCACCTGATTGTCGACCTGGGACTGCAGCGAGGAAATGGTGTTCGACACATTGGATATGTCGGCGGCCAACCCTTGCAGGGAATTGAGCACGGCGGTGGAACTGGACGAGGAAGACGGCGCCTGCGAAGCGACGCCGAACGCGGCGGCGAGATTGGTCAGGCCCGTCGCCATGGATTGATTGTCGCCCGGACCACCCAAAAGGCCGTTGAGCTGGGTGAAGAAGCTGGCGGCGGTATCGAATTGCGAGGCCGCGCCGCTGGCGGACAGATTTTCCTGCCGCAGAAAGGAATCGACCACGCGCTGGATGCTGGCGATATCCACGCCCATCAGCTGACCGCCCGCCGCCAAGGTCTGCTGGTTGACCACCCGGCGCGCATAACCCGGCGTATTGACGTTGGCGATATTGTTCGAGACCACGCCCAAGGCGGCGCTGCTGGTCTTGAGCGCGCTTAAAGCGGTCCCTGCAATTCCGTTCAGGCTCACGAGCCGAAAATCCAAATGCTTTGTTGCCGGAAAATGATGTCGCAAGCTTCGTGCCATTCGGGCCGGCGCATTTTGCCCGGAATTCAAGGCTTTCCCGGCACGCCGCCATACGCTTGAGGGCGGCAGAGATTGCCGGTCTGGGCATGAACTGCCTTGTCCTTTGTGCTGCGCACGACAGGGGCGCTGCGGAAAAAACCCGGAGAATCAGCGGCAAAAATCTGGTCCGGCCCTTGCTTTGTCTTCGGCAGGCCAACGCATGTGCGCGGCCGATCGAACATTCGGGTTTGAATCTTGGCAGCGTCTTCCATCAGCATGATCGCAGCGTCCGACAGCGCCGGCAAAGCGTCTGCCCGGGGGGCCGCGCGCGCGCCGGATAAGGACGCCGATAATTCGCCCTTCGCGATCCTGCTGGCGGAGACGGCGCAACAACCCACACAGAAGCAGCCGGCCGCGGCAGCGGCGAACAAGACTGACGCGTCGCAGCCCGCCACAGCCGCTGTCGAATCCCCCGACACGCCGGACGACCAGCCGAATATCGCGCCACAGACCGCTTCGTCCGCGTCCGCCGACAAGCGCGATAAAAAGGACGACGGCATTAATAGTCTCGCCGACGGCACCGATGCGCTCCAGGCGCCGGTTCCACCGACGCTTATTCCTGTGGCCATCATTGCGCAGGTCCCACAAGCCGATCCGCAGGTGTCAGATCCAGCGCCTCCGGCCAATTCGCAGCCACTTGATCAAGCACAGGGTCTGGTGACATCCGGTCCGGCGGCCGTTATTCCGCCAGCCCCACAAGCCAATTCGCAGCCGCCAGATCAAACACCGGCTCCGGCAACATCCGTTCCGGCGGCCGCCAGTCCATCCGTCGCCCCAAGGGCCAATCCGCGGGCGCTCCATATCGCGTTGGCCGCGCCCGGCAGCGTCTCCAGTCAGGCCGCCCCGGCCGACGATGACATATCCGATACCGATTCCGGCGCTTCGCACGCTGCTGCCGGACCGGAGAGCGGCAATGGTCCCGTGACGCAGATGCCGGATGCACCTCCAGCGGCCGGCAATGCCGGTGAAGCGGCCAGCCCGTTGCCGTCAATGATCGCCGCCGCCGCGCCCAGCCGTCCGGACGACAGCAAGCTCGCGACCGACGAGACAAATGCCGCCAAGCCGGAATCCGATCCACCGCAACCGGCCGCAAACGCCGCTTCGGCTGCCGACGCATTAGCGCAGACCGTCCTGGCGGCGCCGTCTCTCACGCCCGCGCCCGGTCCCGCCGCCAGCAACAGGCCCGACGACACCGCACAAGCGGCGCAGATCGCCGGGATCGCGGCGCCTGCGACGGACAAATCCGGCACCGGCGGCGCGCCTTCGGCTGGCAGGCAACCAAAGCCCGCCGATACAGCCCGCATACCCGCCGCCGCGCCGGCATCGCTTCCCGCCACGGCCGCATCCACGACCGTCACGCACGGTGACGTTGTGAAGGACAGCGGCCCCGCAAAAGCGGACAGCGATGCCAAGCCCGCGCATATCGCCGATGCCCAACCGCAACCCGATATGCCCGCGCCATCGCCGCAACTCGCGCCGGCGCCACCTGTGCCGCACATGGCCGCGAACATTTTTGGAATCGCGCCGCCCACAGCCACCGCCGCTGGCAACAGCATGGTGACGTCGACGATTCAGATCGCCCAGGCCGATGCCGGCCCCACGCCCGACCTGGACGCGCTGGCGGTGAGCGTCGCCGCGCGCGTCATGAGCGGCGCCAAGCAATTCGAAATCCGCCTCGATCCGCCCGAACTGGGTCGCGTCGATGTCCGGCTGTCGATCGACGCCAGCGGCAAGACCCAGGCGCACATGACCGCCGACCAGCCCCAGACGCTGAATCTTCTGCAGAAGGACGCGACCAACCTCACCCAGGCGCTGCGGGACGCGGGCCTGGATGTTTCGCAGGGCGGTCTGAATTTCTCGCTGCGCGGCCAGGACCGGCAGAATGACGACAGCAACAATGGTGGCGCCCAGGGCCGGCGCACCAACCTCATCGCCACCCGCGCCATTCAGGCCGTTCAAAGCCAAGGCGCGATTTCCTTCAACGGCGCGGCCGCGGACGCGCGCGTCGATATCCATGTCTAAAGGACTGACGCCATGACAACCCCCGTCACCAGCACCGGCCAGAACCCCGCCGCCGCCACGTCCGGCAGCGCGGCAAGCTCGGATGCGATGTCGCAACTGTCCGGAAACTTCAACACCTTCCTCACTCTGCTCACCACGCAGTTGAAGAACCAGGATCCGACCAGCCCGATGGATTCCAGCACCTTCACCCAGCAATTGGTGATGTACAGCCAGGTCGAACAGCAAATCGGCACCAACACCAACCTCAAGACCCTGATCGGTCAGGGCGCCACCCAGATCGGCAGCTATGCCACCTCTTATCTCGGCAAGGCGGTGTCCATCACCAACGGCAATGCCGCGCTGACAAGCGGCTCGGCGACCTGGTCGTACAATCTGGCCACGACGGCCAGTTCCAACACATTGACCGTGACCAACGCCAATGGACGGGTTGTCTATACCGGCGCCGGCGAAACCGCATCGGGCGACCATTCATTCGCGTGGAACGGCAAGGACAATAACGGCAACCAACTCGCCGACGGCACCTACACGCTGAAGGTTACCGCCAAGGCGCCGGATGGATCCGCCGTCACCAGCCAGGTCGCCAGCGCCGGCGTCGTCAGCGAAATCGACATGACCTCGGGCACGCCGCAATTGCTGGTCGGAGGAATGAGTATCGGGCTTGGCGACATCGCCCATGTCGCAAATCCCGCCAACTGACTTTTGTGAATCATCGGGCGCCAAGAATGGCGCTTTCATCGCACGGCCGCGGACGAAGTCCTGAAGCTGCGCAAGGAAACGGAAAATGTCTCTCTACGGCTCTCTCAATATCGGCGTCGCCGGCTTGCAGGCGAACAGCACGGCGCTCAGCGCCACCTCGTCCAACATCGCCAACGTCAACACCGTGGGCTACAAGCAGGCGACCGCCAGCTTTTCGACCTTCCTGAACGCCACCACCGGCGTGGGCAATAATTCCTCGGCCGGTGTCGCCGCGCGGATCGGCCAGGACATCACCACCCAGGGCCTGCCCACCACGACCTCGTCGGACACCGACCTGTCCATTTCGGGCAACGGCTTCTTTGTCGTCGCGCCCAATCCGGATGGCAGCGGCCCGCGCGAATATACGCGCGCCGGCAGCTTCCTGCCGGACGTGAATGGCAATCTGGTCAATTCGGCCGGGCTTTATCTGATGGGCTACAAGCTGGACGCACTCGGCAATGTGCCCACCGACGCCAGCGCGCTCAGCCTGGTGAACACCACCTCCATCTCCGGCGCCGCTCAGGCCACCGACAAGCTGACCGTGCAGGCCAATTTGAATTCGGCCTCCGCCGCGCATGCGGGCTACACAGCCGGCGACATGACTTCGGGCACCGTGGCGCCGGATTTCACCCGCACCGTCAACGTCTATGACGCGCAGGGCGGCAGCCAGCCCATCACCTTCTCCTTCCTCAAGACCGCCGCCAATACCTGGGCGTATGAAGCCAGCTATGCGGGCAATTCCGCCAACCTCACCGCGACGGGTCCCATTTCCACCGGCACCATTTCATTTAATTCCGATGGCACCTTGGCCAATGTGAATGGCGCCTCGCCCGCATCCGGCGCGGTGTCGCTGACCATTCCGTGGAAATTGTCCACCTCGGGCCTTACCCCCCAGACCATCTCGCTGGATCTGGGCACGGTGGGCGGCAGCAACGGCCTCACCCAGGCCAATGCGCCGTCCGTACTCAACGGCACCACCATCAACGGCACGCCCTATGGCAGCGTTACCGGCGTGTCGGTGGCCAAGGACGGCACCGTGACGGCACAATTCTCCAACGGCCTGTCGCAGGACGTGTACAAGGTCCCGCTGGCCACCTTCACCAACCCCAATGGCCTGGGCCAGGTCACGGGCAACGCCTATGTGGTCACCAAAGCCAGCGGCGCGCCCAACATCAACCTGGCGCAGTCAGGCCCGGCGGGCTTCATCCAGTCGAAATCGCTGGAAGGATCGACCGTGGACCTCGCCACCGAGTTCACGAATCTGATCACGACTCAGCGCGCTTATTCGGCCTCGGCGCGCATCATCACCACCGCGGATCAGATGCTGCAGCAACTCGAACAATTGCCGACCAATTAATGAGGCCATGGAACTCCGGAAAAGCCCGTAAACACGGGCTTTTCCGGAACATTCTAAGGAAGCTTTTATGAGTTCATTTACCACGGCTCTTGGCCTTTTTTTAAAGGCACAAAGGCTATTTTGGCGGCCTGTCGTGGTTCGGGAGTAGCATGATGATGGAAGAGCGCAAAGGACGAGTGAGCTATGTCATCGGCCCCGATGGGAGTCCGTTGACGCTCGCCGATCTTCCGCCCCCCTCGACACGGCGCTGGGTGATCCGGCGCAAGGCCGAAGTTGTCGCCGCCGTGCGCGGCGGTTTGCTCAGCCTGGATGAAGCCTGCCGCCGCTACACGCTGACGGTGGAGGAATTCCTCGCCTGGCAGCATGCGATCGATCGTTTCGGTTTGGCCGGGCTTCGTGCGACAAGGGTGCAGCAGTATCGCAATTAGGACCCGGTGGAAGCCCGCAGGCGCGCGAAGCAAAAAGACAGAGTCTTCGCGCCACGCGGGTCCAGCAGTGCCGCAATTGAGGCGCGGGCGAAGTTCTTAAGAAAAGCTTTCCGGCGGGCAGAAAATGCCCGCCGTTATGCTTAAGCCAAATTTTACCACAAGGGCGGCAATGTTTGCCTAGCAGGAACGGTTCCTGGCTGGGAGGATTTTGCTCGTGCCCGAATTTTTCAAGGCAGTCGGTGCCGCGCGCTTTGGCGTGATGGCCGGCGTCGCCGCCGTCCTGACCGCGTTCTTCCTCTACATCGCCGGCGCGATCACCGAGCCGCCCAAGACCATCCTGTTCGGTGGACTGGAGCCGCGCGACGCCGCGGCCGTCACCGCCAAGCTGGACGGCATGAATGTCAAATACGATGCCAAGGGCGACGGCACCATCCTGGTCCCGGCCGATCAGGTGACCAAGCTGCGCATGGCGCTGGCGCAGGACAATCTGCCCGCCGCCGGCATCGGCTATGAGATCTTCGACAAGTCCGACGCCTTCGGCACCACCGCCTTTGTCCAGAACATCAACCGCCTGCGCGCCATCGAAGGCGAGCTGGCCCGCTCCATCCAGACCATCGAAGGCGTGCAAAGTGCCCGCATCCATCTGGTGGTGCCCGAGCGGCAGATCTTTTCCCGCGACGAGCAAACCCCGTCGGCTTCGGTGGTCTTGAAAACCCGCTCCGTGCTGGGCCGCGGCCAGGTCGCCGCCATCCAGCACCTGGTCGCCGCGGCGGTCGCTTCACTCAATCCGTCCCGCGTCGCCATCGTCGACGACCGCGGCAATCTTCTGGCCGGCGGCGACGACAAGACCGGTGCCGGCGCCATGGCCGCCAATCAGGAGCAGAGCACCACCGATTACGAAGACCGCCTGCGCCAGCGCATCGAATCCATCGTCACCAGCGTGGTGGGGGTGGGCCATGTCCGCGTCCAGGTCGCGGCGGACATGAATTACAATCACACCTCCACCACCTCGGAGAGCTACGACCCCGACAGCAAGGTAGTCCGCTCGACCCAGACGGTGGAACAGAATTCGTCCGACAATAGCGGCACATCTCAAAATGCGGTCTCGGTCGCCAATGCGCTGCCCAATGCCGCCAGCGCCACGCCCGGCGACACCAGCAAATCCACATCCGGCCGCACCGAAGAGACCACCAATTACGAAATCTCCAAAAAGGTCACCACCTCCACCCAGGATGGCGGCGATGTGAAGCATCTGTCCGTCGCCGTGGTGGTGGATGGCACCGTGACCGGCGAAGGCGCCAATGCGCCCTACAAGGCGCGCACGCCCGCCGAGATGGCCCAGATCACCAGCCTGGTGAAATCCGCCATGGGCTTCGACCAGGCGCGCGGCGACCAGGTGCAGGTCACCAACATGCCCTTCGCCCGCGTCGATGTCGGCACCGCCGAGCCCGCCGCCAAGCCGCTGCTGGGCCTGGAGCCGTCCTATTGGTTCAAGATCATCGAGGCTTCGATCATGTGCCTCACCGCGCTCCTGATCGGCCTGTTCGTGGCGCGGCCCCTGATCGCCCGCATGTTCGCCCCCAATCCGCCGCCGCAAGGCCAGCCCACCCAGCTCACCGGCTCCTCGCCGGTAGCGGGCGCGCTGCCGGCCCCGGCACAGGCGCAGAGCGCTGCGTCCCAAGACGGCTCCACGCCCGCGCCGCTGCGCGTCCTGCCTGCGCAACCGGGCCTTGACCTCAGCCAGATCGAAGGCCAGGTCCGCGATTCCTCCGTCAAGAAAATCGGTGAAGTGGTCAACGCGCATCCCGACGAAGCGCTGGCGATCATCCGCACCTGGCTGCATCAACCGGTATAATCATGGCAAAAGCCGTCAAACCCGCCGTCAAGGACGATGTCCGCTCCCTCTCGGGGGCCGAGCGCGCCGCCATCATCATGCTGTCCCTGGGCGAAGACCATTCGGCCAAGCTCTGGTCGATGATGGATGAGGAAGAGGTCAAGGAAATCTCCCAGGTGATGTCAAATCTGGGTTCGATCTCTGCCAATGTGATCGAGAAATTACTGATCGACTTCGTGTCCCAGATGTCGGGCACCGGCTCGTTGATGGGATCCTATGAATCCACCGAAAGGCTGATCGCCCGCTTCCTGCCGGACGACAAGGTCGCCCAGATCATGGAAGAAATCCGCGGCCCCGCCGGCCGCACCATGTGGGACAAGCTGGCCAATGTGAACGAAAGCGTGCTGGCGAATTATCTCAAGAACGAATATCCCCAGACCGTCTCGGTGGTCCTGTCCAAGATCAAGCCGGAACATGCCGCCCGCGTGCTGGGCGCGCTGCCCGAGGAATTCGCCCTGGAAGTGGTGCAGCGGATGCTGCGCATGGAAAGCGTGCAGAAGGACATTCTGGACAAGGTCGAGCAGACCTTGCGCGTGGAATTCATGTCCAACCTGGCCCGCACCGCCAAGCGCGACGCCCATGAGCAGATGGCGGAAATCTTCAACAATTTCGACCGCCAGACCGAAAGCCGCTTCATCACCGCCCTGGAAGAACGCAGCCGCGATTCCGCCGAACGCATCAAGGCGTTGATGTTCACCTTCGAGGATCTGTCCAAGCTCGATCCCGGCTCGATCCAGACGCTCCTGCGCAACATCGAGAAGGACAAGCTGGGCCTGGCGCTGAAGGGCGCCACCGACGGGCTGCGCGACGTCTTCTTCACCAATATGAGCGAGCGCGCCGGCAAGATCCTGCGCGAAGACATGGAAGCGATGGGGCCGGTGCGCCTGAAGGACGTGGATGAAGCCCAGATGCGCATGGTCAATGTCGCCAAGGATCTGGCCAACAAGGGCGAGATCATGATCGCCGGCGGTAACAGCGAAGACGAGTTGATCTACTGATGACCGGCAAAGCCACAGCCAAATTCACTTTCGACACCGAATTCCGCGGTGCCAGCGACGTGGCGTCGGACGCGGCGCGCGCGCGCCAGAAGAAGACCCTTACGGTCGAGGAAATCGAGACCCTGCGCGCCAGCGCCCAGGCCGAAGGCACCCAGGCCGCGTCGGTCAGGGCCGCCGAGAATATCGAGCGTACCGCCACCGCCTTGGTGGCGGCGCTCCGCGCCGCGCTCGACCGCAGCCATGATGAAATCGAAGCCGTGCGCGCCGAAGCGGCCGCGCTGGCCCTGGCCGCCGCCAAGAAAATCGCGCCTGCGGCGCTGGCCGCGCTGCCGGCCGGCGATGTGGAAAATGCCTTGCGCGAAGCCATGCACCAGGCCATCGGCGAGCCGCGCATCACCTTGCGCGCCGCGCCCGACGTGATTGCAGCCCTGGAAGGCAAGGTCGAGGCCATCGCGCATGAAGAAGGATATGACGGCCGGGTGATCCTGGCCGCCGATCCCGCCATCGCGAACGCGGATTGCCGCATCGAATGGCGCGGCGGCGGCAGCGAACGCAGCGAAGCCGCCATCGAAGCCGCTTTGGACGCGCTGATCGCGCGCCGTTTTTCAACACTTAAGACGAGCTGAAAGGAACTGCCATGTCCGGCACCGACAATGTGGATCTGCCCGATCTGAGCAATACGCCCGGCGCGGCGCCGGCCTCGCTGCTGAACAGCGACGGCACGACCGAAGCGGTGCAGAAGCATACCGCCCAGGATCTGGAAGCGGTGTTCGACGTGCCGGTGACGGTCTCCGCCATTCTGGGCAAGAGCGCCATGGAAGTGAGCCAGCTCCTGAAACTGGGCAAAGGCACGGTGGTGGAACTGGACCGCAAGGTCGGCGAAGCCATCGACATCTATGTCAATGACCGCCTGGTCGCGCGCGGCGAAGTCGTTCTGGTCGAAGACCGGCTGGGCGTCACCATGACGGAAATCATCAAGGCTGGTCAGGCTTAAAGGCCCAGCGGGGGAATAGATCATGCGTCTTCTCATTGTCGGCGGCCTCAACGGCCAAATCGGAGCGGCCACCAAGATCGCGATGGAGCGCGGGGCCAAGGTCACCCACGCCGCCACCATCGAACAGGCGCTGGGCTCTTTGCGCGGCGGCGCGGGCGCCGACCTGGTGTTCTGCGACGTCACATTGGAAATCGGCACTTTGGTGCGGGGCCTGGCCGCCGAGCGCATCTGCACCCCCGTGGTCGCCTGCGGCATCGGCACCGATACCCGCCGCGCCGTGGACGCGATCCGCGCCGGCGCCAAGGAATATCTGCCTCTTCCCGCCGATGCCGAGCTGATCGCCGCCGTGCTGGCCGCGGTCGCCGACGAATCCCATCAGCTGGTCCATGAAGACGAAGCCATGGGCGCGGTCCTGGCCCTGGCCGATCAGATCGCCGGCAGCGAAGCCTCGATCCTGGTCACCGGCGAAAGCGGCACGGGTAAGGAAGTGTTGGCCCGTTATGTCCACCGCAAATCCGCGCGCGCCGACAAATCCTTTATTTCGGTCAATTGCGCCGCGATCCCGGAAAATCTGCTGGAATCGGAATTGTTCGGCCACGAGAAGGGCGCCTTCACCGGCGCCATCGCCCGGCGCATCGGCAAGTTCGAGGAAGCCAATGGCGGCACGCTTCTGCTGGACGAAATCAGCGAAATGGATGCCCGCCTGCAGGCCAAGCTGCTGCGCGCCATTCAGGAACGCGAGATCGACCGGGTGGGCGGCACCAAGCCGGTCAAGGTCGATATCCGCATCATCGCCACCTCGAACCGCGATCTGGCCGATGCCGTCAAGCACGGCACCTTCCGCGAAGACCTTCTTTATCGCCTCAATGTCGTGAATCTGCGCCTGCCCGCCCTGCGCGAGCGGCCCAAGGACATTCGCGCGCTGTCGCAGCATTTCGCCCGCAAATATGCCGAAGCCAATGGCGTGCCGTTCCGCCCGCTGGCGGGCGCCACCGAGCGCCTGCTGCTCTCGCATCCCTGGCGCGGCAATGTGCGCGAGTTGGAGAACACCATCCATCGCGCCGTGCTCTTGGCACAGGGACCGGAAATCGCCCCCGAAGCCATCCGCCTGCCCGACGGCACCCAGGTCGGCCACCAAAGCGCCGCGCCGCTGGATTCCTCGGTGCGCGATGCAGTGACGTCGGCCACCGTCGCCACCCGCAATCTGGTGGGCCGCACCGTCGCCGATGTGGAGCGCGACCTGATCCTGGACACGCTGGACCATTGCCTGGGCAACCGCACCCATGCCGCCAACATTCTGGGCATCTCGATCCGCACCTTGCGCAACAAGCTGCGCGAATATTCGGACTCCGGGCTTTCGATCCCGAGCCATGGCGAACAACGGCTTGCAGGCTGATTAGCATATGACCGACATCACCAGCGCAGCGCCGACCGGCGGGCTTGATTTCACTCCGGCCAAGCTGCTCGACATCGTCAAGAAGAGCGATCTGGGCCTCGCCATCGGCATCATGGCGATCCTGGTGGTGCTCATTCTGCCGCTGCCGACCTGGCTCCTGGATGTGTCGCTGGCCTTTTCGCTGAGCTTTTCGATCCTGATCCTGATGACGGCGGTGTTCATCCGCAAGCCGCTGGAGTTCAGCTCCTTCCCGGCCATCCTCCTGATCACCACCATGCTGCGCCTGGCGCTCAACCTGGCGTCGACCCGCCTGATCCTGGGCCATGGCAACGAAGGCACCGCCGCGTCCGGCTATGTCATTCAGGCCTTCGGCAAGCTGATCATGCAGGGCAATTTCGTCATCGGCCTGATCGTCTTCGCCATCCTGATCATCGTCAATTTCGTGGTCATCACCAAAGGTTCGGGCCGCATCGCCGAAGTGGCCGCCCGCTTCAGCTTGGACGCCATGCCGGGCAAGCAGATGGCGATCGACGCCGACCTTTCCGCCGGCCTGATCGACGAAAAAGAAGCCAAGCTGCGCCGCAAGACCATCGAAGCGGAATCCAATTTCTTCGGCGCCATGGACGGCGCCAGCAAATTCGTGCGCGGCGATGCCATTGCCGGCCTTCTGATCGTGGCCATCAACATCATCGGCGGCATCATCATCGCCGTGGCGCAGAAAGGCATGAGCTTCGGCAATGCCACCCAGACCTTCACCCTGCTGACCGTGGGTGACGGGTTGGTGTCGCAGATGCCGGCCCTGATCGTCTCCACCGCCGCCGGCTTGATGGTGTCCAAGGCGGGCGTCGAAGGCGCCACCGACAAGGCGCTGATGCGCCAGCTCTCTTTCTATCCCCAGGCGCTGGGCATGGCCGCTGCCGTGATGGGCATCGTGGCCGTCCTGCCGGGCATGCCCACCCTGGTGTTCGGGGGCCTTTCCGGCGCCACCGGCGCGCTCGCCTTTTACGCCTTCAAGCGCAAGGACGCCCGCGTCGCCAGCGAAAGGGCCGAGGATGCCAAGGCCCAGGCCGACACCACGCCCAAGGAAGAGCCGATCTCCACCGCGCTGGCGCTCGATCTCCTGCGCATCGAACTGGGCTATGGCCTGTTGCCGCTGATCAACGATGTGCAGGGCCATCGCATCACCGACCAGATCAAGGCCCTTCGCCGCCAACTGGCGCAGGAAATGGGCTTCGTGATGCCGGCGGTGCGCATCCTGGACAATATGCAGCTGGGCGCCAACGAGTATCGCATCCGCATCAAGGAATTCGATTCCGGCAAGGGCGAACTCTTCCCCGGCTCGTTCCTGATCATGGACCCTAAGGGCCTGCCCATCGACCTGCCCGGCACCCACACCACCGAGCCCGCATTCGGCCTGCCCGCCACCTGGGTGTCCAGCGCGCTGCGCGAGGAAGCCTCGTTCCGCGGCTTCACCGTGGTCGATCCGGGCACCGTACTCACCACCCATCTGACCGAAGTGCTCAAGAGCCATATGGCCGAGCTGCTCTCCTATGCGGAAACCAAGAAGCTGCTCGACGATCTGCCGCCGGAGAACAAGAAGCTGGTGGAAGAGCTGATCCCGTCGCAGATCTCGGTCACCGGCACCCAGCGGGTGCTGCAGACCCTGCTCTCGGAACGCGTTTCGATCCGCGATTTGCCCGCCATTCTGGAAGGCATCGCCGAAGCCGTGGGCCACACCAAGAACGCGCTCTACATCACCGAGCATGTGCGCGCCCGCCTCGCCCGCCAACTCTGCCACGCCAACCTGTCGCCCGGCGGGTATCTGCCGCTCCTGGCCCTGTCGCCTGCATGGGAACAAGCCTTCGCGGATTCCATCGTGGGCCAGGGCGAGGAACGTCAGCTGGCGATGGCGCCGTCGCAGCTTCAGCAATTCATCCAGACCGTGCGCGAGCGTTTCGAGGAAGCCACCGCCAAGAATGAAGTGCCGGTGCTGCTGACCAGCCCGCAGATCCGCCCCTTCCTGCGCTCGATCGTGGAACGCTTCCGGCCCCAGACCGTGGTGATGAGCCAGAACGAAATTCACGCCTCGGTCCGCCTGCGCACGTTGGGTCAGATTTAAGATGAGGGGACAAATCTAAATGCCCGCACTGGTGCAACAGACCGCCCAGCTTCTGGCATTTCCGGGCCGCGGCATCAGCCTGCGCGGCGCTCTGACCCCGGCCCTGAAACATCATCGCCTGCCCGAACAGTTGATCGAAGCCTATGTCCGCGAAGCTTCAGCTTTCGAAGGCTGCGGCATCGACGAGGCCCTCACCCGCGTGCTGGCGGCGCGGATGCAGTTCGCTTCGCTCGACCTTTCCAACGCCAAGCGGATTTTCCTGATCGGGCCGTCGGGCGCGGGCCGCAGCAGCGTCGCCGCCAAGATCGTGCAGTCGGCGGCGCGGGCCGGGCACAATCAACTGGTGGTGATCGATTCCCAGGGCTTCAATCCCCGCAACCTCAAAGCGCGGGCCGCATTCGGCTGCATGGATGGGCGCCGGGACAGCGAAGTGATCGGCGTGGTCTCGGCCATGGCCGATGCGGAAGATGTCAGCGAAACCATCGCCGCGTTCCGCCTCAAACGAATCATCGTCACCGGACTGGACATGGCCCGCCGGTTCGGCGCCCTGGCTGCGGCGGTGACGCAAGGCGCCCGGCTGGCGCATGTCTCGCGTGCGCCTGAAGCCGACGCACCATTGGAGACACTGTCTCCGCGCGAACTGACCGAATTGCTGCTGAGCTAGACGCGCGAGTTGTGCATTCTCTCTTTGCGGTCTATCGGAATAATTTCATTCTCCATGGCCGGCCTCCGAGCCGGCCATCCACAAATCCTTCGGACTGCACCGCATTGCGCGATGGATGGGCGGGTCAAGCCCGCCCATGGTGAGAGGAAAAAGCGCGAACTGGCCGTACTACTGCTGAGTTAAGCGCGTTGAAAAACTAACGGGCCTTTTTGGGGGGCGGGCGATTGTCCCACCCGAAACGCCCACACCCCATGCCGATCAGCAGCAGAAGCCCGCCGCAGATCGCGATATCGCGGGAGAAAATCTCGAACTCCGCCCGCCGCGCCGCGGGATCGGCGATGTGCCAGTAATCATGCAAGACCACCGTGGCGACAATGGTCATGCCGAACAGCAGCACCGCGCCATGGCGGGTGTGATAGCCCACCAGCAGCGAATAGGTCCCCATCACCATCAGGACAAAGGCCACCACCAGCACCAGGGGCGGCAAGGGCACATGCTTGTCCGCCAGCTGCTGCGACAGCCGCGTCCAGTTGTTGACGATATTGTAGGCGCCGGCGCCGTAAAACCAGGCGAGCGCGCATCGCCCCAGCAAGGGTGAAATGGTTTCGGAAAAAGACATGGATTCGCGCCCCCGCGACTCAGCCAGCCGGATCGTACCCGACCTCACGCCCCGTTCAACTGGAAGGGACTAGCTGCACCCCAGTCGCCGACCCGGCGCGAGGAATTTTGCGGCCTGAGCAGGAGCGGACACGGAGCGGGCGTATAGCCCGTGAGTATCCGCGACGAACTCAGGACGCAAAAGAACCGCGCCCTTAGGCGCTGCGGAGAGAGTGTTTGCGGAGATGGCGGACTAACGCCATTTCGTCCATCCGGGTCTGGGCCCGGCGGGTCTCGATTTCGGCAAGCCGCTTGGCCTGCTGCTCGTTGGCGAATTCCAGCGCCTTCAGGTCCTGGAAGGCATTGTTGAGATCGGCTTGCGCGCTGACATGCTCGCGCTCGATTTCCTTGAGCGTATTGCGCAGATTTTCCCGGCGCGCATCGATGGAGCGCAGGAAGGAGGGGAAAGCCAGGCGGCCGATATCCGAATCGCCGGCGCGTTGTTTCTCGCGGGCGACATTTTCATCGAGGTCGGTGAGCTTGCGCTCCAGATCGGTGCGCATGGCGTCGATGGCCGCGATCCGGCGCTTCATTTCGTCGACGCGGAAACGCTTCAGTCGCAGCAGAGTGTCGGTACGGTTCATCACGCCCTCCCATTCCCTGCGCCGTCGAGAATGTCAGACAGCGCCGCATAAGATTCGCTTAACCCCGCCTGCTCGTCCTTTTTCTGTGTCAAAAAGGCTTCGAGACGCGGGTGAAGCATCACGGCGTTGTCTACTTCAGGATTTGTGCCAGTCTTATAGGCTCCCAGGCGTATCAATTCGGCCATGTCCTCATAGATGGTCATGGGCCCGCGGGCGCGTAAAATCAGGTTTTGCTCGGTTTCCGTGTTGCAGCCGGGCATGGAGCGGCTGACCGATTTCAGGACATTGATGGCGGGAAAGCGCCCCCGTTCCGCAATGGCACGGTCCAGAACGATATGGCCGTCCAGGATGCCGCGCACCGCGTCGGAGACCGGTTCGTTGTGATCGTCGCCTTCCACCAAGACGGTGAAGAGCCCGGTGATCGATCCTTTGCCGCCTTGCGGGGCGGGACCGGCCCGTTCCAGCAGCCGCGGCAGTTCGGCGAAGACCGTGGGCGTGTAGCCTTTGGAAGCGGGCGGCTCGCCGGCCGACAGGCCGATCTCGCGCTGGGCCATGGCAAAGCGGGTCACCGAATCCATCAACAGCAGCACATTCAGGCCCTGATCGCGCAACTGCTCCGCCACCGTCATCGCCACATAGGCGGCCTGGCGGCGCACCAGCGGCGCTTCATCCGAAGTGGCGGCGACCAAGACGCTCCGCGCCAAGCCTTCGGGACCCAGATCGTCTTCGATGAATTCTTTCACTTCGCGGCCGCGCTCGCCGATCAGACCGATAACGATGGCATCGGCATTGGAGTTGCGCGCCATCATCGCCAGCAAGGTGGATTTGCCCACGCCGGAGCCGGCAAAGATGCCCATGCGCTGGCCTTCGCAGCAGGTCGCGAAGGCATTGAGGGCGCGAATGCCCAGATCCAGCTTGGCGCCGACCCGCCCGCGCGCCGTGGCCAGGGGCGGGGGCGCCTTGAGCGGATAGGCAGTCGGGCCTTGCGGCAGCGGGCCCAGCTCGTCGATGGCGTCGCCGAAGCCGTTCACCACCCGGCCCAGCCATTCCTTGGACGGATAAATACAGGCCGGCTTGTTTTCGAAATCCGCCCGGGCGCCCAGCGCGATTCCATCCAGGGGACCCAGCGGCATGACCAGGGCCCGTCCATCCCGGAAGCCGACCACTTCGCAGGCGATTTTCTTGTTATTTCCGATGCTTAGGCGAACCTGGCCGCCCAACGTCACGGCCCCCACGGCGCCGGTCACTTCGACGCCCAGGCCTTCGATCCGCGCCACCCGTCCGAACCGCGTCAGGGTCGGCAGGCCCTCGATTTCCTTAAGCAACGCGCGCATTCCGGTCCTTTTTCAGCCGCTTTTTGCGGCTCAGATATCCGCACTTTGCAGCCAAAAATTTAAACGGCGGTAAACTTAACAAATCGAATCAAGGCATTATCGGAACTCGGCGATAAGGGTCCTTAAATCCCGGATTTCTGGGGATTGAAGGATCCGGTGTGCGTTAAAGGCGCTGTTAACCATTTGCGCTTACCCTCCGGCAACCGTTTAACCCTGCCGGCAGGGGCCGGAGGTGATTCATGGGACTGAAGAGGGGCCTTACATGCGCGTACTGCTGATAGAAGATGACAGCGCCATGGCGCGCAGCATCGAACTGATGCTGCGGAGCGAGGGTTTGAATGTTTACACCACCGATCTCGGAGAAGAAGGGATCGATCTGGGTAAATTGTATGATTACGACATCATCGTGCTGGACCTGCAGCTGCCCGATATGTCGGGCTTCGAGGTCCTGAAGGCTCTGCGCGTCGCCAAAGTGCAGACCCCGGTTTTGATCCTGTCCGGCAACGCCATCGTCGAAGCCAAGGTTAAGGCTTTGGGCTTCGGCGCCGACGATTACATGACCAAGCCCTTCCACAAGGACGAGCTGGTTGCCCGCATCCAGGCGGTGGTCCGCCGTTCCAAGGGCCACAGCCAGTCGGTGATCACCACCGGCAAGCTGACCGTCAATCTGGACGCCAAGACCGTCGAAGTGGACGGTCAGCGCGTGCACCTGACGGGCAAGGAATACCAGATGCTGGAGCTGCTCTCGCTGCGCAAGGGAACCACCCTGACCAAGGAAATGTTCCTCAACCATCTCTATGGCGGGATGGACGAGCCGGAACTCAAGATCATCGACGTCTTCATCTGCAAGCTGCGCAAGAAGCTGGCGGCGGCGATCGACGGCGACAATTACATCGAAACGGTGTGGGGCCGCGGCTATGTGCTGCGCGATCCCCACGACACCAGCGGGGAACAGGCCGTCGCCTGACCTTCCGGAATTCAAAAGGGCACCAGCAATGGTGCCCTTTTTCTTTGCCTTTATCGGTCGCGCTTGCGGACGGAAACCAAGCGCTCCTAATTCGGTCGCGCTTGCGGACGGAAAACCGGAAACCACTTTTCCTGCAAGCGCTCCTAATTCGGCCTGCACTCCAGGATTTTATCGTCCAGCACCGAGCCGGTCAGGAGCCGCTGGCCCGCCATCGCCGCCACGCTGGAGGCGCCGATCAGCCGGCCTTCATCCGCGAAGATCGTCTCATAGCCGGTGGGAATGCCGTCCTTGTCCAGGCTGACGCGGAAAACCTGCGACGGCGACGGCTTGGCCGGGTCGGCGCGGAAGCCGTTGTCGGCCAGAAGGCTGGGATGACCGGCGACGATCAGGCGGCCTTGCGCATCCGCCGAAATATTATCCAGCCGCGAGGGGATGGAGAGCGAGCCGATCTCTTTCAGGCTGCCGAAATAGGGCTCGCGCGAAAAAGCCAGGATCCGCCGCTCGTTGGTCAGCGCGACATAGAGATGCGCGCCGTCGGGCGACACATAGACCCCGTTGGGGAACGCCATGCGCTGCACCGAAATGCGGAAATTGGTGCCGTTGAAATAGAGCAGGTCGGCATGCGGCCAGATCAGGTAATCCTCGGCAAAGCGGCCGAAGCTGCCGGGCTTGGTGACATGATCGTTGGTGACATAGAAGCGATCCGGCCCCACCGCGAACAGATCGTTGGGGCTGACCAGAAGCCCGCCGGCGATGCTGGAATGCGGCACAAGCCGCGCCGCGCCATTCTCATAGCTGAGGCCGAAGATCTCGACCGAATGGGCGCCGGCCCGGTGATGGTTGATCACCATCAATGTCTCGTCGCCGTTGGGGGCGCGATAAAGGCTGATGCCATGGGGATGAAAATCTTTCGGCACGCCGTCCGTCAGCTTCACGGGCGCCGCCCCGGGGTCGCTCAATTTCAAGACGTAAAGCCCGTCGCGGGGGTCGGGCGCGTCCTTGGGCGCCCGCCGGTTGGTGGAAGAAACGATGATCGCATCATGCGCGGCATCGACTTCGAAATCCTCGGGCCCCTGAAGCCGCGCAATGGGCTGGCAGATATTGGGCGAAATTTTCGAGACGCTGGTGAAAACCCCGGCGGCCGTCACCCAGCGGATGCCGAAGAACGCGGTCAGCACCAAAAGCACCGACAGCCAGGTCATGCCCGACCGCGCCAGAGGCCTCATTGCGCCGCCTCGACGACCGGTCCCTTGCCGAACTGCAAATCCGCCAGCCGCGCGTAAAGCCCGCCCTGGCGCACCAGATCGGCATGGCTGCCCTCGCCCACCACCCGGCCCTGATCCATCACCACGATGCGCTTCAGTTTCTGGATGGTCGCCAAACGGTGCGCGATCACGATGGTGGTGCGGCCCACCATCAGATTGGCCAAGCCCTGTTGCACCAGCAATTCATTCTCCGCATCCAGGGCGCTGGTGGCTTCGTCCAGCAGAAGCAAGGGCGCGTCGCGCAGGATGGCGCGGGCGATGGCAAGGCGCTGGCGCTGGCCGCCCGACAAGGTCACGCCGCGCTCGCCCACGATGGTGTCGAAGCCGTCCGGCAGCCGCTCGATGAATTCCGACGCGGCAGCGGCATCGGCGGCCCGCTTGACCGCTTCGCGGCTGGCGCCTTCGCGGCCATAGGCGATATTGGCGGCGATGGTGCCGGAGAAGATCACCGGATCCTGCGCCACCACGGCAATCGCGCCGCGCAGCGCCACGGGATCCAGGTCCGCGATATCGATCCCGTCGAACCGCACGACGCCTTTCTGGGCGGCGAAGAAGCGCAGCATCAACTGGAACACGGTGGATTTGCCCGCGCCCGATGGCCCCACCAGCGCCACCGCTTCGCCCGGCGCGATGGCGAGCGAAAAGTCCCTCAGCGCCGCGCTATCGGGGCGGCTGGGATAATGGAAGGTGACATGCTCGAAGCTCACCCCGCCTTGCGCGCGCGCGGGCAGCGCCACGGGATGAAGCGGCGCGGCAATGGCGGGCTTTTCGTGCAACAATTCCATCAACCGTTCCGAGGCACCCGCCGCGCGCTGCAGATCGCCCCAGGTTTCCGACAAGGCGCCCACACCGCCCGCCACCAGGCCGCCGTAGAAAATGAACTGCACCAGCAGGCCGCCCGTCATGTGCCCGGCGATCATGTCCCGGATGCCCACCAGGCCCACCGTGGCAAGGCTGGCGAACACGGTGAAGATCGCCACCGCCGTGAGAATGGCACGCGCCACGGTGCGGCTTTTGGCGAGGACGAACGCGCGTTCGACCGTGCCGGCGAATTCCCGGCGCTCATAGGCTTCCTGGGTGAAGGCCTGCACGGTGGAAACCGCATTCAAGGTCTCGCCGCCGCGCGCCGACGTCTCGGCGATGGAATCCTGGCTCTTGCGCGACAAGGTGCGAACCCAGCGGCCGAACAACAGCATCGGCACCATCACCAGCAGCACCGCGCCCACCACCAGCAAGGCCAGCTTCAGGCTGGTGACGAACATCAGGATCAAGCCGCCGATCAGGGTCACCAGGTTGCGCAGCGCCACCGACACCGACGAGCCCACCACCGTCTGCACCAAGGTGGTGTCGGCGGTGAGGCGCGACAGCACCTCACCCGTGCGGGTGACTTCGAAGAAAGCGGGCGTCAGGCCCAGCACATTGTCGAACACCGCCTTGCGGACATCGGCCACCACCCGCTCGCCCAGCCAGGTGACGAAATAGAACCGGGTCGCGGACGCCAGGGCCAGGACCGCCGCCGCCACGATGAACAGGAAATAGTAATGGCTGAGGCTCTCGGCCTGGCTGACGGAGAGATTATGGTCGATCAGTCCCCGCGCCAGGGTGGGCAGCACCAGGGTGGCGGTCGAGGAGGCCAGGAGAGCCAGGATGGCGATGACGATGCGCCCGCGATAGGGCATCAGGAACGGGAAAAGCCGGCGCAAAGGGGCCAGGGAGCGGGAAACCGGCCGTCCCGACAAGCGTCCCATATCCGCGTCGCCTCGCGCCATTATCGTGATCTTTAAAGGTTCCCAGGGGCTTATATAGAGACGAATATCCCCGCACAAAGAGCTTTCCCCGGGGGTCGCTTGCCATCAGGGGGGCTTTTGCCTATAAGCCCCGGCCTCTGCATAAGGGCATGATCGCGCTTCCCGAAGCGCAACCATGCCCTAGTTCGTTGATTTGTCGCGCGATCTTTCGGAAAACCGGCTTCCACTTTTCCGGATCGCGCTTAGAAAAGGCCGTTCCCATGAAAAAGGGCATCCACCCCGCGTATCATTTCGTTGATATCCAGCTCAACGACGGCACCGTCTATAAGACCCGCACCACCCATGGCGAGGCCGGGCAGAAGATCACGCTCGACATCGACCCCACCACCCACCCCGCCTGGACCGGCGGTCAGCAGCAGCTGATGGACCGTGGCGGCCGCCTGACCCGCTTCAACAAGAAGTTTGCTGGGTTTGTGAAATAGGAATTTCCCAAACCCGTCGCACGACGCTGTCGCTAGCGACGGCTTCGTGAAATAAGCGGCGCGGAAACCGGATTCGAAAAAGGCGGCCTCACCGGCCGCCTTTTTTTATGTTTTTGAAAGACCGGAGAACCGCTCGCTTAAGCTCGCGGCGTTCGTCGCTCAAAACGGTCCACCGGACCGTTTTGTTCGCCTGACGGCGAACCGCTCCTCACTCCGCGCCGAAGACCTGCTCCAGCCGGTTCCAATGCCGGTGCGCGCCGGGAACCGTATCGCGGCCATGGCCGAACAGAACCTCGTCCAGGCGCGCGATGCGGCGGTAAAGGCTCTCGCTGCGGGCCAGAAGATCGCGCAACGCCGCGGGCAGCAATTCCTCGGTATTCTCGGTGGCGGTACCCAGGCAGATTTCTTTCGAACCGAGGCGATAACGTCCCGACGATGCCTGGTCCGGCTCCATATCGCCGTCATGCACCGCGCGCTGCACCAGAAGCCAACTGGCGGCCTGCATCATGCGGGTGGTGACGCGCATGCTTTCGCCCGCATAGAGGATCGCGCCTTTGCGCGACAGGCTGCGGGCTTCGTCGCGGCCGGGGCCATCGAGATAGCGAGCGGTCTCTTCGACCAGCGCCATGCCTTCATCGAAGGTGCGAATGAAAAGAGCTGATCCGGTGAAGGAGCGCGGCGGTGGCAGGCTCCGCACATTCTCCGCATCGTTGTGCAGCATTCGATCCCCAGTTCCCCAACCGTCGCGACGCTATCAAGCCATGAGAGCCGCGCAAAGCATTACTCTTGGTAAACCGCGTGAATTCTTTTTCCCGCCCAATTCGTAATGTGCATATTAACTACGGCTGGCGCTTGAAGAAGTTTTCCGCCGCCGACTTGGTGGCATGCCGCGCCTCGATCGCGCTTTTGCAGCGCGCAATTTCTTCTTCCAGACGGGCGATGCGCTGTTCCAGTTCATGCGCGGACAAGGCGGAAATATCCTCGCCCAGTTGAATCTGGGGCGGCTTTTTGCGGGGCGCGAGATCGTCCAGGTCCATTGCCGCTTCCTTGGCGTTAACGGTTCCACTCGCTAATGTGCGTTCGCACACATCCGCTGGCAAGCCGATCCATGAAAGCCATCGCGCTGAAAAATGCCGGCAAGGACTATCGGCTGGAACTCGCCGAGGTCGCCAAACCCCGGCCCGGCAAGGGCGAAATCCTTATTAAGGTCGCGGCGGCAGGCGTTAATCGCGCCGATATCCTGCAGGCCGAGGGCGTTTATCCGCCGCCGCCGGGGGCACCGCAGACCTTGGGGTTGGAGGTTTCCGGCCATGTGGCGGAACTGGGTGCCGATGCCGGTAACTATCAGATCGGCGATGCGGTCTGCGCCCTTCTGGGCGGCGGCGGTTATGCCGAATATGCGCTGGCCCCGATGGAATGCGTGCTGCCATTGCCCTCCTCGCTCGATCCCATCGACGCGGCGGCCTTGCCCGAAGCCTTGTTCACGGCTTGGACCAATATCGCGGAGACCGGCCGCCTCAAGCCCGGCGAAACGCTTTTGGTGCATGGCGGCGCCAGCGGCATCGGCGTCGCCGCGATCCAGATGTTCGCCGCCTTGGGTCACACGGTTTTCGCCACGGCGGGAAGCGACGAGAAATGCCGCTTGTGCGAAGCGCTGGGCGCCCGGCGCGCGATCAATTACCGGAATGAAGATTTCGTTGCGATCACCCAGGAGATGACCCAGGGCAAAGGTGTCGATGTCGTTCTCGACATGGTCGGCGGCGATTATGTACAGCGTAACATGACTGCGGCGGCCGTCTGGGGCCGTATCGTCAACATCGCCTATCAGAACGGCGCCAAGGTGGCGTTGGATTTGAACCCCATGCTGCGCAAGCGCCTGACCCTGGCCGCGACCACTTTGCGGGCCCGCACTGTGCCGGAGAAAGGCGCGATCCGCGACGCCCTCGCCCATGCGATCTGGCCGCTGGTGGCGGCGGGCCGCATCCGCCCCGTGGTGGACGGGCGCTTTGCATTGGGTGAAGCGCAAGCGGCGCATCGGCGGATGGCATCCGGCGATCACGCGGGAAAGATCCTGCTGATCCCAGGCTGACTATCAGCCTGATGGTCAAACAGGGTCGGGCAGCACGAAGCGGCTGCGGGCCGCATCTGTGTGCAGGCGCTCCGGCTTGTACCAACGGCCGAGAATGGCTCTGTCCATCAGATCGGGATTGGCGGCAAGGAAGGCATCGAAATCGGCGTGCGGCGCCTCGGCCATACGTTCCGCGATCACCGCAAGAAACGCGATGGTGATGGTGTGGTGGAGCTTCTCCGGCTTGCCCACCCGCGCCGTCATGATTTTCAGGGCGCGGCCATAGGCCGAAACGGCGTCGAGAAAATCCATCCGGCGCAACAGCTCGTAACCGGCCCGCACATGGTCGACATGATGAAACTCCGCGGCCGGAATATCCCCCGCCAGGAATTTTTCAAGAAAGGCCATCGCTCTCTTTCAACCGGTGGGCATCGGCGGCGGTCAGGGTGAGGCCATAGACCCGCTTCAGAAGCTCGACCTGCTTCAAGGTCTTCTCTCCGAACGGAGCCTTGCCCTCGAAGGCATGGAGCACGATGCCCTCCAGCAGATCCCCCAGGGAGAGGTCCAGGGACTCGGCCAAGGCCTTGAGGACTTTCAGGGTCCGCCGTTCCAGACGCACCCCGGTTTGAACCCGTTCAACAATTTCCATGTTATCTTGGTACATATATACCAGATATCGGTCAAGACAATTTCCTGTCCAAACCAAAGGGTTTCGGCTAAAAAGCCCACCTTCCTCGACAATCTGTTATCGAGCGAAGGGACGGGCTGGAGAAGCCCGCCCTGGACCAAAAGGATTTTTGCCATGGCCGCCGACACCAAGCCGCTGATGCCCAAAGCCACCGCCGTCTGGCTGGTGGACAACACCGCGCTCACCTTCGAGCAGATCGCCGATTTCTGCGGCCTGCACCCCCTGGAAGTGAAGGGCATCGCCGACGAGGACGTGGCCAAGGGCATCAAGGGCATGGACCCGGTGACCTCCGGCCAGCTCAGCCGCGAGCAGATCGAGGAAGCGGAAAAGAACCCCAAGGCGCGCCTTAAGATGGCGGCGCCCAAGCACAAGATGCCGAATGTGCGCCTGAAGCGCGCCCCGCGTTACACGCCGGTGTCCAAGCGCCAGGACAAGCCCGACGCGGTCTATTGGATCATCCGCAATCATCCGGAATTCGCCGATGCCGACATCATCAAGCTGATCGGCACCACCAAGGCGACCATCCAGAAGATCCGCGAGCGTTCGCACTGGAACGCCACCAACATCAAGGCGGTCGATCCGGTGACCTTGGGCCTTTGCTCGCAGCTGGAACTGGATTTGGCCGTCAGCCGCGCCGCCGCCAAGCATGAACGGGCGCAAAAGCGCGCCGCCAAGAAAGGCGCGACGTTGAAGTCAGTGAATGAAAGCCTGGCGCCTGCAGCCGAAACCCCGGAAATAGGCCCCGATTCAGACGAGTGGAAACTCTCCAGCGAACTCGAGCAGGACTAAGCCTTCTGTCAGAGCGTTTATTGCTCATCCTGCCCCTCGCTTTGAGCTCGGGGCGTTCGTCGCTCTCGCAGGTTCGCTGAACCTGCTCACCTGCTTCGCAGACCGCTCCTCACCCTTCGACAAGCTCAGGGTGAGGATAGACTCTGTCACTCATGCTGAGCTTGTCGAAGCATGAGGAATTCGCTGCGTTATAGATAACGTAGCGCCACAAAGCCCAGCACGACCAGTACCAAGAACGCGACCATCGCCACTTCGAGATATTTGTCGAGCAGCTCCTTGGCCTGGGCGCCGAAGAAGTGCACCAGCAATCCTTCCAGCACGATGAAGCGCAAGGACCGGGTGATCGCCGAATAGAGCATGAAGAGGAAGAACGGCACCCCCGCCAGGCCCGAGGCGATGGTGACGATCTTGTATGGCACCGGCGTCAGGCCCTGGGCCACGATCAGATAGGCACTTTCGCTGTAGCGCTGACGCAGATTCTCCACCTGCTCGAGTGGAATATGCAGCACGCCGATCAGCCAGACGCCCGCCGTGTTCCAGAACAGCGCGCCGATGGCGAAGCCCAGCATGCCGCCCATCACCGACCAGAACGCGCACCAGGCCGCCAGCCGGAAGGCGCGGCGGCGATCGGCCAGCATCATCGGCAGCAGCATCACATCGGGGGGAATGGGGAAAAATGACGCTTCTGCGAAGGCAAATGCCGCCAATGCCCACCAGGCATTGCGCCCTTGCGACTTGGCCAGCATCCAGGCGTAGAGGGCGCGCAGGCCCCTTGGTTTGGCGACATCCGACATGATGACTTTCTAGCAAGCCGGGCGGGCCTGTCCAACTTGCCGTTTGAAAGTCCTTTCACTAGCGTGCGCGGCCATGGCCAGACCGACCAAACGCGCGAAGAAAAAAAGCCGCCCGGCGAAGAAACATGTCGGAAAAAAGGCGCGTGCCGCCAAGGCGCCCGCCAAAAAATCACCTGCCAAAAAATCAGCCGCAGCGCCCAAATCGGCGGCCAAGTCCAAATCCATCTCCAAATCCGCGCCCAAGCCCGCGCAGCGGTTGGCGCCGTCGCGCGTGCGGAGCAAGCGCCAATTGCGGCCCGCGCCCATGCGCCCCCGGCTCAAGCCTCGCAGCGCTTATGACGAATTGCCCCGCACCCCCGCCAATTTCCAGCCCTTGACCCCGCTCACCTTGCTGGAACGGGCCGCCGCCGTCTTTCCCGACCGGATCGCGGTGATCCATGGGGCACAGCGCGTCACCTATGCGGATTTCTATCGCCGCTGCCGCCAGCTGGCTTCGGCGCTGGCCGCGCACGGCATCGGCAAGAACGATACGGTGGCGGCGGTTCTGGCCAACACGCCCGCCATGCTGGAAGCCCATTACGGCGTGCCGATGGCGGGCGGGGTTCTCAACGCCATCAACACGCGGCTGGATGCAGCCTCCATCGCCTATATGCTGGAACATGGCGGCGCCAAGATCCTGATCACCGACCGCGAATTCTCCGCCACCGTCGGCGAAGCGTTGAAGCAGCTCAAGCATCCGCCCCTGGTGATCGATTATGACGATCCGGAATTTCCGCAAGATGGCGCGCGGCTGGGCGAAGACTATGAAGCTTTCATCGCCGAGGGCGATCCGGAATTTTCCTGGATGATGCCCGCCGACGAATGGGATGCGATCTCGCTCAACTACACTTCGGGCACCACCGGAAACCCGAAGGGTGTGGTTTATCACCATCGCGGCGCGGCGCTGATGGGCTACAGCAACATTCTGGCCGGCAATATGGGCCGCCATCCCGTGTTGCTGTGGACCCTGCCCATGTTCCATTGCAACGGCTGGTGCTTTCCCTGGACCCTTTCGGTCAATGCGGGCACCCATGTCTGCCTGCGCTGGGTGCGGGCGGGCGCGATCTACAAGGCCATCGCCGAGCATGGGGTCACGCATCTGTGCGGCGCGCCCATCGTGATGTCCACCTTGCTGGATGCGCAGCCGGACGAGATCCGCGATTTCTCCCAGCGCGTCACCTTTCTGGTGGCCGCGGCGCCGCCGCCCGAATCGGTGCTGGCGGGCATGGCGGAAGCCGGCTTCGACATCGTGCATGTCTATGGCCTCACCGAAGTCTATGGCCCCGCCGTGGTCAATGAATGGCACGAGGCCTGGGACGCATTGGACAGTGCCGGTCGTGCCAAGCGCCAGGCCCGCCAGGGCGTGCGCTATCACGCGCTGGAAGGCCTTGCCGTGATGGACCCGCAGACCATGGAGCCCGTCGCCCCCGACACGCTGGGCGAAGTGATGTTCCGGGGCAATGTGGTGATGAAGGGCTATCTGAAGAATCCCGAAGCCACCCGCGCCGCCTTTGCCGGCGGCTGGTTTCATTCCGGCGATCTGGGCGTGATGTATCCCGACGGCTATATCCAGCTGAAGGATCGTTCCAAGGACATCATCATTTCGGGCGGCGAGAATATTTCCTCGATCGAGATCGAGAATGTCCTCACCCGCCACCCTGCCGTGCAATTCGCCGCCGTGGTGGCCAAGCCGGACGCCAAATGGGGCGAGACGCCTTGCGCCTTTGTCGAGAAGCGCCGCGGGCATGAGGCGGTGACGGAAGAGGACATCCTCGCCTTCTGCCGCCAGCATCTGGCCAAGTTCAAGACGCCGCGCTTCCTGGTCTTCACCGAGCTGCCCAAGACCAGCACCGGCAAGATCCAGAAATTCGCGCTGCGCCAGCGCGCCAATACCTTATGACGGCGCAAGCCGGGACCGGGCG
This sequence comes from Alphaproteobacteria bacterium, assembly GCA_017307355.1. Classification (GTDB taxonomy): domain Bacteria; phylum Pseudomonadota; class Alphaproteobacteria; order Micropepsales; family Micropepsaceae; genus Rhizomicrobium. Next base: position 91,322 of record JAFKFG010000009.1, read on the forward strand.
CGCCGCACTGGCATTCATCTTCTTCACCATGCTGATCGATACGATCGGTCTTGGCGTCATCATTCCGGTTTCGCCCGGCTTGATCGCGGAATTGACGCACCAGGACCTGTCCGGCGCGGCGCGCTGGGGCGGCTGGCTGTTCTTCTCGTATGCGCTGATGCAGTTCATATGCGCGCCGTTGATCGGCAATCTGTCCGACCGCTTCGGCCGCCGCCCGGTGCTGATCCTGTCTTTGGCCATGCTGGGCGTGGATTACCTGATCACCGGATTTGCTCCCACCATCGCCTGGCTCTTCATCGGCCGCGTGCTTTCGGGCATGGCGGGCGCGTCCTATCCCACCGCCAACGCCTATATCGCCGACATTTCGCCGCCGGAAAAACGCGCCGCCAATTTCGGCCTGGTGGGCGCCGCGTTCGGCCTGGGCTTTGTGCTGGGCCCGGCGTTGGGCGGCTTTGTCGGCGAGCATTTCGGCCTCAGGGCCCCTTTCTATGTCGCCGCGGGACTGTCGTTCGCCAATGCCCTGTTCGGCTTTGTGGTGCTGAAGGAATCCTTGCCGGCCGAACGGCGCCGCTGCTTCGAGCTCTGGCGCGCCAATCCCCTGGGGGCCCTGAAAGCACTCAACCGTTTTCCCCAACTGGCGCTGATGCTGGCGGTCCTGGTGCTGGTGCAGTTCGCGCACGATTCCCTGCCCTCCACCTGGAGCTACTACACCATGCTGAAATTCGGCTGGGGGCCAGGCGATGTCGCCTGGTCGCTGGTGGCGGTGGGCGCCTTGAGCGCCGTTTCCTATGCCGTGTTGCCCAGGCTGGTGGTGCCGCGCCTGGGCGAGCGCGGCGCCGTTTATCTGGGGTTCTTATTCGGAACCCTTTCCTATCTGGGGTTCGCTTTGTCGGCGAAGAGCTGGATGTTCTATGCCTGGATGGTGCCCTTCACATTGGGCGGCGTGGGCGGCCCCGCCCTCAACGCCATCATGTCCCACGCCGTGCCGGCGGACGAGCAGGGCGAATTGCAGGGCGCGACATCCAGCACCACCAGCCTGACGTCGGTGGTGGCGATGTGGGCGATGCCGACCTTGTTCGCGTGGTTCACCAGCGAGGCAGCGCCGATCCACTTTCCCGGCGCGTCGTTCTTCGCGGCGGCAATCTGCGAGCTTGGCGCTTTGCTGTTGTTCGCGCGGGCGATGCTGCGCGGACGATGATTAATGGACGGCTTTCAACCGTTCCAGTTCATCTTTGATTCGCAATTTTTGTTTTTTTAATGCGGCCACCCGAGCTTCATCCCAATCGGGGTGCTTCATTTCGGTGGCGATAATTTCTTCCAGTTTCTTGTGCTGAACAGAGAGATTCTCGATCTGTCCTTCCGATTCCATGCTTTCACCTCGCGGGTTTGGGCACGAAAATTAAAGCACCAAGGCGCTAGCTTGTCATCTGCAAAAGTTTTGGAACCAAGGCCCCTTTCGGGTTGGGCGCGCGGGATGTAAACGAAGTCCATGGGACGGGCATCGAACACCAAAAACAGGCCGGAAAGGCCCACGGAAAGGCTGGTTGTCGGCCTCTCCGGCGCCTCCGGCGTGGCCTATGGGATCCGCCTTTTGGAGGCGCTCAAGGAGTTGCGAATCGAGTCGCATCTGGTGATGACCAAGCCCGCCCAGATGACCATCGCCTATGAAACCGACTTGACGCCCAAGCAGGTGGCGGCCAAGGCCGATCGCACCCATGGGATCGAGGATATCGGCGCGCCCATCGCCAGCGGCAGCTTCAAGACGGGCGGCATGATCGTGGCGCCCTGTTCGGTGCGCACCATGAGCGAGATCGCCACCGGCGTGACCACAAATCTTCTCACCCGCGCGGCCGACGTGATGCTGAAGGAACGGCGCCCGCTGATCCTGATGGTGCGCGAAACGCCCCTGCATCTGGGGCACCTGCGCACCATGACGGCGCTGGCGGAAATGGGCGCCATCATTCTGCCGCCGGTTCCGGCTTTTTATGCCGAACCGAAAACGCTTTCCGATCTGGTGGATCAGATGGTGGGACGGGCGCTGGACCTTCTGGGCCATGAATGGCCGATGAAACGCTGGGGCGAGGATTTGCCCGCACGGGGCAAGAAATCATGAGCGGCCATGTCACCCGTCCCGATGAAGTGGCGGCCCGCGCCAAGCTGGCGGCGCTGATGCAGGAGCATCGCGACTTGGATGCCGCCATCGATGCCTTGTGGGCGGCGGGCGGCAGCGATCAGCTGACCTTGTCGCGGCTGAAGAAGCGCAAGCTGCAGCTGAAGGACGAGATCACCGAGATCAACAACTCGCTGCTGCCCGATATCATCGCTTAGCCATCATCGCTGGGCGTCATTGCCACAAAAATAGTTCTTGATTTGTTCCATCCGTCGCGCAAGGCTGCGCGGCATTTTTAGGGAGGAACACATGACCAAGATCGGATACGTGACCATCGGCGCGCGCGACAGCGATGCCTCGGTGAAATTCTATGACGCGGTGTTCAAGGCGCTAGGCGATGAGCGCAAATTTTCCGAAGGCGGTTGGACGGGCTATGGCGCGCCCAGCGACGACAAGAGCGCGATGGCCTGCCACACCATGCTGTGCAAGCCCCATAACGGCAAGGAAGCCGTGGGCGGCAATGGCATCATGATTTCTTATCTGGCGCCAAACGCCGATGCGGTGAAAGCCGCGCATGCCGGTGGCATGGCCAATGGCGGCACCGATGAGGGCGCGCCGGGCTTTCGCCCGCCGGAAGCAACGTCCGGCTTCTATGGCGCGTATCTGCGCGATCCCACCGGCAATAAGATCTGCCTGTTCGCCGTCGGCTGAACCAGCGTCGTCTAAGCTGGCGCAAGCTCGCTGAGGCGTTTTTCAATCGCGACAAGCGCGGCCCCGGCATTTCCCGTGTCGGGGCCGCCTGCTTGAGCCATGTCGGGACGGCCGCCGCCGCCCTTGCCCCCCAACGCTTCGGCGCCCAGGCGCACCAGATCGACCGCGCTGATGCGCGAGGTGAGATCGTCGGTGACGCCCGCCACCAGCGAGACCTTGCCGTCCGCCGCCGCCACAAAAGCGACCACGCCAGAGCCGATCTTTGCCTTGGCTTCGTCCGCCAGGCCCTTCAGGTCTTTCGGCGCCACGCCTTCGATGCTGCGCAGCACCGCCTTGATGCCCGCGATGGTCTTCATCCCGTCATCGGCGCCCGCCTTGGCGGGACCGGCCAGGGCCAGTGCTTTCTTCGCATCGGCCAGTTCGCGTTCCAGGCGGCGACGCTCATCGGCCAGGGCCGCGACCCGGCCGGGCAGATCGCCCGCATTGGTCTTGAGCGCGGCCGCGGCTTCGCGCGCCAGTTCGGCCTGGTGCGACAGATGCCGCCGCGCGCCTTCGGACGTGAGCGCCTCGATACGGCGCACGCCCGCCGCCACGGCGCTTTCCGACAGGATGGTGAAGATGCCGATATCGCCCAGGCGGCGCACATGGGTGCCGCCGCATAGTTCGACCGAATAAGCTTTCGGATCGGTGAGATCCTCACCCATGGTCAGCACCCGCACTTCGTCGCCGTATTTTTCGCCGAACAAGGCTTCTGCGCCCGCCGCGATCGCCTGGTCGGTGGCCATCAGCCGGGTCGAGGTGTCGGAATTCTGGCGGATGATTTCGTTCACCTGCGCTTCGATCTGCTGCAACTCCTCCGCCGTCACCGGCTTGGGATGGGAGAAATCGAAGCGCAGCCGTTCCGCCGTCACCAGCGAGCCTTTCTGGCTGACATGGCCGCCCAGCACCCGCTTCAACGCGGCATGCAGAAGATGGGTGGCCGAATGGTTGGCACGGGTGGCACGGCGGCGCTCGCGATCCACTTTCAGATCGACGCCATCGCCCACCGACAAGGTGCCGCGCGTGACCTCGACCACATGCACATGCATGGAGCCCAGCTTTTTCTGGGTATCGACGACCTTGCCGTCCCCTTTGGCCGACAGCATCAGGCCGGTATCGCCCGCCTGGCCGCCGGATTCCGCATAAAAGGGCGTCTGGTTGGCGAGGACTTGCACGGTGTCCCCGGCAGACGCGCTTTGCACGCGCCGGCCGTCCTTCAGGATGGCCAGGATCTGGCCCTCCGCTTCCTCGGTGTCGTAGCCCAGAAATTCCGTGCGCCCCACTTCATCGAAGATGGCGAACCATTGCGCGTCATTGGCGGCTTCGCCCGAGCCGGCCCAGCTGGCACGCGCATCGGCGCGCTGCTTTTCCATGGCGAAGGTGAAACCGTCCTGGTCCACCGCGATGCCTCGCGCGCGCAGCGATTCCTGCGTCAGGTCCAGCGGGAAGCCGTAAGTGTCATAGAGTTTGAACGCGACATCGCCGGTGAGGCGGTCGCCGTCCTTCATACCAAGCGTGGCTTCGTCCAACAGCTTGAGGCCACGCGCCAAGGTTTCGCGGAAGCGGATTTCTTCCAGCTTCAAGGTCTCGGTGATCAGGGCCTCGGCCCGCTTCAATTCGGGATAAGCAGCGCCCATTTCCGCCACCAGGGTCGGCACCAGGCGGTGCATCAGAGGATCCTTGGTCCCCAGCAGATGCGCATGGCGCATGCCGCGGCGCATGATCCGGCGCAGTACATAGCCGCGGCCTTCGTTGGACGGCAGCACACCATCGGCGATCAGGAACGAGGTCGAGCGCAGATGATCGGCGATGATGCGATGGCTGAACACCGCATCGCCGTCGCTTTTGGCGCCGGAAGTATCCACCGAGGCGGCGATCAGATGGCGGAACAGGTCGGTTTCGAAATTGCTCTGCACGCCCTGGAGCACGGTGGAGATGCGCTCCAGCCCCATGCCGGTGTCGATGGACGGCTTGGGCAGGTTGAGCCGGGTCTCCTTGTCGACCTGCTCATACTGCATGAAGACCAGGTTCCAGACTTCGACGAAACGGTCGCCGTCTTCCTCCGGGCTGCCGGGCGGGCCGCCCCACACGCTTTCGCCGTGATCGTAGAAGATTTCCGAGCAGGGGCCGCAGGGGCCGGTATCGCCCATCGACCAGAAATTGGCGGAGGTGCCGATGCGAATGATCCGGTGATCGGGCAGGCCCGCGATCTTGCCCCACAGGCCGAAGGCCTCATCGTCGTCGGCATAGACCGTGACGCTAAGCTTCTCTTTGGGCAGGCCCAGATCGCGGGTGAGAAATTCCCAGGCGAATTTGATCGCATCTTCCTTGAAGTAATCGCCGAAGGAGAAATTGCCCAGCATCTCGAAGAAAGTGAGGTGGCGCGCGGTATAGCCGACATTGTCGAGGTCGTTGTGCTTGCCGCCCGCACGCACGCATTTCTGCGCCGTGGTGGCGCGGACATAGGGCCGCTTCTCCGCCCCGGTGAAGATGTTCTTGAACTGCACCATGCCCGCATTGGTGAACAGCAGGGTGGGGTCGTTGCGCGGCACCAAGGGCGAGGACGCCACCTTGGCGTGACCATTGGTGGCGAAATAATCCAGGAAGCTGGAGCGGACGTCGGAGAGGCTTTTCATGGGTTTAGCTTGTAGCGGGCGGCCGAAATCTTGTCATCCCACAGCCCGGCATGGCGGCCCGCCGTCCGGCCGCTCGCCCAAGCTCGCGGCGCTCGCCGCTCGAAATGGCCCACCGGGCCATTTCGTCCGCTTTGCGGTCGCGGCTCACCCAATAAAAAACAGAAGGCGCTCCGTTTCCGGGGCGCCAGGAGCGTCGGCGAGAGCCGGAGCGATCATAAAAAACAGAAGGCGCCCCGTTTCCGGGGCGCCTTCTGCCGAGGAGCCAAATCCGACTGCGAAACGGAAATGACTCGAACTGGTTAGGAGGATTAATCCTCCTCGGCGTCCGCCTTTTCTTCGTCCCCATGGGCCAAAGTCTGGCCGATCTGGCCGGACGCCGACCGGATCGCCTGCTCGATGTTCCGGGCGATGTCGGCATTGGCAGCCAGGAAGGTCTTGGCGGCCTCGCGGCCCTGACCGATGCGGGAACCGTCGAAGGAGTACCAGGAGCCCGATTTCTCCACGATCCCGGCCTTCACGCCCAGATCGATCAATTCGCCGGTCTTGGAGACGCCTTGACCGTACATGATGTCGAACTCGACCTGTTTGAAGGGGGGCGCGACCTTGTTCTTGACCACTTTGACGCGGGTCTGGTTGCCGATCACTTCGTCGCGGTCCTTGATCGCGCCGATGCGGCGGATGTCCAGGCGCACGGACGAGTAGAATTTCAGGGCATTGCCGCCGGTGGTGGTTTCCGGGTTGCCGAACATGATGCCGATCTTCATGCGGATCTGATTGATGAAGATCACGATGGTGTTCGACTTGGAAATCGAGGCCGTCAGCTTGCGCAGGGCCTGGCTCATCAGGCGGGCCTGCAGGCCGGGGAGCGAATCCCCCATCTCGCCTTCCAGTTCGGCCTTGGGGGTCAGCGCCGCCACCGAGTCGATCACCACAATGTCCACGCCGCCGGAGCGCACCAGGGTATCGGTGATTTCCAGGGCCTGTTCGCCGGTATCGGGCTGGGAGATCAGCATTTCATCGATGTCCACGCCCAGCTTGCGGGCATAGATGGGATCGAGCGCATGCTCGGCATCGACATAGGCGGCGATGCCACCCTTTTTCTGGGCTTCGGCCACCACATGGAGGGCCAAGGTGGTCTTGCCTGAGGATTCCGGGCCGTAAATCTCGATCACGCGGCCGCGCGGCAAGCCGCCGATGCCCAGCGCGATATCCAGCCCCAGGGAGCCGGTCGAAACCGCATCCGCCGCCACGCCCAGATCGCGGCTGCCCAGCTTCATCACCGAGCCCTTGCCGAAGGCGCGATCAATCTGGCTCAGCGCCGCTTCCAGCGCCCGCTTGCGATCACCATTGTCTTCCTTGCCGACCACCCGTAACGCCGCCTGTGACATGCCTGTCTCCCGGTTATTTCACAGCGCCGGTCGATCCCCAAGTGAATCCCTAGCGACACTGGAATGCAGCGAAAGTACATGCTTTGTTCTCATTTGCAAGATACTGGCTAAAGCTATGTTCTAGCTTTGAAATACAAGATATTGTTCGTAGGATGTTCTCAACAGGGAACTTTTTCCTGTCCCGGCCCAGAATCGGCCGGCCCGGGCCCTTTTCTTTCCCCTGATTCTTCTTCGGCCCGGGGGTATCCCGGATGGCCCGATGCGGTAAATATGACGGCCATGGCGCATCTTTTTTCCTACGGCACCTTGCAACAGCCCGGCGTGCAGATGGCCTCTTTCGGACGGCTACTCAAAGGCACGCCCGACGCCCTGCCCGGCTGGCGGCGCGAGATGGTGGAAATCACCGATGCGGCCGTCTTCGCCCAGAGCGGCGAGCGCTTTCACCCCATCGTGGTGCCGGGCGAAAAATCCGACGAAGTGCCCGGCATGCTGTTCGAAGTCACCGAACAGGATCTGGTCGCCACCGATGGTTATGAAGTCGCCGACTACAAGCGCATTGCCGTGCGGCTGAAATCGGGGATCGAAGCCTGGGCGTATGTCTGCTCCGGATCGTGCGACTGAAGCCTATTGCGGCGCCGCGTTGCCGAAGATCGTCATGCATTGCTGGAAGCTGCGGGTGAACACGCCCTGCTGGGTGGCGGCGTCGAACGGATTGCGCTCCGAATCCTGACGGGCCACGGCCGCGCAGAAAGCATTGTTTCCGGCAGGCGGTGCCGCCTGCGCCGTCTGTGCGGGCATCGGCGCCGCCACGGGCGCGTGAGCCGCCGCGACCGGCGCCGCCGCCTCAGTATCGTCCAGACCCACGAAACTCATGCCGCGCGACCAATCGCTGTCGGAACAGGCGGTGAGGGCGAAACTGGCGGCGAGCGCGAGGGCGAGGTGGATTTTCATGGCCGCGAATGTAGCCGTACCGGGCTCAGGCAATCAATGCGGCGCGGCGCCGGACAGGACTTCCTTGACCTTGGCGGCCAATTGCTTGAGCCCGAACGGCTTGGGCAGGAAATGCAGGTCCGAGGCGTTCTCGTCATTGCGGCGGAAGGCTTCCTCGGCATAGCCCGACATGAAAATGACCGGCAGGTCGGGTTTCAATCCCTTCACATGGCGCACCATGGTGGGCCCGTCCATGTTGGGCATCACCACGTCGGTGACCAGCAGGTGAATTTCCTGGCCGCCCGCCTTGACGATCTCCAGTCCTTCCTCGCCGCCGCCCGCTTCCAGAACATTATAGCCGCGCATCCGAAGCGCCCGCGCCGCGAAGCTGCGCACCGCTTCTTCGTCTTCGACCAGAAGGATCGTGTCCTGGCCCGTCACGTCGCGGGGCGCGGCCGCCGCGGCGGCTTCGGCGACGGGCGCATTCGCATCGATGCGATGGCGCGGCAGATAGATCTTGAAGCTGGCGCCATGGCCGATCTCGCTGTCCACGGTGATGAAGCCGCCCGACTGCTTGACGATGCCGTACACGGTGGCAAGGCCCAGGCCCGTGCCTTGGCCCACCGGCTTGGTGGTGAAGAAGGGATCGAAGATCTTGCTGATATTCTCTTTGGAAATGCCGGTGCCGGTGTCGGCGACTTCGATGCGGACATACTCGCCCGCCGGCATGATGGCGGTGCCCAGCGCTTCGGGCTGCTGGACCGTATCGTTGGCGGTGGTGATGGTGACCGTGCCGCCGCCCGGCATGGCGTCGCGGGCATTGACCACCAGATTGATGATGGCGTTGGACAGCTGGGTCTCGTCGGCATGGACCGGCCAGAGCTCGGGGCCGTTGTGAACCTTCAGCTCGATGCCTTCGCGCAGCAGGCGGCGCAGCATCTGCGCCAGTTCGGTGGTCATGTCGGCCAGCGCCAGCACCTTGGGCTGCATGGTCTGCTTGCGGCTGAACGCCAGAAGCTGGCCCACCAAGGTGGCGGCGCGCAGCGCGTTCTGGTGAACCTCGTTGATCTCTTTGAATGACGGGTCGCCCGCCGGATGCCGCATCAGCAGGAATTCGCTGTTGCCGATGATCACGGTGAGAAGATTGTTGAAGTCGTGCGCCACGCCGCCCGCCAGCTGGCCGACCGCCTGCAATTTCTGGGACTGGGCGAATTTGACTTCCAATGCTTTCTGTTCGGACACATCCGCCAGATAAAGCACCGCGCCATCCGGCATGGGCTGGGCGGACAGCTCCGCCATGCGCTCGCCCAGGCGCAATTCCAGCGGACGGCCCGTGCCTTCGCCCCGCGCCGTGGACCCGATCAAAACGCGCAAGGCGGCGCGGTCAGCCTGGTCCACCAGGTCGGTGGCATCGCGGCCGGCGAGCGGGCCGGCGGTGCCGAAAAATTTCGCGAACAAAGGATTGGCGTCGCGGATGATCCCGCCCGCATCGGCGAAGGCCACGCCCATGGGCGCATTGAGCAGAAGCGTACTCATCACATGATCGACGGGTGCCGAAACCGGCGCGACCGGTGCCGCCTGCGCTTTGGCCGCGGTCCGAAGATCGCCCGCGGGCGCCGCTTCGGGGGCCGGCGCGACCACGGGCTGCGGCGATGTGGTGGCGGCCAGGCGCGGGGTGAACCACCAGACGGTGCGCTGATCCTTCATCGGGCGCACGGCGGCGACCAATTCCAGTCCCGGCATCACCACAAAACTTTCTTCGCGGGGGCGGCCTTCGGCGGCATCACGCGACAGCCGGTAGAGAACCGCGCTGGACGGTTCGCCCGCCATCGCCAGTTCGGGCGGCGCGGCGCTGTCGCCATCCTTGGTGCCAGCCATTCGGCGATAGACCGGATTGCAATCCAGCACGGTGCCATCCGGGCCGGTGATCACCCAGGCGACATTGGCCCGCGCGGCGGCCTCGGACACCCGCCTTGCGTCTTCGGTCTTCAGGCCTTCGCGCGGCCACACCGCATAAAGAAGCAAGGAGGCGACGGCGCCGATCCCGCCCAGAAGCGCATAGCCGGCAAATCCGGCTTGATCGGGCTGGGTCAGGGCCAAGCCCGCGGCCCCCAGGGCCACGATGGCGAACGCCAAGGCAGCCCAGCGCCAAGCTCCGGCCGGCACGCCCAAAGTCCAGGTCGAAATCGCGCGGGAAGCCTGCATTATCCGCACTTTACAGGATTCGGTTAACGAATGGTTTCCGTCTCGTAAACCATTATTTCTGCTTGTTAATTTCTGGGAAATTTCCCGCCCGCCCTCAAATAGCGAAGCGGTAGGGTGAGCCGCGACCGCGTTGCGGTCGAAATGGTCCGGTGGACCATTTCGAGCGGCGAACGGTCCGTAGCGACAGCGTGCGGACGGCCCGAGCGAGCGGCCGGGCGGGTTTCATTTCAAACGAGCGGCGACGAGCATTCTAAAGTCAGCGGCGCGGAATCGCGCCGCTGAGCCGCATCACATAGCCGATGATTTGCGCCACCGCCTTATAGTGTTCGGGGGGCACCGCCTCGTCGATCTCGATGCTGGCGTGCAGGGCACGCGCCAAAGGCGGATTTTCGATCACCGGCACGTCATGCTCTTCGGCCACGGCGCGAATGCGCAAGGCCAGCGCGTCCACGCCCTTGGCCACGCAGATCGGCGCCGCCATCTTTCCGGATTCGTATTTCAGCGCCACGGCAAAGTGGGTGGGGTTCATGATCACCACCGTGGCCTCGGGCACCGCCGCCATCATGCGCTTCCGGGAACGCTCCTGGCGGATCTGGCGCACTTTGGCCTTGATGGCGGGATCGCCTTCATTCTGGCGATATTCTTCCTTGATCTCCTGCTTGGACATGCGGTTGCGCTTCATGAAGCGCAGGCGCTGCAGGAAATAATCCAGGCCCGCGATCACCAGCAGCGCCGACAGCGAGGCGATCAGCACCTTGAACAGAAGGTGGCTCATGTCGCCCACCACGGCTCCCGGCGACTGAGTCAGAATGGCTTCCAGCATGCCCCGTTCGGGCCAGAGCTGCGTCCAGATCGCCATGCCCACGATGGCGATCTTGATCAGGCCCTTGAGCAGATTCATCCAGCCTTCCGGACCGAAGGTTCGCGCCAGGCCTTTGGGAATCGACAGTTTGGAGAAATCGGGCGCCAGCCTTTCGGGATTGAGCGTGGGGCGGCTCTGCAGCACATGACCGGCCAGGCTGGCCGCGACCATCACGCCCATGAAGGGCGCCAGGATCAGCGCCAGATGCAGCAAAAGCCCCCGCGACATGGAGGCCAGACCCGCGCCATCGACCGCCATCTGCTCCGGCTGTTCGATGAACATGGTGAGAAGCTCGGCGATGGCCACCGCCGTGGAATGGCCGAACATGGCGATCGCCAGGGTGCCGCCCGCCAACAGCACCAAGGCGGTCACTTCGGTGGATTTGACGATGTCGCCGGATTCGCGCGCCTGTTCGAGCCGTTTTGCTGTCGGCTCTTCGGTCTGCTGCGATTTGTCTTCGTCGGCCATGATTTTCTAGGCGCCCGCTAAAGAAAGGTGCCCATCGAAGTGGTGTAGTAGCTGAGAAACAACGTGATGATCGAACCCAGCATCGCCAGCATGATGACGAAGCCGCAGAGAATGTTGATTGGCACCGCCACGAAAAAGATCTGCAATTGCGGCATCAGCTTGGCCAACACGCCCAGCGCCGCATAGATGGCAAAGCCGAACACCAGGAACGGTGCCGCCAGCTGGAAGCCCAACGCAAAGGACGAGGACACGAGCCGGATCACCAATTGCGCCATGTCGGCGGTGGGCAGCGCCGCGCCCGGCGGCAGCATGCGATAGCTGCCCGCGACGGCGCCGATCGCCAGATGATGCAGGTCGGTGGCGAAGATCATCACCGTGCCCAGCATGGTGAGGAAATTGCCCACCACCGCGCCCTGGGTGTTCTGGGTGGGATCGAGCGTCTGGGCATAGGCAAGACCGATCTGGGAGGCGATCAGAAAGCCCGCCACCTGCAGCGCGCTCATGATGACGGCCGCCATCGCGCCGACCAGCACGCCGGCGGTGATCTCCTGACCGATCAGGATGACCAGGGACAGCATGGTCTGGGGCGCGGCGGCCGGATATTGGCCCTGCACCGTGGGGGTCAATGCAAAAGAGATCGCCAGCGCCAGCACCAGCCGCACCCGGGCCGGCACGCCCATAGTGCCGATGCCGGGCAGGAGCATCATCATCGCGCCTACCCGCGAGAACACCAGCAGGTAGGTGAGGATGATGCCCGTGAGGGCGGGAAGGTGAATATGCATTCGAGCTTTCGGGCGCCGGGGATGTATCAGTAAGCGGCGATGCGGGCCGCGATATCGGTCATCAGGCTGCCCAGGGCCGAACCGGCAAAGGGCAGGAAGATCAGAAGCACGATGAAGACGGCCACGATCTTGGGCACGAACACCAGGGTCTGTTCCTGAATCTGGGTGAGGGCCTGCAACAGGCCGATGCCCAGGCCCACCACCAACGCGGTGATCATGGCGGGGGCGATCATCTCCAGAAGGACGATGATGGCCGAGCGGGCGAAATCGATGGCGGAAGCGGAGTCCATGCTGTGTTCCTTACTTTCCGAATTCCTCACCCTGAGCCTGTCGAAGGGTGAGCGCGTCGAAACAAATCAAATCGGCATGCTCATGATGGACTGGTAGGCCGCGACCACCTTGTCGCGCACCGCCACCACCGTATCGAGAGTGAGTTCGGCGGAATTCACCGAATTGACCACATCGACGATATTGGCCTTGCCGGCGACCTGCGCGGTGGCGGCCTGTTCGCCCTGGCGGATATTGGCGATGGAATCCTTCACCGCACCGGAGAGGAAATCCGAAAAGCTGGCGCCCGGCGCCTCGGCGGGCACGATGCCCGGCGAAGACGCGGCCTGCGCCATGCGGGCGACATTTTGGTAAGCGGCGGCGGCGGCTGCGGGAAGGGCCATTCACATTCTCCCTAGAAGCGTTGAAGCGCACACGGACTTTCTTCCCCCGTGGCCGCAGGCCTGACGGGGGAAGATGTCTGCTAGGCCGCTTGCGGCCGTGGCAGACAGATGGGGGCAACAAAAAAGGCGAGCGACGATGATTGTCATTTATTCAAAAGATCCACCGTCTTCGCGAGCATCTGTTTCGTCGCATCCATGACCGTCAGATCCGCTTCGTAGGAACGCTGGGCTTCGCGCATGTCCATGATTTCAATCAAGGGATCGACATTGGGCAGCTTCACATAGCCCTGCTTGTCGGCATTGGGATTGCCGGGGTCGTACTGGCTGCGGAATTCGCTTTTGTCGGTGACGGTCTTGCCGTTCGCCACCAGATGGGCGCCCAGCTCGCGGTCGAATTTCGAAGTCACGGTCGAGACCTTGCGGCGATACGGGTCGGCGCCGGGCGTGGGCGAAGTGGAATCGGCATTGGCGATATTCTCCGAAATCACTTTCATGCGTTCGGACTGGACGCGCATGCCGGACGCGGCAACGGCCATGGAAGTCGAAAAGTCCATATGGGATCTCCTTGTCCTGTGGCTCAGTGGCCGATGGCGGTTTTCATCATGGTCATCGCCTTGGCGTAGATGTTCGCCGCGGCCTGGAATTGCGCCTGGGTGTCGGCGACCTTGATCATTTCGGCTTCCAGCGAAACCGAATTGCCGTTGGGATTGGATTCGATGTCATGGGTTTCGACATCGTCGAATTTGGTGGAACCTTCCGGGCGGATGGCGATGTGATGCGCGTTGGTGACGCGCAGATTGCCGGCATTGTTGAAGGCCGGCGTGTGCAGACTGTCCTTGAAATCCAGCGGTTTGAGGTCGCGGGCGACGAAACGCGGCGTGTCGGCATTGGCGACGTTCTGCGCCAGGACATCCTGGCGCTGATGCAGCCAGGACATGCGGGTGCGAAGCATGGACATCAGAGAGACGTCGGGCAGATCCATCGCGGTAACCTTTTGTTAGCCTTCGAATGACGGCCCATCCTGATGCGGTCATGCTTAAGCACGACTTAACGATGGAGATTTTTGCCGGGCATTTTCTGCCGCGATTTAACGCATGATTAAGGTTGACGCTTGTTTACTGCCGCCCCTGAGCGTTTCGGCGAATTGCACCGTCTCCATGAAAATTGTCGGTCGCGCATCGCCGCAACGCGAAAAGGAATAAAATGACATTTGAAATTCTTCGCTATGTCGGCGCCCTGTTTCTGGTTCTCGCCCTGATCGGCGCCGCCGGCATCGCCGCGCGCAAATGGGGCGTGCCCGGCATCACCAAGTCCGTGGATCAAAAGCGTCTGGCGGTGGTCGAGACTTTGATGATCGGGCCGCGCCAGAAGCTGTTCATCGTGCGCCGCGACAATGTCGAGCATCTGATTTTCTCCAGCCCCGATGGTGCCTGCCTGGTTGAAAATATTCCCCAAAAAGCTCCGGCGACATGAAGCACATCAAGACCTTTCTGCCGTTTCTGCTGGGGCTGGCGATCCTGATCGTTCCGGCCATCGCCATGGCGGCGCCGGCGCTTCAGCCTGCCGCCGCCAATGCGGGTGCCGCGGCAGCGAATAGCGGGCTTTCCATCGACGTCACCGGCAGCGGGCTTTTCACCGACCGGATGGTGCAGATCGTCGCCCTGATCACGGTTCTGTCGATCGCGCCCTCGATCCTGATCATGATGACCAGCTTTGTCCGCATGGTCGTGGTGCTGTCCTTGTTGCGCACGGCGCTGGGTCTGCAGCAAAGCCCGCCCAACAGCGTACTGGTGTCGCTGGCGATGTTCCTCACGCTCTTCGTGATGACGCCGACCTTAACCGACGCTTATCACCAGGGCGTCGAGCCGATGATGAACAATCAAGTGACGGCCGAGCAGGGCTTCACCGCCGCCATGGTGCCGATGAAGAAATTCATGCTGGCCCATGTCCGCGACAGCGATCTGAAGCTCTTCATGGACATGGCCCACACCAAGCCCACGCCCAAGGCCGAAGACACGGCGCTCACGACCCTCGCCCCTGCCTTCATGCTGTCGGAACTGAAGCGGGCCTTCGAGATCGGCTTTCTGATCTTCGTACCCTTTCTGATCATCGACATGGCGGTGGCCTCCATCCTGATGAGCATGGGCATGATGATGCTGCCCCCGGTGATCATCTCCCTGCCCTTCAAGCTGATCTTCTTCGTGCTGGTGGATGGCTGGCGCCTGATCGCCGGCTCGCTGGTGGAAAGCTATCTGCACAGCCCCCCTCACACCTGAGCCGTCTTGACGCTGTTTTGAGAGCGCGGGAGGATCGTCCCAACGGATTGGGAGGGGTTCGTGCCGCGTATTTCGCGCCTGAAGACATTCGTCTCGGTTTTCAGCCTGCTTCCGGTCCTGGGCATCGCCATTCCGGCGGCCCATACCGCCCCCACGCCCGCCAAGGGCGCGGGCGATGCGGCCAGTTGCCGGGCCATGACCGGCCGGACCGTCGGCCCCGACATGCGCATCCTCACCGCCGAATATGCCGAAGACGGCACCATGGTCGGCAACACCAGGATCGATGTCCCGGTCTGCCGCATCGTGGGCGTGGCCAACCCCACCGCCGATTCCCGCATCGGCTTCGAAGTCTGGATGCCGCCCGCCACTGCCTGGAACGGCAAATTCCGGGCCGAAGGTTCCGGCGGTTCGGCGGGCGCGATCTCGCCCGGTCCGATGCTGACGGCGCTCAAATCGGGCTATGCCACCATGTCCACCGACAATGGCCATATCACCGATCCCGACGCGCCCAATGGCGGCGCCGAGCAGCGCTGGGCCCTGGGCCATCCGGAAAAGATGATCGACTTCGCGTATCGCGCGCTGCATGTCTCGACCGTGGCGGCCAAGCAGATCGTGCGGGATTTTTACGGCAAGAAGGCCAGCCAGTCCTATTTCGTGGGCTGCTCGCAGGGCGGCCATCATGCGTTGATGGAAGCGACGCGCTTTCCCGAAGACTTTGACGGCATCATTGCCGGCGCGCCGGCCTGGCATTGGGCCAACCAGATGATCAACGCCACATGGAACAGCCGGGCCGCGCTGCTCGACCCCAGTGCCTTGACCGAAGACAGCGTGGCGCTGCTGCATCGCCGGGTGATGGCGGCCTGCGATGCGATCGACGGCGTCAAGGATGGCGTGATCGAGGATCCGCGCCAGTGCCATTTCGATCCCGCCACGCTCACCTGCAAAGAAGGCGATGCCGCCGGCGAATGCCTGACCCCGGCCCAGGTCGCCGCCGCGAACGCGATTTACGACGGCGCCAAAAAGTCGGACGGCACGCCCATTTTCGTGGGCTATCCGCGCGGCAGCGAAGCGCAATGGGCGAAGCTGTGGGCGGGCGCGGCACCGGGCGGATCGGCCTTCGATTTCTTCCGCTACTCGGTGTTCCAGAACAAGGATTTCGACAACACCAATTTCGATTACGACAAGGACACCAACCGCGCGCTTTCCGCCAAAGTGGTGGGCAGAGAGACGGTCGCCGATGTCTATAACGTCAAGCCCGACCTCACCGCTTTCAACCGGCATGGCGGCAAACTGATCATGTATCACGGCTGGGCCGACCAGCAGATCTCGGCGTTCGCCGCGCTCGATTTCTATCGGCAGATCGTGGCCAAGGAAGGCCAGGCGCGTACCGCCAGCTTTCTGAAACTGTACATGCTGCCCGGCATCTTCCATTGCACCGGTGGTCCGGGCACCGGCAATTTCGGCGCGGCGGGAGCAGCCCTGCAGGACGATCCGCAGCACGACATCGTCAAGGCGCTGGATGTGTGGGTGACGCAGAAGAAGGCGCCGGTGAATTTCATCGGCACCCGTCTTAATCAAAGCAAGGTGGCGGACCGCACCCGTCCGATCTGCGCCTTCCCGGCCCAGGCCAAATACAAAGGCCGCGGCGACATCAACGATGCCGCCAACTTCACCTGCGCGGTACCGCCGACATAGAGCGTTCTATTTCCTCACCCTTCGACAGTCGATAGCAACAGCGTATCGACGGGTGAGGGCACGGGAAATCTCCCTCATGCTGGTCGCGCTACGCTGGCGCTAACGACTGTCGAAGCATGAGGCCGCTGGCCCAAGAATCCTTAAGCGGCGACGAAATTCGCTTCAGTCTTCGCTTTGACGTCATCGAGCGTGACGCCGGGCGCCAGCTCGATCAGGCGCAGGCCGCCATTCTTGCGATCGACATCGAACACGCAAAGATCGGTGATCACCATGTCGATGCAGCGGCTGCCGGTGAGCGGCAGGGTGCAGGATTTGAGGATCTTGGACTTGCCCGCCTTGTTGGCATGCTCCATCACCGCGATCACCCGCTTGACGCCCGCCACCAGATCCATCGCGCCGCCCATCCCCTTCACCATCTTGCCGGGAATGGTCCAGTTGGCGATGTCGCCCTGTTCGGACACTTCCATCGCGCCCAGCACCGCCATGTCGATATGGCCGCCCCGGATCATGGCGAAACTGTCGGCGGAGGAAAAAAAGCTGGAGGTGGGGATCGCCGTGATCGTCTGCTTGCCCGCATTGATCAGGTCGGGATCTTCCTCGCCTTCATAAGGAAAGGGCCCGATTCCCAGCATGCCGTTCTCGCTTTGAAGCGTGACCTTCATGCCCTTGGGAATGTAGTTCGCCACCAGGGTCGGAATGCCGATGCCCAGATTGACGTAATAGCCGTCCTTCAATTCCTTGGCGGCGCGGGCCGCCATCTCTTCGCGGGTCCAGGCCATTACACGCTCTCCTTGTCGCCGCGGGGGCGCACGGTGCGGAATTCGATCCGCTTGGCGTAGTCCTTGCCCTGCAGGATGCGGTTCACGAAAATGCCGGGCGTATGAATCTGGTCGGGATCGAGCGTGCCGTTGGGCACCAGCTCTTCCACTTCCGCGATGGTGACCTTGGCCGCGGTCGCCATATTGGGATTAAAATTCCGCGCCGTCTTGCGATAGATCAGATTGCCTTCGTGATCGCCTTTCCAGGCCTTCACCACCGCCAGGTCCGCCTTCAGCCAGGTCTCGCGCACATAGGTTTCGCCGTCGAAGACTTCGGTGGGCTTGCCTTCGGCCACCACCGTGCCCACGCCGGTCTTGGTGTAGAAGGCGGGAATTCCCGCGCCGCCGGCCCGGATGCGTTCCGCCAAAGTGCCCTGCGGGTTCAGTTCCAGCTCCAGCTTGCCGGACAGATACAGGCTTTCGAACAATTTGTTCTCGCCCACATAGGACGAGATCATCTTGCGGATCTGATTGTTGTTGAGCAGCACCCAGAGCCCGACCCCGTCGGCGCCGCAATTGTTGGAGATCACGGTCAGATTCTTGACGCCGTTTTCCTTGAGCGCCGCGACCAGATTTTCCGGATTGCCGGAAAGACCGAAGCCGCCATGCATCAAGGTCATGCCGTCGAACACGACCCCTTCCAGCGCCGAGGTTGCGTCCTGGTAGACTTTGCCCGCCATGAGAGATCTCCGAACCTGCCGCTCTTGCATACTGAAGCCCGCGCCCAGCCGCAATTGCGCCAATCAGCCTAGCCGGCATCTCCCGAGAAAATGTGAAGCCGGCCGCTTATTTACATGAATTTCAGGCGCTTAGGCGCCAGCCGTCAAGCGGAGGTCTGGCCTTGGCGCACATGCAAGGCGCCAATCGCCTGGCGCGCTTCGGAATGGGGATCGACCACCAGCTTGCACTGGTCGTTGAAGATCATCACCGCGCGATCTTTCGCCGAATAGGGCCGCCAATTGGGCAGGCCGGAAACATTGGGATCGCCGGTCCTGGCGAAATTCACCCAGGCACGGCTCATCTTGTCGGCCAGGGGATAACGATCCTTGCCCGTGCCGGTGATGATGTCGTCGGTGGGGCCGTCCAGATTGTCGAACACGTAAGAAACTTCCAGCGTGTGCGGCACGCCCAGCTTGCCGCCATGCACCGGTGTGGGTTTTTCGAAATGATAGACATAGGCGGGGGCGGCGCCCAATGCCGCCTTGCGCTCCGCCACCAGCGCGACATTGGCGGTGAGCCAATTGTCGGTGGCGATCAATTGGAACAGCCGCACATTGTCGGCGGCGGGAAAATCTTTTTTGTAGAGCGCGATCAGTTTTTCGGTTTCGGCATCGTCCACCTTCAGCCCGCGCTTGACGTCGGCGCGCAAAGTGGCGTCGTCGATGGGATCGAGCGGCGTCGAATTGAGGAACGTGATCTCGGTCAAGGTAGAACCCAGGATCATCGGCACGTTGGCCGACAAGGATGGCGCCACGGGATCGAACGCGCCATTGCCGGAAGCGAGATTGCGCCCGTCCAGCACCGGCCCGAACCGGCCCGCCGGCCCCATCGGGCCCAGCGCGGCGACGATCTTCTGGAACGACATTTGTTGCAGCTGATCCACCTGGTTCGGCTGCAGGCCCAGCTGGGCCATGATCCTGACGGCGATCTCGGTACCTTCGTCCGGCGTGATGGCTTTCAGCGAGACGCCGCTTTGCGCGATCACGCGATGGAAGCGGCCCACGGCCTGCGGCATCGCCATGGCGGTGGTGACTTTGCTGCCCCCGCCGGACTGGCCGAAAATGGTGACATTGCCGGGATCGCCTCCGAAGGCGGCGATATTGTCCTTCACCCAATTCAGCGCCGCCACGATGTCCAGCATGCCGACATTGCCGCTGTCGGCATATTTCTCGCCGCCCAGCTTGGCGAGATAGAGAAAACCGAAAGCGTTGAGGCGGTGATTGACCGTGACCAGCACCACGCCATGCTTTTTCGCCAGCATGGCGCCGTCATAGCGGACATTGCCGCCCGAGCCGCCGGTGAAGCCGCCGCCATGGCACCAGAGCATCACCGGGCGTTTCTTTCCGTCATCGGCCCCGGCGGTCCAGATGTTCAGTCTGAGGCAATCCTCGCTCTGGGCGGTGCGATCCAGCGCCACCACTTCTTCTTCCATGAAACCGGTGGCGTCGGTCTGCGGCGCGCGGTTGCCGAACAGGGTGGCATCGCGGACGCCGCTCCAGGGCGCGGGCGGCTGAGGCGGCATGAAGCGGTTGGCGCCCGCGGTCGATGCGCCATAGGGAATGCCTTTGAAGATTTTGACGCCGTCTTCCATGAAGCCGCGGACCTTGCCGTAGCTAGTGTTCACGATGGGCGCGGTTCCGGCTGCCTGTGCCGGCGGCGCACCAAGCGCCAAGCCCGCCGCGGCCATGCCGCCCGCGAGCAATAACTGGCGCCGATCCGGTTCCTCCATGCCATTGTTTTTGGCCATGTTCCGCCCCATTTTCAGCCCATAACCGCCAAGGAACTATAGGGGCTGGGAAATACCCGCGCCATATGCAAAAGAGCGGCGCGCCGACCAAGAGATGCCATCAATGTCGCAAACTATCGCGCCGCCGGAAGCCTGCCACTCCATGACCGAATTGCGCGCCGCAATCGATGCGCTGGATGCGCAGCTGGTGGCGATGCTGGCCCGGCGCCAGACCTATATCGAGCGGGCGGCGGTGCTGAAATCGGATCGCGGCACCGTGCGCGACACGCCGCGCGTCGAACAGGTGGTGCGCAATGTCGTGGCCGAAGCCGCGCGCAAGGGCCTGTCGCCCGCCATCGCCGAAGCGGTGTGGCGCAGCCTGATCGAAGCCAGCATCGCGCACGAATTCAAAGCCTTCGACGCCAAGCGCTAAGGGGTACGCGCCGCGCGGATCAGTCCGTCCCGCAACCAGCTCGCCAGAGCGGCGCCGACATCCTGCGCGGCGCGATCCGCATCTCCGTCTTCGACCAGCAACGCACACAGATCGGCGAAGCCGGACCCGGCCATCGCCAGGGTGAGCGCGCGCTGCTCGAATGTCTCGATGGTGCGGTATTTGGGCGTCAGGCCGCTGCGCCAGATGCGAATGGTGGCGGGCACGGCCAATCGCTGGGCGGCCGGCGGCGTTTCGTTGTTCGCCAGCGCCCCCCAGATCGCGGCACAGTTGGTGGCGACTTCGCCCATCGTCAAAGTGGGCACGAAGATCAGGACCGCATGGTCCCAATCCACCTGCCCCAGCGCTTCGGGCGTGATCGCGTCCCCGTCCGGCCCGTCAAACGCGCGGCGCAGATGCCAATCCAGCCAGGCCAGTTCGGCGACCTCCGCATCGCCCGGATAGAGCGCGCGCAAGGTCCGGACGAATTCGTCGCCATATTCGTTCAAGGTCCAGCTTTTCGGGGCGTGGGCTTCCACATACTGCCGCGCCGCCTTGTCGAACGCGTCATCGCCCAGCCAGGTCCAGGTTTTTTCGAACGTATCGCGCAGGCTGGCGACCAGCTGGGCGCGATAGGCATGGCGATAAACCGCCAGGCCCCGCTCCGGCGCGCCCGGCAGCGGCGCGTCGGTGCCCGCCAGGATGTGATCGCGAAAGCCGCGCTGGGTGTCGAGCAAGGTCATGCGGCGCGCGTCCAGTCGCCGGCTTTCTGGCGGGCGACATCCAGTTCGGCCAGAAGCTCGGCCAAAGGCGGAATATTGTCGTCGCGCTCGATCATGCTCGCCCGCGCGCCGAAACGCTCGACGGCTTTCTTGTAGAGGGCCCAGACCGGATCGGGCACCGGCTCGTCATGGGTGTCGATCAGAAGCTCGCGCCCCTGGCTGTGGCCGGCCAGATGCATCTGGCGCACCCGGTCCGCCGGAATGCCCGCCAGATAGGCATCCATGTCGAAGCCGTGGTTGGTGCCGCTCACATAGATGTTGTTGACGTCGAGCAGAAGATAGCAGCCGGTGCGGCGGCACATCTCGGAAATGAATTCCCACTCCGTCATCTGATCGTCGGCGAAAGTGAGGTAGGTGGAGGCGTTCTCCATCAGGATGGGACGCTCCAGCACGTCTTGCGCCCGCGCGATATTGGCGCAGACCAGATCCATCGCCTCTTCGGTATAGGGCATGGGCAGAAGATCGTGGGAATTGAATCCCTCCACGCCCGTCCAGCACAGATGATCGGACACCCACAAAGGATCGACTCGGGTCGCCAGCGCCTTGAGGCGGCGCAGATAGTCCAGCTTGACGCCGTCGGCGGAGCCGATCGACATCGACACGCCATGCATCGCCACCGGATAGCGTTCGCGCACCTTGTCCAGCACATGGAGCGGGCGGCCGCCCGGCACCATGAAATTCTCGGAAATCACTTCGACGAAATCGACCAGATCGTCGCGTTCCAGGAATTCATTGAAATGCGGCGGACGCAGGCCGAGACCGAAGCCTTCGAAGAGAGGAATGGCGGTCATCAAGCCTTCTCGCAAATGTCATATGGACCCGGCGCTTTCGCGACCGGGTCCATGAGACTCTGGTACGGCAGTCACCGCCGCACCTTATACAAGGATATTACGGCGTGGTCTTGCCGCCGGCCTTGGTGCAGGCGTCAGCCGACATCGACTTGTAGCCTTGGCCCTTGCAGGAATTCTGGCCCTTGCAGTCATGATTGCCCGACTTGCAATCCGACTGACCCTTGCAGGAATTCACGCCGAAGCAATGAACCGACGCATCCGCGGCGGACGCGACGGTCGGCGCGGTCGCGACGGCGGCCATGGCGAGAAAGGCGGCGGCCGAAGCCAGCGTGGCAGTCTTGATGGGGGTCATGGAACGTCTCCGTGTTGTTGCGCCGGCCGTTTTTCGGCATGGCTGTTAGGTGTTCGGCAGTCCCGAACCTGAGGTTACATCCCACGCCCCAAATCGGGCAGAAAGTCGGCGGGAGATCGGAACTTCCGGTTATTCCATCACGATTTTATTTCAACCCCGCATCCCCATGATCCGGCGCGGTGATCTGCCGCCGGATCGCGGCCAGCGGCGCGGAATCGTCGAACACGATTCTGTTGCCTTGAAGCCCCACGCCCAGTTGCTTGAGAAGCGCATCGATATCGACCGGCGTCCCGGTCTTTCCCATTTGCGCGTAAAGATCGGCCAGTTCGGTTCCGCCGGTGGCGGCGTCGCCCGCCGCCATCACCTGATCCATGGTCCAGTCGGCGGTGTTGCCGCCGCTCTGCCGGTTGATCGCCTGCAACGCGGTCTGCACGCCGATGCGATTATGGGTGCGTTCGCGGATGCGGACATCCGCGACCAGCCAGAAGGCCGCGCCGCCCCAATAAACGCGCTGATGATCATGCGTGCTGTCCAGGCCGCCATCGCCCGGCTTGGGCTGGCCGCTGGGCATTTCATCGACGGTCCATTTCCAGACTTCGGCGGGATCCATCTGACCGGCCTCTGCCCGCGCGATGGGCTCGACATAGGTGGCATTGCCTTCCTGGAGCCAAAGGCCCGAACGCGGCAATTGGGGAAGCGCCAGATGCGTCATCTCATGCACCAGCACCCAGTCGCGCTTCAGAGCCGCCGCGTCGGCACCCCGGCCGACCGTCAGCCGGATCAGGGAGCCGCCGCGAAATCCGAAGGTGGTGCCGCCGACACTGTGCCCATCGCCGGCAATGACGACCAGCCGGACATGGGAAACCGGAAAGCGCCCGAAATAGGTTGCCACCGCTTGCGCGCTGGTGCGGATCCAATCCTGGATCAAGGCGCGATCCAGTCCGGAAGCACCGTCGGAAAAGACGATGTCGATGGTGCCGCCGCCCATCGCGATCTGCGCATCCGGCGCGGCGCGGGACGGCGCAGGCTGAGCCTCTGCAACAAGTGTCGACGCGAAAACCAAGGCCGTAACCAGCGCAGCAATTTTGCCCCACTTTGGCCCGGCCATCACCCGTCAACCTGGATCTGCCGTTGGGCGGCGATCATCATGCGAGTAATGCCGCGATGGATATTGACCTTCACCAGCGACACCGACTGGCCGGTCTTTGCCGAGGCTTCCTCGACGCTGAAGCCATGCATCTTCACCAACCGGATCACTTCGGATTGCGCCGGCTTCAGTTCGGACAGAAGTTTTTCCAGGGTGGTGGCGTTCTGAATCGCCGCGCCGTGATCCTCGATGGCGAGATCCTCGCTGATCGCCAAGGTGGCGGATTTGCGCAACGCGCGCAGGCGGTCGATCCATTTGTAGCGCGCGATCGCCACCAGCCAGGGACCGAAAGGCCGCGACGGATCGTAGGAGCCGCGTTTTTCATGCAAGGCGAACAGCGTGTCCTGCACCGCATCGTCCACCATCGCGGGCGGCAGGCGTGTGCCGAAATAACGCTTGAGCCAGGGACGCAACTCGTCGAGCAGCCGGCGATAGCGCATGCCGTCGCCTTTCTGCGCGGCCGCCATCAGTCCTGACCATTCCTTATCGGACATTGCGAGGCTTTCAGCCTGAGTCACCAGCCTGGGCATTGCCGGCCGGTTCGTTGAAAGTGTGCAACAATGACAGACATTCGGCAATCAGGCGCCGCCGCGAATGGCAAAAATGCCAAGATTTGGACAAAATCCGGATCACTTGTAACCCCGCGCGTGCGGGTGGCGAAAAGACAAGGACCGTCACAGAAATTGTACGGTGCCCGGTGTTCCACTTTTTAACGGCGTTCCATCTCTAACTTTGTGACGGCTTTGCAATCATCCGACTCGTCCTCCGAAACCTCCGCCAACGCGCTTGACCTGATGGTCGATCGCTTGGTCGCGGATCTGCGGCCGGTGGAAAGCCCGCCCGTGGCGCGCCGGCTGGCGCTGGGGCTGGGCGTGGGCATCGTGATCTCGCTGGCCTTTGTCGGCATCCTGCTGGGCTACCGCCCGGACATGGCGAGCGCGACCATGACCATGATCTTCTGGGTCAAGCTGGCCTATGTCTCCGGCATCGGCGCGGTGGCGCTATGGGCGGTGGAGCGGCTGGTGCGGCCGGGCGTTCCCACCGGCAACCTGCTGTTATGGCTGCTGCTTCCCGCCGCGATGATGGGGGGATTGGCGGTCATGGAATTGATCCATGGCCCGGCCAATCTGCGCGAGCATCTGATCATGGGCTTCAGCGCCGCCGCCGCGCCCTGGCGCATTCTGGCGGCCGCGCTGCCGCCGCTGGTGGGCCTGGCCTGGGCGGTTCGGGGGCTGGCGCCCACCCGTCTGGTTTTTGCCGGCACCATGGTCGGCCTGGCGGCGGGCGGTTTCGGCGCGGCGTCCTATGCGATGCATTGCCAGGAATCGGCCGCGCCGTTCCTGTTGATCTGGTACGGGCTGGGCGTGCTCGCTTGCGGCTTTGTCGGCGCCATGCTGGGTCCGCGCGTGCTGCGTTGGTAGTACCGGCGCCGCGGTGACCGCAGCGCCGGTCTTTCCCAAACGGCCAATTTAAGCGGCCAATTCCAATGTCTGCAGTGCCGCGAAATCCTCCGCATTCAGCGTGGGACGAACCGCCTGCGTCACGATGGCCTGGAAAACCGCCGGCGGCGCGGCATTCTTGATGCCGGTCAGCAGCGCCCGCCGCTCCGCGCCGTTCATCGCCGGCACCATCAGCCGGAGATAGGCGATATTTTCCTCCGGCGTGAGGGAATGGATGATCTCCATTTCCATCGCCATCAACTCCGCATCGCTGAACAGCGCGCAGAGCTGCGGATAGAAGACGGTCTCTTCCTCCTGCATATGAAGGAAATCCGCCGCCACGAAGCTGGAGAAGGTCAGATAGAGCTGGCGCCCGGCCGCTGCGCGGCCTTCCTGCGAGGCCCGTTCCACAGTAGCCATGGCCCGCTCCAGGCGCGCGAAATCCTCGCGATGCTCTTCATGCTGGCGCTCGATCTCATGAGCCCCGCCGCTCGCCCGGGCTTCCAGGGCGGGATGAATATAGCGCTCCTCATGCGCCAGATGCTTAGCGCAAAGCGCGAGATGAAATCGCAGCGCCTCCATCGTCACGTCCGGGGTCGCGAAATCCGCGCGACCCAGCTCTTTCAGCATTTCGGCATGGGCAAAGCGAAGGCCCTTGTGAATGGGACCGTACAGATCCCAGCGTCCTGATGTCATGGTTCTTTCTCCCGTCTTTTCGGCCGCGGCGCGGCCTTGTGGGGCGGGGTGATAAGGCGGGCGAACGGGCGTGGCTTCCTAAAGTCTTCCTATCGCCGGTTTGCTTCTTCCTAAAATTTTCCTACCCTCGCGGAAAACAAGGGCGCCTTCAGCTTGGATTGCGTGATCGATCGCGAATTGGCGGCTTTTCTGGAGCGGCCGGTGATGCTGGTGACGGCGCTGCGGCACGGCGGCGGCAAGGCCGCCATCGCGCGCGGCATGGGCGTGCGGCTGAGCCCCGGCCGCAACCTTGTCGACCTGCTGGTTTCGCGCGCCCAATGGCCGAAGGCCGTGGAGCATCTGGAGCCGGGCGCGCCCATCGCGCTCACCGCCTGCGACCCCACCGACTACACCACCTTCCAGATCAAGGGACGGCTTCTATCGTGCGCCGATGCCGAAGAAGCAGATCTGATTTTGGGGGCGGCCTATCGCGCGCGGATCTTCGCGCATCTGAAAACCTTAGGCGTAGAGGACCGGCAGATCGGCTGCTGGCTCACCGCCGAAGATCTGGTGCGCCTGCGCTTTGCGCCTCAGTCGGTTTTCCACCAGACGCCGGGCGCGGCGGCGGGCGCGATGCGGGCAGCGGCATCCGAAAGCCCGCTTCCATGATCGCGCTGGACGATATCCGCGATTGTTTCGAAGGGGTGATCCCGTCAGTGATCGCCACCCTGGATGGCGCCGGCATTCCCAATGTCAGCTATCTGTCGCAAGTGCATCTGGTGGATGCCGAGCATGTCGCGCTGTCGAACCAGTTCTTTTCCAAGACCAAGCGCAATGTCGAGGAAACCGGGCACGCCACGCTTTTGGTGGTCGATGGGCGCAACGGCGACCAGTATGAGATGGATCTTCTTTTCCAGGGCGCCAGCAGCGAAGGCGGCGCCTTCGACCGCATCGCCACGCATCTGAAAGCCTCCGAAGCGCCCGAAGGCCAAGGCATTGCCTGGCACCTGCGCAGCGCCGACATTTATCGCGTGCTGGATTGCCGTCCGGTTCCCAATCCGCCCGATGTGCCGCCCGCGCCGGCCGATTGGGCGGAGCGGGACGCGCTGGCCGCGGCGGCGCGGCTTTGCGCCCGCATGGCGCGCGAAACCGATCCCGATCCGATGCTGGATTTGGCCTTGGATGGACTGACAGGCGCTTTGGGTTTTTCCCATGCGATGCTGCTGGTTCTGGACGAGCGCGGCAAACAGCTCACCACCTTGGGCAGCCGCGGCTATGCGATGGGCGGCGTGGGTTCCGAAGTGGCGCTGGGCGAAGGCGCCATCGGCGTGGCGGCGGCACAAGGCTGCACCGTCCGGCTTTGCGACATGAGCCGGGGACGGCGTTTCGCGGCGGCGGTCAGGGCCACCGGCGGCGTGGATGCGATGCGCAGCATTCCCCTGCCCGGCCTCGCCGATCCGCAAAGCCAGCTTGCCGTGCCTCTGATCAGCATGGGCAAAGTGCGCGGCGTGTTGTTCGCCGAAGATGCCGGGCGCTTTCGTTTCCGCCAGAGCGAAGAAGACGCGCTGGTGACGATCGCGTCCCAGCTTGCCGCCTCGCTGCGCCTGTCGGAATTGGAGAATGCCGGCACGCCGCCCAAGATGAATCCGCCGGCGCCCCCGCAGGGCCCGCAATTCCATGTCCGCTATCACAATTTCGACGATAGCCTCTTCATCGACGGCAATTATGTGATCAAGGGCGTTCCCGGCCGGCTGCTGCTTCATTTCCTCCAGGCCCATGCGGAAAGCGGCCGCACCGATTTCACCAATCGCGAACTCAGACTGGACGCAACATTGCGGTTGCCCGACCTGAAGGACAATTTGGAGACGCGGTTGATCCTGCTGCGGCGTCGCCTGGCCGAAAAGAATTTGCCGGTTCAACTCGTCCGCCCCGGCCGCGGTCATATCCGGTTGGAATTGTCCGGCGCACCGAAGCTGGAAATCATGTCCGGCACGCCCTGATAATGCTGCGCCGCAAAAGAAACGGAGAAATGTTTCGCCTTGAAAGACGGACAAAGCGGCTTAACTCTATGGCCATGAAAACCCCACGCGAGACGTTCCGCGCGAGCCGCACCCACGCAGGCCATTAGCCGGGCGCCGTAACGCGGTGCCCGGTGATCCGATCCTCATTCATCGGGCATTGCGCGCAAAGCGCCGCCCCTTAACAGAGGTCTGCATGCGCCAGCCCGACATTTTCATCGCCCAGTCCCCGCAGAAGACGTTAAAGAAACTGATCGCGGAAGCATTCCGCCGGAAGGATCGCATCGCACCGTTCCTCAGTGCGGAAGTGCGGCGGGCGGCCATTCGCGATGACAGCGCGTTGCCCGACAATGCGGTCGCCCCCGGCCGCGGCGTGAGCTATCAGCTCGACTGGAACACGCCCACCGCCTATCGCACCCTGGTCTATCCGGAAAATTATGCGGACTCGCAGACGCAGATCTCGCTGCTCTCGCCCATCGGCACGGCGCTGCTGGGCCTGAGAGCGGGCGACCAGATGCATGTCTTCCTGCCCGATACCGGCTTTCACAAGCTGCATGTGGTTGGGGTGAAATAAGCGCTCGGCCGCAATGCTGATGACGTTGTGGAAGGGCGCCGACTCGGGCCGCTGACGCGGCCCTCACTGGCGCTCAGTTTTTGTAAGCTCGCTGCGCTCGCGAATTCGTTTTCCCACGCCGCTCGCAATTTAACGGAAGGGCGCCGACTCGGGCCGCTGACGCGGCCCTCACTGGCGCTCAGTTTTTGTAAGCTCGCTGCGCTCGCTAACAAAAACTGGCGCGCCCGAAAGGATTCGAACCTCTGACCCCCAGATTCGTAGTCTGGTGCTCTATCCAGCTGAGCTACGGGCGCGTGCCGACGGCGAAGGGCGCAGAACCTATTGAGGACGCTCCATAAAGGCAAGCGCGGCGGCGGCTTTGGCCGCGACCTCACGCCGCTGGCCGTTTCGCGGGCCTTCCGGGGGCCGGATTGCCGCCAAGTCCTCACGATGATTGTGTAAAATGGCGAAAGCGGGCCCCCATGCCCTTGTCCGCCCTCGTGGGCCTCGTTAAGACTAAACTCCCGCGTCTTGGCTGGCGGGCGTCGGCCAGGCGCGTTGGGGTTGAATGCGTGCCGCCCCCCTTTTCTGGGGCAGGGGCGCCGGCAGCGGAGAGCAGAATGAGGGGAATTCCAGCCAAACGAGGCCTTAAATCGGGCCTTCTTCTGGCATGCGTGCTGACCGCTGGCCTGGGCCTGAGCGCCTGCGCCGAGATCGATAATATGTTCGAGGATGGCGGCAGCGACATGGCCGCGTCCGACGCCGCGGCACCGGCCGCCGCCGATGCCGGCGCCATGCCGGCCCCGTCCGCCAATCTGCCGCCGCCTGCGGCGGGGGGCGGGATTGCCCCGGTCGCCACCATCACCCCGGTCACCATCGAATCCGGCCCGGATACCGGCACCCAGGTCAACAAGACCATTCAGACCCTCCGGTCCCAGGTCGCGGGCCTGGAAGGCAAGCTGGGCGCCAATGCCCAGCGCCTGGCGGATTTGCGCAACAATGGCGCGGGCGCCGCGACCGCCTATCAGGAATCCAAGGCGCGCATCACCGCTCGCCTGCAGATCGGCACCACCAAGGGCAATCCCGAACTGGTGAGCGAATGGAATTCCGCCCAGGCTTCGCTCGACACCGTGTCGGCCAACATCAATCAGCTGAGCGCTCTGGGCACCGACGTGACCGGCGATTCCTCCACCGCCCATTTCGCGCTGGACCAGATCAGCGCCACCTTCAATGTCTCGGGCGCGGTGGATGAAGATCATCGCCAGCTGCAATTGCTGGAAGACGAAACCAACCAGACCATCGTCTTGATCGACCGACTGCTCAAGGAAGTGTCCGACAATGTGCAGCGTCAGACCGCCTATGTCGCCAACGAGCGCAGCAACCTCGCGATCCTGTCCAATTCGATCAAGAGCGGCGAGCTTTATGGCGGCACGCCGGGCCTGACCGCGGCGGCGGCCAGCAATAATCTGCAATTCGCCTCCAGCGGCACGCCCCTGGTGGTGGTGCGCTTCGACCGTCCCAATGTCGATTATCAGCAGGTTTTATACGCGGCGTTGAATCAGGCGCTGCAGTCGCGTCCCAACGCCAATTTCCAGGTGGTGGCAGTGTCGCCCACCCGCGGCAATGCCGCCTCGGTGCAGATGGCCCAGACCACGGCGCGGCGCCATGCCCAGGACGTGATGCGCTCCATGACCGATATGGGCGTGCCCGCCTCGCGGATGAATGTGGCCTCGTCCACCGATCCGGCGGCGGCTTCCAGCGAAGTGCGCGTCTTTATTCGATAGAGCCGGAGCGTCGCCCAGGAAAAGTGTGAGCGGCGGCTCACGGGTGAAGCAAATATATGACGCGAACGGTTTTCCGTCCGGGCGCGCGGCCATAAAAAAAGAGCCCGCCCTTACCGGCGGGCTTTTTTGTTTTCAGGATTTGATCGCCACCACGAACAGACGCTGAAACGGAAACAAGGTGGCGCCGTCGGCACGGCGCGGATAGGCCGCGTTCAGCTTTGCTTTGTAAGCCGCGATGAAGGCGGCGCGCTCCGCCTCGTCCAGCGCCTGCACATAGGGACGCAGTGCCGTTCCGGAGACCCAGCGATACACCGCATCGTCGCCTTCCATCACTTGAAGATATTCGGTCTGCCAGATGTCGAGCGCGGACGCGTGCGGCCTCAGGATGTCGTAATAAAGCGCCGGCATGCCCCGCTCTGTCTCGCGGATACCCGCCAGCTTCGCCTTCCAGCGCGGATCGGCCGCCGTCTCCCACAAAAGAACGTGGCTGGGCGCGTTGAAATTCACCGGCACCTGAAAAGCAAAGACGCCGCCCGGCTTCACAAACGACATCAGCCGGGGGAACAGGGCGGCCTGGTCCGGCACCCATTGGAAGGTGGCGTTGGAGAAAATCACGTCATAGGGCACCGCCGGGGCCCAGCTGGCGAGGTCCGCCAGGACCCAGCCGGCCGGCACGCCGCTGGCCTGGGCCTGGGTCAGCATTTCGGCGGAACTGTCCAGCCCTTCCAGCCCGGCCCCCGGCCAGCGGGCGGCCAAAAGAGCGGTGGAATTGCCGGGGCCGCAGCCCAGATCGATCACTCGGGCGGGATTTTCGGCGGGAACCCGCGCCAGCAGGTCGGCGGCGGGCCGGGTCCGCTGGTCGGCAAAGGCCAGATAAGTGCCCGGATTCCAGGTCATGGCGCCCAGCTTTAGGCTCAAACCCTTGTTCCAGCGATTGTTATTTAATTGCAGGCGCTGGGCACGGGCGGTTGACAGAGCCGGCCGGGAGCCATAGAAACCGCGCTCTTTTTCGCCAGAGGACGCCATGAAGCGCACCTATCAGCCGAGCAAAATCGTGCGCAAGCGCCGCCACGGCTTCCGTTCGCGCATGGCGACTGCGGGTGGCCGCAAGGTCCTGGCCCGCCGCCGTGCCCATGGCCGCAAGAAACTCTCCGCCTGATTCTTCCGGCGCGGCTTCTGGGCTGCGCATCGATCGTTTACGCAAACGCGCCGATTTCCTGGCCGCGGCCCGGCATATGCGCCGCGTCTGCGGCGCCGTGACCCTGGAAATGGCGCCCACGCCGCCGGACCAGATCCACGGCCCCCAAACCATGCGCCTGGGTTTCACCGCCAGCAAAAAGATCGGCAATGCGGTGGCGCGCAACCGCGCCAAGCGCCGGCTGCGGGCTGCGGCCTATCAGCTGCTTCCCCTTTCAGGGCGCCCCGGCCATGACTATGTTCTGGTCGCCCGCGCGGGCATTCTGGTCCGCGATTTTGCCGCTTTGAAAGATGATATCGCCGAGGCGGCGCGGGCCGCGCATCGGAAACTGGATGCCCAATCCGCGGACCTGAGGAAGTTATGACGCGCCTTGTGATCTTTGCCCTCAGCGCGCCGATCCATTTCTATCGCCGCTTCATTTCGCCGCTCAGCCCGCCTTCCTGCCGGTTCCAACCCACCTGTTCGGCCTATGCGCTCGAAGCGATTCAGGCGCACGGGCCTGTGCGCGGGTTAGCCTTGGCGATCCGGCGCATCGCGCGCTGCCATCCCATCACCTGGCTCGGCGGCTCGTCCGGCTTCGATCCGGTTCCCCACAAACATCCTCACGCGTGAAAATCTTTCCATGAACGGCAATCGCAATAACATGTTTCTCGCCATCGCCCTGTCGGCGATGGTGATCTTTGCCTGGCAGTATTTCGTGGTCACGCCGCAGATGAAGGCCGACCAGGCCCGCCAGGCGGAGCTGGCCAAGCAAGGGAAAAAGCAGCCGCAGGCCGCCCAGCCCGGCGCGGCGCCCGGCAATGTGCCCGGCATGCCCGGCGGCGCCGTCGTGCATATGTCGCGCGAAGCGGCGCTGAAGCAGAGCGGCGCCCGCGTGGCGATCGACAGCCCGCTGCTGGACGGCTCGATCGCGCTCAAGGGCGCCAAGCTCGACGATCTTCGCCTGAAGAAATATCACGAGACGCTGGATCCCAAGAGCGCGGAGATCGTGCTTTTGGCACCCAAGGGCACCGACTATCCTTATTACGCGCAGTTCGGCTGGATCGGAAAGAATGTGCCCACCGACCAGACCGTGTGGACGCAACAAGGCGAAGGCGCGCTGTCGCCCGGACATCCGGTGACCCTCACCTGGGACAATGGCCAGGGCCTCACTTTCACCCGCGTCATCGCGGTGGATGAGGAATATATGTTCAGCGTCACCGACAGCGTGAACAACACAAGCGGCCAGGCGCAGACGCTTTATCCCTTCGCCTATGTCGCGCGCGAAGGCGTGCCCAAGGAACAGACCAGCTGGGTGCTGCATCAGGGCTTTGTCGGCGTCGCCGACGGCAGCGAAGTCGATGCCAAATATGACGACTTCAAGGAAGACGGCACTCCGCCCAAGACCTTCTCCTCTACCGGCGGCTGGGTCGGCATCACCGACAAATATTGGATGGCGGCCGTCATTCCGCCCCAGGGCGAGACTTATAACGGCGCTTATCTGGGCTCCAAGCTGGGCAATGACAAAGCCTATCAGGCCAATTATCGCCTCGGCGCGCGCATCGTGGCGGGCGGCGCCCAGGTACAGGTCAAGCATCAGCTTTTCGCCGGCGCCAAAGTGGTCGACATTCTGCGCGGTTATCAGAAATCGCAGAACATCGCGCGCTTTGACAAGGCGGTGGATTGGGGCTGGTTCTGGTTCCTCACCCAGCCCTTGTTCTGGCTGCTCGACATCTTCAACAAATTCATCGGCAATTTCGGCATCGCCATCCTGATGCTGACGGTGGTGGTGAAGATCCTGTTCTTCCCCCTCGCCAATGCCTCGTTCAAATCCATGAGCCGGATGAAGAAAGTCCAGCCTTACATGGAAGAGATCAAAAAGGCGCACAAAGACGATCCGCAGCGCCAGCAGCAGGAAATGATGGCGCTGTACCGCCGCGAAAAGGTCAATCCGCTTACCGGCTGTCTGCCGATGCTGATCCAGATCCCGGTGTTCTTCTCGCTCTACAAGGTTCTGTTCGTCACCATCGAAATGCGCCAGGCGCCTTTCTATGGCTGGATCCACGATTTGTCGGCGCCCGACCCCACCTCGATCCTCAATCTGTTCGGCCTTCTGCCCTATCACATCCCGGCCTTCATCCCGGCCTATCTGTCGATCGGCATCTGGCCGATCCTGATGGGCATCACCCAATTCGTTCAGACCAAGCTCAACCCCGCGCCGACCGATCCGGTGCAGGCCAAGATGTTCACCTTCATGCCGCTGATCTTCACCTTCATGTTCGCCACCTTCCCGGCGGGCCTGGTGATCTATTACACCTGGAACAATCTTCTCTCGGTGGCGCAGCAATATTACATCATGCGCAAAGAAGGCGTGGACGTGCATCTGTTCGAGAATCTGAAGCTCGCGAAAAAGAAAGCCTGACGGTGGGCGCGGATGCGGAATTCGCGCGCAAGCTGTTCGCCGGGCCTTGCGATTTTTTCTGGGGCACCGGCGACATCAACAGCATGCCGCCGGAAGGGCTGCCGGAAATCGCCTTTGTCGGGCGCTCCAACGCCGGCAAGTCGAGCCTGATCAACGCGCTCACCGGCCGCAAGACCGTGGCCCGGGTCAGTCACACGCCGGGCCGCACCCGCGAGATCAATTTCTTCAATCTCGGCGGCAAGCTGAACCTGGTCGACCTGCCCGGCTATGGCTATGCCAAAGCGTCCAAGGAACTGGCCATGGAATGGCAGAACACCATTTTCGCCTATCTGGCCGGGCGCGCTTCGCTTCGCCGTGTGGCGCTTCTGATCGACAGCCGCCGGGGCGTGATGGACACCGACTTGGCGGTGATGGAATTGCTGGACCGCACCGCGGTCTCCTATGGGCTGGTTCTGACTAAGACGGACGAACTCAAGCCCGCTCA
Organism: Alphaproteobacteria bacterium; assembly: GCA_017307355.1. Lineage (GTDB taxonomy): Bacteria > Pseudomonadota > Alphaproteobacteria > Micropepsales > Micropepsaceae > Rhizomicrobium. The sequence goes on from JAFKFG010000009.1 coordinate 125,413, forward strand.
GGTGGAAGAGGCCCTCGCCGCCGCCGCCACCGAAGCGCGCCGCCACACCGCAGCATTAGAGGAAATTCACGCGACGTCGTCTCGCGACGGGGCCGGATTAACCGAACTGCGCTTGAGTTTGGCAGGTTTGACTTAGCCCCCATCTGTCTTCCTCAGGTCAAGCCTTCGGAAGACATCTTCCCCCGTCAGGCCTTCGGCCACGGGGGAAGAAAGCCGGAGCTGGTTTCGAAAGGGTTGTCGGTTCGGCGCCAACCCGCGTATAAGGCGCTCGTTTTACCGGGCATTCCCAGATGGCGGACGAGGGCGAGGAAAAGAATCTGCGGCTGATGGCGCGCTGGCGCCAGACCGGGCGCGTTCTGGTCGAAGCCCTGCCCTATATTCTCAAATACGATCAGAAGACCATCGTGGTGAAGTATGGCGGCAACGCCATGACCGGCTCGGGCGGCACCGACGATTTCTCCCAGGACATCGTCCTGATGAAGCAGACCGGCATCGATCCGGTGGTGGTGCATGGCGGCGGCCCGCAGATCGGCGCCATGCTCAAAAAGCTGGACATCCAATCGCGCTTCATCGACGGCTTGCGCGTCACCGACGAAGCGGCGGTCGAAGTGGTCGAAATGGTCCTGACCGGCTCGATCAACAAGCACATCGTCACCGCCATCAACGCGGCGGGCGGGCGCGCCGTGGGCCTGTCCGGCAAGGACGGCAACATGGTGGTGGCCAAGAAACTGGCGCTGACCAAGACCGATCCGGTGTCCGGCAAGGTCACGGTCGAGGATCTGGGTTTCGTCGGCGAACCCGACGCGATCAATCCCGAAATCCTCTACACCATGATGAAGTCGGAGATCATTCCGGTGATCGCGCCGATTGGCGTCGGGCCCAAGGGTGAAACCTACAACATCAATGCCGACACGGTGGCCGGCGCGGTGGCCGGCGCGGTCAAGGCTGAGCGCCTGGTGCTGCTCACCGATGTCGAAGGCGTGCTGGACAAGGACAAGAAGCTGATCGCGCATCTCACCGTCAGCGAAGCGCGCGCCTTGATCCAGGACGGCACCATTTCGGGCGGCATGATTCCCAAGATCTCCACCGCCATCGAAGCGGTCGAGGCCGGCGTCAATGCGGCCGTAATCCTGGACGGGCGCATTCCCCATGTGCTGCTGCTCGAACTTTTCACCGAGCATGGCGCCGGAACCCTGATCACCGCCGGGTGAGACGGATGCGGCGCGGGCTGGCAGCTTTGGCGGTGCTGGCGGCGGGCCTGGGGCTGGCAAGCCCCGCCGAGGCCGCGCTCAAGCTCTGCAACCGCACCAGCTATATTCTTTATGCGGCGACGTCTTCGGTGTCGGGCAACGGCTCGTCCACGCAAGGCTGGGTCCGCATCGCGCCCGGCGATTGCCAGGTCGCCCGCCCCGAAAAACTCTCCTCGCAAAGCTATCTGGTCTATGCGCGCTCGGCGCTGGCCCATTCGGGGCCGGAGCGCGCCTGGGGCGGGGATTTTCCGCTCTGCGTGAAGGACGGCAATTTCACCTTGAACCGGCGGGGCGCCACCGCCAATTGCACGGGCGATGTCTTCGCGGTGCCGTTCGCCACGGTCGAAACCCATAACCGCCCCGACTGGACCATGACCTTCGACGATCAGCCGAATTTCGGCGCCCTGGAAGCGGCGCAGCTGGCGGGCGTTAAGCGGCTTCTGAAGGACAATGGCTATAAGATCGCGGCAATCGACGCCAAGCCCGACAAGGCCACCGGCGCGGCGCTGGCGGATTTTCGCAAGAAAATGAAATTCGCCGAGCGCGCGGGCAATGACGAACTGTTCACGGTCCTGGAAGCCGAAGCGGCGAAGCGCGGCGGCGCTCCGCAAGGCTACACCGTCTGCAACGATGCCGGCGCGGATGTGGTGGCGGCGGTTGCCGAGCCCACCGGCGCCGATTTCGTCACCCGCGGCTGGTGGCATATCGCGGGCCATGCCTGTGCCCGCATGATCACCGCGCCTTTGAAAAGCGCGGCGGTGTGGCTTTCCGCGCAGAAGCCCGGCGGCGCCGTCACGGTGTCAGGCCCCGATCAGTTCTGCATCACCGGCCAGGAATTCGAAATCAAAGGCCGCAAGGAATGCGCGCAGCGCGGCTATACCCAGGCAGGCTTCGCCCGCACCCCCACGCACGGCAAAAGCGGCGTCGTGGTGCACATCAATGAAAACGGGCTGATACCGGCTCAGGCAGGAATGTCGAAATAAGCGAGACAGCTTCATCACCGAAGTCTGGATCTTGAACGCGGTGCGCATGCTGAGATGCGCGCGCCAGACCAGCGCCACCAGGGGCTTGGCGCCGCGCTGGCCCAGGATCTTTCGCACCGTGGCTTCGGGCACTTGCGCCAGCGACGCCAATGCCAGGGTGACGGTTTCGCGGCTGCCGGCGCTGGCGGCATTCTCGACAAAGCCGTCATCCAGCGTGCCCTGCGCCCGGGCCGCGGCCACGATCTGCGCCGCGCTTTCCGCGCCGCTTTCCCCGTCATTCTGTTCGAGCCGCGCCCGAAGCCGCCGGTTCAGATGCGCGCGGGTGGCGTCGCTGAGATCGCCCCGCGCCACCAGCTGCTCCAACAGCGAAGCGCCGACAAAGCTGCCGATGCGGCGGATGGCGCGGGCCGACAGGTCGGCGCGCATCACCAAAGGCTGGTGCCAGCTTTCGATCGCCTCGGCTTCCTCCACGATGCGGTCCAAGGTTTCCTTGCGCATTTTCGCATCCGGATTGACCAGCAGCGCCGCCACCGCGGACACATCCAGCGACTGGACCAGGGCGTCGCTCACCTCTTCGCCCAGGGGACGGCGGCGCGCCACGGCGGACAGGATCTGCCGCACCTGGCCGCCCGCGATGATCTCCATCAGATCGGCGTCGGAGAGAAGCGGCGAATATTCCAGGATCGGCGCCGCCACCAGTTCGTCCACGTCCTGCGCCAGGCGCAGCGCGACGTCGCGGGGGATACAATCCAGATGCTTGATCTCGTCCGCCAGGATGGCGCGCACGCGCATGGCGGTATCGCGCGCCAGCACTTCCAACGTGGCGAGGGTGAGCGCGATGGCCTCTTCGCTTTCGCGCGCTTTGAGGCCCGGCATCAGGCGGCCGATCTTGGCGGCCAATTCGGCGCGCACCTCCTCGGCGTCGTCGTCGGCCAAAAGCCGGTTGATGCGCGCCGGCGTGGCGGGATTTGCGGCCACCGCCTGGCGGGTGGCGGGAGCGCCATGCTCGGCCAGATATTCGAACACGGCGGAGCCGACATCCGCATTGCGGATGATATAATCCTCGCTCTCGCGGGCGCGCATTTCCAGAATGTCCAGCGCCTCGCGCGGGTCCATGGCTTCGCGCGCCTTGTCGCGTTCCGGCGCATAGGATGTACGGCCGCTTACGGCTTTCTTCATCGGCTTCTCCGTGGCCGGAGTGTCGGGGCCGGAAATTTAAGGACCGCTAAACAGCCATGGTTGCGCGAGTGTTAACGCGGCTTGCACCCGCGGCAGGCAGCGGTCATGGTTCGCCGATGACCCCGGCCCACAACCCGCCACCGCCGCCGGCGCGAAACGCGCCCGATTTCAGCCCCGATTTCAGCCATGTCCGGGACTGGATCTTCGACCTGGACAACACGCTGTACCGCGCCGACAACGGCATCTTCGCCCAGATCGATGCCAATATGACCCGCTTTGTCGCCCAGCTCCTGGGCCTGGGGCGGGACGATGCGCGCAAGATCCAGAAACAACTCTATCGCGATCACGGCACCACCCTGGCGGGGTTGGTGGCGGTCTATAAGATCGATCCGGAACCCTATCTGGCGTTCGTGCATGACATCGATCTGTCCGGCCTGGTGCCCGAGCCGGCCTTGCGCGATGCCCTGACGCGACTGCCGGGGCGGCGCTTCGTCTTCACCAATGGCTGCCGCAACCATGCCGCGCGCATTCTGGAGCGGCTGGAGCTGGCCGACCTGTTCGAGCAGGTCTGGGACATCCGCACCATCGGCTTCGTCCCCAAGCCGGGACCCGAGGCGTATGACGCGGCGGTGGCGACAGGAAACATCACCCCCGCCAAGGCCGCGATGTTCGACGACATCGCCCGCAATCTGGTGGTGCCGCACGATCTGGGAATGACCACGGTCTGGCTGGATTGCCAAAGCGACTGGTCGCGCCAGGGCCCGGAATTTCCCGTTGCGTCCACCGCCCATATCGATCATGAAACCCGGGATCTGGTTCCCTTCCTCAGCAATATCGGGATTTGACATGACGAATGATCTGGCGCGCGCCATCGACAGCGCCTGGGACGCGCGTGAAAGCCTTGGCCCCACCACCAAGGGCGAAGCTCGCGATGCGGTCGAAGCCGTGCTGGCGGCGCTGGATGACGGCTCGCTTCGGGTGGCGGAAAAAACCGGCGGCGAATGGACCGTGCATCAATGGCTGAAGAAGGCCGTGCTGCTGTCCTTCCGCCTCAACGACATGAAGATCATTTCCGACGCGCCGGGCGGCGCGGTGTGGTGGGACAAGGTCGATTCCAAATTCTTGGGCTGGGACGAAGCGCGCTTCCGCGCCGCCGGCTTCCGCGCCGTGCCCGGCGCCATCGTCCGCCGCTCGGCCTTCATCGCCAAGGGCGTGGTCCTGATGCCCAGCTTCGTCAATGTCGGCGCCCGGGTGGGCGAAGGCACCATGATCGATACCTGGGCCACGGTGGGTTCCTGCGCCCAGGTCGGCGCGCATTGCCATATTTCGGGCGGCGCGGGCCTGGGCGGCGTGCTGGAACCGCTGCAGGCGGCGCCCACGATTATCGAGGATAATTGCTTCATCGGCGCCCGCGCCGAAGTCGCCGAAGGCGTGATCGTGGGCGAAGGTAGCGTCTTGTCGATGGGCGTTTATCTTTCGGCTTCGACCAAGATCGTGGATCGCGCCACGGGCGAAATCTTCATGGGCAAGGTGCCGCCCTATTCGGTGGTGGTGTCGGGCTCCATGCCAGGGGCACAAGGCCAGCCGAACTTGTATTGCGTCGTGATCGTGAAGCGGGTGGATGAAAAGACCCGCGCCAAGACCTCGATCAACGAATTGCTGCGCACCTGATGATTGACGCGCTCGCCCTCACCCAGGCCCTGATCGGTTGCCCTTCGGTAACGCCGGCCGATGCGGGCGCGCTGGCGGTTCTGGAAGCGGCGCTGAAGCCTTTGGGATTCGAATGCCATCGCCTGCGCTTCGAGCAGGCGGGCACCGCGCCCATCGAAAATCTCTATGCCCGGATCGGCACGGGGGCGCCGCATTTCTGCTTCGCGGGACATACCGATGTGGTGCCGCCCGGCGAAGGCTGGGCCCATGATCCGTTCGCGGCCGTGATTTCCGACGGCATGCTGTTCGGGCGCGGCGCCGCCGACATGAAGTCGGCGGTGGCGGCCTTCGCGGCGGCGGCGGCCCGGGTGATCGCGAACGGCATGCCCAACGGCTCGATCAGCCTCCTCATCACGGGCGACGAGGAAGGCCCCGCCGTCAACGGCACCGTGAAAATGCTCTCCTGGCTGAAGCAGCGGGGCGAAAAGATCGATCATTGCGTGGTGGGCGAACCCACCAGCGTGGGCAGCGTGGGCGACACGCTCAAGATCGGGCGGCGCGGCTCGATCAATTTCAAACTCGCGGTGCGCGGCACCCAAGGCCATGTCGGCTATCCGCAAAAGGCGAACAATCCCATTCCGGTCCTGGCCGAACTGGTCACGCAGCTGGCGGGCTACAAGCTCGACAAGGGCAATGCGCATTTCGATCCCTCGACCTTGGCCTTCACCACCATGGATGTGGGCAATGCGGCGACCAATGTGATCCCGGGCGGCGCCTATGCCGCCTTCAATATCCGCTTCAATGACGCGCACACGCCGGACAGCCTGGTGGGCTGGGTCAATGACCGGGCCGAACGCATCGCCAAGGAAAGCGGCTGTTCCATCACCGTCACCCATTCGGTGAGCGGCACCTCCTTTCTCACCCAGCCGGGAAAATTCACCCAACTGATCAGCGACACGGTCTCGCGGATCACCGGGCATTCGCCCGTCTTCTCCACCAGCGGCGGCACCTCGGATGCCCGCTTCATCAAGGATCATTGCCCGGTGGTCGAGTTGGGGTTGGCGGGATCGACCATGCACAAGACGGATGAATGCGTGCCGGTCGGCGAAATCGAACTGCTCACCGACATCTATGCCGCGCTGTTGACCGATTATTTCGCCAAGCCGCCGCTGTGAGCGGGGCCAGGAAAAGTGGAACCCGGTTTTCCGTCCGGCCCCGCGACCATGGAAAATAAGCCTCATAAAGACCTTCCCATCGGCGTGTTCGATTCCGGCATGGGCGGGCTGACGGTGATGCGCGCGCTGCGGGCGCGGCTGCCGGGCGAGAATTTGCTCTATCTGGGCGACACCGCGCGCCTGCCTTATGGCACCAAGAGCGCCGATACGGTGACGCGGTACGCGCTGTCGGCGGCGCATGCCCTGACCGCGCGCGGCATCAAGATGCTGGTGGTGGCCTGCAACACGGTGTCAGGACAGGCCCTGCCCGCGCTGACGGACGCGCTGGCGCCTTTGCCGGTGATCGGCGTGATCGTGCCGGGCGCCGAGGCTGCCATCGCCGCGGCCCACGGCGCGCCGATTGCCGTCATCGCCACCGAAGGCACGGTGAAAAGCGGCGCCTATGTCCGCGCCATCCATGCGCTGGCCCTCGACCTGCCGGTGGTGCAGCAGGCTGCGCCGCTTTTGGTGCCGCTGGCCGAGGAGGGGTTGGTCGCGGGCGAGATCGCGCGACTGGCGGCGGCCCGTTATCTGACGCCGTTGCTGGCGACCGTGCCGAAGCCCCGCACCCTGGTTTTGGGCTGCACGCATTTTCCCGTGCTCAAACACACCATCGCGCAAGTCGCGGGACCGGATGTGGCCTTGGTGGACAGCGCCGAAACCACCGCCCGGGCGGTCGAAGCCAAACTCGAGGCACTGGGATTGCGCAATGGCGGCGTGAATGGCACGTCGCATTTCCTCGCCACCGACGCGCCGGACCGTTTCAGCCGGGTGGGCGAAATCTTCCTGGGCGCGCCCATCGATCCGGGCAATGTCGAGGTGGTGGATCTTTAGTCCTGCGCTCCGAAGCTCATGCTTCGACAGGCTCAGCATGAGGATATCTGTTTAACCTCACCCTGAGCCAGTCGAAGGGTGAGGTCAGTAATCCACCTTCACCAGATAAAGCCCGTCCGGCGGCGCCACGGGGCCGCAGCGGCTGCGGTCGCGCGCGGCTAGGGCATCGGCCACATCTTTCGTGCTCCATTTGCCTTCGCCGGCCAGCTTCAAGGTGCCGGCAAAAGAGCGGATCTGGTGGTGCAGGAAGGAACGCGCCGAGGCTTCGATATGAATTTCCTCGCCGCGTTGAAACACATCGAGGCGATCCAAGGTCTTGACCGGCGACTGGGCCTGGCATTCGGCGGCGCGGAAGGTGGTGAAATCATGCTGGCCCACCAGGGTCTGCGCCGCGCGGTGCATCGCCCCGGCATCCAGCGCCACCGCCACATGCCAGATATGCCCTCTCTCCAGCGCGGGCGGACTGCGGCGATTGAGGATGCGATAAAGATAGTGCCGCCCCCTGGCGGAAAAGCGGGCGTGAAATTCGCTGTCCGCAATGGCGGCATCCAGCACCACCACCGGCGCGGGCCGCAGGAAATGATTGAGTGCGTCACGCACCTTGTCAGGCGCAAATTCCTTTTCCAGATCGAAATGCGCCACCTGTCCCAGCGCATGCACGCCGGCATCGGTGCGTCCGGCTCCGGTCACGGTGACGCGGGCGGCGGAGAATTTCTCGATGGCGTCTTCCAGCGCGCCCTGCACCGACGGGCCATTGTCTTGGCGCTGCCAGCCGACAAAGGGGCCGCCGTCATATTCCAGGGTCAGGCGGTAGCGCATCAGGCGAGGCGCGTGCCCTTGGGTACGGCAAAACCCTTGAGCAATTCGTCCGCCGTCATCGCCTTGCTTCCGGCGCGCTGAACTTTGAGCAGACGAAGTGCGCCCTCGCCGCACGCGATGGTGAGATCGTCGCCGATCACCTGGCCGGGCGCGCCCTTTCCAGATACAGGTTCAGCCAGAAGAATTTTCAGGCGCTCGCCCTTCACTTCGCTCCACGCGCCCGGCCAGGGCGACAGGCCGCGAATTCGGCAATCGATCTCGGCCGCGCTTTTCGTCCAGTCGATGCGGGCTTCGTCCTTGGAGATTTTCTTGGCATAGGTCGCGCCCTCTGCGGCTTGCGGCTGCGCGGTGATCGCGCCCCGCTCCAGCGCGCCTAGCGCCCGTCCCATCAGATCGGCGCCCAGCCGCGCCAGCTTTTCCGTCAACTCGCCGGAGGTCTGGCGGCCGATGGCGACCCGCTCGGCCATCAGTACGGGGCCGGTATCGAGCCCCTCATCCATCTGCATCACCATCACGCCCGTCTCGGCATCACCCGCCATCACGGCGCGCTGGATCGGGGCGGCACCGCGCCAACGGGGCAGCAGCGAACCATGCAGATTGAAACAGCCCATCTTGGGTGCGTCGAGAATGGCTTTGGGGAGTAGCAGGCCATAGGCCACCACCACCGCCACATCCAGATCGAGGGCGGCGAACGCTGCCTGTTCCTCCGCGCCTTTTAGCGACAGAGGCGTGCGAACTTCGAGACCGGCGGTTTCCGCGAATCTGTGAACCGCGCCTTTTTCCAGTGCCAAGCCACGGCCCTTGGGACGGGGCGGCTGGGAATAGACGGCGGCGATCTCGTGGCCCTGGGCCATCAGCTCGGCCAAAGTCGGCACCGCGAAATCGGGCGTCCCCAAAAAGGCCAGACGGAGGGTCATAACGCCTCACCCTTCGACGGGCTCAGGGTGAGGACTGAGGAAGCCCTCATGCTGAGCTTGTCGAAGCATGACGGCATCAACTCGCCAGCTTCTTGGCTTTGGCGAGTTTGCGCAGCGCGATGCTGCGCTTCAGGCGCGAGAAATGGTCGATGAACAGCACGCCTTCGAGATGGTCCATCTCATGCTGCAGGCAAGTGGCGAGCATGCCGTCGGCTTCGATCTCGATCTTCTTGCCGTCCAGGTCGAGATATTCGGCCTTGATACGGGCGGGACGTTCGACATCGTCCCAGATTTCCGGCACCGACAGGCAGCCTTCCTCGAACGTGGCCATTTCCTCGGACGCCCAGGTGATCTTGGGATTGATGAAGGCCCGCCAGTTCTTCTTGCCGTCCTTCTGGGCCAGATCCATCACGATGACGCGCTTGGCGACGCCGATCTGCACCGCCGCCAGGCCGATGCCTTCGGCGGCATACATGCTGTCGGCCATGTCCTCGACCAGCTTGCGGATCTCCGCATCCACGGTTTCGACCGGGGTGGAGACGGCTTTCAGGCGCGGATCGGGCGCGATAAGGATAGGACGGATGGCCATGGCGGTGAGATAAGGCCGGGCCGGATCAGGGTCAAGGATCGATGGAAATAGCGGTTATCATTCTGGCGGTTGCAGTGGTTGCAGGGGCGCTGATTCTGGCCTTTGCCCGTCCCAGGCCGGCGCCCGCGCCCCTGCCCGACCCCCGGCTGGACGCATTGCTGGCCAAGCAGGGCGAAATCGGCGGCCAGTTCACCCAGACCGTGGCCGCCCAGGAAACCCTCACCCGCACCCTGGCCGAACGGCTGGAAGCGCTGGAAAAGCGGGTGGGCGAGAACCTGGCGGCCACCGCCAAGCAGACCGGCGAAACCTTTGTCAGCATCACCGAACGGCTTTCGGTGATCGACGCGGCCCAGAAGAACATCAGCGAATTGTCCACCCATGTGGTGTCGCTGAAAGCGATCTTTTCCGACAAACAGGCTCGCGGCGCCATGAGCCAGGACCAGATGGAAGCGATCGTCGCCGAGCATCTGGCGCCCGATCAGTATGAGTTCCAGGCCACCCTCTCCAACAATTCCCGGCCCGATTGCGTGATCCGCATTCCCAATGTGAAGGCGCGGATCGTGGTCGATTCCAAATTCCCCCTGGAAGCCTTCGAGACCTTGCGCAAGGCCGACAGCGAAGACGCGCGCAAGGCGGCGATGGTGCAGGTCCGCAATGACATCCAGAAACATGTGAAGGACATTGCCGAAAAATATCTCATCCCCGGCGAAGTCCAGACCCCGGCGATCATGTTCGTGCCGTCGGATTCCATCTATGCCGAGATGCACGCCAACTTTCCCGAGACATTGCGCCGGGCGCGGCAAATGCAGGTGGTGATCGTTTCACCCCATGTCTTCATGCTGGTGATCGGCACCATCCAGGGCCTGATGCGCGACGCCAAGATGCGCGAGCAGGCCCATGCGATTCAGGCCGCCGTGGGCGCGCTGCTGCAGGACGTAAAACGCCTGGGCGAGCGGGTGGGAAAGCTGCGCGACCATTTCGAGACCACCAGCAAGGATATCGGTCAGATCGAAATTTCCATGCGCGGCATCGACCGCCATGCCGAACGCATCGCCCAGGTGGAATTGGGCGACAAGCCAGAGTCTTTACCCAGAAGCTGAATGTCAGTTTTTGATGCAATCCCAATTGTCATCCCCGGCCGAGCCATGATGCGAAGCGTCATGGCGAGGGGAAGGGGATCCAGGTCTTCCAGACAATAATGCTCTCGCAGCCTGGATCCCCTTCCCTCGGTGCTGGTCGCACCTCGCCGGGGATGACAGGCTGGGGATAGCTAAAGGGAGCGCCGCGCTTTAAAGGCTGCGCTCAGCGTGCCTTCGTCGAGATAATCGAGTTCGCCGCCCACCGGCACGCCATGGGCCAGGCGCGTCACTTTCAGATCGCCCAGCAGATCCATCAGATAATGCGCCGTGGTCTGGCCTTCGACGGTGGCGTTCATCGCCAGCACCACTTCCTCGACGCCGTCGGCTTTCGCCCTACCCAGCAAGGATGCGATATTCAACCGGTCGGGCGTGACGCCATCCAGCGCCGACAAGGCCCCGCCCAGCACATGATAGCGGCCGCGAAACACGCCCGCCCGCTCCAGCGCCCACAGATCGGCGACATCCTCCACCACGCAGAGAAGATGCGGGTCGCGGCGCGGGTCGCGGCATATGTTGCAAGGGCTGACGGTATCGAGATTGCCGCAGACTTCGCAGGACCGCGTCGCCGCCGCCGCTTCGGCCATCGCCGCCGCCAGCGGTTCCAGCAGCAGATCCCGCTTCTTCAGCAGCACCAGAGCCGCGCGCCGCGCCGAACGCGGACCCAGGCCCGGCAGCTTGGCCAGAAGTTGAATCAGCCGCTCGATCTCGGAACCGGAGGCCATCAGCTGTCCGTCGAATCCGGCGCGGGCGGGGCGACGTCCTGCGCTTCCACGTCACGCACCGCCACGATTTCCGCGCCCGGGAAGCGATCCAGCACGGCGCGGACCATCGGTGCCTGCATCACGCTTTCGATTCGCGCGGCTTTGGCATTGCGTTTCTGTTCGGCCAAGGTGGGCTGGCCGGGCTGGTTGGAAATTGAAACCGTCCAGCGGGCATGGGTCCAGTCGCGCAGCTTTTGCTGCAGGTCGCCGGCCAGGCTGCGCGGCGCGCGGGGACCGGGACGAAACTCCAGATGCCCCGCTTCCAGCTTCACCAGATGCATGTCGTTTTCGATATGCACTTTCAGCACCGGCGCGCCATTCTTCGCCGCCAACAGGGCAATGTCTTCCAGGCCCCGCATGACGGGAGCACTGTCCGGCATCGCCTGCGCGACGGCGCGGGGTTGGGCAACGGCCGACGCGGCGGGACCGCGCCCGCCGCTCGAAGGGGCGCCGCCGGACGGTGAGGCTCCACGCGCCGGAACGCCACCGCCATCCAGGATATCCTTCACCAGCTTGTCGGTGGGTGGCAGTTCGGCGGCATAGGAAAGGCGGATCAGCGCCATCTCGCAGGCGGCGATGGGACGGGTGGCGTCGCGCACTTCGAACAGGCCCTTCAGCAGCAATTGCCAGGCGCGGGTGAGCGAGGGCACCGACAATTTCGCCGCCAGGTCGGCGGCCCGCTTGGCCTCGCCCGACGCGCCGTCGAAAAAGCCTTGGGCGGACGGCGCGACTTTCAGCCGGGTGAGGAAATGGGTGATCTCCATCAGATCCTGCATCACCGCCAACGGATCGGCGCCGGAATCATAGAGCGCGCCCAGATCGGCCAGCGCGGCGGGCACATCCCCGCCCATGATCTTTTCGAACAGGTCCAGAACCCGGCCCCGGTCCGCCAGGCCCAGCATGCCGCGCATGATTTCGGCGGTGATGGTGCCGCTTTCATTGTGGGCGATCGCCTGGTCGAGCAAGGACAGGGCATCGCGCGCCGAGCCTTCGGCGGCGCGGGCGATCAAGGCCAGTGCGCTTTCCTCGATCTCGACTTTTTCCTTGGCCGCGATCTGGCCCAGATAAGCAGCCAATTCGCCCGATTCGATCCGGCGCAGGTCGAAACGCTGGCAGCGCGACAACACCGTCACCGGCACTTTGCGGATTTCGGTGGTGGCGAAGATGAACTTCACATGCGGCGGCGGCTCTTCCAGCGTCTTCAGGATCGCGTTGAAGGCCGGCTTGGACAGCATATGCACTTCGTCCAGGATATAGACCTTGTAGCGCGACGAAGCGGGGGCATAGCGCACCGCGTCGATGATCTGGCGCACTTCATCCACGCCATTGTTGGACGCGGCATCCATTTCCTGCACATCGACATTGCGCGATTCGGCGATGGAGACGCAGGGGTCGCACACGCCGCAGGGATGGATAGTGGGCTCGGTCCGCTTGCCGTCCGGGCCGATGCAGTTCAGGGCGCGGGCGATGATGCGGGCGGTGGTGGTCTTGCCTACCCCGCGCACCCCGGTGAGCATGAAGGCATGGGCGATCCGCCCCGTGGCGAAGGCGTTGGACAGGGTGCGCACCAGCGCCTCCTGCCCGATCAGGCCGGTGAAATCGGACGGCCGGTATTTGCGCGCCAGGACGCGATAGGCTTCCTCGGGGCGTTGCCCAAGGTCTAACGACGTGGGTTCGGACATGGGCCAACTATAGCAAGCGGCGCCGAGCGCGGGCGTCAAATCGGTGGATTTTTTGTGGAAAGGTGAGAGCCCGGCACGACCCGAAACGAATTCGTTACGGCTGCTTCCTTCCGGACCTGACCGGGTTGGCGACGGTTTCGTCCGCGCCGGACTCTCGGGGGGCGATATAGCTATTTTGGAGTAGAATTGCGAGTCGTTACGGCGTTCGCGCGGCAAAGGCCTGTCGGCCTTTGCTTTTCGCGCTCACTGTTCCCGACCTGACCGGGTTGGCGACAGGTCCGTCCGCACCGACTTCTGGGGCGGGATATAGTCCGGACGCGCCGGAATTGCGGGTCCGGGGCCATTTGCTACAAACCCTCATGCTTTCTTTCACGGGAAATCCTTTGAACCGGGCCAGTGCGGAGCGCAGCGATCCGGCCTGGGTCGCGGCCCAGCAGGCGCGGGCGGACGCGCTTTTCCTGCCCATCTGGCAGGCCAAGCCGTTTCTGAGCGGCGGCAGGGCCGGGTTCCTCAGCGCCACCCAATTGGGCCTGAACCCCGATCAGATGTGCGCCTTTCTGGGATTGCAGGATGGACGGCCCCTGTTCGCGGTGGCGCTGCCCGACAGCCAAGACCCGCCACTGGCGACGCTGGGCGAATTCACAGAGATGCGGGCCGCCGCGCTCTTGCTGCCGGATGCGGAATGCGCCATCGCCGGCCAGGCCAAATCGCTGGTCGACTGGCATCACCGCCACCGCTTCTGCGCCAATTGCGGTGCTAAGACTTTGGCCGCCGACAGCGGATACCGGCGCGATTGCCCGGGATGCGGGGCCCAGCATTTTCCCCGCACCGATCCGGTGGTGATCATGCTGCCGCTTCTGGGCGAGGAATGCCTGGTCGGCCGCGGCGCGCGCTTTCCCGAAGGCATGTATTCGGCCTTCGCCGGCTTCATGGAGCCCGGCGAGACCTTGGAAGAAGCCGTGAGGCGCGAGCTCCAGGAAGAAGTGGCGCTCCAAATTTCATCGGTGCGCTATCACGCCTCCCAGCCCTGGCCCTTTCCCTCCTCGCTGATGCTGGGATGTTATGCTGAGGCCGTGTCCAAGGATTTCCAAATCGATGCGCAGGAAATCGAACAGGCCTGCTGGATGACCAAAGCCGAAGTCCGGGCGCGGCTGGCGGGCGGCATCGAAGACGGCATCAAGCTGCCCGGCACAGTCGCGATCGCGCGCCTGCTTCTGGCGGATTGGGTCAATACTGGGGATAAATAATCTTTTTTGGATGCGCGCCCGAGAGCAGGCGGGTGCACAGGGGCATCCAGGGGCACATAGGGGAACAAGCGGGATCACGGGGGATGCAAAAACAGAGGTCCACGCGCAGCCCAAGATGCGTTGACAACGCATTCGAAACCGCCATCATCACTTCTTCCGACTCGCGTTAGCTCAGTCAGCCAGACAGCAGCAAGAAAAACTAAAGCTGTTTCTGATGGAGCATTGCGTGCGCGAAATCATCAAAAACCAAATTGAATTTCACTTTCTGGGTGCAGGCGGATCAGCCGTAGGCCCAATAGGCATTGCAGTATTTGCATTGCTTTGTTTTGCGGTGCTCGCCTTCATGGCGATAATCATCGCGAAATTTGGGTCAACGCCTTTGATAAAGTGGATAATGCAGCTTCGGCAGTTCTGATTGGGTGCGACGAGTATGAATATTCGAGTTGCGACTCCCGACGACCATGACGCGCTGGCCCGGATCTGGCTGGAAAGCTGGTATTCCACCGGCCTTCAATCCCTGTTCGATCCGGGTCTTTCGATGCTGCGCGCCCGCATTCCGGAGGAAGTGGCGAAAGGCTGGGAGCTTTATGCCGCCGAAGAGGCGGGCGAGATCCTCGCCATGCTGGCGATCCATCCGCGCGATGCCTATCTCGACCAGCTTTGGGTGGCGCCCGCCCATCAAGGCCGCGGCATCGGCCGCGCCCTTCTGGCCTTCACCCGCGAGAAATTGCCCCACGAAATCTGGCTGCGCTGCGTGGTGCAGAATGAAAGCGCCTGGCGCTGGTACGAGCGCGAAGGCTTTCTGTTCGAAGGCGAGGAGAACGTGCCGCCATCCAACATGCGGATGAAGCGGTATCGCTGGAAACGGGGATAGTTATTTCTTTTTCTGCGGGCGCTTGACCGTGGCGCGCAGCATTTCGCTGCTGACTTCCGCCAGCCGGTTCACATCCACGATCATTTCGAGCGTGATGCGCACTTTGTTTTCCGTGAATGGCTCGATGCCGGTGACGCGAACGGTGGTGGCCGGAAAGGCGCTCATGACGGTGCTATCCTCAACCCAAAGTCAGCCTAGCCGAAGGTGTGGAACCGAACAAACTTAACCTGGCATGTCCTCACGGAAGGGATGGGCGGGATAAACGCCCATGATGATGAGCTTGGATGTGAAGAAGCTCAGTTCTTCCAGCGCCCGGTTCACCGCCGGATCGTCGGGATGGCCCTGGATGTCGGCATAGAATTGCGTGGCGTTGAAGGAACCGCCCATCTGATAGGATTCCAGCTTGGTCATGTTGACGCCATTGGTGGCGAAGCCGCCCATCGCCTTGTACAGCGCGGCCGGCACATTCTTGACCCGGAAGACGAAGCTGGTGACGACCTTGCCATTGTTGGGCGCGTCGTCCCGCTCGCGCGACATGATGAGAAAGCGCGTCATGTTGTGATGCTCGTCCTCGACATCGCGGGCCAGCACTTTCAGGCCATACAATTCGCCCGCCAGCGACGAGGCCAGCGCGGCGCAGCTGGGATCCTTCATTTCCGCCACATGCTTGGCGGAGCCGGCGGTGTCGTACCAATTCTGGGTGGCGAGCTTGCGTTCGCGCACGATGTTGCGGGCCTGGGCCAAGGCCGGCGCCTGGCTGTAGAGCGTCTTGATCCCTTCCAAGGTGGCGTCCTTCAGGCCCAGCAACTGATGATGGATGGGCAGGAAATGCTCGCCCACGATATGCAGGCCCGATTGCGGCAACAAATGATGGATGTCGGCGATGCGGCCCATCAGCGAATTCTCGACCGGGATGATGCACAGATCGCAGCTGCCCGACCGCACCGCGTCGATCGCGTCTTCGAAACTGGCATGGGGAATGGCGGCGGCATGCGGAATGGCTTCGCGCGCGGCGAGGTTGGCATAGGCGCCCGGCTCGCCCTGGAATGCGACGCGCTTGGCATGGTCGATCGATTTGGTCATGAGAGAATTTTCCGCGCGAAGTATTGCTGAGCTTTGGCGAGATCGGCTGGAGTATCGACACTGAGCGGCACGCTGTCCACGCGGGCCACCGCAATGCTCATATTCGCTTCCAGGGCGCGCAGCTGCTCCAGCTTTTCGCGCAGCTCCAAAGGCGACGGCGGCAGGCCCACGAACCGCGTCAGGGCGTCGCGGCGATAAGCATAGATGCCGACATGATGAAACAGAGGCCCGTCGCCGGTGGGCGCGGTGGCGCGGGTGAAATAAAGCGCCCGGCCGCGCCGTCCATCCCGCTCCCAGGCCACCACCGCTTTCACCACGCTGGGATTGTCGCGCTCGGCGGGATCGACGATCTCGGCCGCCAGGGTGGCGATATCGGCGCCGCTGTCGCCAAGCGCCGCCGCCACGGCGCGAATTTGGGCCGGATCGAGGGCGGGCAGATCGCCCTGCAGATTGATCACCACGTCATGGCGGCGCTCCGGGTCCAGCTTCTCCAGCGCCGCATAAATGCGGTCCGAGCCGGAGGGCAGGTCCGGGTCGGTCAGCACCGCCTGCCCCCCCGCCGCTTTGACCGCCGCGGTGATTTCGGCCTCGCCGGCCGCCACCGCCACCGGCCCCAGGCCCGCCGCCTCGGCCTGGCGCAGCACGCGCACGATCATGGGCACCCCCCCGATATCGGCCAGGGGTTTTGCCGGCAGGCGCGTCGAGGCCAGGCGCGCGGGAATCAGCAGAATGGGGTTCATGTCGGCTTTCCAGGACCGCCGGCCGGAAAAGGGGCCGGGGGGATGGGTTTTTTAGGCTGGGAACCGCCCCAAGGCCAGCCATAGACCCTTGATCTATGCGGCGCTTCGCCGCAATGACGTCAGGGGATGGGCGGGTAATGTCCCCCCGTATTTTGCCGGTCGGGAACACCGGTTTCAGGGAGCTTGCGCTTATGGATTCCTTTGAGTGGAACAAGATTATCGGCGCGGTCCTTGGCACGGCGATTTTCATCTTCGTCGTTCGCCTGGGCGCCGAGACACTCTATGAGCCCGAGAAGCCCGCAAAGCCCGGCTATGTGGTGGAAGGCGTCGTCGAAGATAAGGGCGCCGCTGCCGCCGGCCCGGTTGCCGAAGTGATGCCGGATTGGGGCACCGTGCTGCCCGCCGCCGACGTTGCGAACGGCAAGACCATTTCCGTGCGCTGCGAACAGTGCCACGACCTGTCGAAGGGCGGCGTCAACAAGATCGGACCTGAATTGTATGCGGTGGTCGATCGTCCCCGCGCCATCCATGAAGGCTTCGCCTATTCGGCGGCCATGAAGGGCAAAGGCGGCAACTGGACCTATGACGAACTGTTCAAATTCCTGAAGTCGCCCGGCAGCTATATCCCCGGCACCAAGATGAGCTTCGCCGGCATCTCCAAGGAGCAGGACCGCATCAACCTGATCGCCTATCTGCGCTCCGATGCGGATACGCCGGCTGCCATTCCCGCGCCCGCGCCGAAGGAAGCGGCGCCTGCCGCGGCTCCGGCTGGCGCGGCTCCCGCTGCCGGTGCGGCCCCTGCCGCGGCTCCGGCCGATGCAGCCAAGCCTGCTGCCGCCGCTCCCGCGGAAGCACCCAAGAAGTAAGAGCGCAAGCTGGCCAAGCCCAAGGTCCTTTTCATGTTGCCGCCGGGCTGGGACGCCCTCGGCAAGGACAGTTTTGCGTCCGATCATTTCGAAGCGGTGCTGGACGGGCGCGAGGCGTATAAGCCGGAAGAGATCACGTACTTTTCCGGCTTCCGGCCGCCGCCCGGATTCCTCAAGACCCTTCCCAACCTGAAGGCGATGTTCTCGCTGGGCGCGGGCGTGGACGGATTCCTGCGCGATCCCGAATTGCCCCGCCTGCCGCTCACCCGCTTCGTCGATCCCACCTTGATGCATGAAATGGCGCAGTATGTGGTGATGCATGTGCTGATCGCGCATCGCGGCCAGCGCTTTTTCGACGCCGCGCAGAAGGAAAGCACCTGGCGGCAACGCATGCTGGCCCGGCCCTCGCGCGATACGCGTATCGGCATATTGGGATTGGGCGATATCGGCGGCACCATCGCCACCAGCCTTCTGCCCTTCGACTTCCAGCTTTCCGGCTGGAGCCGTTCGCGCAAAGCCATTCCCGGCGTGAAAAGTTTCGCCGGCGACAGCGAATTGCCGCAGTTCCTGAGCCAATGCGACTATCTGGTCTGCGTCCTGCCGCTGACCGACGACACGCGCGGCATCATCGATGCCAAGCTCCTCGCGCGGCTTCCCCAAGGCGCCTGGGTGATCAATGTGGCGCGCGGCGCCCATCTGATCGAAGAGGATCTGATCGCCGCCCTGGACTCAGGGCATCTGGCGGGCGCGGTGCTGGATGTGTTTCAAGCCGAGCCTTTGCCCGACGACAGCCCGATCTGGCGGCATCCCAAGATCACCGCCACGCCCCATATCGCGGGCATCACCGATGCGCAGGCTGCGTTTGCCTATGTCGCGGACTGTGTGAAGCGCTGCGAAAACGGGCTGCCGCTGGAAAATGTGGTCGATCTAGTCAAAGGTTATTGACCCCCATCTGTCTGCCACGGCCGCAAGCGGCCTAGCAGACGTTCGATACGCTGACGCTATCGAACTCCCCCATCAGGCCTTCGGCCACGGAGGAAGAAAGCTAGTGTTCGCTTCTCGCTATAATCTTTTGACCGTGGTCACCGGCTTGGCGATGCGCTCGACCGCGGCGGCCAAAGGCTCGCTCGCCACCTGCATGTGAAAAGCGTTGGCGTGCAGCAAGGTTTCGCCGTCGCGCATCACGCCCATATGGCCTTTCCAGAACAGCAGATCGCCGCGTTTCAGCTTGGCGCCCAGGACGGTCTCGCCCAGCGATTGCTCCATCATGTCGGTGTCGCGGGGCGCTGAAATTCCCGCGGCCTGAAGCGAAGTCTGGATCAGACCGGAGCAATCCAGCCCCTGAAAAGTCTTGCCGCCCCACACATAGGGCACGCCCAGGAACTGTTCCGCCACCGCCACGAAATCCGCTGCCAGCTGGCTGAGCGGCGCCAGCGCCCGGCTGCTGACAAAGCCGTCCTCGGTCGCCACGAAATCGCCCTCCAGGGATCGGCAATGCAGCAGCGCGTTCAGCGGCAACAGATCGCGCAGCGGCGATTTCACGTCCGGCGCGGACAGGAGCGGCGTCAGCGGCGCGATCACCCGGGCTTCGGCGGCGGCAACCGGCCCCAACCCCGCTTCGCGCACATAACCGACATAGGAATCGGTCTTCGCCTGCACCCAGGCCCAGCCATTCTTGCGTTCATAGACGGTGACGGCTTCGCCGCGCAGCAATTCGCTGTCCTGGGCGGCGCCGTCCGAAGGCGCGGCACGCAGCGCGATGCGTCCCCGAATCACGGATGACGGGGCGCCGTCGACAAACTGCGCGGCTTCGACCTGGCCCTTCAAATGTGACGCCGCCAGGTCGGGGCGCGCCGGTGTCAGCCGCTTATCGGCCATAGCGTTCCTTCAAGAGCCCATAAAGCGCCCGCGCCGCATTGGCTTCCCCGCCCAGGCGGCGGCCCGGCTTCGGCCGGTCCACCCAGCCGGGAATATCCAGATGCAGCCAGCTTGCCGACTTTTCCACGAACCGGTTGAGGAACAGGGCCGCGGTGATCGCGCCCGCCAGATTATAGCTGGGGCTGTTGGTCAGATCGGCCACCGCGCCCGCGATCGCGGGCTCGTAGCCGCGCCACAAAGGCAGCCGCCAGACCGGATCGCTGGCTTCGGCGGCATGACGTGACAGATCGGCGGCCAGCTTTTCGTCGTCGGTGAAGAAAGGCGGCAACTCCATGCCGGTTGCCATGCGGGCCGCCCCCGTCAAGGTGGCGCAATCGATCAAAAGCTCCGGCGCTTCGTCGTCGGCGTCGGCCAGCGCATCGGCCAGGACCAGGCGGCCTTCCGCATCGGTGTTGCCGATCTCCACCGTCAGGCCCTTGCGGCTCTTGAAGATGTCGCTGGGGCGATAGGCGGTGCCGGACACCGAATTTTCCACCGCCGGGATAAGGACGCGCAGGCGCAGATTCAGCTTGGCATCCATGATCATCTGGGCAAGCCCCAGCACCACGGCCGCGCCGCCCATGTCCTTCTTCATGGTCGCCATGCCGGAGGTGGGCTTGAGGTTATAGCCGCCCGTATCGAAGCAGACGCCCTTGCCCACCAGGGTGACTTTGGGCGCGCCGGGCTTGCCCCAGACAAGCTCGATCAGTTGCGGCGCACGCGCCGAACCCTGGCCGACCGCCGCGACCAGAGGGTAATCGCGGGCCAGCACCGCGCCGCCGACGCTACGGAATTTCGCGCCCCGTTCCTCAGCCAGCCGCCGCGCCGCATCCGCCAGCTCGGCGGGCCCCATGTCATTGGCAGGCGTGTTGATCAGATCGCGGGCCAGACAGACGCCCGCTGCCAGGCGCGATATTTCCGCGCCATCCACGCCGGGCGGCAGCACCAGTTTCAGATTGCGCTTTCTGGGCTTGCGATAGCGGTCGAACGCATAGAGCCCCAAGGTCCAGGCCAGGGCCGCCTTGGCGCCACCGCAGAAGTCCGGCACCTCGCCCAGGCGATAGGTGCCGTCCGGCAGCTGTTCGGAAAAAGCCGCCAGCGCCAGCGTGTCTTCATTTTTGCCCAGCCCCAGCACCGCAGCGGCGATCCCGCCCCGGTCCGGCAGCAGACGCAGCTCACCCTCCTTGGCGGTGAAGCCGGCGGATTTGAGGAAGGGGAAGCGCTGGCACCAGGACTTGGCATCCCTTGCCCGTACCGCGTGGAGGGGAATTGCGTTTCTGGCGTTTTTTACAAGGCCGGGATGCATCGCAATCTCTTCAAGTCGGCGCGCCGATGTTATGAATTAAATTCGCGCCAAGGCCAAGGAGATCGCATGCCCTACACATTGATCGTCGGCACCAGAGACTGGTCGAGCTGGTCGCTCCGGCCGTATCTGGCGCTCACCGCCACCGGCCAGCCCTTCGAGGAAATCCTGATCCGGCTGCGCGAAACCCAGCACAACGCCACGCGCGACACGATCCGCAAATTTTCCGGCGCCGGACGCGTGCCGGTGCTGAAGATCGAGGAGAAGGGCAAGACCGTGACGGTGTGGGACAGCCTGGCGATCTGCGAGACCATCGCCGAGCGTCATCCCGAAGCCGGGCTGTGGCCGGACGATTGGGCGGCGCGCGCCGAAGCGCGGGCCATGTCGGCCGAAATGCATTCCGGGTTTCCGGACCTGCGCGATCAACTGGGCATGGATTTCGCCAGGACGCTGGCGCTGCCGGCGCTGAGGCCCCAGACCGAAGAACAGATCGCGCGCATCCTGTCGAGTTGGGAGGCCGCGCTGGCGGCGCATGCGTCACCGGACGGTTTTCTGTTCGGGCGTTTTTCCATCGCCGATTGCATGTATGCCCCGGTCGTGTCCCGCTTCACCACCTATGGCATTCCGGTGTCGGGGGCCGTGAAAGACTATATGGGGCGCATCTGGACCTTGCCCGGCATGCAGGCCTGGCTAAAGGCGTCGCAGAAAGAAGTGGAAGACGGGATCGCGTAGCGCGCTTTTTGGTTTGTCGCGCGATCTTTCGGAAAACCGGAAGACCACTTTTCCGGATCGCGCTTTTTGGTTTGTCGTGCGCTCTTTCGGAAAACCGGAGGACCACTTTTCCGGATCGCGCTTTTTGGTTTGTCGCGCGATCTTTCGGAAAACCGGAGGACCACTTTTCCGGATCGCGCTTTTTGGTTTGTCGCGCGATCTTTCGGAAAACCGGAGGACCACTTTTCCGGATCGCGCTTACCGCTGCGCCGCGCGCGAGGCTTCGGCGTAAAAGCGGGCCGCGCCCGGATGCAGGGCCGCCGGCGGCATCAGCGCCGCCGTGTTGAGGGCGATTTCGCGGGCCGACGGATGACTGGCGCTGAGCGCGTTGCGGTTGGCCGGATTGAACAACGCCCGCGTGATCCCATAGACCAGATTGTCCGGCACGCTATCGCGCACAACCCAGAGCGCGCGGGTCGAAACCGTCGGCACCGGATCCTGGCCGGGGTAGGTGATGGTGGCAAGCTCCAGCGATGGCTCACTCTTCGCCAGCCGGTCCCGCACCGGTCCGGTGATGGGCAGAAGCGTCGCCGCACGGCTGGCCAGAAGATCGCCGATCCCTTCGATGGGCACTCCACCCACCGCGAAGAAGGCGTCCAGCTTATCCTGCTTCAAGAGGGCGATGGCGCCGGGCGTATCCAGCGAGACCACTTTCAGCCGCGACTCCGGAATCCGATAGGCGGTTAGGATTTCATGCGCGGTGAAGCCGACGCCGGACCCGGCCAGGCCCAGCGACACGCGCTTGCCCTTCAGGTCCGCCACCGTCTTGATGTTCGCCTTGGCGCGGACGACCAGATGCACGTCCTCGCTGAACAGGGACGCGATCACCCGCAGATGGGTCTGCTTGCCTTTGCCCTTGAACGGCCCCGTGCCTTTCACCGCCGCGGCGATGACATCGCTTTGGGCCAGGCCCGACTCGACCCCGCCATCGTTAACGGAAAGTAAATTATCGATGGTGCCGCCGCTGGTGCGGGCGCTGACGATCAGGCCGGCCGGACCGCAGACATTGGCGGTTTCGCAACGATTGACGCCGGGCGGATGGCTGATCAGGCCCGCGATCGCTTCGCCCACGGGGAAAAAAGTTCCCGTGGTGGAGCCCGTGGCGATCTGGAATGAGATGCGGGGCGTATCCGCCGACACCATCGCCGCACTCAAGGCCAGCACCGCGATCGCGGCGAAGGCTGAGAGGGCTGTCGAGCGGCAGGACATGAGGCGCATTAACCTCTCTTATTGCGTCAGGATTAGGACCGTCCGCGCCGGTGAATCCTAGTCCCGAATCGCTGCCGCGATACTGACCCTTTCCCTCGATATAGGCCAATATATTTAAGGGTTTATTGACCGAGCAGCGTCATGCTGAGAGCCGATCGAAACCAGGGTCTGCCATGACGCGTTTCACCGCTCCTCTGATTGCTGTCCTGCTCTGCGGTACCGCTTTGACCGGTTGCGCCACCAGCGGCGCGAGCGAGCTGGCAACATCCAAGAAATCCACGCAAACCGCCCAGGCCGATCAGGCCGCGAAAAGCGATCCGGCCGCCGCCGATGCGGGGCCCGTCATGGACATCGAAACCGGCGTCCGCCAGGCCCAAACGCAGCGCGAAGCCCATCGCTATGACGAAGCGATCCGCACCCTGTCGCAATTGATGCTGGTGGCATCGGACGATGCGCGCGTGGTCGGCGAGTATGGCAAGACCTTGGCGGAAAAAGGCCGCGCCCAGGATGCGGTGCAGTTCCTCACCCGCGCCACGCAGTTGCAGCCCAATGATTGGAGTCTCTATTCGGCGCTGGGCGTCGCGTATGACCAGGTGGGCGATCAATCCTCCGCGCGCATGGCCTATGAACATGCCTTGCAGCTCAATCCCACCGAACCCAGCATCCTCAACAATTATGCCTTGTCGCGCATGCTGGCCAACGATCCGGACACGGCGCGCCAACTGATCGCCCGCGCGGAAGCCGCCGGCGGTTCCTCCGACGCCAAGATCGCGCGCAATATCGAGCTGGTGAACAGGCTGGCGCCGGCCGCGCAACCCGCGCCGGCGCAGAATACCGCTTCGGCCGAACCGGCGGCCCCCGTCAGCGCGCCGGTCGCGGTCAACAGCGCCCCCTTGCCGCCCGCCGCGTCTGACAAGAAAGATGTACCCGCGCCCAAGCTGGCCGCACAGGCCGCGCCCGCGGATTCAAAAGCCGATGGCGTGAAATCCGCCACGCATGAACCCACGGCGCTGGTTACCCAGGTCGCCACGCAAAAAGCCGCCGCGCCGAAAGCCGCCGAAGCGGCCAAGCCCGTGACGGCCGTCGCCGCCGCCAAGCCGGAAGTCAAATCGGAAGCAAAGCCGGTGAAAATGGAGCTCAGGACAGATACCAAGACCGAGCCCAAGCCTGTGACCGCTGTCGCCGCCACCAAGCCCGAAGCAAAACCGGACGTGAAACCGGCGAAAATGGAGCTCAGGACCGGTACCAAGACCGAGTCCAAGCCCGTGACCACTGTCGCCGCCGCCAAGCCCGAAGCAAAGCCGGACGCGAAACCGGTGAAAGCGGAACTCAGGACCGATACCAAGCCGCAGCCCAAGCCCGGCTCCAAGGCGATCCCGGCGCTGCGTCAGACGGCTTCTGTTTATTGAAAGCTCCCTTATTAAAGCCCCCTCCGGCCTTCGCAGCTTGCTTTTTCCCGCGAGCTCGCGCTCGCGGGAAATAAGCGCTGCTACGGCCACCTCCCCCGCTAGTGCGCTGCGCGCACGCAGGGGAGGCGGGCCTGAGCACGCGGCAACAAACGTTAGATAGCCTTGGCTCTAGCTTTCTTCCCCCGCGCGGCAAAGCCGCTGGCGGGGGAAGATGTCTTCTGAGGGCTTGCCCCGAAGAAGACAGATGGGGGAGAAAGAAAAAACCCCGGCGCGTTCCGCGCCGGGTTTTTTAATGCGTCATGCCCATGGCGCGCAGGGCTGCGGGGCCCAGGATCACCACGAACAGGCAGGGCAGGAAGAAAATGATCATCGGCACGGTGAGCTTGGCGGGAAGCGATGCCGCTTTCTGCTCGGCGAACTGCATGCGCATTTCGCGATTCTCCTGCGCGGTGGTGCGCAGCGCCTGGCCCATGGGCGTACCGTATTTCTCGGCCTGGTTGAGCGCGATGGCCACCGATTTGACGCCGGAATGGCCGCAGCGTTTCGCCAGATTGTCGAAAGCCTGGCTACGGTCCGGCAGATAGGAAAGCTCCGCGGTGGTCAGGCCCAACTCTTCGGCCAGTTCCACCGACTGGGTGCCGATCTCGGCAGAGACCTTGCCGAAGGCGCTTTCGATCGACATGCCCGATTCCACGCAGATCAGCATCAGGTCCAGCGCATCGGGAAAGGCGCGCATGATGGATTGCTGGCGACGGGCCGTCGAATTGGAGATGAAGACGTCGGGAAGATAATAGCCGATCAGCGCGCCGGCGAAGGCGGCGGAGACTTTCATCATCACCGGCCAGGCAAAATGGGTGATGACGAAAAGATAGATCAGCGTCACCAGAAACACGATTCCCGGCATGACGAAGCGGAAGAACATGAACGCGATCAATGGCGCCTGGCCGCGGTAACCGGCGCGGGCCAATTTGTCCTTGCTGTCCTCGGATTCGAGCAAATTGGTGAGTTTGAACCGGTCGAGGGTGGATTTCATCAAAGTGGAAGGCGCAACACGCAAGCTGGCGCGCTTGGCGTTCAGATTGGCATGATGCTTGGCCCGCAACTCCTCGCGGCGGCGCGACACCGATTTCAGGCGATCTCCCAAGCCATCGCGCTCGATCAAGGGAAGGCCCAACGTCACGATGGTCGCAAAGGCCAGAATCGCCGCGGCCGCCGTGGCGAGGAAAGTCTTGTCGAACAGGATATTGAGAATGCCGAGATCGGGCATGACCGCCTTCAGTGCTTGAAATTGATCATTTTGCGCATCACGAAGATCCCGGTCCCCATCCACAGAAGGCAACCGCCGAGCAAAAGATTGCCGGCCCGTTCGCTGAAGAGCAGGTTGATATAGGCCGGCGTGGTCAGCCAGACGAGGCCCATCACCGCCGGCGGCAGCGAGCCGATGATCATGGCGGAGGCCTTGGCTTCCGAAGACATCGCCTTGATCTTGCCTTCCAGGCGCTTGCGATCGCGCAGGACGAAAGCAAGGTTGGACAAGGCTTCCGACAGGTTACCGCCCGATTTGGCCTGGATGGTCATCACGATGCCGAAAAAGCCCACCTCGGCGGTCGGCATATTCTCGTGCATTTTCTTGAGCCCCTGCTCCAGGGTCACGCCCACCTTGAGGCCCTCCACCAGACGGGTGAATTCCGACCCCACCGGATCGGGCGTTTCGCGCGCCACGATGCGCAAGGCTTCGTTGGTGGGGAGGCCGGAGCGGACCGACCGCACAATGACGTCGATGGCGCCGGCGAACTCCTTGGTGAAACGCTTTTTGCGGCGGGCAAAAAGGAAATTCAGAACCCAGCGCGGCAGGCCGAAGGCCGCGACGAACGCCGCCAAGGCGACCACCGGCAGGGACTGGCCGGTCACAAAGCATATCAGCGCCACCACCAGGCCCAGGGCACCGCTGGCGATCCAGAAATTGCGGGGGTTGGCGTCCTCGAACCCCGCCTGTTCCAACCGGCGGCGCAAGGTAGGCTTGTTCTTTTCCTTCAGCGCGGCCTGGTTCTTTTCCACATCCTTCAAAAGCGTGGCGAGGCTTTTGCGCTTTTGCGCTTCTGTCTGCGCCTTGGCGGCGTTGCGGCCGGCGGGCTTGGACTTGGCCAGGGCGCTGACGCGCTTCTGGGTGCGTTCGTCGCCGCCGGCAAAGGCGAATGCGACACCGCCCAACGCCATCATCGCCAGCAGCGCAACCAGGATAATCATTGATTGACCTTGTCCAGCGCGTCCGCCAGTTCCCGCTCCAGATTGTAATAGCGGGCGCGTTCCCAGAAGGCGGGACGAACGATGCCGGTGCCGATATGGCGGCCCTTGAGCCGGCCGGTCTCGTCTTCGCCGTCAACTTCATAAGTGACCAGATCCTGGGTGATGACCACATCGCCCTCGGTGCCGATCACTTCCGTGACCTTGGTGATGCGGCGCGAGCCGTCGCGCAGGCGCTCGGCCTGGATGATCACGTCGATCGAGCCGACAATCATTTCCCGGATGGTCTTCATCGGCAGCGAGAAGCCGCCCATGGTGATCATCGATTCCAGACGGCCCATGGCTTCGCGCGGACTGTTGGCGTGCAAGGTACCCATCGATCCGTCATGGCCGGTGTTCATCGCCTGCAGCAAATCGAACGCCTCCGGTCCGCGGACTTCGCCCACGATGATCCGTTCCGGGCGCATACGCAGGCAGTTCCTGACCAGATCGCGCATGGTGATCTGGCCCTGGCCTTCCAGATTGGGCGGGCGGGTTTCCAGGCGCACCACATGCGGCTGCTGCAGCTGCAGTTCCGCCGCGTCTTCGCAGGTGATGATGCGTTCCTCGGCATCGATATAGGCGGTCATGCAATTCAAGAGCGTGGTCTTGCCCGAACCGGTACCACCGGAGATCAGGATGTTGCAGCGGCAGCGGCCGATCACCTGCAACACGCGGGCCGCGTCGGGGCTGATCGAGCCGAACTTGACCAGGTCCTCGAGCGTCAGCTTGTCTTTCTTGAACTTACGAATGGTGAGGGTGGCGCCATCCAGCGACAAGGGCGGCCCGATCACGTTGACGCGCGAGCCGTCCAGAAGGCGCGCGTCGCAGATCGGCGAGCTTTCATCGACGCGGCGGCCGACCTGGCTGACGATGCGCTGGCAGATATTCATCAGCTGGGCATTGTCGCGGAAGCGGATATTGGTGAGCTGCACCTTGCCGCCGACTTCGATGAAGACGCGGTTGGCGCCATTGACCATGATGTCGGCGATGTCGTCGCGGGCCAGCAGCGGCTCGAGCGGTCCATAGCCCAGAACGTCGTTGCAGATGTCCTGGAGCAGATGTTCCTGCTCGGCGACGGACATCACCACCGCCTTGATCGCGATGATCTCGTTGACGATGTCGCGGATTTCCTCGCGCGCGGAATCCGGGTCCAGCTGAGCCAGCTGCGCCAGATCGATGGTATCGATCAGGGCGTTAAAGATGGTGGATTTGATCTGATAATAATCTTCCGACCGCGTGTCGGTGGCGAGCCTGACCGGCTTGACGGCCGCCACGGCCGGTTGCGGCGCCGCGGGCTTCTCGACCCGAGGCGGCGGGGGCGCCGCGACGGGAGGAGCGGGGGCGGCATCGCGCGCGCCGGCGCTGGGCGCAACGCGAGCAACCGGTTCGACCGGAGGACGGAAAACTGGCTCACTACCGCTACGCTTGCCGAACATCTTTATGCCTGCTTCCGGCTCTTCAGGAAGGAGAGGATCGATGACGAGGATTTGTCGGCGGCGGCCGGCGCGTCGCGCCCGGTCAGAAGGCGGGCGAGTTTGCTCAGATTCTCCGCGACCGGCGATTTGGGCGCGATTTCCAGCACCATCTGGCCATTATTGCCGGCCTGGCCGAAAATCGCGGCATCGAACGGGATGATGGAGGCCGGCTCCACACCCATGGTTTCGGCGAAATCCTTGGCGGGAATTTCCGGCCGCTTGGGCAGGCCCGCCTGATTGATCACCAGGCGCGGCGGCGAATCGTTGGGCCGGGCATGGCGCACCAGATCGATCATATTCTTGGCATTGCGCAAGGAGGACAGGTCGGGGGTCGCGACCACCACGATTTCATCGGCCGCGACCAGGCACGATTTGACCCAAGGCGTCCAGGCATGCGGCATATCCACGATCACGCAGGGCGACATCTGGCGCGTGGCGTCGATCACCGCTTCATAGGCTTCGGGGGCCGCATCATAATCGCGCTCCAAGGTCGCGGGCGCCGTGAACAGGGACAGGTGTTCGCCCCGCTTGATCAGAAGCCGGTCGAGCAGCACATCGTCCAGGCGCTCGGGCGCCGACAAGGCGTCGGCCACGCTTTGGCCCGCCTCGTCGTTGAAATCCAGGCCCACGGTGCCAAAGGGAAGATCGAAATCCACGATGGTGGTGTTGATTGCCAGCGTGTCGGCAATATACCAGCCCACATTATGGGCGATGGTGGAAGAACCGGTGCCCCCGCGGGCGCCGACAAAGGCGATGACGCGGCCCACCGGCTTGGCGGACGGGTCCAGATAGAGGCCGGAAATCACTTCGATCAGTTGTAGCGGCGACAAGGGCGCCACCAGATATTCCGACGCGCCGCGCCGCATCAAATCGCGATAAAGCTCCACGTCATTGTGACGGCCCACCACGATGACCTTGGTCGCCGGATCGCAGACTTCGGCAAGACGGTCGAGTTCGTCCAGCGCCGCCTGGCCGCTGAGGCGCGTTTCCACGATCAGGAGATTCGGCGTGACCTGGTCGCGGTAGAATTCCATCGCCGCCGCGATGCCGCCCAACTGCACGGTTACATGCGCCTTGGCGAGGCGCCGGTCGGCGCCCGCGCGCTGCAAAGCCGCGCCGGTGTCGGGAAACTCACAAAAGGCATGGATGGAAATACGCGGAACCGGGCGCTCCTGCGGCGCCGCTCCGAACGTTTCCTGCGAATTGTCGCCCTTCTGCATTTTCGATCCTATCAACTCAATGGCCGATGTCAGAGATGGAAGTCTTCTGGTCGGGAGATTTTTCCGCCGCGGTGGGCTTGCCGGCTTCGTAATTGCCGATCACGGCCTGGCGGCGCGCCGCATTGGCACCGTCCATCGTGCGCGGCTCGATGAGATCGCGCGGATCGGCCACCATCACCGCCATATTGTGCTGGTTGGCGCAGCCCAGATTGGCCGCCGTCCGGTTTTCCGCGGTGTAAAAGAGATTCTCCGACCAGTCGCCGCAAGGCTCGGTGCGGGCCTGATAGCTGATATAGTTGAGCTCGACCTGAGAGCCGCCGGTTCCGGCATCGCGGGATGCCACCAATATCCGGTCGCGGCTGATGCCCATTTCATTGATCTGGTTCGCCAGGGAGACCACCGTCTGCTGCATGCTGGCGCCCGCGGGCACGCTGATGGCGATCTTGCCATTGCCGTGCTGGCGATAGTCGTTGAGGAACGCCTCGAGCTTGGGTGCATCCTGGGGCGCAAGAACGCCGCCATTATAAGACAGCTTGATGGACTGATAGGACGGCTCGACCGTGATGGGATGATTGGCGATCGGGTCGTCGAAATTGTCCGCGTCTTTGTGGAAGGTGGTGGTGCAGCTGCCTGCCACCAGCACGGCGGCAAGACAGAAGCCGCGGAACAGATTCTGGGTCAGTTGGCGCATCATGTCCTCCTAACGCACCACGAAGCCGACCGGGGCGGCAGCCTCGGGCGTGAGCGGCTTCGCGCTTTTCTTGTAGACGGTGTTCAACCGGCCCAGCAGCAACGTCTCCGGATCGGTCGGGGTGATGAAGCCGTCGCTGGGCTTGGCCAGCGCTGCTTCGGCGACGGGGTTGACCAGATAAGGCGTCACCATCACGACAAGTTCGGTTTCGGCATTCTGGAAATCGCGGCTGCGGAACAGCGCGCCCAGCACCGGCAGATCCTTGACGCCGGGAAAGGCGTCGATCTGCTGCTTGGTGGTGTGCTGCATCAGGCCGGCGATGGCGAAGCTGCCGCCGGAGGGGAGCTCGACCGTGGTTTCGGCGCGGCGCACATTCAGCGCGGGGATGGTGACCGAGTTGTTGCTGCCTATGCCGCCCAGCGTGAAGGCTCCGGTGTTGGTGAGTTCGCTGACTTCGGTGGAGATCTGCAGGCTGATGCGGCTGCCCGACAGGACCACGGGCGTGAAGGACAGCCCCACGCCGAACTGCTTGAAGCTGATCGAGACATTGCCTTGCTGGTCGCGGCCGGCCGGCACGGGGAATTCACCACCGGCCAGGAATTTCGCGGTCTCGCCCGACACCGCCGTCAGGTTGGGTTCGGCCAAAGTGTGCAGCAGGCCCACCGTTTCCAAGGCTTTCAGGCTGCCCTGGACATTGTTCTGGATATTGCAGATGCCCCCGCCCTGCAGCGCTCCCAGCGGATTGAGAGCGGTCGAGGCGGTGTTGCAGACCTGCCCGACCTGACCGCCGGACAAGTCGGAAATGGCGCTGCCCAGAAGGCCGAACGGGTTGGAAGTGGAGAGCGCCAACGGCGTTCCGTTGATCATTTTCACGCCGGACAGGTTGATCCCGAACTGCTTGGCGATCTGACGCTGCATTTCCGAGATATGGACCCGGAGCATCACCTGCTCGCCGTCCGAAACGGTCAGCATGTTGACGACCTTTTTCGGATCGCCGGTGAAGCTGGCGGAAAGATCGGCGGCGCGGGTGGCTTCCGAGGCACTGGCGACGCGGCCGCTCAGCACCACATTGTCGTTCAGGGCCGCGACCTTGATCGCGGAATTGGGGAGATTGGCTTTGATCATCGCGGCAAGGTCGGCGACATCCTTTTCGACGCGGATATCAAGCGATAGAACCTGATGGCCGCGCCCGTCGAAGAAGAAGGCATTGGTCTGGCCGGTCTTGGTGCCGAGCAGGAAGATCCGGCGCGGCGACTTGACGATGGCATCCGCGATATCGGGGCTGGAAACCAGGACATCCTTGGCATCGGAGTCCAATTCGATGATCGCCGCCTTGTTGAGCCCCAGGGTCAGGTGCTGGCTCACGGGCTGGCCTTGGCCGGTCGCGACCTGAATGACGCGCGCATCCGCTTCCGCGGGCTTTGACGCAGTAGCCGTCGCGGCCGGGCGCGACATCTGCGCGGCGGCCGGTACGATGGCCGTGATCAGCAACGCAGCGGCGAAGGGAAGCGGGGAATGCTTCATGGAAATCCTCATTGCGGCTTTGCGCCTCCCTGCACGATGGCAGATGACTCGCGGGCGATTCCGTAGCGGATGATGGCAACCTGGTCGCCGCCGTCCTGGTCGCCCGAGCGGCCAGAAGCCGGCGCATTGCCGGCCACCGGCGTGTCGCTGCTGACCAAGGGACGCAAGGACAGCGAAAGCACGCCCTGGTTCTGGGCCTTGGCGAGCTGCTCTGCCTGGGCCGGCGTTACTTCCAAGGTCGCGGTCTTGCCGATGACGGTCTTGGTGTCCTTGTCCTGCTTGAAGGTCTGGTCGACCGCCAGAACGCGCACATCGGTCAGGAGTGTGCTGGCATTGACGTGATTGGCATCGCCTTTGCGGGTGAGGATGAGATCGACGCGGTCATTGGGCAGGATGAAGCCGCCGGCGCCGGAATCGGCGTTGATGGGCATGGAGATGGCGCGCATGCCGGGATTGAGCATCGCCGCCATCAGGCCGACGGCATCGCCATGCACGATCGAGGCATTGGTGATGGGCTGACCCGCTGCAAGCGGGCTGCGCACCACCGAACCTTTCACCACGGCGTCGATGCTGCCGGCAGTGTCGCGCGTGATGAAATTGGAATCGACCGAAGAGGTCGGCCATTTCTGCCAGCGCACTTGATCGGCGGCGAGCGCCTGGCCGGGCTGCAGCGCATTGCTGGCGACCAGCACGTCACTCATCGGCATTTGCGGCGCGATCTTCGCTTCGACGCCAGGCGTTCCGCCGCCGATCAATCCGCGCGCCAGAAGCGCGGCTGCTATCGCCATGATGCCAGCTATTCCCAGCACAATGAGACGTTTGGTGTTCATGAAGAGCGGCTCCCTTTGGAGGCGATTGCATCACGAACCATTTAGAATTTGCTTAACGTAACGCTGACGAACTTCGCGATCTCAGTCGCCAAATCTCAGCCGATTGCGGCGAGACGGAAAATTTCCGCTTGCGGCAAAATCACGAAGAAGCCCGCCGCCAGCGCCACGCCATAGGGAATGCCCGAGCGGGAATCGTGAAGTTTGAGGATCCAGCCCTGCCGTGCCAGGCCGGCGGGCAATGGCAACTGGCGTACCGCAAGCAATGTTAACGTCAGGACGCCGCCCAGCATTGTCGCGACCAGCGAATAGGCCACCAGATCGTGCGGGCCCAGCCACAAAGCCAGGGCGGCGAACAATTTGGCGTCGCCTCCGCCAATGTAATTCAGGGCAAACATGGTAAAGCCGATGGCAAGCGCAACCAGGCAAGCCAGCAGATGCAGGCCGGCATCGCCGGCCGAAAAGCCCGTTGTCAGAGCGAAAACGCCAAACAGGGCAACCAGCGCCAGCGACAGATAATTGGGAATCGTAAAGCTCGCGAGATCCCAGACCGCCGCGGCGGCGAGAAGCGCGGGAACCACCATCATCAGGAGCAATTGTGCGAACATGCTAACGCCTTGAAGCACAAACGGCCGCCCCGGATGGGCGGCCGTTTGCCGTGACCGAGTCTTGCGACACGGATTCTAGCTGCTGGTCGTCAGAGCGCCCGCGACGGACCCGAATTTGGTGTTCAAGCTCGTGCCGACCGTGGTCAGAACGGTGATGAGAACAACGGCAATGAGAGCTGCGATCAGACCATATTCGATGGCCGTAGCGCCGGACTCATCGCGCACGAAACGCGAAATCAGCTTTGTCATACTGTCTCTCCGATTTAATGACACCCAAGCATCCCAACTTCGAAGAAGGTCTTCTTGCGCAGCAGGACTGTGGCGAGATTAAGGGCGGAGGATTTAATTTCCGCTTAATCGCGAAAGGCCGGCTTTGCGGGCAACGCCGCATTCTGTTCCATCGGGGCACGAAAATGCCCTTTGCCGCGAGATGCGGAATTTAAAAGATGCAATTTGTTTACCAAGCTTGCGACTAGTTCCCATGGTTCCGGGAATGATCGCTTTCTCAACGCCACAGCATTTCGCACGGCAAATTCTTAAATCTTCTTTTAAGGGCGCGCCGCTAGATTGGGCGCGAAATTCTTTCCGGAGCGCCGCCATGCGCCGCACGCTTCTTGTCGCACTCTTTCTGGGTTCCGCCGCGCCGGCCTATGCGGCCGGCGTCTCCGTCGCGATGGATGAAGTGCGCACCATCACCTTTCCCAAGACGGTTTCGACCATCTATGTGGGAAATCCCGCGATCGCGGACATCAACATGATCGATTCCCGGCACGCCTTCATCTTGGGCAAAGGCTATGGCAACACCAACATGGTGGCCCTGGACCATGACGGCAAGCAGGTATCCAACACCCATATCAGCGTCCAGGCGCGCCAGGATGCCAGCCTCACGCTCCAGCGCGGCGCCAACCGCGTCACCTACAGCTGCACTGCGGCCCATTGCGAGATCACGCCCCAGCCCGGCGACGGCAAGGAAGCGTTCGAAGCGACCAACAGCCAGATCGCGGCGCATGCTGCGACCGCCAAGACCGCAGCCAACAACTGATCCCGCCAGAATAATCTTTAGAAAAGCAGGCCGCCCCTTGCGGGGCGGCCTTTTTATTTTGCCGTGGAAGGGCGCAATCCGAATGCGCCGGC
Source organism: Alphaproteobacteria bacterium (assembly GCA_017307355.1). Lineage (GTDB taxonomy): Bacteria > Pseudomonadota > Alphaproteobacteria > Micropepsales > Micropepsaceae > Rhizomicrobium. The sequence continues at coordinate 159,614 of JAFKFG010000009.1, forward strand.
ATTTCGCGGTCTAGTGGCTGACCCGCAGATTGGTGATTTTCTGGGCGATGTCGTTGAAAGCCGTAACGATCGCGGAGGATGTGGTCAGGTCGTAATATTTGGACGTATCCGTGGCGCAGTTCTTCAGCACGGTCGAATTGCCTTGGGCGCCGGCGATATCCACGAACAGGGTGTAGATGATGAACCCCTGGTTTTTGGCGTTGGTGCAGGCTTTCGCCATGCGGGCATCGACCGACGAGGATTGGCTGCTGCCATTGCCGTACCAACGGTCCATGGTGTTGAGGCCGTCGGACAGAAGTATGATGTAGCGCGCGGTGTTGGCGGGAAGCGCGGGCGCATTATAGGGATCGCCCTGCATCTGGATCTGCATGCCGTGCGCCAGGCCGATGGTCTGGTTGGTGCCGCCATTGGCGATCATCGAGTCGATTTTGGCGCTGAGATTGTCCGCCGTTCCGCTGGTACTGTCCCAATTATAGTTGAGCGGCATCACCGTGGCGACGCTGCAGCTGTCGCTCTGTTCGGCGGGAAATTTGTTGCCCGGAGTCGCGGAGGTGGTGTCGTCATCCTGGTTGCGGTCCATCACGCACCCTCTCCAGACGGAATGATTGTTGATCACCCAGGCATGGTCGTAAATGCCCGAAGCCGTCGTGACGGTGGTCACCACCGTGCTCGTATAGGTGATGGTCCGCGTCCAGGTGCAGGTTGTCACGCTGTTGCTCGTGGTGCAGCTGCCCGGAAGCGCCGGGCTGTTCGACGTGCTGGAACCGCTGATCACCGGTGTGGTCGAGCTGGTGATGTCGCCCACATAATTCGGCGTGTTGCTGGTGGTGCTGTTGTTTGTGGCCGTGCCGTTGGACTGAGGGTAGCCGTTCTGGCTGGTGCAGCTTTCCGCGCCGCTATTGACGTTGCTGACGGTCTTGCAGGTCTGCACGTCCTTCATCGGCGTGGCGGTCGTGGTAACTTTCACCTTGTTCTGCTGCACGCTGTTGTAGCAGCCGTCATAATAGTGGCCGGTCTGGCCCGAGCTGGAACTGCCGATCGCGTCCGGGCAGATCAGGCCGCTGGACGGCACATTCCTGGACGTGGTGGTGCTGCCCGGTCCCGTGACGCAACCCAAGCTCAAGGGACAGCTGCTGCCGGGACCGACCGAGCTGGACGGCGCCGAGCCATATTGGACATTCCAGTCGCTCCAATCGATCCAGCTGGCGCCGGCATTGCCGGTTCCCACATTGACGTCCTTGGCGAAGGGAATGATCGCGACTTGCACATCGCCCGGATTGCCGGACGCCGCCGCGGTCTGCAGCTTGGCCAGAAGCTGGTGCGATGCGTCCTTGAGCGCGGCCATTTTGGTCAGGCCGGTGGAATCGGCGTCATTCATGGAGCCGGTATTGTCCAGCACCAGCGAAACCCACATCTTGGCCTGGCCCCACACCACGATGGAGGTGGCGGAAACCGCGATACTGGACTTGCCGACCAGGGCCAAGGCGGTGGTGGCGACATCGTCGCTGCCCGTGACGCTGACCGACTGGCCCTGAATGATGGGGTTGATGGTCGGGTGCCCCGGACCCTTATAATTGGCGTCGAAGACATTCTGCGCCAAGGTCGTCGCTTGCGCGCTGGTGAGGTTGGGCTGACCGCCCACCGCCAGCGCCGCCGCATCGAGCGCGTCCAGCATCTTGGAACGCACCATCATGGCTTGCGCATAATCCAGTCCCGCGCCCGCAGCGATCGCCAGCGGCAGCAGCGAAAGGCCGAACATCATTGCGACATTGGCGCCTTTGGCGCGAATGAAAGCTCTTAGCGCGCGCAGGGGCGCATTCATCCGTTGCATGGGATCTGGGCTTTCCCGAATTCCCCCCAATGATCGCCCAAAAGAATGAAAATGGTGTTGTTTTCGCCGGCCTTGGTTTCGCGTTTCTTAGTGAAGCCATTCGGTTCCACGTAAATTTTGATCTTCCTTAATGAGCCGTGAATTTCCTGCAATTGTCGAATAAGGCGAGATTCGTTCTTAAGAGCTTGTTGAGCAGGGAGGGGGTATTTCCTGAGGCGGGTGCGGCCTTCTTGCTAGAAACGCCGCGATAAGAGGCCCTTCATGAACCTGAAGATGCGCGTTCTGGCATGGCGCCATAAGGCATGGGTCCGTTCCGACCAGGGCTCCGCCGCGATCGAATTTGCCTTTGTCGCACCGATCTTCTTTGCGCTGATGCTGGGCATTCTCGAGATCGGCGTGATGATGTTCGCGCAATTCGCGCTGCAGAATTCGGTGATGGATGCCGCAAGGCTGATCCGCACCGGCCAGGCGCACAGCGCCGCGCTGCTCATTCAGGACCAGATCGCCCTTCCGAAATGCGCGGCCGACAACGCAAGCGACCAGTCGCCCTTCAGCAATGAAGGCCAATGGTTCAAGCAGCAGATCTGCTGCGGCGTATCACCCTTGATTGACGATGCCACCTGCAAGAGCGACGTGATGGTGACCGTTGCGGCTCCCAGCGCTGGATTTGCCGGCGACTTCAATTCGCTGACCGTGGCGGGAACCGCGGGCACTTACTTCGGAAGCGACCCCAGCAATTCCGCGACCGCAAGCGTGGCCTCGCAGAATACCGCCTGCCAGATCGTGCTGGTGCGCGCCAACTATAACTGGCCCGTCTGGTTTCCCGGCCTGGCGAAACTCTTGAACAGCAACAATGCGGACAATTATCTGGTGAACGCGCCCAATGGCACGCACCTCCTGACCGCCACAGCCGCGTTCCGGAGCGAGCCATTCACCAACGGCGTGTCGGGCTGCTGAGGATGCGCGGCCTGCTCGCTCGCTTCTATTACGGTGCGCAGGGACTGGCAGCGGTCGAATTCGCCTTCGTCCTGCCCATCATCCTGATCATGTTGCTGGGCCTGGTCGAATTATCTCTGGCGTCGGCCGTTCGCACCCAGGTGATCAACATGGCATCCACCGCCAGCGATCTGGTCGCGCAGAAATCCACGGCCACCGGCAGCGATATCGACACCTCCTTCGCCGCCACCAAGGCAATTCTTTTTCCCAACGACACCACGGTCGCGGCCATCACCATCACCAGCGTGATCGATGCGGGAGCGGGAAAAACACCCATCATCGCCTGGAGCTGCAGCATGGCGGGGACGAATGCGGTCGCGACCACGCCTTTCACCAAGGGCGGCAATCCCAACCCGGCCCTTCCGGCCGGCATTCTGACGGCCGGCTCGGGCGGCAGCGTGATCTGGAGCCGGGTTACATATAAGTACAAGTCGGCTTTGACGTACTTCCTGCCCGCCACTTCGACCTGGACGAATGATTTTTATGCCAAGCCCCGTCGCGTGGCGCAGGTCCCCTACACCTCGTCCCCCGCTTCGGCGTCGGGAACGTGCAAATTCTAAAGCGCGGACGTTTAGAGCCCGCCTGACCGCGGCCGGATCAGGCCTTCCTGCGCCACCGATGCAATCAGAGTCCCGTCGCGCGTGAAGATCAGCCCGCGCGCGAAGCCGCGCGCGCCGCTGGCGGACGGGCTGTCCTGGGAATAGAGCAACCAATCGTCCAGCCTGGTGTCGCGATGAAACCACATCGCATGGTCGATGCTGGCCATTTGCACGGCCGAGAAAAAGCCCTTGCCATGCGCCACCAGGGATGTGCCCAGCAGGGTCGTGTCCGAAAGATAGGCAAGCAGGATCTGGCGCTGGCGGATATCGTCGGGCACCCGGCCCACGGCGCGAAACCAGATATTGTCGAAAGGCGGGCGGGGCGTCCGGTCACCCGGCCCATCCAGTATGACCGGCCGCGTCTCGAACGGGCGCGGCCGCGCGATCCATTCGCGCAACCGTTCCGGAAACTGGTCCGCCCGCTTCAGAAGCGCAGCAGCGGCATCTTCCAATTCTTCCGGCGGCGGCACCGACGGCATTTCGAATTGATGCTCGAACCCGCTTTCGGCGGACTGAAACGACGCGGCGAAATTGAAAATCTGCACGCCGTGCTGGATAGCGACCACGCGGCGGGCGGTGAAGCTCCTGCCGTCGCGCGCGCGATCCACTTCATACAGAATCGGAATCTTGGGATCCCCGGGCCGCAGGAAATAGGCGTGCAGCGAGTGACAGATCCGCGAAGGCTCGACGGTGCGGATCGCCGCCGCCAGCGCCTGTCCCAGCACCTGGCCGCCGAAGACGCGCTGATGCCGCGCCTTGGGGCTGAGGCCGCGAAAAATATTCTCTTCGATCTGCTCCAGATCGAAGAGCCCCAGCACTTCGTCCAATGCCGTTCCGGCGGATTCGCTCATGGCGTCAACCAATCATGCTTTGGCGCCTTCGCCAATCCGTCACGCAAATGCCCTATGCCCTTCATCGAAGCGATTCAAAAGCCG
>JAFKFG010000004.1 GCA_017307355.1 Alphaproteobacteria bacterium
AGGGCCTGGCGGGCTATCCGCTGGGACCGAAATATCTCGCCATCGGCATCGGCATGTGGCTGGGCACCATCATGTGGTTCAATGTCTGGTTCGTGATCTGGCCCAATCAGCAAAAGGCGCTGCACATCGACGGGAAATATCCCAACCTGACGGCGCCGGAAAAAGCGGCCGCGGCCAAGACCGCCGGCCAGTTCAGCCGCATCAACACATTGCTTTCCATTCCCATGCTGTTCAGCATGGTGGCGGCCGGGCATCTGTACTGAGTTAGTTTTTTTGCTTTGGCCGCTCGCTTAGGCTCGCGGCGTTCGCCCGTTCTCGCAGGTCCGCAGGACCTGCTCACGCGCTGGGCGCGCGCCACGGTCTCACGGAACCGCCCAAGCAATTGGGCGGTTCTTTTTTGATGGACAACACACTCGCCGCCAGACTTGCCCAGACGGTGCGCGCCGCCGATCCCGACCGCTATTTCGCCAGCCTGTTCGCGCCCGCGCCCGACCGGCCTTACTTGCACGCGCTCTATGCCTTCAACCATGAAGTGGCGCATGTGGCCGAAAGCGTGCGCGAGCCGATGCTGGGCGCTATCCGGCTGGAATGGTGGCGCGAGACGGCCGAAGGCGCCGCCCAGGGCGCGCCCCGCAATCACGATGTGGCGCGGGGATTGGCGGCGCTGTTCGCGGAACGGCAGATTTCCTTGTCCGCACTCGAAACCATTATCGCGGCGCGAGCCTTCGATTCCGACTCCGGGCAGTTCGCCGATTTCGCCGCCCTGGAAACCTATCTGGACGCCACTGGGGGCGCCTTGATGCGCCTGGCGGCTCAGATCGTGGGCGGCGATCCGGGCGTGACCCGCGAGCCGGCTTTGGCTTACGGGCTGGCGGGATTGCTGCGCTCCCTGCCGTTCCACAACCGGCGGCACAAGCTCTATCTGCCGCTCGATCTTCTGGCGGCATTGGAGCTGACGGCGGACGAATTCTTCGTGCTGGAAAACGATCCGCGCATCGCCGCGGCTGTCCGCCAGACCGCCTTGCGCGCGCGCGATCATTTCCTGGCCGCCCGCCGGGGGCCGCGGCCGCGCGCGGCCTTGTCCGCCACGCTGCCGGCCGCGCTTGTCCCGGTCTATCTCAGGCGCATCACCAAGGATGTGCCGATCCACCGGCGCCAGATGGCGCTGCTGTCGGCGGCGATGAAAAAGCGCTTATGACTCGATATCGAGCCCGTTGCCCTTGGCCTTCACATCGCCCTGACGGATGCGGCGATAATCCTTGAGCTGCTGCTGGGCGGCGCGGAACGCATCGTCCAACAGCGTGTAGGCATCGGTGGTGGATTTCTTGCCATTGGCATGCGCCGCTTCCCGGCTTACCACCAGATCCTTGCCCGGCACGCGCACAATGACATGGACATCGGGAATATTCTGCCCGGTGCGATGGCTTTTGTGCGGCATCTCGATCACCACGCGGCAGCCGATAATATGATCGTGGAACTGCTTCAGCTTGGTGAGATGCCCATCGACCGCGGTCTTCAGGGCGTCGGAGGAATCCATATTGTGGAAAGAAAGCTCGAGAGGTGTATCCATGAGGTTTCCGCTTTGTTGCTGAGTTGGAAACGCCTGGGATTATATATGGTTTTCCGTTCCTGCGCTTGATCCAAGCCAAACTGACAGATCGTCCAGGGCCCTTTCGCTCATCGCCTGTTTACGATCCTTGCCCTTGATTTTCTTCGGCTGTGACAGGGGCGGGAACAGGCCGAAATTCACATTCATGGGTTGAAAGGTTCTTGCGTCCGCGCCGCCCGTGATATGCACCAGGAGCGCCCCGAATGCGGTGGTCGCGGGCGGCGGCGGGGCCGATGCGCCCCGGGCCTCGGCTGCCGCGAAACGCCCGGCCAGAAGGCCGATGGCGGCGCTTTCCACATAGCCTTCCACGCCGGTCACCTGTCCGGCAAAGCGCAGATGCGGCTGCGATTTCAGTCGCAGTTCGCCGTCCAGCAGCCGGGGCGAATTGATGAAGGTGTTGCGGTGCAATCCGCCAAGCCGCGCGAATTCCGCCTTCTCCAGCCCCGGAATGGTGCGGAAGATTTTCACCTGCTCGCCATGGCGCAGCTTGGTCTGAAATCCCACCATGTTCCAGAGGTTGCCCAGCGCATTGTCCTGGCGCAGCTGCACCACCGCATGGGGCCGCAGGGGGCTGCGGGGATCCTGAAGTCCCACCGGCTTCATCGGGCCGAAGCGCAGGGTTTCCTCGCCGCGCGCCGCCATCACTTCGATGGGCAGGCAGGCCTCGAAATAGGGGGTGGATTTTTCCCATTCCTTGAAATCGGTCTTTTCCCCACCGATCAACGCCGCGACGAAGCCGCGATACTGGTCTTCGGTCATGGGCAGGTTGATATAGTCGGCATCGCCGCCGCCCGGTCCCTTCTTGTCGTAGCGCGACTGAAACCAGGCGGTTTCGAAATCGATCGAGTCCCGATGGACGATGGGCGCGATGGCGTCGAAGAAGGCCAGATGCTCCTGGCCCGCCGCCCGGGCGATATCGGCGCTGAGGCTTTCGGAGGTGAGGGGGCCGGTGGCCACGATCACCTGTCCCCAGTCGGCGGGGGGGAGGGCCGTGATTTCCTCGCGCGCGATGGCGATGCGGGGGTGCCCGGCCAGGGCCGCGGTCACGCCTTCCGAAAACCCTTCGCGGTCCACCGCCAGGGCGCCACCCGCCGGCAGCTTGTGGCGGTCGGCCATCTGCATGACCAGCGACCCGGCGCGCCGCATTTCCTCATGCAGCAACCCCACGGCATTGTTCATGGCGTCGTCGGAGCGGAAGGAGTTGGAGCAGACCAGTTCCGCCAGCCCGTCGGTCTGGTGCGCGAAGGTGCCCCTGACCGGGCGCATTTCATGCAGGATCACGTCCAAGCCGGCTTCCGCCGCCGTCCATGCCGCGTCCGAACCGGCCAATCCGCCGCCAATGATATGAAGCTTTGCCATGGGGAAGGCTTTAGCAGCCGGTGGCGCGGAAAGGAAAGCCGCGCCGGACGGCTGCTTTGCCCGGTCGCCAGAATTGCCGCAAATCCGGGGCGGAAAAGCGGTCTTTTGTGGCGATACCGGGTGTTAACAGGGACGTGCGAATATGTCCTCGTGAAAACCTGTTTTTGTTGCGTGGCCGCTGCTGACAGACGCGGCGAAGACCGCCATTATGGCGGCGTAACGAGAGAGCAACATGGCTGACGACAAAGGATCCAATTACGTTCGCCTGGCGGTCGGCGCCGGCGTTCTGGCCGTGGCCGCGGTGGGCCTGGCGGTGTTCGTGCCCCGCCGCCGCTGGGTGGCGATGGCCGAACCGTTTCGCACCGTCCTCAAATCTCCGGCTGCCCTGGCCATGACGGCCTGGATGGTGGGATTGTGGAACGAGGCGACTCAATCGGGTCCGCCCGTGTTCGACGATATGCGTCCGTTTGACGAATTCTGAACGGCCGGCTCACATCGTCATGAAGGACTGAGATGACGAAGATCCCCGTCCTGGAGGCGATCCGTTTCGCGTATCGCTTTACCTTCCACCATCTGGGCGCGATCATCGGGCTGATCTGGCTGCCCATGATCATGGCGACGGTGATCGGCTTTTTCGTATTCCAGCGCTTTTTCGCGGCGCTGGCCAATGCCCTGGCCTCCAACAGTTTCGCCTCGATGGGTCCGGCTTTGCTGGGACTGATCTCGTTCGTGTTCATCGGGCTGCTGCTCTTGTCGATGATGGCGGTGCCGGTGACCCAGCTGGCCCTGGGCAGCCGCAAGACCGGGGCGCTGGCGCATTTCTCTTTCGGTTTGCAGGAATGGCGGCTGTTTCGCGCCGGGCTGGGGGTCGCGGGTTTTCTCTTCCTCCTGTTGCTGCTGGTGAGCATGGCCATGGCGGCATTGTTGGGGCCGGGCAATCCGGCCGCCAATTACGGGGCGCAGGTGGCGCTGTTCGTCTGCCTGATTTTCGTGATCGTGCGGTTTGGCTTTCTGCTGCCGTCGGTGGCGGTGGGCGAAACCGGCCCGGTGCTGCCGCGCAGCTGGCTTCTCAGCGCGGGAAATTTCTGGCGTATCCTGGGCGTCTATCTTGCGGCCGTGTTTCCGGTCCGCCTGGCGATGATCGCGGTGGAGGCTGCCGTGATGGGCCCCCGCATGCTGGAGCCGCAGCTTCCCAATTCGCCCGCGATGATGGCGGCGCAAGTCCATTTCGCCAGCCAGAACATGCCCATCACCGCGGGCCTGGCATTCCTGTTCGCGCCCGTGCTGCTGGGCCTTTCCCTCAGCGCCGGCGTCTATGTCTTCCAGACGCTCAAGGGCGAAACGGTTCCGGACTGAGCCGGGCTCATCCCGCTTTCAATTTTTTGACCGGTTCGCGGGCTTTCAAGAGCGGCTTCAGATATTGGCCGGTATAGGAGCGGGCGACCTTCGCCACCTCTTCGGGCGTGCCCGAGGCGACGATCTCGCCGCCGCCATCGCCGCCTTCCGGGCCCAGATCGATGATCCAGTCGGCGGTCTTGATCACCTCCAGATTATGCTCGATCACCACCACCGTGTTGCCGGCATCGACCAGCTCGTGCAGTACTTCGAGCAGCTTTTTCACGTCGTGGAAATGCAGGCCCGTGGTGGGCTCGTCCAGGATGTAGAGCGTGCGTCCAGTGGCGCGACGCGACAATTCCTTGGACAGCTTGACCCGCTGCGCTTCGCCGCCCGACAGGGTGGTCGCCTGCTGGCCGATGGAGATGTAGCCAAGGCCGACGCGTTTCAGCGTCTCCAGCTTTTCGGCGATGGAGGGTACCGCCTTGAACAGCTCGGCGCCCGCTTCCACCGTCATGTCCAGCACTTCGCTGATGGAATGGTCGCGGAATTTCACTTCCAGGGTTTCGCGGTTGTAGCGCTTGCCCTGGCAGACATCGCACTGGACATAGACGTCGGGCAGGAAGTGCATCTCGATCTGGATGACGCCGTCGCCCTGGCAGGCTTCGCAGCGCCCGCCCTTGACGTTGAAGCTGAAGCGGCCGGGGGCGTAGCCGCGCGCCTTGGCTTCCGGCAATTCGGCGAACCAGTCGCGGATGGGCGTGAAGGCGCCGGTATAGGTCGCCGGATTGGAACGCGGCGTACGGCCGATGGGCGACTGGTCGATGTCGATCACCTTGTCGAGGAATTCCAGCCCTTCGATCTTGTCGTGCGGCGCGGGATGTTCGCGCGACTGGGACAGTTTGCGTGACGCCGCCTTGAACAGGGTCTCGATGGTCAAGGTGGATTTGCCGCCGCCGGAAACGCCGGTGACGCAGGTGAGGGTGCCGAGTGGAATTTGGGCGGTGACATTCTTCAGATTGTTGCCCCGCGCGCCCACCACCTTGATCCAGCGGTTATGCACGGCCTTGCGGCGCACGGCCGGGATGGGGATGTTCTCGGCCCCGTTGAGATATTTGCCGGTGAGGCTTTTCTTGTTGGCCATGATGTCGGCCGGCGTGCCCTCGGCGATGATGTGGCCGCCATGCACGCCCGCACCCGGTCCCATGTCGATCACATGGTCGGCGGTGCGGATGGCGTCTTCGTCATGCTCCACCACCAGCACGGTGTTGCCCATGTCGCGCAAGCCCTTCAGCGATTCCAGCAGCTTGGAATTGTCCCGCTGGTGCAGGCCGATCGAGGGTTCGTCCAGCACATAAAGGACGCCGGTGAGCCCGGAGCCGATCTGCGACGCCAGGCGAATGCGCTGACTTTCCCCGCCCGACAGAGTGCCTGACGAGCGGGCCAGGGTGAGATAATCCAGGCCCACATTGTTGAGGAATTTCAGCCGGGCCCGGATCTCCTTGAGGATGCGGGCGGCAATTTCCTGCTGCTGCTTGTTGAGCTTCTTGTCGATATCGCGGAACCAGCCATCGGCATTGCGGATGGATTGCTCGCAGACCTGGCTGATGTGAAGCCCGCCGATCTTGACCGCCAGGGCTTCCGGCTTCAGGCGATGGCCCTTGCAGACTTCGCAGGGTGCTTCGGTCTGGAAACGCTCCAGATCTTCTTTCACCCAGGAACTGTCGGTCTCGGTGAAGCGGCGGTCCATGTTGGGGATCACGCCTTCGAATTCTTTTTTGGTTTCGTAGCGGCGCGCGCCGTCGTCATAGATGAAGCGGATCACGTCATCGCCCGAGCCGTGCAGGATCGCATCCCGGGCTTTCTTGGGCAGGTCTTCCCAAGGATCGGTCATCGAGATTTTGTAGTGCCGGGCCAGGGCCTCCAAAGTCTGGAGATAATAAGGCGATGACGATTTGGCCCAGGGCGCGATCGCCCCTTTCTTCAGGGACAGGCTTTCGTCCGGGACCACCAGCGCTTCGTCGAAATAATTCTGCACCCCCAGCCCGTCGCATTCCGGGCAGGCGCCATGGGGGTTGTTGAACGAGAACAGCCGGGGCTCGATTTCCGAAATGGTGAAGCCGGATACCGGGCAGGCGAATTTCGACGACAGCATCATCTGCTTCGGGCTGCCGTCTTTTTCCTTTTCGTCCGCGAATTCCACCACCAGCAGGCCATCGGCCAGGCCTAGCGCGGTTTCAATGGAGTCGGGCAGGCGGTTGCCGATATCCTTTTTCACCGCGATGCGGTCCACCACGATCTCGATATCGTGCTTGAGCTTCTTGTCCAGGGTTGGGGTGGCGTTCAGCTCATAGAATTTCCCGTCGATCTTGGCGCGCTGGAACCCCTTCTTGAGCAGTTCGGCCAGTTCCTTGCGATATTCGCCCTTGCGGCCGCGCACGATGGGCGCCAGGAGATAAAGCCGGGTCCCCTCCGGCAGGGCCAGGATGCGGTCGGCCATCTGGCTGACGGTCTGGCTTTCGATGGGAAGTCCGGTGGCCGGCGAATAGGGCACGCCCACCCGCGCGAACAACAGGCGCAGATAGTCGTAGATCTCGGTGACGGTGCCGACGGTCGAGCGGGGATTCTTGCTGGTGGTCTTCTGCTCGATGGAGATCGCCGGCGACAGGCCTTCGATATGGTCGACATCTGGCTTCTGCATCAGTTCCAGGAACTGGCGCGCATAGGCCGACAAGGATTCCACATAGCGGCGCTGGCCTTCGGCATAGATGGTGTCGAAGGCGAGCGAGGATTTGCCCGAGCCCGACAGGCCGGTCAGCACCGTCAGCGTGTCGCGGGGAATTTCCACATCGACATTCTTGAGGTTGTGCTCGCGGGCACCGCGGATGGAGATGTTCTTCAGCATCGGTTCTATCTTTTCGGGTTCGGGCGACCGGCTGCGATCGGCATGCCGGCGCGCGCGCCCCGGCCGGCGGCCGAAGGCAGCGCGAAGAGGGCTCTTCCCATATAGGGCGCCAAAGCAAAAACGCCAGATGGCGGGCCTTCGGAACTCGCGCGGCGCGCATCCTGCGCGGCACCGGCCAGGGGAAGGAACGGGGAGTTGGACATAGTTGGGGATTGACTCGAGTCTGACAGGAACATAATAGGAACAAATAGACTATGTGCAATGCATAGTCGCGCCGGGCAGCCTAAGGTTCGCCCCTCAATCGCAACGAGGCAAGGTCATGGCGGGAAGCGTCAACAAGGTCATTCTGGTGGGCAATCTGGGCAAGGATCCGGAGGTGCGCCGCATGACCTCGGGCGATCCGGTGGTGAATTTGTCGATCGCCACTTCCGAAACCTGGCGCGACAAGGCCAGCGGCGAGCGCAAGGAAAAAACCGAGTGGCACCGGGTGGTGATCTTCAACAAGAACCTGGCCGATGTCGCCGAGAAATATCTGCGCAAGGGCTCCAAGGTCTATCTGGAAGGGTCGCTCCAGACCCGCAAATGGACCGACAAGGACGGCGCGGAGAAATATTCCACCGAAGTGGTGCTGCAGAATTTCAACGGCACGTTGGTGATGCTGGATGGCCGTAGCGAAGGCGGCGGCGGATCGCGCGAGCGCGTGGGTGCGGGTGAAGCCCCGGCGGCCTTCCAGCGCGACGAGATGGATGACGAGATTCCGTTCTGAAAGCGCGGCCAGGAAAAGTGTATTTGCGGTTTTCCGTCCGGCCGCGCGACCACTAAAAAGTTTTTTTGTATTTCTGCTTCTCGCCGGCTGCACCTCATCCTCGGGCGCGCCGGCGGATAGCATTCTCCAGCCGGACATCGCGGCCGCCTATATTCCGCTTCACAGCGGCAGCGCGCTGTCGCATGCGGATGGCGCCGCGATGGTCATCGCGCCCGGCATTGCCGTCACCAATGGCCATAATCGCAATCTGGTCCCGCCGGACAGGGTGATCGGAGAGGCCCGGGATTATGACCTGTTGTTCTTTCGCGATCCGCGAAGCGCACAGGTGGCGATGGCCGAGCCGCAGCCGGGCAGCGCCGTCCAAGCCTATGGCCAGGGCGTGAATGGCGATCTGCGTGTCGCCCATGGCGTTGTGCGCGCGGTCCAGACCTGTTCCGGCTGCGCGGTGCCGGCCTATTTCGTCTTCGCGGGCGATGCGGGGCCGGGCTTCTCCGGCGGGCCGGTTCTGGACTCCGCCGGGCGGCTGATCGGCATCGTTTTCGGCTATAAAAACGAGGGGTCCGAAAGGCTGATTTACGCCTATCCCATCACCCGTGTCCGGGCCGAGCTTTCCGCCCTGGCGGAACCGCGAAAATAGCAAGGAAAATCAAGCCTTTTCGCGAAATGGAATCATTGGCGCGCGGGCATTGAAAATGCTAGGAATCGGACCGCTTTCGCGCCCCTTCTGGACGCGTCATTTTTGGGGTTGCGCGATCTTGGCGAAAACCGTTTCACACAGGCCCGGATCGCGCCCCGAGGGATCCATTTGAGCGACACGTCCGATACCGAAGCGCCGCCTCCGGGCGGCCCAGAAAGCGGCCTGCCGATCGCGCCCATCGCGATCGAAGACGAGCTGAAGAAATCCTATCTCGATTACGCGATGAGCGTGATCGTAAGCCGCGCGCTTCCCGATGCGCGCGACGGCCTCAAGCCCGTGCATCGCCGCATCCTGTTCTCGATGCATGAGAATGGGCGCGACTGGAACAAGCCCTATCGCAAATCCGCCCTGATCGTGGGCGACGTGATGGGCAAATATCACCCCCATGGCGACCAATCGATCTACGACGCCCTGGTGCGCATGGCGCAGGATTTCTCCATGCGCGTGCCCCTGATCGACGGGCAGGGCAATTTCGGCTCGGTCGACGGCGATCCGCCCGCGGCGATGCGCTACACCGAAGCGCGCCGGGCCAAGGTGGCGCATGCCCTGACCGAGGACATCGACAAGGACACGGTCGAATTCCAGGACAATTACGACGGCAGCGAGCGCGAGCCGGTGGTGCTTCCGGCGCGCTTTCCCAATGTGCTGGTCAATGGATCGTCCGGCATCGCGGTCGGCATGGCGACCAACATCCCGCCCCACAATCTGGGCGAAGTGATCGATGGCTGCCTGGCCTATATCGAAGATCCCGCCATTACCCTCGACGCCCTGACCGAAATCGTGCCCGGACCGGATTTTCCCACCGGCGGGCTGATCATCGGCAAGCAGGCGGCGCGGGGCGCGCTGGCGCGGGGCCGCGGCTCGGTCCTGATGCGGGCCCGCTGCACCATCGAAGAGATCCGCAAGGATCGCGACGCCATCATCGTCACCGAAATCCCCTATATGGTGAACAAGGCGCTGCTGCAGGAGCGCATCGCCGAACTGGTGCGCGACAAGCGGGTCGAAGGCATCGCCGACATTCGCGACGAAAGCGACCGCCACGGCATGCGGGTGGTGATCGAGCTGAAGCGCGACGCGTCGGGCGATGTGGTGCTGAACCAGCTCTACCGCTATTCCCAGCTTCAAACCTCCTTCGGCGTCAACATGCTGGCCTTGAACGAAGGCCGCCCGGCGCAGATGAACCTGAAGGAGCTGATCGCCGCCTTTGTCGGCTTCCGCGAGGATGTGGTCACGCGGCGCACCAAATACGAACTCGCCAAGGCGCGGGAACGGGGCCATATTTTGGTCGGCCTTGCCGTGGCCGTGGCCAATATCGACGAAGTGATCAAATTGATCCGCGCCGCCGCCGATGCCGCCACCGCCCGCGAGCAATTGATGGCCAGAGCCTGGCCGGCCAAGGATGTGGGCCCGCTGGTCGCGCTGATCGCCGATCCCCGTCACAAGGTCGCCGAGGATGGCACCATTCACCTCACCGAAGAGCAGGCACGCGCGATCCTGGATTTGCGCCTGCAGCGGCTGACGGCGCTGGGCGTGGACGAAATCGGAGACGAAGCCAAGAAACTGGGCGAGGCGATCCGGGATTATCTGGAAATTCTGTCCTCGCGCGACCGGGTGCTGCAGATCATTACCGGCGAGCTCAAGGCGATCCGCGAGGAATTCGCCACGCCGCGCAAGACCGAACTGATCGACGCGGATGTGGAGATCGAGGACGAAGCCTTGATCGAACGCGAGGAAGTCGCGGTCACCGTCACCCATGCCGGCTATATCAAGCGCACGCCCTTGGCGGAATATCGCGTCCAGGGCCGGGGCGGCAAAGGCCGTTCGGGCATGGCGACGCGGGACGAGGATTTCGTCACCAGCCTTTTCGTCGCCAACACCCATGCGCCGATGCTGTTCTTCTCCTCGACCGGCATGGTCTACAAGCTCAAGGTCTGGCGCCTGCCGGAAGCGCGCATCGCGGGCAAGGGCAAGGCGATGGTCAACCTTCTGCCCTTGTCGGAAAGCGAGCGGATCACCGCCATCCTGGCCCTGCCGGAAAATGAGAGCGAGTGGGAGAAGCTCAATGTGGTCTTCGCCACCAAGTCCGGCGATGTGCGGCGCAATGCGCTGTCGGATTTCGTGCAGGTCAACAAGTCCGGCAAGATCGCCATGAAGCTGGAAGCGGGTGACGGCATCATCGGCGTCGCCACCTGCACCGAGGAGGATGATTTCCTCCTCACCACCAAGGCGGGCAAATGCATCCGGTTCCCGGTCTCGGACGTGCGGGTGTTCAAGGGGCGCGATTCCACCGGCGTGCGCGGCATCAAGCTTTCCGGCGACGACGAGATTGTCAGCCTGTCGCTGCTCTATCATTCCGACGCCAGCAGTGCCGAAGCGCGCGCCTATCTCAAGCAAGCCAATGCCGCCCGCCGGGCCGCGGGCGACGAAGAAGCAAGCGTGGAAGAGGCGCCCGATGCCGAAGAGGGCGTTGAAGAGGCCACCCTGTCGTCCGAACGCTATGCCCAGCTGGGCGCGCGCGAGCAATTCGTGCTGGCGGTTTCGGCCAACGGTTACGGCAAGCGCAGTTCTTCCTATGAGTATCGCGTCACGGGACGCGGCGGCTCGGGCATCGTCGCGATCGGCATGGGTAAGAAGAACGCGGCCGTGATCGCCGCTTTCCCGGTCGAGGAAAGCGACGATCTGATGCTGATCTCCGACCAGGGCCAGACCATTCGCGTAGCCGTGGGCGGCATCTCCATCCAGGGCCGTGCCGCCCAGGGCGTCACCGTATTCCGGCTGGATGAAGGCGAGCGCTGCGTCTCGGTGGAGCGCATCGCCGATGTGGGCGGCGGCGAGGCATGAAATCGCAAAAATCCAGGACGCGCGTGGGACTCTATCCCGGCACATTCGATCCGGTGACCTTGGGCCATCTGGACATCATCAAGCGCGCGGTCAAGTTGGTGGAGCACCTGGTGATCGGCGTCGCCACCAATGCCTCCAAAGAGCCCCTGTTCACGCTCAAGGAGCGCAAGGCGATGCTGGAGCGGGAGGCTGCGCCGCTTGCCGAAGGGCGTGCCACCATCGAGGTCCAGTCCTTCGACATGCTTTTGGTCAAATTCGCCGAGAAGGTCGGCGCCTCGGTGATCATCCGGGGCCTTCGGGCCGTGTCGGACTTTGAATATGAATTCCAGATGGTGGCGATGAACCAGCGTCTGAACACGGAAATCGAGACTGTGTTCCTGATGGCCGACCCCCGCCACCAGGCGATCGCTTCGCGGCTGGTCAAGGAAATCGCACTCCTGGGCGGCGATGTTGCGCCCTTCACGACGCCTGCGGTGGCGCAGGCTCTGGTCAAACGATGCAAGGAACGAAAGTAATGGCGCGCGATCCCGAAAATACCTTGATCCTGGAACTGAAGACCGGCCCGGTGGCGATCGCGCTGCGCCCAGACCTGGCGCCGGGCCATGTGGCCCGGATCAAGGAACTGACCCGCAAGGGCTTCTATGACGGGGTGGTGTTCCACCGGGTCATCCCCGGCTTCATGGCCCAGACCGGCGATCCGACCGGCACGGGGGCGGGCGGCTCAGACCTGCCGGACCTCAAGGCCGAGTTCACGACCGAGAAGCACAAGCGCGGCACCGTTTCGGCGGCGCGCACCGGCAATCCCAACAGCGCCAACAGCCAGTTCTTCATCTGCTTCGACGACGCCCCCTGGCTGGACCGGCAATATTCGGTCTGGGGTGAAGTGGTGGAAGGCATGGACCATGTCGACGCCATCAAGAAGGGTGGCGAGCACAATAACGGCGCCATCTCCGGCGAGCCCGACAAGATCCTCAAAGCCCGCATTGAAGCGGATAAGTAAGGCGAATAAACCGCAACATTAGGTGAGTGGCGCGGGGCAGGCCCTGCGCCCTAAAAGCCGTGCGTTTCCGTACGGGAGTTAAGCCGTGGCCGACCCTATCCAGTTCATCGATCTGCAAGCCCAGCGCCGGCGCCTGGGAGCGCCCCTGGAAGCCGCCATAAAGGCGGCCGTCGAGGGCGGCCAATGGATCCTGGGGCCGCAGGTGAGCCAGTTGGAGCGCGATCTGGCGGCCTGGGCGGGGGTCAAGCATGCCATCGCCTGTGCCAACGGCACGGACGCCCTGCTGCTGATCCTCAGGGCCTGGGATATCGGCCCAGGGGACGCCGTCTTCGTGCCGGCCTTCACCTTTGCCGCCAGCGGCGAGGTGGTGGTCCTGGCGGGCGCCACGCCGGTCTTCGTGGACGTTCTGCCCGATACCTTCAACATGGACCCGGCCAGCCTGGAAGCGGCCATCGCGCTGGTGAAGCGGGACGGCAAGCTGAAGCCCAGGGCGGTGATGCCGGTCGACCTGTTCGGCCAGCCGGCCGACTATCGCGCCCTGGCGCCGATCGCCGCCCGCGAGGGGCTGAAGCTGCTCTGCGACACGGCGCAGGGGTTCGGCGGGCTTTGGGACGGCAAGCGGGCGGGCGCCATCGGCGATGCGGCCGCCACCAGCTTCTTCCCGGCCAAGCCGCTGGGCTGCTATGGCGATGGCGGCGCCTGTTTCACCAATGACGACGGGCTCAAGGATCTGCTGCTGTCGATCCGCATGCATGGCCAGGGCAGCGACCGTTATGAGCATGTGCGGATCGGCCTCAATTCGCGGCTGGACACGATCCAGGCGGCGATCCTGATCGAGAAGCTGAAGATCTTCCAGGACGAGATCGACCAGCGCAATGTCGTGGCCCGGCGCTATACCGAGGCCTTCAAGGGTTCGAACCGGATCGTTGCGCCGCATGTGGTGAACGGGGCGGTATCGACCTGGGCCCAGTACACGCTCAAGGTGGAAAACCGCGCCAAGTTCCAGGCCGACCTCAAGGCGGCCAGGGTGCCGACCGCGGTCTATTATCCGATCCCGCTGTCGAAGCAGAAGGCCTATGCCCATTACCCCGCCGCGCCCACGCCGGTCAGCGAAGCCCTGTCGGAAAAAGTGGTGAGCCTGCCGATGCATCCCTATCTGGATGCCGCCACCCAGGACCGCATCATCACGGCCGTGCTGGAAAGTGCGGGCTGAAAATTCCGCGAGATGCTGTTATAGGCGCGGCCATGGATGTGTCGCTGTTTGACTTCGAGCTACCGGAAGATCGCATTGCGCTTCGTCCGGCGTCGCCACGCGACAGTGCCCGTTTGATGGTCATCTACCCAGATGGCCGGATCGAGCATCGCAGAGTCAGTGATTTGCCGGAATATATGGCCAGTGGCGACGCCATAGTGGTCAATGACACGAGGGTTATTCCGGCACGATTGCGCGGCTTACGGTTGCGGGACACAGGTCCGGCAGGGATCGAAATTCTGCTGCATCGACGACTGGCGTCCAATCGGTTTGCTGCCCTCGCGCGCCCGGCACGTAAGCTCGCGCCCGGAGACGTCTTGGCGCTCGGAGATCTGAAGGCCCGGGTCACGGAGCGGCGCAATGGCGGGGAAGTGGAGATCGAATTCGACCTTTCGGATGCGGAGCTGGATTCCGCTATCGCGGGCTTGGGTGAAATGCCGTTGCCGCCTTACATTGCCAGCAAGCGCAGCGTCGATGCGCGCGACGAAGAAGACTATCAAACCGTTTTTGCACGCGAATTTGGCTCAGCTGCCGCTCCTACCGCCGGACTACATTTTACCCCAGAGCTTTTCGCTGCGCTTCATG
>JAFKFG010000055.1 GCA_017307355.1 Alphaproteobacteria bacterium
TTTCCGCGATTTTGCCAGCTCGACCTCGCTCAACAGCAACACCGTCACTGGCGGCAATAAAAATCTGGAACCGGCGCGCAGTTGGAACATCTCGCTGGCCTGGGAATATCATTTCTGGAAGCGCGCATCCCTGGTGGTGGAAGCCAAGCGCGAATTCATTTCCAAGGTCGTGGACCGCATTCCGGTGTTTTCCGGAACTCAGGTTTTCAATGCGGTGGGCAATATCGGCAATGGCGTGCGCGACGGCGTTCAGACCAACGTCATCCTGCCGCTGGACGAATTGGGGTTGACGGGCGTGACCGTGAGCGGCGATGCCGCCTGGCACCACAGCAAGGTGCGCGATCCAGCCACCGGCATGTTCCGTCAGATTACGGGCGGCCAGACCGTGAGCATGCCGCAAGCGATGTTCACGACCACTATGCAAGGCACCTACGATATCCCGTCCCAGAATCTGCGGCTGGGCGTGGATCTTCACACCCATGCCAACAGCCATGAATCCGAATACCGGATCGACGAGATCGACCCCACCCGCCATGGCTTCAAGCTGGGCGTCTTTGTCGAATACAAACCGGTGCCGGACTGGAACGTGCGCGTGTTCGCGCGCGACATAGCCCAGACCGCCGCATACCGGGATCGTTATGTCTATGCGGGTCTGCGGGGCACCGCCCCGTTGAGCTTTGTCGAATACCGCAAGCTCAACAACGGCGCCGTGCTGGGCATAGACGTTCAGCACGACTTCTAGGCCGATCTGCAGACGCCGATGTCGGTTTGGCTAAAAAAGGTGCCGTAGGTGAATATCGAACTCACGGTCGATCCCTTACCAGGGCGCCCAGCCGAATCGGGAAAGCGTAGTTATTTCAGTATCTTGTAGGACTTCCTCCCCGTGCACAGGGCGCTGCGCGAACCGGCTTTTTCTCAGCCGAGGCGCCTTGTCGCCACGAGGGAGGAGCGAACTGTGCAAGAAGGGGTATCAAGTGGCCCTGACTCGCGGCAATCATGCATCTGTTGATCTGATGGTGATTTGGCCCCAGAGGGAGCGGCGTCAACATTGACGTTAAAGGGGCGCGCCAAACATTGGGAGGCACTTGATGAATATCGCGTCGAACCCCGCGGCTGAGAACAAGCGGGGGGAGGAACCCCATCTTGCGCGCAACCTGTCCAACCGGCATCTGCAGCTCATCGCCATCGGCGGCACGATTGGCACCGGCCTGTTCATGGGGTCGGGCAAGACCATCTCGCTTGCCGGCCCGTCCATCCTGCTGGTCTATGCGGTCATCGGCTTCATGCTGTTCTTCGTCATGCGCGCGCTGGGCGAGCTTCTTCTGTCGAATCTCGAATATCGCACCTTCGCGGATTTCGCGGGCGACTATCTCGGCCCATGGGCGCAGTTCTTCACTGGCTGGACTTATTGGCTGTGCTGGATCGTGACCGGCATTGCCGATGTGGTGGCCGTATCCGGCTACATAGCCTTCTGGTGGCCCGAGCTCGCGCCCTGGATACCGGCGCTCGGCCTGATAGCAGTGCTGCTGTTCCTCAACCTGCCTAACGTCCGGAACTTCGGTGAGATCGAATTCTGGTTCGCCCTGATCAAGATCGTCGCCATCGTGGCCCTGATCATTGCTGGCGTGGTCATGCTTTCGACCGGATACGTCTTGCCGAATGGAACGAAGGCGGCGATTTCCCATCTGTGGGCGAATGGCGGCTTCTTTCCCAACGGCTTCTTCGGCTTCGTGGCCGGCTTTCAGATCGCGGTCTTCGCCTTCGTCGGCATCGAGCTGGTCGGCACCGCCGCGGCCGAGACCGAGAATCCGCTGCGCAACCTCCCCAAGGCCATCAATTCGATCCCGATCCGCGTCATGCTTTTCTATGTCGGTGCGCTCTTCGTCATCATCACCGTGATTCCGTGGAATCAGGTCGATCCGGGCAAGAGCCCGTTCGTGGCCATGTTCTCGCTGGCGGGGCTCGGTATTGCCGCGCATGTGGTGAACTTCGTCGTGCTGACCTCGGCCACATCGAGCGCCAATTCCGGCATCTACTCCACGTCACGCATGATCTACGGGTTGGCGACGTCACGTCTTGCACCGAGCGCGCTTGGCAAGCTGAGCAACCGCAAGGTTCCCGTCAACGCGCTGTTCTTCTCCTGCGTGTTCCTGCTTTCCAGCGTCGTGCTGCTTTATGCGGGCCAGAGCATCATCGAGGCCTTCACCATCGTCACGACCATCTCGGCGCTGCTCTTCATGTT
>JAFKFG010000010.1 GCA_017307355.1 Alphaproteobacteria bacterium
CGGAATATCCTGCGGCGTGGCATCTGATATTTCAGGGGGCCATGCCGGCCGGCTTTGTTTTTGAGCCGGGCAAAGATGTCGAATCATTATCCATTTCATGGATTATCGGCGGTCTGCAGCGTCTGGGTCTCACCGATCCACGATATGTAAGCCTTCTCTGGATCGCGCGGCGGCGGCTGATTTTATGTGCGGTGCTGTTTGTGGCAAGCGTTTGGGCGCTCGGCTGGATTACCAGGGGCGGCGGCGCGTCTCTCTTTCGTTGACTTTTCGGCATTACTTCTGACGGGTAAAGCGGCGTCTCTCCTGTCTCAGTTACCTCAAGCCTGTGCTGGGCGATCTGGACTGGCAGATCGCTCTTTGGCGCTGCGGCTTCATCTTATAGGGATTTTCGATGAGCCTGCGCCTCACGCCCGACATGCCGGCGGGCGCGTATGAATTCCTACGCATCACCGAGCCGTTCAAAGCCTGGAAGCTGCTCAGCTTCAAGAGCATGGCCGCCCGCGTCTGTCGTGCCCACGGCTTCGACTTGAAGACACGTTCTAGCGCAGGGCATACACAATTTTAGACGGAGAGGAAGACAAGATGGAAACCGGTGCGGTCGGTTGGAAGTTTGATGACGAGATTCACGAACTTGCGGCCAGTACATCTTGATGAGCCGACAGATAAGGATCTGGGAGCGAGGGCCGCTGCCGCACTAAATGCTGAGCTGGAAAGACAGCACGTCTTGGGCACAGTATATTCAGATTTCAATACGGCTCTCGGCGCCTGGGCTGACACCGCGCAGCCCTTCCAGCAGAAATACGACACCGAGTTCAATTCGCGGATTCACGTCGTACCCGGAGGCTGGCAAATTGGAACGGCGTCAAGCGACGGATCACGCTGTTTGAGAGGAGCGCAGACCTGTAGAACAGATCCAAAGTTTAGCGGCACTGTTCCGGGGGGCCAATATTGGGGTTTTGTTCACACACATCCGTCCAATTCCGTGCCGTTGGATGCCCCTGATGCGCTGAATTATAGTCCCGATGATTTGAACAATGGAGCTTATGTTTCTCTGCCAAATGGTCAGATCAACGGCTGGGGTGGAGGATTGGGCCATGACCGCGATGCGGCATATCCCGGCAATGTGATTCATCAATATATTATCCGGCAACCAAGAACTTCGTGAGGCAATAGGATGCGTTGGGGCAATTGGGACGTGCGGCGGCGGCTTTGGCGCTGCTCGGCTTCGGGCTTTATGGTGCTTTCCTAGCCGGCCGTGCACAATCGCCGCCATCAGCCGTACCAGCCTCGCGCGATGAATTCGCCGAATTGAGAAATCAGATTGGCGACTTCAGCAAAGACGGCCGGGCCGGAACCAGATGCGGTCCGGACGAAACCGAGCTCTGCCATGTTCCCTTTGTCCGGTTAATCGCGTCGCCGGAAAAATTCCACGGTAGGCGGATCATCGTGACGGGGCTGCTGGCCTCCGGTCCGAATGGTGCGACCCTCTATCCGTCGGAAGCCAGCGCCAGGTTCGATCTGGGCGACGGCATATGGCTCCAGGACATGCAGGTGCGGACGCACGGTTGGCCTCCCTTCATTCCGGAAGAGTTCTGGCCCAGAATGGAAAAGGGTGTCTGGGTGAGCCTGGTCGGCACTTTCGACGCGACCGACTTCACGCAAATTCAAACCATCGGCATGTTACGCGACGTCGAGTATGTCGAGGATCTGCCCGATTTCCAGCACAATGAGGGGCCGGTGATCCCGCCGCCGCCGATACTCAAGAATATTCCACCCCAACCAGCGATCGCGCCGCGTTTTCACTAAGACGGGCGTACCGCTGAGTATGCGACAGGCCCCGCCGGCGAAAGCCGGCGGGGCTTTTTTTTGCCGTTTGGGTCAACCTTGTGGCGCGAGAACGGCCTCGGCCTCGCCGGCAAGGCGGGCAAGACATTCGGCTCTGGCGTCCGCCGTGCTGACGGGGTCTTCCAGAATTCTCTCCGCGGCGCGGGCGGCTTCGCTCAATCGCATATAGCCGTAAATGGCGGCGCTGCTGCCCATGCTGTGCGCGGTGCGATGAATCTTCCGCAGTTCGTCATCTCCGAATGGGCGTGCCGCGGCAATCGCGGCCGCATTAGCGACTTCTATTTGACGCAATGTCAGGCGACGCAGATAGCCGGGGCGGAGCGGCGCTAGCCGGTCTTCGGCTTCATCGGCATTCCGCGGCGCCGTCATGGTTTGCGAACCGTTAAAATCACAGGAGCGGGAACTTTTTCCGCCGTCCATTCATACACCCTCACTTAATAAAACGCATGGATATTCAAAGGCTCATGAGGCCGTTGCGGGGGCGGGGCCTGCCGAGGTTTGTTCATGCCTGCCACCATCAAAATTCTGTCCGTCGAAGACGATGATGACGATGCCGATCTGCTGGCATTCGCGCTCGAGCAGACGCCGGACCGTGCCTATGAATTGCGCCGCGCCCGCTCGCTGGCACAGATGCATGCAATCCTCAGCGGGTTCCGGCCCGACATCGTTCTCCTGGATTTGAACCTGCCGGATTCGCGGGGCCTCGACACGGTGCGCAGCGCCGTCCTGGCCTCGCATGACGCGCCCATTCTGGTTCTGACCGGCAGCATGGATGACGAAACCGGCACCGGCGCGGTCGAAGCCGGGGCGCAGGATTTCCTGCCCAAGCCCGAAATGATGACGCCGATCCTGAAGCGCTCCATCGATTTTGCCATCCAGCGCAAAGCCATCATCCGCGCCGCCGAACTGAGGGCGGCGACCGATGTCCTGACGGGGCTTTCCAACCGCGCCGCCTTCAGCCGGACGCTGGACCAGGCGACGGCTCATGCCGATCGTCATGCTGCGGGATTCGCGCTGGCCTTCATCGATCTGGATGGGTTCAAGGCGATCAACGACACTTATGGCCATGCGGCGGGCGACGAGGTGCTGGTGGCGGTGGCCGAGCGCGCCCGGAGCGTGGCGCGATCCTCCGATCACATCTGCCGGCTGGGCGGCGACGAGTTTGTCATTCTGTTCGACAGCGTGGCGGCGGAAGAGCATGCGCGGCGGGCGGCCGTTCGCTATGCCGCGGCCATCGAAGAACCGATCCGCCTGAATTGCGGCATCGAAGTGCGGGTCGGCGCCAGCCTGGGTCTGGCCCTTTGCCCTGCCGACGGCAAGACCGCGTCCGAACTGGTGCAGGCGGCGGACCAGCGCATGTATGCCAGCAAAATGGAGCGCAAGCGCTCGCGCCGCCAGGACCAGGCGGTATCATGACCCGGACGGCGCAGTCGTTGAACAGACTGTGCGCCGCCCTTTTGACATTGGGCGCCTTGCTGGCGCTGGCGGGCTGGGTATTCCACATCTCGGTCCTGACGCGGCTCAATCCGTCCTTCATTCCAACCCAATTCAACAGCGCGCTCTGCTTTCTGTTTTATGGAGTGGGGCTTTGGGCGCTGAACGGACAGCGCGCCGGCATCGCGCGCGCGTTGGGCACCGCGATGGTCACGATCGGCCTGCTCAGCCTCTTCGAGCATGCGACGGGGATCAATCTGGGCATCGATACGCTGGCGGGCTTTTACATCACAGGCCCCGGCATCAATCACCCGGGACGCATCGCATCGTCGACCACCGTTGCCATTACCTGCCTGGGCGCGGCGCTGATCCTGTTCGCCGAGGGCGAGTTGACCGAACGGCGCAGCGCCATTCTGGCCGCGCTGGGCAGCATCGTGGCGGCGGTGGGGCTGAGCGGATTCCTTGCCTTCGCCGCGCGGCTGCAAAGCGCTTCGGGCTGGATCGGCTTTACCCAGATCGGATTTCCCAGCGCCGCCTTGTGCCTTTTGGCGGGCACCAATGTGCTGCTCAATCTGCGCTCGCGGTTCAAGGCCGGCGCGACCTGGCTGCCGATCCCCTTGTGCGCAGGGCTGCTCACCTTGCTGGTGACATTGACCACCGCCCTGTCCGCCGACCAGGACGCGGCATTTTCCAACCGTGTCGAAATCGCCGCCCAGACCTTCGCGCAGGAATCTCAGCTGGAAATGACCGAGATGTTCGCCGCGCTGGACCGCATGGCGAACCGTTGGAATATGGCGGGCGGCACCGCGGACATGGTCTGGGACGCGGATACCGCCGATTATCTGGCGAACTATCCGGGACTGAATTCGATCATCTGGGCAAATCCGGACGGGCGCATCGCGCGCATCGCCCGCGCCCGCCACGCGGGCGCCGATGCCCGAAAGATCGGCGACCAGGTGCTGGCCGATGACCGCCGCCTGGATGCCGCGCGCAATGCTTCCCGCTCGCGCCAGGCGCAGGCCACCCGCGCGCTTGACCTGCGCAATGGCGATGAGGGCTTCGCCTATATCAATCCCTTGTTCCGCGAAGATGTCGATGACGGGTTTCAGGTCGCCACCGTCGGCGTGACGGGTTTTTTCGGCAATGTCCTGAAGCGGACGGACGGGAGGCAATTCGGCGTTGCCGTTCTGGAGGACGGTAAGGCGATTTATACGAGCACGCCCGCGGCGGCGGCCGGTTCGCGCTGGACCCGCAGCACCGCATTGGCGATGCAAAATAATCGCTGGCGCGTTGCGGTGACGCCGACCGACGCTTTCCTGGCGACCAGCCGGTCCAATCTCCCCGGCATATTCTTCGTCGCGGGCCTTGTTTTCATTCTTCTCACCACGGCCAGCCTCTTTTTCGCGCTGCGCTCGCGCCACACCGCCACCGTGCTGAAGATCCGCGAGCAGGAGCTCGAGCACAGCGAGGAACGCTATGCGCTGGCGGTGCGCGGCTCGGGCGTCGGTCTGTGGGATCGCAATGTCGCCACCGGTGAACTCTATTTGTCGCCCCGGGTTATGGAAATCATGGGATTTCCGCCGGACTTCGTGGCGGACCGCAACGAATTGCTGGGCCGGGTCCATCCCCACGATATCGGCCTTGTGGGCCCGGAACTTGTCCGCGCCGTGGCGGAGAAACGTCCCTATGACATCGAGGGCCGGGTCCGGCGCCCGGATGGCACTTATATATGGGTGCGGCTGCGCGGAGTGCCGGTGTTCGACGGCGAGGGAACTCTGGTGCGGGTGGCCGGTTCCCTGGACGACATCACCGCCCTGAAACAGGCCGAAGCCGCGGTCAAAGCCTCCGAGGAATCGTTCCGCGCCACCATGGAAAGCGCCCCGGTCGGCATGGCCCTGATTTCCCCCGCCGCCAAGCTGGTGAAGGCCAACAAGGCGCTGAGCGCGCTCACCGGCTATAGCGAGGCCGAGCTTCTGGTCACCAACCCGCGCGCATTGTTTCCCGAAGCCTTCGACGAAGACCGCCGCCAGATCGCCCGTCTTTTGTCGGGCGACATCAGTCATTACGTGATGGAGCAGAAATTCCGCACCAAGGGCGGCAAGACCGTCTGGGCCCTCACCAATGCCAGCCTGGCGCGCAATGCCGACGGCAAGCCCCAGCATGTGGTCAAGCAGCTGCTCGATATTTCCGAGCGCAAGGAAATGGACCGCATGAAGAGCGAGTTCATTTCGGTGGTGAGCCATGAATTGCGCACCCCGCTCACCGCCATACGCGGGTCGCTGGGCCTGATGGCCAGCGCCATGCGCGACAGCCTGCCGCCCAAAGCGTTGCATCTGGTGGAGATCGGTCACCGCAATGCCGAACGGCTGATCGCGCTGGTCAACGATATCCTGGACATGGAAAAGCTTGCCGCCAACCGCATGCCGTTCGAGTTGAAGCTGGAAGATTTGACGGAACTGGCGGCGCAATCGGTGGAATCCACCGCCGCCTATGCGGAAAAATACAAGGTCGCTTATCTTTTGGAAAATCGCGGCGCCGATCTTCCGGTGATGGTGGACAAGGACCGGCTGGCGCAGGTTTTTACCAATCTTCTGTCCAATGCCGCCAAATTCTCGCCGGAAGGCGGGCGGGTGCGGGTGGTGATCCGCAGCCGCGCGGGGCGGGCCCGCTTCGAAGTGATCGATCGCGGCGCCGGCATCGCGCCGGAATTTCATTCCCGCATTTTCGGCCGCTTCGCGCAGGCCGACAGTTCCATCACGCGCGCCAAGGGCGGAACAGGGCTGGGACTGCACATCACCCGCGAGCTGGTGGAGAAAATGGGCGGGACGATCGGATTCGAGTCCGCCCCGGGGCAGGGCACCATGTTTTGGGTGGAATTTCCCATCGTGGAGGCGCAGCGCGATGTGGCCCCCGCGCCCGCCGCCCCGCATATTCCCCGCGTGCTGCATGTCGAGGACGATGCGGATCTCACCAGCATCCTGGCGGCCGCGCTGAGAGGCCGGGTCGAACTGGTCGCCGCTCAGACCCTCAAGGAAGCCGAAGGTTTGCTGGCATCGCATAGCTTCGCCGCCGTGATCCTGGATGTGGGCATGCCGGACGGCTCGGGCCTTTCGCTGCTCGAAGGCCTTGGGCATGCCATCAATCCGCCCCCGGTCATTATTCTGTCGGCGCGGGAGATCGAGCCGGCCCTGACGCGCGATGTGGCGGCGGTGCTGGTGAAGTCGAAGATCGCGGAAAATGAGATCGCCCAGACCGTCCTGGACGTGCTGGCCGGCACGCCACCCGTTCGCAATCGAGTCGCATCATGAAACAGCCTCTTCACATTCTTTGCGTCGATGACGAAGACGACATCCGGGAGGTGGTGCAGCTCTGCCTGGAGATGGACGGCGGTTTCACCATCGATGCCTGTGCCGGCGGCGCCGAGGCATTGGCTTTTCTGGCGCACACAAGGCCGGACCTGATCCTGCTCGACGTGATGATGCCCGGGATGGACGGGCCGGCCACGTTCGCGGCGATGAAACAAACAGGCATGAATGTGCCGGTGGTCTTCATGACCGCCCGCGTGCGCGGCGCGGAAGTTTCGCAATATCTGGACATGGGCGCGGTGGGGGTGGTGCCCAAGCCCTTCGATCCCGTCACCCTGGCCGGCGAAGTGCGCCAACTTTGGTCCGCGTCCCTGGCCAAGCCGCCAGGCCTTGCATAAGAGTGTGATGATGGGAAACAGAGCGTGAGCACGGTCGGTCAGGCTTTCGACAGCGCCCTGGAAGGGCTTCGGACGCGTTATCTTGCCAAGCTGGCGGAGACGGTGGCCGAGCTCGACAAACTGATCGCCTTTTGCGATCTCGACGCCTTGACGCCCGACATCGCGGCAGCGGCGGCGTCCCTGGCGCACAAGCTGATCGGCAGCGGCCAGACTTTGGGCTTTCCCAATGTCAGCCGCGATGCCGCGGTTCTGGAAACGATGCTTGCCGCCGATCCGCTGCAGCCCATGGTGGTTTCAAAAGCGGCGAAGCAATTGAAAGCGACCTGCGGCGATTATATGCGGTCGGGCGCACCGTCCGCGTTGGCGCCGCCGCCATCCGCTCCGCCGCCGGCGATGGCGGAGGATGAGGCCGCCGAGCCGCCGCCGCTGGCCGGGCCCAGCCTGATCGCCATTCATGCCGATCCCGCTATGGCCCGATTGCTGGACGATGTCTTCGCCGCCCACGCCCATATCGTCACCTATCCGTCCATCGCCGATGCGGTGGCGCCGGCCTATCCCGCCGGGCTTTTGATCGTCGATCTGGACAGTCCGGGCAGCCAGCCCAACATGCTGGGCGAATTGCGCAACCGGCCCGGCCTGGCCGAGCTGCCCATCCTGGCGCTGACCGGGCAGCGCAAATCCGCCGCTGTGGCCCGCGCCATTGTCGGCACCCAGCTGGAAGCGCTGCTCAAGCCGGTCACCCCGACCGAACTGGACGCCAAGGTCAACGCCGCACTTCAACGCCGCCGCCTGTCGGTGGTGATCGGCGATGACGACCGCATCGTGCGCGAATTGCTGAAAGCGCGCTTCGAGACGCAAGGCTATCAGATCCATCTGGCCCATGACGGCGAGGATGTGATGACCCTGGCGCGCGCCCATCTGCCCAGCATCATCGTGCTGGACCGGGAGATGCCCAAGATCGAAGGGCTCAGAGTGCTGGGCATGCTGAAGGCCGATCCCGCCACCCAGCATATCCCCGTGATCATGCTGACCTCCAAGGGCCAGGCGGCCGAGATCAGCGAAGGCCGCAAGGCCGGAGCCGCCGACTATATCGTCAAGCCGTTCGCACCCGATCAGGTGCTGGCCCGCGCCAGCCAGATATTGGGCCTGCCGGGCTGACCTGTTTCTCCATTTTCTGCGATAGTGCGCCCGGTCTTTCGCCGCGCGTCGGCGAAGAGGGGGATTGATATGGGCCGGATTCTCATCTTCGCGTATGGCATCGCCGCCTATCTGGCGTTCGCGGTCACGTTCCTCTACGCCGCCGCCTTCGTCTCCAATGTGATCGTTCCCACCACCATAGACACCGGCATCGCATCGCCGCCGGCGATCGCGGCGATCATCGACCTGGGCCTGGTGCTTTTGTTCGCGGTCCAGCACAGCGTGATGGCGCGGCAGGGATTCAAGCGCTGGTGGACCAGGTTTGTGCCCCCGGCGATGGAGCGCAGCACTTATGTCCTGGCTTCCAGCGCGGTGCTGGCGTTGCTGCTCTGGCAATGGCGGCCGATCCCGGTGGTGGTCTGGTGGGTGCGCGATCCGGGCCTGGGCATGTTTCTTCTCAGCCTGCAGCTTGCGGGCTGGCTGATCGCGGGGCTTTCCACTTTTCTCATCAGCCATTTCGAATTGTTCGGCCTGGCCCAGGTGGCGCGCCATCTTCTGCGCCGCCAGCCGGAGCCGGACCGGTTGCGCACGCCGCTTTTCTATCGCTTGGTGCGCCATCCGCTCTATCTGGGCTTGGCCATCGCCTTTTGGGCCACGCCCATCATGTCGGTGGGGCATTTGCTCTTCGCCGTGGTGACCACGGCTTATATTTTCATCGGCATTGCCCTGGAGGAGCGCGACCTGATCCGGTATTTCGGCGAGGAATATCGCCGCTACCAGGCGCGGGTGCCGATGCTGTTCCCCTGGAAAAAGCCGCTTTAACTTTCCCCCTCCGCCCTTCGCAGCTTGCTTTTGCGCGCCGGCCAAGGCCGCCGCGCAATAAGCGCTGCCACGGGCACCTCCCCCGCCAGTGCGCTATGCGCACGCGGGGGAGGCGGGCCTGTTGCCGCTTCCAAAGGTGTGGCGTTGGTCGTAACCTTTTGCCCCGGACCGCGAAGTCTTTGAGAACGCCGTGATCCAACAGGAAGCGCAATATCGGGCCTGGATGCTGGCCGCCCTTGCGGGCGATGCCGCCGCCTACCGCATGTTGCTGCAAGGGCTGACGCGGCATTTGCGGGGATATTATGCAAAGCGGCTGGGGGCGGCCGCGGCCGAGGATGTCGTGCAGGAGACGTTGATCGCCATTCACGCCAAGCGTGCCACCTATGATCCGACACGGCCTTTCACCGCCTGGGTCTATGGCATCGCGCGCTACAAGCTGATGGACGAATATCGCCGCGGCCATCGCAAAGCCACCGTGCCCTTGGAGGAAGCGGGCGAATTGTTCGGCGCCGACGAGGCCGAAGCCGCCGGCACCCGGCGCGATGTGGAAAAGCTCCTCGCCAAACTGCCCCAGGCCAAGCGCGATCTGGTGCGCGCGATCAAGCTGGACGGCCAATCCATCGCGGACGAGGCGGCCCGCACCGGCATGTCGGAAACCTCCGTCAAGGTCACGGTGCACCGGGCGCTGAAATCGCTGGGCGAGGAATTGGGGGGCAGCAATGCAGACCGATGAGTTGATCGCGCACCTCAGCGGCGAACTGGAGCCGGTCCGCGGTACCGAAGTGGCGCGTATCCTGGCAGCCGGGCTTGCCTTGGGCCTTATGGGGTCGGCGCTGCTGATGGCGCTCACCATCGGCATCCGCCCCGACATCGTTCCGGCGATGAGCGGCGGCGCCTTCTGGCTGAAATTCCTCTATACATTGGTCGTCACCGTCCTGGGCCTGAAGCTGGTGGAGCGGCTCAGCCGTCCCGGCACCGAGGCGCGCTGGCCCGCGCTGCTGATCGCCGTCCCGGTCCTGGCGCTGATGGGCATGATGGCGATGCAGATGATGCCCGCCGATAGCGCCACGCGGCATGCCTTGCTGATGGGCCATTCCGCCGATGTCTGTTCGGTGTTGATCGCGGGGCTGGCGCTGCCTTTGTTCGCGAGCCTGTTCTGGTCGCTGCGCCGGCTTGCGCCCACCCGGCTGACCGAGGCGGGCGCGGCGGCGGGTCTTCTGGCGGGGAGCGCGGCCGCGACCATCTATGCCTTCCATTGCACCGAAAGCACGGCGACTTTCATCGCCATCTGGTATACGGCAGGGATTGCACTGACCACGCTGATGGGCGCGGCACTGGGCCGCTTCGTATTGCGCTGGTAGATCGAAGGAAGAAGGACACGCCATGCCTGCCACCGTGAAAGAGATGCTGGACGCCGCCAACGCGGTGGTGCCGAAAATCACCATGGAAGAAGCCACGGCGCTGGCCGCGGCGGGCAAGGCCGTGATCGTCGATGTGCGCGACAGCGCCGAATTGGCGGAAGCCGGCAAGGTCCAAGGCGCGGTGCATATTCCCCGCGGCTCGCTGGAATTCCGCGCCGATGCCGGCACCAGCTATCACGATCCGCGCCTGGATCCCGCCAAGACCGTGATCCTTTACTGCGCGGCCGGGTCGCGCGCCCCGCTGGCGGGAAAGGCCTCGAAGGACATGGGTTATGCCGATGTCCGCAATTTGGGCGGCTTCAAGGCCTGGGTCGATGCGGGCGGCGCGGTCGAGCGCTGAGGCACGGGCCTATACAATCGCATAGGGCAACCAAATGACGGCCGGCCGCGTTGCCTCCTTACGGGGGGACAATGCGGCGCGTTATTCTGTTCATTCTTCTGGCGATGCTGGTTGCCGCGCTTCCGCTCTGGCCTTTCAACCGGGCTTGGAGCTATGGCCCCGCCATTGCCGTTGCGTTCCTGCTGGTGGTCAATCTCCTGGGCCCCCTCTTCGAATATTTCGAGAGCCGTTGGGACAAGGGCTTATCCGAACACCGGGGAGTACCGGCAAATGTCGCGGTGCCGCCAGACCCAGGCGCCCGCCATGCGGAAGGTGTCGAAACGCCCGAAATCGACCCAGCCCGGAGTGGGTGAGAAGCGGGTGACGCGATAGCAGGCATGGGCGGAGAGGTTTTCCACCACATGCCAGCTGCCGTCATAGGCGAGCGATGGCTGGAACGAAACCGCCGACAGCGCCAGGCAAGCCAGCGCGGCCAGCACCTGAAGTCGAAACGCGTTCATCACGCAAGCCTATCTCGCCGCCGCGGCGGGACCAAGGAAACCTGCCGCGATGGTTACCGTGCGAAAGCGGTTTCGCGTTCCGCGGGACCGCTCTAGTGCGTGCGCGCCCGTATATGCGCGCGCGCGGGATCGATCAGCCCTTTGGGCGTCGGCCACAATCCCACATCCACCACCTTGCCGCCCACCGCCGCGACATCGTCTTCCATCGCGTAATAGGCCTTGCTGTAGAGGTAGAAGGGAATGCGCGGATAAAGGTGATGCATCAGGTGATAGGAGTGGCCGAGATAGGCATATTCCATGATCGGGCGCAGGGGCCTGGGGAACAGCAGGATCGCGGTGCCGGCATAACGGTCCTGGGTGGTGTGGGGATGATGCACCGGCCAGTCGAACATCAGGGGGCAGAGACAGACCCCGAAATAGGCGGGCAGGATCCACAGCATGATCAGCTCATTGCCGAAGCCCAGCCAGTAAGCGCCCGCGATGATGGGGATATAGGAGGCGACATAGACCATCTCCCACACAAAGGCGCGCATGATGCGCGGATTGCGGGCGATCTTCCACAGATGCCAGATATAGATGGGCTGGATCACCATGCAGCGCAGGATCACGCGGACATAGGACATATCCTTCACCCAGTAATCCGGATCTTCGACCGGATCGTTGGTGTGCTGGTGATGATGCAGATGCAGCGCGCGGAAGCCGGGATAGGGCGCCAGGAGTACAAAGCCGCTGATATGGCCGATCAGGTGATTGACCCACTGCCAACGGGGATTGCGGCCTGCGATATTGTCGTGCGTCGCTTCATGCAGGGTGGCGAAGATGCCGTAGATCAGGACGAAGTCGATCGGCACCGACAGCCAATACGACATATGTCCGTTCAGCACCGCCCACGCCACGGCGCCGACGCCGATCAGCACGCCGGAAAACCAGGCGACGCTGCCCCAGGCGAAATGGCCCGACAGGGTCTGCGCCACCTGACGCCCCTTGGCTTCGAACGCGCGCTGGGTTTCCAGCGTGACGTTGAGATCGCGCACCAGCCGTGCGCTGGGTCCGCCATCCGGCGCCAGGCCTACGATCTGCTCGTCGAATTCCAGCACGCCGGCCGCACCGGCCGACTTGCCGCCTTCGATGACGCGTATGCGCGGGGCCATCCCCCAACTCCGCCAATGGGTTGAAATATATGGTTAACATTTTCTTACCATGGCGGGCAAGGCGGGGTTCCGAAATGGCGGAAAAGCGGGATTCCGGCCGGCGCGGAGAGAGGCGGTGCGACGCCCGCGGAAGCGGGGAGCGCGCCCGAAGCGTGCCGGTCCGCAATTCTTTCTCGCGTCCGGCTTCTGATATCGTTTGCCGTCGAGGCATCTGTGCAGGCGGATAAAACATGACGCACCGGATCATGCTGGTTCTGCCGCTGTTTCTTGCCGCGCTCGCGAGCCCGGCGCGCGCCGAAGATCTCAACACGCAGCTTGCGCATTGCATGACGATGAGCGGGGCGGTGGAGCGGCTCTCCTGTTACGACCGCGTGGCGCGGCAGGCCGTCGGCGCCGCGCCGCAATCGCCATCGGCGCAAGCGCGCGTCGAACCGCCCGCCGATCCAGGCCGGGATTTCGGAAAAGAGCAGCTGCGCTCCGCGTCTCCGCCGGAGAATGACCGCATCACAGCGGAAATCGCCGACTTCCAGAAGGATCAGCGGGAACACTTTACGGTTGTATTACAGAACGGACAGGTGTGGCGGCAAATGGCCGGCGATACGAGCGTCGCCCAGTTCCACAGCGGCCGTACCCACCAGGTGACGATCTCTCGCGGGGTGCTGGGAAGCTATGATTTGCGCTTCAACGACCGCAATGCGAGCTTCAAAGTTCAGCGATTGCGCTGAGTTATATTGAGTTTTGTCGATTATTGCTGGAATTCGGTTTCCACAGCAGGAAAAATTCCCGACGGGAACTTTTGTCATCGCCGTGACATAAAGGCGACTCTTCGCAATTATGTTGCGCAGCGCCCTCGAAGCGATGGAACCTAACGCCCGGTTGCATATTCTCACGGAAACGGTTCTCGGCTGAGTTCGTTTTGCGTGATTATCCTCCGCCCCGAACCTTAGGTCTCAAAAGCACGCGGCTCGCAGAGCAGCCGGTGCGACAAAGGGGGTTCCATGTTTTCTTCCAATCGTTTGATCCGTCATCGCAGCCTGTTGGTTGCGAGCGCGGCTCTCGGTGCCTTGGTGGCGGCAACGCCGGCCTTGGCGCAGAATAATAATGCCGCGCCCGAAACGGTGGTGGTTACCGGTTCGCGTATTCCTGTTGTCAATGCGCTCAGTCCCAGTCCCATCTCCACCGCCAGCGCGGCGCAGATTCAGTTGACCAGCGCTTTCAACGCCGAAGACGTGTTGACCAAGCTGGTCGGGCCGGACACCACCGGCGGCATCAGCAACGCGTCCAACAATGGCGCCAACGGTCTTTCGCAGGTCGGATTGCGCAACTTGGGGCCCACCCGCACCCTGGTGCTTATCGATGGCCAGCGCCTGGTGCCGATCTTCAACGCCTCCATTGCCGTGCCGGACTTGAACTCCATTCCGATTTCCATGATCGATCGGGTGGAAGTGCTGCGTGACGGCGCGTCTTCGATCTATGGCGCGGACGCGATCGGCGGCGTGATCAACTTCATCACCAAGAAGGATTTCGACGGCTTCCAGGTCGACGTCAATACCGGCGCCAGCGAACATGGCGGCGGCGACCTCTATAGCGTCACCGGCACGATGGGCTTCAATTTCGACAAGGGCAACATCACGATTTCGTTGCTCAACGAGCATCAGAGCCCGGTGGATATGAAAGACCGCGACTGGTCGATAGACCCCCATATCGGGCAGGGCGCACTGGAAGGCGGTTCGACCTTCCGCAGCCAGCTGAATATCCTTCAGGATTTGAATTCGCATACCGTATGGAACGGCACCGAGACGACCTATAACGATCCAGCGCTTGGCAGCATTCCCTGCTTGACCTACCTGCCGCACCTTGGCCGTGCGAAGTTGAATGCAGGCTGCCCGGACGTTCACCCCAATGCGACCTTGACCAGCGGCATCGGCCGTACGCAAGCGGCATGGAACGCGCATTACGACATCATGAAGGACGTCACTTTCGTCACCAGCGGCTTCTTTACCCGGCGCGATTCCGAGCAGCGGCTGCGCCCCGAACCGCTGTTGGGCGACCAGATCGCGGCAACCAACCCGATCTCGGGTGACAAGGTTTTTGGCGGCTTCTTCGTGCCGACCAGCTTCCCCGGCTACAGTGATCCCAATGGCACTGCCTCGCCGGTGGACTGCCCCAACATCACGGGCGCGAATGTCACCGGTGCGGGCGCCCCGCAATGTATCGACGCCAATTTGACGCCGAACAATTTCGGGCCGCGCGATTACAAGCAGGTGTCCACCACCTACCGCATCCGTGCCGGCTTCGAAGGTCATGTCTTTGGCGACTTCAATTGGGAAGCGGGCTATGTCCAGCAGCGCAATGACAGCGAGCTCAGGGTCCTCAATTCCGGCAACTTCTTCCACCTGGCTCAGGCAACGGCGCAGCTGCCCTGCCTCGATGTGCCCGGCGGGTGCACGACCACGCCAACGGCTCCGTTTGGATATTCCACGCCGCTGACGCCGTTTAATTTCTTCAATGGCGCGAACACTCTGACTCCGGCCCAGGTCAAATATCTGACCACGACCCTGACCGAGACGCAGTTCAATTACGAAAACTATATCTATGCCGACATCAACGGGCCGCTCTTCGACTTGCCGGCCGGCCCGCTGCAGGCCTCTGTGGGCTTCGAACGCCGCTTCGAGCACGCGAACGACGCCCCCGACGCGCTGGTGCAGGAAGGCTATGGCGCCGGTCCGTCGGCACCGACCGACGGTGGCTATGGCGTCACCTCCTTCTACGGTGAAATGCGTATTCCGGTCGTGAAGGATCTTCCCTTCGCGGAATTCATCACCCTGACCCCCAGCGGCCGTTACGACCATTATTCGACATTCGGCGATGCGCTCACCTGGAAGGTAGGCGGCGAATGGCAGGTGATCGATGACCTGCGGATCCGTGGCTCTTATGCCACCGGCCTGCGGGCACCCTCGACCGCTGAATTGTTTGGCGGCAATGCCATCAGCTACATCTCGGTGGACGGTGATCCTTGCGACACCCGCGTTGGAGTCAACGGCAACACAAATGCCGGCCTTGGCTCTCTCGCACCGGGATCGGCCTGCTTCGCGTCCTTGAGCAAGCTGGGCCTGACGCCGGCCCAGATTGCCGCCTACCAATCGCCGCAGAACAACCTTGTGGCCGACCAGCGTGGTTTGATCATCGGTGGTAACCCGCAGCTGAAACCGGAATCGTCGCGTTCCTGGAATCTGGGCGCGGTGATCACCCCGACCTTCATGCCGGGCTTCACGTTCAATGGCGATTATTACGAGATCAAGATC
Organism: Alphaproteobacteria bacterium; assembly: GCA_017307355.1. GTDB lineage: Bacteria > Pseudomonadota > Alphaproteobacteria > Micropepsales > Micropepsaceae > Rhizomicrobium. Next base: position 15,659 of record JAFKFG010000010.1, read on the forward strand.
ACCAACTCCATTCTGGACGGCGGCATTGCCAATAATGCTGGTCCCGACATCGTGGTGCTGGGCTGCTTCGTGGATCAGAATCCGAACTATTGCAGCCAGATCACCCGCAGTGCCGGCGGCATCTTCCAGATCGGCAGCCTGAACACCAATCTCGGCGTCAACCAGGTCCGCGGCATGGATCTGGAAGCGAGCTACAACACCGACGCGGCAGGCATCACGCTGCCGGTGCCGGGCTCCTTCCTGATCGATCTGCAGGCCGAACGGGAGTTCCTCAATACCACCCAGAACCCGGATTTAACGACCAACGAGTTTGTGGGCTTCTTCAACTACGGCAACGATTCGATCCAGCCGACCTGGCGGGCGACCGCCAACGTCGATTACCGTTTGGATGATCTGGGCCTGCATTATGGTCTTCGTTTTATCAACGGGACGAAGAATCTTTCCGGTGGGACCGACACGTACGGCAACAGAATTCCGGAAATTTTCTATAGCGACATCTCAGCGTCCTATGATCTGCCGGAGATTGGACCGTCCAAGTCCACCCGTCTGGTCGTGGGCATCAACAATCTCTTCGACAAGAGCCCTCCGTTCCTGAACGGCGACAGCATCGGCAAAAGCAATACCATTGCCGGTCCGTATGACGTGACGGGACGCTTCTTCTTTGCCCGCATCTCCACCAAGTTCTGATCGCGGGACATAACAGCGGGGGCAAGACGGGCGGATGGCGCAAGCCATCCGCCCGTTTCTCTTGTCCGGGGCGCTTGCTAAGGCCAGGAAAATTCAGGATTTTCCGGCGCCTCCGGCACGTAAGTTTCCGATAACAAAAATGGCGCACACTGTCCCGGTTGCTTATCCGGGCTGTGGTGTATCGCCGATGATGTATGCCGATTTCGAGCGCGCGATCGCCTCACCCGCCCTCAAGGATGTGGCCATGCACTGGAACGCGGTCCGCCAGGGCCGCCGCATGCCACGCTGGACCGACATCATTCCTTCGCGGATCGCCGCCCATCTCTCGTTGGTCTGGTCGTTCAAATATGACGCGGCGCGGGACATCTTCACCGGCCGGCTGGTGGGCGAACGCATCGCCCGTCATATCGGAAAGGACTTTCGCGGCCTTTCACTGGCCGAGGCTTATCCGGCCGATGCGCTGCCCTGGGTCGCGGTGCTGTTCAAGCGGGTGGTGAGCGAGCCCGCGCTCTATGCTCATGCCGGGCCGCTGTTTCATCAGATGGGTCGCCCGCATCCGGGCGAACGCATCTTGCTGCCGCTGTCGGAGGACGGCGCCGCTGCCGATGGCGTTTTGGGCGCCACCGTGCTGCACGAGGCGACCGCCATGCCGCTGACCTTGATGGCGCCCGATCATGCCAGCGAGCATTGGTTCTCCCTAGCGGGCTGACGGTCGCGCTTTCAAATCAAAGACGCGCGTGAACGCGATGTAAGCTTCGCAGTGCGACGGGAACCAAGCCGGGCGCTATTGAATCGGGGAGACGGTTGGCGGAGGCCCCATGCGCGCGTCGGAATTCCCGCGCCTTCTGTGCGTGTCGTTCCTGGCGGTATCCATCGGCGCGGGCGTGGCGCGAGCCGCCGACAAGCCCGATCCCAATATCGATCCGGTGCTGCCCGATCCGGTGCCCAACAATGCCTATTTCCCGTCGGGCATCGCCACGGCCGGAACCGCCGACCCGGGACCCGCGCTGCGCCGCGTGCCGGTGTCCCCCGCTATGCTGGCGGGGCAGGGGCCGGACTGCACCATGCTCAGTCCTTGCGGGGCGGATTCGCCGCCGCTGGAGCGATTGCCGCCGCGCTGATGCTCCGCGCAGTGATGAAGAGGCGGGGGAATCTGCTACAACCGCCCGGCAAATTTCAGGCGGGGGCCGATCATGTCCGGACGCAAGATCGTGTTTGTGGGGTTGGCGCTTTTGCTGGCATCGCCCGCCGCGATGGCACAGACCAAGCCGTCCGCGATGGACCGCGACCTGATCGAAGTGACGGTTCCCCAGCTTCAGCAATTCTATGCCTCTCGCAAATACACCGTCACCCAGGTGACGCAATGGTATCTGGATCGCATCGCCCGCTATGACGGCATCTATCGCGCGGTGGAAACCGTGATGGCGAAAGAGGCGCTGGCGCGGGCAACGGAAGAAGATGCGGACCGCGCGGGCAATCACGGCCCGCTCTGGGGCGTGCCCATCGTGATCAAGGCCAATACCAGCATCCAGGGCCAGGTCACCACCGATGGCTGGGCGGGCTTCACCTTGCCGGGCAAGGAATTGATCGCGCCGCGCGACGCCCAGGTGGTCGCCAAGCTGAAAGCGGCGGGCGCCGTCATTATCGGCCACACCAACATGCCCGACTTCGCCAATTCCGACGGCAGCCGCTCGTCCTCTTTCGGGCGCACCGGCAATGCCTATGACGTGCGCTTTTCGCCGGGCGGTTCGTCCAGCGGCACGGTGACGTCGGTGACCGCCAATATGGCGATGCTGGGCACCGGCACCGACACCGCCAACTCCATCCGCATGCCCGCCGCCACCAGCGCGGTGGTGGGCGTGTTTCCCACCCGCGGCCTGGTGAGTATCGCCGGCATCGCGCCTTTGGACTGGATGCTGGACAATACCGGCCCCATCGCCCGCACCGTGACCGACGCGGCCATCGCGCTGTCGGCGATGCAGGGGCCCGATCCGCTCGATCCCGTTTCCAGCACCGCGCCCGCCGACGCGCAGCGGGGACCGTATCTGCCCTATCTCAAGCCGGGCTCGCTCAAAGGCAAGCGCATCGGCGTACCCGTCTTCATCATGAAAGGCACATCGACGCCCTTCCATGGCACGCCCGCCAATGTGCCCGAATGGGCGGCGCAGAAGCGCATCGCCGACCGTTTCCTGCCGCTGGAAGAGCCGACCTATATCGCGTTCAAGAAAAACCTGGACGAGCTGCGCGCGGCGGGCGCCACCATCGTGCTGGACGACAGCATCCTGCCGGATGATTTTGTCGCGGCGGTGAGCCGCGTTGGTACCTATCCCTATGTGCGCGACGGCATGCAGCGTTTTCTCAAGGATTTCGGCCCCGCCCAATACCACTCCATCGAGGAGTATATGAAAGTGGTGGGCCAGCCCATCGGCGCCAATGTGATCGGCGAAGGCGTGGGATCCTCGCATATGGGCGGGGTCACGCTCACCCAGCGGCCGCTGGACGGCGATCCCGAGGCGGAGGCGAATGTCTATGGCCCCCGCCGCAAGGCGATGGCGATGTATCTGGAGACGATGGACCGGCTGAAATTGGACGCTTATGTCTATCCGCCCATCCAGATGCCGCCGCCGGATGAAACCCTGCCGCAGAATGGCGAAGTCAGCGACGGGCCCCATTCCGACACCGGATGGAACAATATGCTGGGCGTGCCGGCGGTGGTGGTGTCGGGCGGATTTTATCCGGGCGGCCTGCCGGTGGGGCTGGAATTCTCCGGCCGCCCCTGGCACGACGGCGATCTGCTCGGCATCGCCTATGGCTTCGAACAGGCCACGCATCACCGCCATCCGCCCGTGCTGGTGGAGCAGGGGCTTTTGACCAAGACGCCGTGAGTGCTTTGACGCACCAGCCTGTCATGGCATCGTGACGGCATGGACTATCAACTCGCCCTGGTGCCGGGACGCGAATGCGGCGGCTGCACCGTCTGCTGCACGGCGATGGCGATCGACCGGCCGGAGATTCAAAAAGACGCGGGCGTCACCTGTCGCCATTGCACGGCGAAAGGCTGCGCCATCTATGACATGCGTCCGTCCTTGTGCCGCGACTATCATTGCGGCTGGCGGCAATTGTCGGTGCTGGACGACAGCTGGCGACCGGACCGTTCGCATGTGTTCGTGGAGCTGGAGCCGCATGCAAACGGCACCGCGGTCAGTCTGGTGCTTCTGGGCAATCCGCTGAAGACCGTGCGCCAGCCCTGGTTCCTCGATTTCGTCGCCACCGGGGTATGGGGAAATCTTCCCGTGATGCTGGGCATTCCAGGACCGCCCGGCCGCCAGGGCGCCTCGCTCGAATTGAATACCGAGGCGATGCTGGACGCCGCCCGCACTTCGCGCGCCGCGGTCAAGGCGGTGCTGGAGGCGGAGTTGAAACTGCTGCAGGGGTTCGATTTTCCTCCGCGCCGCTTTCGCAATCATGGCAACAATGTGGGAGATCCGGCGTGAGGCGCGACCGGTTTCGTGCCATTGCGGGACTGTTCGTCATCCGCGCCGCCGCCGATACGGCCGGATCGTGACGAATCCCGGATTCACGATACGTCTTCACCATATCCGGCTGCCTTGCTTTTGCCTCGCAACCCTTAACCCCGCCTTAGCCTGATACTTATTTAACTGCTCCATCAGCCGGTTTTGCATGGGGCGAATTCCTGGCTGACTGATGCGCCGGGCCCGCATTCCATGTCGAGTAGCGTACGCCAGCACCAGTATGGCGCGATCGACTTTCTGCCGATCGTGGCGGTCGCGATCATCGGCCTGGCCGCGGCCGTCATCGTTTTCACCCTGGCGCGCGGCTATTACCTGGCCGCCGACCGCGACGCGTTCCAGCGCGATGCCGCCGATTACGGCGCGGCCTTCAAGACGGGGATCGAGCGGCACGTCAATTCGCTGGCGGCGATCCACGCCTTCGTCTCGTCCTCCCATGACGTGAACCGCTGGGAGTTTTCCAATTTCGCGCATCAGATCCTGCCGCAGAATTCCGGCTTCAAGGCGGTCTTGTGGCTGCCCCATGTCGCCGGAAAACAGCGCAAGGCTTTCGAGGCGGGGCTGCAGAATGACGGGCTCTATGGATTGCGCCTGCGCGAAGTGGCGGCGGACGGCACTTTGGTGCCCGCGGGCGATCGCGACCGCTACATCCCCGTCGCCTATGTCGAGCCGTTCGATGCCAGCGGCGGCCTGATCGGCGTCGATCTGGCCAAGGATCCGATCTATGCGCCCTTGTTCCAGCGCGCCCGGGACAGCGGCAAGGTGGTGGCGTCGCCGCCGTTGCAGCGGGCGCTGGTCGATGGCGCGCGCGCGCCCTTGATGCTGGTGGTGTTTCCCCTGGGCCGGGAGACGGTTCTGGAAAAAGCCGCCCGGCAGCGGATCGATACGCAAAAGCCCGCCGGGCTGAAGAGCGGCACGCAGAGTGTCGGCGCCCCGCCCGACCTGGAAGGCTATGCGCTGGGCGTGCTGCAATTGACCAAAGTGGTGGAAGGCATTGTGGGCGCCCATGCCCCGGTGGACGCCGCCATCGCCACCGGCAGCGGCGCGTCGTTGAATGTCTATCCGGCTGGCACCCCCGGCGAGCCCGCCGCGCCGGCCATGGCGCTGACGCGCTGGTTCGGCGATTCCGAATTCCACCAGATCCGGCCCTTCGCGGTGGCGGGCACGCCTTTCTATCTGGCGCTCCGCTCCAACGGCACGGGCAGTGTTCTCACCCGCCTTTATGTTCCGGCGGGCGCGTCTTTGCTGGTGCTGGCGCTGGCGGCGCTGCTGGCCCAGACCATGCTCTCCATCACCATGCGCAAGCGCCAGGTCGAGCGCGCCGTGATCGCCAGGACCGCCGAACTGTCCAAGACCAACCGGGCCCTGGCGGCGGAAATCGAGCAGCGGCGCGACGCGGAGGGGGCGTTGCGCATCGCCAAGGACAAGGCCGAAGCGGCCAACCGCGCCAAATCCGCATTCCTGTCCACCATGAGTCACGAGTTGCGCACGCCCTTGAACGCGGTGATCGGATTTTCCGGCATGCTGATCGACCAGCCGGATGCGTCCCGCGAACGGACGCAGGACTATCTGGGCGAGATCAACAGCAGCGGCGCCCGGCTGCTCGATCTGATCAACGACATTCTGGAAATTACCCAGATGGATACCGAAACCCGCAAGACCGACGAGCTGGTCTATCTGCCCGACATTGCCGAGGCGGTGATCGCCAAGATGCGGCCGCAGGCGGCGATGACGGGCGTGTCGCTTCACAATGCCGTTACCGACAATGTGCCCATGCTGCGCGGCGACAGCAGAAGGCTGCAGAAGGCGCTAGCGAACCTGGTGTCCAACGCCGTCAAATTCACGCCCAAGGGCGGCGAGGCGATCCTGTCGGCCGTTCCGGGGCCCGATGGCCTTGCCATCGAAGTCCGCGACAATGGCATGGGCATGCTGCCGGGCGAGGCCGCCAAAGTGGTCGACCTGTTTTCGCAAGGCGACAATACCCTGTCGCGGCGCCATGACGGCGTGGGTCTGGGCCTGACCTTCGTGCGGCGCGTGGCCGATCAGCATGATGCGCGCCTGCAGATTTCCAGCGCGCCGGGCCAGGGCACGGTGATCCGCATGATCCTGCCCGCCGCGCGCATCGTTCCGGCGCGGGAGGTCGCATGACGCCATCCTCGCGCCTGACGCTTGCCGTCATCGCCAGCCTGCTGCTGCTCAGCGGCTGCGCGGCCAAGCCCAAGCCCGCGCCCGAACCGGTTATGGCCGCCGCGCCCGAACCGCCGCCGCCACCGCCGCCACCGCCGCCCGCGCCGGATCCCGGCCTGGTGACGGACAAAGCGGGCGTGATCGCGGCGCAACGCGCGCTGCTGCAGCTGGGCTACAAGCCCGGCAAGCTCGATGGCGTGGCAGGCGCGGGCACCGAGCGTGCGGTCAAAGCCTTTCAGAAGGATCACGGTCTTGCCGAGGAAGGCCGCCTCACCCTCTCGCTGGCGGCGCGGCTGAAGAGCGCGCTGGCGGCGGCCAATGCCAGGGCCGCCATCATCGCGCTGCGCCAGGGCGACATGCTGATCTATAATGACGGCGAAGTGGAATTCGCGGCCGCCGGGCGCGAAGTGCAATGGGAGCAGAGCGATCCGCGCGAGCTGGTGGCCATCCGTCCCGACATGGGCGACTGGCCCGCGGCGGCGAAAGCGGGTCTGGACTGGGCGCTTACCCATGCGCTGGACGAGCCCGTGGCCAAGCATCCGCTCAAATGGTCCAGCACCGGCGTTGCCCGCCATTTCGAGATCCGCACCTTTGCGGCGCTGACGCCCCGCGAAGCCGGGCTGGTGGGCGGCTCGCCGCAATATTGCCGCCGCTATGAGCTGCGCACCGACGATCCGCAGCTGCGCTATCCCGGCATCGCCTGCCAGGACACCAATGGCAGCTGGTATATTCCCCACAGCACGATCCGCTTCGCCCGCCCGGCCAGCGGGCTGCAAAGCCGCCCTTCGATTCGCAAGCCCTGATGTCGCCAGGAAGCTGACACAGAACCGAAGCTGACACAGAACCGAGGTTGCGGCGGCGCGAAGGCAGGACGTAATCTTTGTGTCTGCCATTCTGGGGCCCGCCATGAGCGAACTGGACCGCCGCGACTTGATTGGAGCCGCCTTGCTGCTGGGGCCCACCGCGCATATCGCCTCGGCTGAGGCCGCCCCGGCCCAGGGCGCGGATTATTGGCGCTCCGTGGCGGACCAATATGACATCACCCGCGAGATCGTGCCGTTTGAGAATGGCATGTGGGGGATGATGCCCAGGCCCGTGATGGAGGCCTATCGCCGCAAGACCGAGATGGCGAACCGGCGCAATTCCTTTTACGCCCGCCGCGAATTCGATGCCGATCTGGAGCGGGTGCGCGCCCGCGCCGCCCGCGATCTGGGCGCGGCGACGGAGGAGGTGGCATTCACCCGGGGCGCCACCGAAGCCTTGATGACGTTGATCAACGGCTATAACCGCCTCAAACCGGGCGATGCGGTTCTTTATGCCGACCTGGATTACGACAGCACGCAATCGGCGTTCGAATGGCTGAAGACCCATCGCGGCGTCACTGTCGTGACCATCGCGCTGCCCGAGCCCGCCACGCACCAGACTCTGATCGATGCCTATGAAGCGGCGCTGAAGGCCAATCCCAAGATACGCCTGATGCTGATAACCCATGTCAGCCATCGCACCGGCCTGGTCCTGCCGGTGGGCGAGATCGTCGAAATGGCGCGGTCCCGGGGCGTGGATGCGATCGTGGACAGCGCCCATGCCTGGGGCCAGCTCGACTTCAAGCTGTCCGACCTCAAGGCGGATTTCGTGGCCCTGACCTGCCAGAAATGGATCGGCGCCCCGGTCGGCACCGGGCTGATGTATGTGCGGCGCGCCCGCATCGACGACATCGATACCGCCATCGGCAATGGCGGTTTCGCGCCGGACGATATCAGGCGGAAGATTCACACCGGCACCTCCAACTTCGCCGCCTTCCTGGCGCTGGAGGATGCGCTGGATTTCCATGAAAAGATCGGCGCTGGCCCCAAGGAAGCGCGGTTGCGCGCGCTGCGCGACCGCTGGGCCGAAGAGGTGCGGGGCCAGGTGGAGATTCTCACCCCGTCCGATCCGCGTCTCACCTCCGGCATCGCCTCCTTCCGCTTCAAGGGCCATACCAGCCACGCGCAGAACGTCGCCGATGCGGAGGCGCTGCTGAAGCGATTCAAGATTTTCACGGTGGAGCGGTCCGGCGTCGCCAGCGGCTCCTGCATCCGGGTCACCTGCGCCGTCTTCACCCGCGAAGCAGAAGTCGATCAGCTGACGGCCGCGCTCAAGGCCATGTCCGCCTGAGGGGTGCGCCTACAAGCCCTGGTATCTGGACATTTCCGGCATTTTGTTCTCTCTTTGTTCCTATCGATTCCGGGAGCACCAGGGAGGCATTCATGTACACCGTCCGCACCATTCCGCCCGACATTCTCACCGATGCGCGCGGACTTACTCTGCAGGAAGCCTTCACCCGCATCATGGCCCTGATGGACCGGCATTACGCCTTCGCGCGCACCTGCCGGATCATGCATCTGATGATGACAGGGGTGGAGGAGGGCGAGCCGGAATTTCTTTCCGAATTCACCACCGACGAAACCGCGCGCAACGCGATCATGGCGCAGGTCTGCGCCTATGGCTTTGGCCGCTTCCGGGTGATCACCGACGACGAATACCGGCGCGAGCTTTTGCACCGCGCGGCGTGAGTTACGATAGTCGCGACGGGCTCAGCCAGCGCACGCAGAGAAGCAGGAACAGCGCAAAGCCCGCCGAGAAGGGCCACAGCGAATTGCCGCTGACGGCCACGGCGCCGGTCCCCGCCCAGGCGATGGAGATCAGGGCTTCCGCCAAGGTGGCGATGCGCGACGAGGTGTGGCGGCGGCGGAACTGGCTGCGCTTGGCCTGGGAGCGGAACCAGAGCTGGATGGCGATGGACGACAGCGCGGCCGCGCCGATGCCGGCCGCCGCGTAGAAAGCCTGCTGCCGCGACACGAACAGCAGCACGGCGATGAAGGGGAAGAACACGATCCCGATGCATTGCATCACCGCTTCGGCCTTGGCGCGCAAAAGCCGTCCCGGCGTCACCGGCGCCGATTGCACCAGGTCGGGGGCGTCCTCGCCCGAGATGGTGAGCCAGGCCAGGCCCCCCGCCAGCTGGCCCGCGGTCATCACCAGCACCGGCACCAGCACCACGGCGCCGCCTGCTTTTCCATAATTGTGCCAGAGCAGCAGCGCGGGCGGCGACAGGTAGAGAAGCTGCATCAGGGATTGGGAGATCAGCCAGGGATCGCGCAGGATCAAAAGCTGTTCCTTGCGCCGAAGACTGGCGGCGGGCGACAGCACCTTGAAGCGATGCGCGCCCGCCGCCGGGCGCGATATCTCGGACACGCTGGAAGCGGCCAGCACATAACCGGCGAAGCGGGGCGCGTAGCGGGCAGTGACGGCGAGGAAAACCAGCAGGCTCGCCGCCAGCACAAAGAAAAGATCCCGCCCATTGCCCAGCGCGGCAGCGGCCGGCCACCAGACGGGACTGTCCGGCGCGGGCGCGTGCGCCAGCACGGTTTCGGATTGCAGCACCGACAGGCGCTGCAAGGTGCCGCTGGAAAACATCGCCGCGGTCTGCAGGCCGATCACGAAAACCCCGCCCACGATGGCGGCGGTGATCTGGGCGGCCACCCGTGTGCGGCGAGGGCCGATCCATTGGAACAGCTTGATGGTGATCGCCACCGCCAGCGAGGTGGTGACCAGCGACACCGCGATCAAAACGCCATAGGCGCTGAGCCATTGCCAGCCGTCGCGCCAGATCAGCACATTGATGAACGGGCCCATCAACAGGATCGACATCAGCGCCGCCGACAAGGCCATGGCACCGATGCGCACGGCGAACAACCGTTCCGCCTTGACCGGCGCGCTGAGGATCAATTCCAGGTCGGAGCGCGAATAAAAAGTACGGGTGACGCTTTCCATCGCCTGGGACAGCATCGCCGATCCGGAAAGAAGAATGCTGGCGGTGACCGCGATCAAGGTCGGCAGGTCGGCCTGCATCTGCTGGCTGACGAAATTGCGCACCAGCAGATAGGCGATCACATGCAGCGCGATGGCGAAGGCGCACAGCCAGATCCAGGCCCGCCGCTCCCGGTCCGGCCGCCCCGCCGTCATCATCGACAAGGCATCGCGCCAGGCCAGCCGCCGCTCGTGCCGGGCAAACCAGACGAGGGAGGCGATCGCGTTCATTCCGCGGCGCGGTCCTGATCCACCAGGGAGAGGAACATGTCCTCCAGGGTGGCGCCTTCGCGGCCGGTGCGGGCGCGCAAATCCGCCAAAGTGCCTTCGGCGATCAACCGGCCTTGCGCGATCACGCCGATGCGGTCGGCCATGCGTTCGGCGATCTCCAAGATGTGCGTGGTCATCAGGACGGTGCTGCCGCCCCGGACTTTTTCCTGCAACACGTCTTTCACCAGGCGCGCGGCACCCGCATCCAGGCCGGTCAAAGGCTCGTCCAGGATGATCAGGCGGGGTTCGTGCACCAGGGCGCCCGCCAGCGCCACTTTCTGGCGCATGCCCCGCGAAAAGCCTTCGCAGCGTTCGCGGGCATGCGGCTCCAGGCCCAGCCAGCGCAGCAATTCGCGCGAGCGGGACCCCGCGACATCGCCCGGCACGCTCCACAGCCCGGCCACGAATTCCAGATATTCCGGCGGCGTCAGCTTGTCATAGATCATCGGTTCGTCGGACAGCCAGCCGGTGATCTGCTTGGCGCCGATGGGATCGGCCAATGCGTCGACGCCGAAAATCCGGATCGCGCCCGCATCGGGCTTCAGCAGGCCGCTCACCATCCGCAAGGTGGTGGTCTTGCCCGCGCCGTTGGGCCCCAGCAGCAGATAGAATTCGCCCGCCCGCACCTCCAGGTCCAGGCCGTCCACGGCGGGGCGCCCGAAGCTTTTGCGCAGGCCCGTGATGGACAAGGCGGGCGGCGCGCTGGCGGGGGAAGACGGCATGGCGGGGTGCAGAGTCCTGGAGAAGGCGGGCAAATTTAAGGTCGGGATCGTTTCCAAGCCTTAAACCCGCCCCTGTTCACAGGACCGGTCCTGGCGTTAGATCGGGGCGGGAAGAGGGGGAATCGCCATGAAACGGTCCATGAAATTGCCGGGCGCGCTGCTTCTGAGCGCCTTGCCGCTTGCTGTCATCGCCACGCCGTCCCTGGGGGCGGAGCCTGACGATCTCACCCTGCCGGCCGGTTTTCACGCCACGGTGGTGGCGGAAAATCTGGGCGACTATACCCGCCACATGGCGTTCCTGGACGCCAGCCATATGTATGTCTCCACCGAGCCCCAGACCAAAGGCGCCGCCAACCAGGGCGTGATCGCGCTGCATCTGGATGCCAAGCATCACGCCGACACGCAAAAGCATTTCAGCACCATCCATAACGGCACCGCCATCGCGGTTTATAAAGGCGCGCTCTATACCTCGTCGCCCAACACGCTTTACCGCATCAAGCTGTCGAACAAGGAATTGGCGCCGAGCGCCCAGCCCGAAATCGTGCTCGACGGCATTCCCGGCCGCGCCGCCATCGCTTTCGACGGCAAGGGCAATCTCTTTGTCGCGATCGGCGGCGGCGGCAATGTCTGCGCGCCGGAAACCGTATCGCGGACATCCAAATCGGTCGGCCCCATGCCCTGTCCTTTCCTGGAAACGCGGGGTGGGGTGTGGCGCTTCGATGCCGACAAGCTGGGCCAGACCTGGAGCCAAGGCGAGCATTACGCCACCGGCATCCGCGACACCAACGCGCTGGCCTGGTCGAAGGGCGCGGGCGCGCTTTATGTGGTGAATTATGGGCGCGACGCGGCGGAAAAGGCCTATCCGGAAATCATCAGCGCCGCCGACGGCGCCCATATCTCGGACGAGATGTTCAAAGTGACCAAGGGCACCCATATGGGCTGGCCCTATACCTATTACGACAGCGCCAAGAATATCCGCCTGGCCCAGCCCGAATATGCGGGCGACGGCAAGACCCCGGTCACCGATGCCAAATATGCCGTGCCGGCGGCGGCCTTTCCCGCCCATGTCGCGCCAATGGACATCGCCATCTATGAGGGCACGCAATTTCCCGCCGCCTATCGCGGCGGCGCCTTTGTCGCCTTCCATGGCGCGGGCGGCGGCGATCCCGGTGGGCATGACGACGGCTATAACGTGATGTTCGTGCCGCTGGACAAATCGGGCAAGGCGGGCACGCCGCAAGTCTTTGCCGACGGTTTCGCCGGGCCCACCCGCGACGACAAGAACGGCAAGCGCGCCCGCTACCGCCCGGTGGGCGTCACGGTCGGTCCCGATGGCGCGCTCTATGTCGCGGAATCGCAGAAGGGCCGGATCTGGCGCATCGCCTATACCGGCAAATAATCCGGCCGGGCGTCAGCTCTTCAGCATGGGTGTGCCTTCATGGGCGACCAGAAGGTCGTGCATGTCGTCGGCATGCTCCTCTTCCTTGCGCAGGATATCCTGCAGCATGGCCTTGGTGCCCGGATCGTCATTGTCGAAATAGCGGATCAGCTCGCGGTAATGATCGACCGCGATGCGCTCGGCCACCAGATTTTCGCGGATCATGTCCACCAGATTGGCGCCTTCGGCATATTGCGAGGCGGAACGGCTGGCCAGCCCGTCCGGGTTGAAATCGGGCTTGCCGCCCAGCTGGTTGATGCGCTCGGCCACCATCATCATATGTTCCTGCTCCTCGCGGGCATGCTCGGCGAACTCCGCCCGCACGCTGTCGCTGGAAATGCCCGACGCGGTCACCGCATGCATGGTGTAGCGCAGCACGCAGACGATTTCGGTTGCCAGCACCGTCTGCAGGATCTCCACGGTCTTTTTGGCGTCCCCGATATAGTTGGTTCCGATCGCACCACCTCCAGATGTTCGCGGGCCCGGGCCCGAAGGGCCTTCACATCCGTGAGAAAGGGCTTGCTGTTGCCGTTCGCGATCTCTTTGCCGTGCGCTTGGTGTGCCATGAAATCCTCCGGGGTCGCCCGTATAACGCGCGAAAATGGGATCGGCTCCGCCGGACCGGTGGTCTGGAGCCGCGGCGCCTGCGTATAATGGTGGTGGTTCACGGAACGGTCATGGGATGAGTGCGATGCGAAAATTGCTGGTGATGCTGCTGCTTCTGAGCCTGTCCGCCGCGCCGGCGTCGGCCGCGCTCAAGGTGGGTGACGCCGCACCCGACTTCACCGCGCCTGCCACCTTGGGCGGCAAGGAATTTGTCTTTCATCTGAAGGACGCGCTGAAGAAAGGCCCGGTGGTGGTCTATTTCTATCCCGCCGCCTTCACCAAGGGCTGCACCATCGAAGCGCATGATTTCGCAGAGGCGATGCCGGATTTCCGCGCGGCGGGCGCCAGCGTGATCGGCGTCAGCCATGACGATATCGCCACCTTGAACAAATTCTCGGTCAGCGAGTGCCAGAGCAAATTTCCCGTCGCCGCCGACCGCGACCGCAGCATCATGAAAGGCTATGACGCGGCGCTGGGTTTTCTTACGCCCTATGCCGATCGCACATCTTATGTGGTGACACAGGATGGCAAGATCGCCTTCGTCTATAGCAGCCTCAATCCCGACCGGCATGTGGCGGGCACGTTGAAAGCCGTGCGGGCGCTGAAGGCGAACTGATCCCCAAGCGCAAAAGAAAATGCCCCGATCCGTTTCCGAACCGAGGCATTTCTATTCTTGAACCTGGGCCGTGCCCATCCTCCCCCTCGCGCGTAGCGCATGGAGGGGGAGGTGGCCGTAGCAGCGCTTGCGATGCGAAGGCCGGAGGGGGTTACTTATCGTCCTTATGACGCGGGTCGTCGTGGCGCCAGGCGCGATACTGGTCGGCATGCTTGGCGCGGAATTCCTGCGCGTCGGCGCGGCTTTCCCAGGCATGGAATTGCCCGTCGGTGCCGGTATAGCCGTCCGCATAAGCGACGGTGACCTGGCTTGCTTCCAGCGCCACGGCGGCACCCGCCAGCGACAGGCCGGCGGCGACGATGCCCGCCGCGATCGAGATCTTGCGCATAATGAACTGCTCCAATCCTGTAAATTATCAGGCCCGCGCCTTTGCGCAGGTCGGGCAGGTCTATAGTATGATTTGAATGCCTCGTATTCAGGCAAAAGCATTACTTTTTGGCCATGCTCCCATGCGTTGGGAGTGACCCTCCGTCAGTCTCAGGCGTTTATGAGCGTTTCCGCGCCGATGCGCCGCCGTGCATAGAGCCCGAACAGCAGGATGCCCAGATAACAGATGGCGGGTATGACCAGGGCACCTTTCAGGCCCATCGCATCGGCTGCTGCGCCCGTAATGATCGGCACGATGGCCCCGCCCACGATAGCCACGCAGATCACGCCCGAACCGTCCGCCGTGCGCGGTCCTAGCCCTTCGGACGCCAGCGCGAAAATGGTGGGGAACATGATGGAATTGAACAACCCGATCGCCAGCAGCGACCATCCCGATACGGCGCCGATGCTGTTGGCCGACACCAGCAGCAACAGCACCACCATCGTGGCGTTGAAGGCCAGCACCTTGCCGGGCGAGACATATTTCAGCACGAAAGCGCCGATGAAGCGGCCGACCAGCGCCCCGCCCCAGTAAAAGGGCACATGCTTGCCCGCGGATTCAGCCGCCAGCCCCAGCACATTGGTCTGCATCAGGTAATTGACGATGATGGAGCCGATCGACACTTCCGCCCCCACATAGAGAAAGATGCAAAGCGCGCCGAACGCGAAGCGCGGGCGGTTCAGCAGATTGAAGGCTTTCCAGATGTCGGCCTGGGCGGAAATGGTTTCGGCCAGGCGCTTCCTGCGCGACCAGACCAAAGCCGCCAGCACGCCCAGCGCCGCCGCCAGCCCCAGATAGGTGAGGATCACCATCTGGGTTTCCTCGCGGCGGAAGGCATCCAAGGCCGCGCCGGTCAACTGCGTGGCATCGACTTTCGCCAGCGAGCCCAAAATCAGGATCGAGCCCACATAGGGAAAGACCGTGGTGCCCAGCGAATTGAACGCCTGGGCGAAGGTGAGGCGGCTATGCGCCGTTTCCGGCGTGCCCAGGATCGAGATCAAAGGGTTGGTCACCACCTGGATCACGGTGATGCCTGACGCCAGCACGAACAGGGCCAGCAGGAACATGGCGAACACCGCCGACAGCGAGGCGGGAATGAAGAGCAGGCATCCCGTCATCATGGTGAGAAGCCCGATCACCGCCGCGCGCATGTAACCCACCCGCTTGACGATGGCGGCGGCCGGAATCGAGATGATGAAATAGGCCGCGAAGAAGGCGAACTGCACCGTCATCACTTCGGCATAGGAGAGGGTGAACAGCTCTTTCAGATTGGGGACCAGAACATCGTTCAGACTGGTGATGCCGCCGAAGATGAAGAACAGGGCAAAGACGAACAGGCGCAGATCGGGAATGTCCTGACCCGGCTGGGTGCCTTCGGTGACGCGTGTCGTCTGCATGCTCGATCCCGCTCTCTCTATGAACCCGCGAACTGCACCGCCGTGCCCGCCACGATATACCAGGTCACGAACAGACCGCAGAGATAGGCGCCGGGCCAGGGGCTGGCGGTGCGCCGCGCGGTGAAGACCAGAATGATGGCGATGATCGCCATCAAAGGCAGGAACTGGATGGAGATGATGGCGTTCAGCGCCTGTTCCGGCACCAACAGCGCGCCGCCCAGGAACAAAGGCGCATATTGCGCGATCAGGAACAGCAGGAATCCACCCGCCAACGCCGCCAGCGCGGCGCCATATTGCCGGACCGCGCTGTCGCCACGGATGGCCAGCGCATGCACGGCATGCGACATGACGGCGAAGCAGGCCGTGAAGGGGATCAGATAGAACAGGAACCAGCGGAACTGATCGGGGCTGAGCAATTTCAGCGCCACCACCCAGAAACGGAAATCCGTCTTGAACAGGAAATCCGCCAGCAGCAGCGACAGATAGCCGGTCGCCACCGTGAGCATTGCGATGGCGAGCGCGCCCCGGCTGCGGGGATTGACGCGCGGTTTGGGACCTCTGAGCATCCGGCCCAGGATCAGCGTGATCGCCGCGTTCAGTGCCGCCCAGACCAGGACCTGGTTGGTGATGGATTGCGGGAACAGCCGTGACGGCGGCATCGCCATCTGGCCCAGCCCCATGAAGGGATAGAATGTGGCCACCGGGATCAGCGCCGCGGCCACGATCGCGATCCACCAGCGCGCATCGCGCCGCTCGCGCACCGGGTCCTGGGGCAGTGCCAGCCAGGCAAAACCGGGCAGGCGCAGATAAAGCGCGAACGCGCCCAACAGCAACAGCACGAAACCGACGAGCGCGGCCAGCGTGCCGATTTCCTTCCAGACCCAGAGGGAATCTCCGCGCCCCGGCGTGCCGCCGTTCAGAGTCTTGCCGAACCATTCCACCGCATCGCCGATGGCTTCGCGCGAGATGTGATCGCCGGGATGGGTGGTGACGGGCGTATAGAGTTGCCGCGCCGTCCCCGCCGCGATGTCACCCTGCAACCGGCCCGGCGCGATGGTGCCGGTTGTTCCGAACAGGGCTTTCAGTTTTTCGCTGCCGCCCACATCCCAGGCATGGGGCACGCCCCACATCAGCCTGGCGAATTCGTCATAGCGGCTGAACACCACCGCCACATTGCGGGGAAAATCCGGCGTGCCGGCGCGCGTGCCCAGCACGCCGGTGCCCGATCCTTCCAGCACCATCGCCCTATAGGCGTCGGGCATGGCTTCGGCGGCTTTGAGCACCGTCCAGCCGCCCATCGAATGACCTTCCAGCCCGATATTGTCTTTGTCGACGACATCCAAGCCGCGCAGATAGCGAAGGCCATCCGGCCCGCCAAAGCCGTTCGCGCCGACAATGCCGCCGCTATAGCCATGGCCGGTCTGGTCCAGCGCCAGCACCACATAGCCGGCGCGGGCCAGGGCGATGGCGAAGCCGTCCTGGGTTTCGCGCGAATTGATATAGCCATGCACCGCCAAGATGCCGGGCGCGGGATGATCGCGCGTCGCGCCGGGCGGGATATAAAGCAGCGCGCTCATCGCCACGCCATTGGTGCCGGTGAACCGCACATCCTCGACGCGGATGCCGCCCGATGTCTGAATCCGGTGCGCAAGAAAACTGCCGGCGAAAATCAACGCCCAGCCCAGCAGGAAAAGTTTCCAGCCTTTGCCCATTGCTTCCCCACACCCAGCCCGTCCTTCGGACCCCCCGCGCATGCGAAGCATGCTGGTGGGGGAGGTGGCCGTAGCAGCGCTTGCGATGCGTAGGCCGGAGGGGGCTTTGGCGCGATGATAACCGCTTGGTCTTCTTGTGCAAACTGCACAGCGCGATATCCATGTGAATATACCGCTCCAGGCATGCGGGAGCTATCTGCTTGTGCTAGCGTTGCGCCGCGCTGCGCCGTGCAATTCAGGAGGTCGCATGATCACCCTCAAGGTCAATGGCGAAACCCATAGCCTCGACATCGAGAAAGAGATGCCGCTGCTCTGGGCGATCCGCACCGAGATCGGTCTCACCGGCACCAAATATGGCTGCGGCATCGCGCAATGCGGCGCCTGCACCGTGCTGGTGGATGGCAAGGCGGTGCGCTCCTGCTCGCTGCCGGTCGCCAATGCGGAAGGCAAGGAGATCACCACCATCGAAGGGCTGTCGCACAACGGCACCTTGAACAAAGTGCAGCAAGCCTGGATCGCCGAAGACGTACCGCAATGTGGCTATTGCCAATCCGGCCAGGTGATGGCGGCAACGGCCTTGCTCAACCGCACGCCCAATCCCGACGAATCCGATATCGATGCGGCGATGGCGGGCAACATCTGCCGCTGCGGCACCTATGTGCGCATCCGCCGCGCCATCAAGCGCGCCGCGGGAAAGGCGTGACGCCATGACCAGACACGAAAAACTCTCCCGCCGCGAATTCGTGATCAGCGCCGCCACCGCCACGGGCGGCTTGCTGGTGGGCCTCACCGTTCCCGGATATGCCGCCGAATTCGCCGACCAGACTTGGGCGGCCGACAGCGCCGATCCGCGCGAGGTCAATGCCTGGGTGGCGATTGAGCCGGACGAGACCGTGATCCTGCGCTGCCCGATGGCCGAGATGGGGCAGGGCACGGGCTCGGGCCTGCCGATGCTGCTTGCCGAAGAGCTGGAATGCGACTGGAGCAAGGTGAAAGTCGAATTCAGCTCGGTCAACCGCAACATCCGCGAACACAATATCTATGGCGACCAGCTGACGGCGGGCAGCCGCGGCATCCGCACCAGCTGGCCCTATGTGCAGCAGGCCGGCGCGTCGGCGCGGGCGCGGCTGATCCAGGCGGCGGCCATGAAATGGAATGTGCCGGCCAAGGATTGCAGCGCGGTCCAGGGCAAGGTCGTTCACAAGGCCAGCGGCCGTTCGCTGAGCTTCGGCGCCCTGGTGGCCGATGCCGCCAAGGTGAAGCTGGCCGCCGAACCGGCGATCAAGACGCCGGACCAGTTCAAATTCGCCGGCACGCGCCAGCCGCGTTTGGATTCTCCCGCCAAATCCGACGGCAGCGCCAAATTCGGCATCGACACGCGGGAAAAAGGCCAGCTCTTCGCTTCGATCATGAGCTGCCCGGTGTTCGGCGGCAAACTCGTGTCGGTGGATGACAGCGCGGTGAAGAACCGGCGCGGCATCAGCCACGTCGTGAAGCTGGACGATGCCGTGGCGGTGGTGGCCGACAATTACTGGCGGGCCAACGAAGCCCTGAAGCTGCTGAAGCCGGTGTGGGACGGCGGCGCGGCCGCGCATACCGACAGTGCCCAGTTCAACAAAGCCTATCGCGATGCACTGGACGGCCCGCTGGTGACGGCGCGCAATGACGGCGACGCCAGATCCGTGATCGCCAAAAGTCAGCATGTGGTCACGGCGGAATATGAAACCCCGCTCCTGGCCCATGCCACCATGGAGCCCTGCAATGCCACGGTGCATCTCACGAAAGACCGGCTGGACATTTGGATGGGCTCGCAATCGGCGCTGTCGAATGCCGAGATGGCGGCCGAGGAAACCGGGCTGAAGCCGGAACAGATCTATTTCCACCAGATGTATCTGGGCGGCGGCTTCGGCCGGCGCACCTTCGGCGACGAATTGCGCCATGCCATCCGCGTGGCCAAGGCGGGCAATATCGACGTGCCGCTGCAACTTTTGTGGTCGCGCGAGCAGGACATGCGGGCCGACCGCTATCGCCCGCAATCGGCGATCCGCCTCAAGGGCGCGCTGTCGCCCGACGGCAAGCTGGAGGCGCTCTATATCCAAAGCGTGTGCGGTTCGATCGCGATGTCCACGGGCCGCAAGGTGCCGGACGGAATCGACGGCACGGCGCTGGAAGGGATCGGACCCTCGGTGCCCTATAATAAAGTGCCCAACTGGTACACGGGCCAGATGCTGAAGAACACCCATGTGCCGGTGGCCTATTGGCGCGCGGTGGGCGGCTCGCAGAATTGCTTCTATCTGGAAAGCTTCATCGACGAGCTGGCCCATGCGGCAGGCCGCGACCCGCTGGAATTCCGCCGCTCGCTCACCGACCGGGTGGATTCGGTGGCGGTGTTGAACAAGCTGGAACAGATCAGCGGTTGGGGAAAGCCCATGCCGGCCGGGCGCGGACGGGGGCTCTCGCTGGTGGAAAATCACGGCGCGGTGGGCGGCCAGGTGGCGGAAGTCACCATCCAGGCCAATGGCGCGGTCAAAGTGGACAGGATTTACGCGGCCACCGATGCCTATCATGTGGTCAATCCCAATCTGGTGGATGCCCAGATCGAAGGCGGCGCGATCTTCGCCATGGCGGCGATGATGTATGGCGAGATCACGGTCAAGAACGGCGCGGTGGTGCAGGGCAATTTCAACGACTACCGCATGCTGCGTCTGCCCGATGCGCCCGATGTGGTGACGGCGCTGGCGCTGACCGGCGGCAAGGACAAGGACGGCAAGCCCAAATGGGGCGGGGTGGGCGAATGTTCGGTGGCGCCCACGGCGGCGGCCATCGCCAACGCGATCTTCGCCGCGTCGGGCAAGCGCATCCGCTCGTTGCCGCTCAAGAATATCCGGCTGACGGAATTGGCGAGCCTCTGAGCGCGGCGCAGTGTCTGTTTCCGGCACATCGGCGGCGACTGTGACAATGTTGTGAATCGGTCCCGCGCGCCGCTATATTGTTGCCTTCCCGGGCGAATATCCGCAGCATGACACCGGGTGTTTTGGACGTCGAATTTTGGATAGTGAAAGACCCGGTCCCGATCCGCTGCCGCCTGAGGGTTCGGGTTTGCGCCGGTACCGCAAATGGATCTGGGCGGCATCCGCCCTTGTGCTCCTCTTTGTCGCTTACCTTCTGGCGGGCTATTTCCTCGTCCCGCGCCTGATCCGCTCCCAGGCCACCGCATGGGTGCAGACCAATCTCGACAAGACGCTGACGCTGGGCGAGATCAAGTTCGATCCGCTGCGTTTCACGGTCGATATCGGCGACATCGCCATTCCCGACGCGCAGCGCCAGCCCATGGTCGCGGTCGGTCATCTGAAGATCGGCTTTTCGATCCTGTCCCTGTTCCAGCACGCCTATCGCTTCACCGATGTGCGGATCGACCGGCCCTTCGTGCGGGCCATCGTGCGCCCGGACGGCGCGCTCAATCTGATCGAGCTGGTGCCCAAGACCAAATCCGAAGGGCCCAGCCCGGCGGTCAGGATCGACACATTCGCGGTGGACCAGGGCCGCATCGTCTATGCCGATGACAGCCGCGAACTGCGTCCGGAAAAAACCCTGACGCCCATCAGCTTCACGCTCAAGGATTTCCAGACCGACCAGGCCAAGGGCGGCGCTTTTGCCTTGAAGGCCAAAAGCGAAAAGGGCGAAGGCTTCGACTGGACCGGCACCTTGTCCATCGCGCCCATCGCCTCGCAGGGCCGCCTCATCATCGCCGGGCTGCAGAGCGACACGATCCAGAAATTCCTCAGCGAGATGCTGCCGGTGGTGCTCACGGGCGGCGAGATCGGGCTCACCACCGATTACAATTTCGCCTATGACGCGCGCGGCGTGCGGCTGGGCGCATCGGTGCCCGCCTTGTCGCTGACCGGCCTCAGCCTCGACGGCAAGAAAAACCTGTTCCGCGGTTCGGTGAAGCTCGACAAGCTTTCGGCCAGCATCGGTCCCCTGACGGTGACGGACGGAAAATCGCTGGCGATGACCGCCGCGATGCCGCGCCTGGACATGCAGGGCCTGGGTGTCACGCCCGCCGGCGGCGGGGATGCGATCAAGCTGGCGAGCCTGTCGCTGAAAGACGCCAAATTCGACATGGGTGCGCGGCAGATCAGTTTGGGCAGCCTGGCGCTGGATGGCGCCGACCTTCCCGTGCGCCGGGAAAAGGATGGCCGCATCAGCCTGATGGCGATGATGCCGGAAAAAGCCCGCGATGCCACGCAAGCGGTCCCCGTCGCATCCGTGCCGCCCTGGAATATCCGGCTGGAGAATTTCGCGCTCAGCGCCGCCACCTTGCGCTATAACGACCGCGCCGTCACGCCCGCGGCCCGTTTCACCATCGCGCCGATCAATCTCACCGCCACCGGCGCGGGCAGCGATCTCACCCAGCCGGTGAATATCCGCTTCGATGCCAAGATCGACCGGACCGCGACGGCGAGCGGCGAGGGCGCGGTGACGCCGCAAAACGGCATCGTGGATATGAAATTCGCGCTGGCGGGATTGAAGCTGCCCACCTTCATTTCCTACATGCCGCACATCCCCGATCTGGAACTCAAGTCCGGCACCTTGGGCGCATCCGGCACCGTCCATTATCAAAACGGCGACATGTCTGCGCTGCGCTTCCAGGGCGATGCCTCGGTGGGCAATTTCAATGTGATGGAAAACGCCAGCAAAAGCCCGCTGGTGTCCTGGCAATCCTTCAGCCTCAAATCCATCGACTACCGCTCTGACCGGCTGGAAATTGCCAGCGGACGTCTCAGCCATCCCCTGGGCCGGCTGGCGGTGCTGCCGGATCGCAGCTTCAGCTACAAGCAGTTCATGCCCGCCTCTGCGCAAACGCCTGCCGCGACGACGGGTGAAAGCGCGCCGGTGGCAAAGCCCGTGCCCGTGAAAACCGTGCCCGTCAAAACCGCGGCGGCGAAGCCGGCCTCCGCCATGAAAATCCGCATGAAGCGGCTGGATGTCGATCACGGCACCATGAGCTTCGCGGATTATTCGATGCAGCCCAATTTCGAAGCCCGCATCGATGCGATGCAGGGCGCCATCACCAACATCACCAACCAGCCGGGCCAGGTCGCGGCGATCGATTTCAACGGCCAGGTGATCGACCAATTCTCGCCGGTCACCATCAAAGGTTCGATGGATCCCTTCGCCTATGACCGGCAGACCGAGCTTCATCTGGCGTTCCACAATATCGAACTGCCGGTGTTCAATCCCTATTCCGGCCGCTATGCCGGTTACGCCATCGCCAAGGGCAAGCTCACCACCGAACTCAGCTACAAGATCGACAATCGCGCGCTCAAAGCGGACCATCATGTGGTGATCGACCAGCTGGAGTGGGGCGCCGCCACGGAAAGCAAGGAGGCCGTGCCTCTGCCGATCCGGCTGGCGACGGCGCTGCTGAAAGACAAGGATGGCGTGATCGATCTCAACCTGCCGGTGGTGGGATCCCTGGACGATCCCAAATTCCGCATCTGGCCGCTGGTCTGGCAGGTGATCGGCAATGTGATCGAAAAAGCCATCGCCGCGCCGTTCCAGCTGATCGGCTCGCTGTTCGCGGGCGCGGAGAAAGCCCAGTTCGTGGATTTCGCGCCCGGCACCGCCGACCTGCCGGCCGGTGCATCGGAATCGCTCAGCGCCTTCGCCAAGGCGCTGGTGGAGCGGCCGGCGATCAATCTGGATATTCCCGCCGGTCCCGCCATCGCCGAGGATGCCACCGGGATCGCCGATGCCGCGATGGAGGCCGAAGCGATGGCCAAGGAAATCAAGCGCGGCAAACCCGCGAAATTCGCCAGTCTTGATCGCGACGATCAGCATGACCGGCTGGAAGATGTCTATCGCGCCAAGCTGGGCAAGCGGCCGGAGTATCCGGAGTTTGCGCCCGACGCGCTGAAGGCGGGCGCCACGGCGACGCCGCCCCTGGATGAAAGCGATCAGCGCACCGTGCT
Source organism: Alphaproteobacteria bacterium (assembly GCA_017307355.1). Taxonomy (GTDB): domain Bacteria; phylum Pseudomonadota; class Alphaproteobacteria; order Micropepsales; family Micropepsaceae; genus Rhizomicrobium. Next base: position 39,075 of record JAFKFG010000010.1, read on the forward strand.
GGAAACCCAGTGGCTGCGCACGGAACTGCGCAAGGCCTATGCGCCGACCAACGGGCAACTGGCGGCGCTGGGACTGGCGCGCGCCACGGCGGTCCGCGATGCGCTTCTGGCCGACAAGAGCGTCAATCCCGAGCGGGTGTTCCTGGCGACGTCGCTCTCGGCAACGCCCACGGACGGCCATTCCCGGTTGGAATTGAAGCTCAAGTAAAGCGCGGGCCTAAACCGCCTGGCGCTCCATCATCAGTTCGGCCTTGAGATTCTCGATGTCGCGGAAGATCGAGGCCACGGCCAAGGTGCGGCCGGCGCGCTTGTACCGCAGCAGGCAATCGCGGGCCGCGATGTCGCCTTCGATGTCGATCCCGTCCCATGCTTCGGCGTGACCGACATAGTTGATCGGCACGTCGTAATGCTGGCTCCAGAAGAACGGCACGCCTTCGAACTTTTCCCGCTCGCCCATCAGGATGCGCGCCGCCGCCTGGCCATGGCGTTCGGCCAGCACCCAATGCTCGACCCGGATATTCTGGCCGGTATGCGGATCGGGCCAGCGCGCGATGTCGCCCGCGGCCAGGATCGTGGGATCGCTGGTCTCCAGCCAGGCATTCACGGAAACGCCGCGATCGATGGCGAGCCCCGCCTGCTCGGCCAGGGCGATGCGCGGGCGCACGCCGACCCCGGTGACGACCAGGTCGGCCTCCAGGCTGGCGCCGCTTTTGAGCTTCACCTGTTTTCCGTCAAAGCCGGTGACGCCTTCTCCCAGATGGAAGACCACGCCATGCTCTTCATGCAGGGCGCGCACGAAGCGTCCGATCTCCGCGCCCAGGATTTTTTCCATGGGAATGGCTTCGGGCGCGATCACATGGGTTTCGATCCCCCGCGTTCTGAACGATGCCGCCACTTCCAGGCCGATGAAGCTGGCTCCGATCACCGCCACGCGTTTGGCGTCCTTGGCGCCCGCCAGGATGGCGCGGCAATCGGCCAAAGTGCGAAGCGTATGGATATGCGGCTGGTCCGCCCCCGGCACGGGAAGGCGAACCGGCTCCGCGCCGGTTGCCAGCAGCAGCCGGTCGTAAGGCACCGCGGCCCCATCGGCCAAGCGAAGCCGGCGCGCATCGCGGTCGATGGCGGAGACCAATATATTAAGGCGCAGGTCGATGCCGTTTGCGGCATAGAAATCGTCGGGGCGCAGCGGCATCCATTCTTCCGGCGCCGATCCCGCCAGATAATCCTTGGACAGGTTGGGCCGGTCGATGGGCGGCGCGGCTTCGCTGCTTAGCATCGTCAGCGCGCCTTGATAGCCGTCCCGCCTCAGCTGCTCGGCCGCCGCGAAACCCGCCGCGCCGCCGCCCAGGATCACGATCCGGCCGGGCATGTCCTTGCGCGGGGCTTTGGGCGCTTTGGCGGGCTTGCGCTTGGCGCCCACAAATATTTTGCCCTCGCTCGCTCTCACCTCCCATGTGTCCAGGGGATCGATCGCGGGCGCGCGCACCGCTTCCCCGGTGCGAAGATCGAAACAGGCATGATGCCAGGGGCAGCGCAGGCCGCCATCGGCGGCGAGCCCTTCGGCCAGGGGGCCGTGATAATGGGTGCATTGATGGGCCACCGCGAAACATTCCCCGCCCTGGCGCACCAGGACCATCTGCTCGCCGCCCGCATGACCCAAGAGCGGCACATTCTCCCTCAAGTCCGCCAGGGCGATGCCGCGCGCCAGGTCCGGTCCTTGCAATTCATTCGCGTCGTCGGTCATGCGGTGCCCTCCGGTGAGGCCTCCAAGCCTATCGCCCCATCGCCCAGATTCCCATTGCCGTGATGCCGGTGGCTGGCGATGATGCGGGCGGCAAGGGGAGGACCACGATGGCGGCCAATGCGGAACATGAGCGGTTTCTCACCCTATTCCAGCGGATGGTGGACCACACCGACGCCTGGATCCAGAAAACCCCGCCCGACAAGCTGGACTGGGTGCCCATCCAGACCAGCGCCATGCGGTTCGGCGACCGGGTTTCCAGGGTCACCATCAAGGGCCTGATCGCCCATATCGTGGTGGGCGAGGATCATTGGGCCCATTCGCTGCCCCAAATCGCGGACGGCGCGGTGATGCCGATCCCGCAATATTCCGCCTTGCAGGAGGAATTCGCGACGGGCGATTTTCAGGCCATCGCCCATCGCAGCCAGAAACAGATCGTCTCGGCCTTCGCCGCCCTGTCGCAGGACCAGTTGAACAAGCAGGTGGTCTGGGTGGGCCGCACCTGGACGGTGATGGGATTTTTGTGGGGCGCCTATGCGCACCGCGCCTTCCATATCGGCAATATCGACATCTATCTGCGCCAGGCCGATGTGGTGGCCCCGGAATTCTTCGAATTCAATCCGCCCCAGATGGCCTGAGAACCGGTGAACCGGATTTTCTTCAATCCGCACGCAACGGGCCATCATCCCGGCGCTGGGATTTTTTCCGCTCAAGGTGCGCGCGATCTTCGCGCCCTGTTTTCTGCCGCGCCCGGATTCGCACCCACGCCGCTGGTGCGGCTGGACGCCATCGCCGCCGGATTGGGCATCGGCGAAGTATGGGCCAAGGACGAGCGCAACCGTTTCGGCCAGGGCAGCTTCAAGAGCCTGGGCGGCGCCTATGCCGTGGTGTCGCTGGCGGCGGCGCTATTGTCGGTGCCTCCGGCCGATATTTTCGCCGGCCGCGCCCCCCGCGCCTCGCGCCTCACGGTCGCCACCGCCACCGCGGGCAATCACGGCCGCGCGGTCGCGTTCGGTGCGAATTTGGCGGGCGCCCGCGCCGTGGTCTTCATTTATGGCGATGTGCCCGAGGCGCACCGCAACGCGATCCGCGATCTGGGCGCGGAGCTGGTGTCCGTGCCGGGCGACTACGAAGCCGCCTGCCGCGCGGCGGAGGAGGCTTGCGCGCGGGAAGGCTGGGTTCTGGTCTCCGACGTGGCGGCGGAAAATTATACCGATATCCCGTCGCGCATCATGCAGGGTTATTCCGTACTGGCGGCCGAAGCGATGGAGCAGGGCGGCGCGTTCAGCCATGTGGTGGCACAGGCGGGCGTGGGCGGCTTGGCGACACCGGTCGCGAGCCTGTTTTCCCAAGTGGAGCCGCCGCCCGCCATCATCGTGGTCGAAGCGGCCAATGTGCCCTGCCTGATGGAAAGCGCGCGGACGGGGCGCTTCACCCGCGCCGCCACCGGCGGCACCACCATTCTCAACCGGCTGGATTGTCCCACTCCGTCCAGCACCACCTGGCCCATCCTCCGCGCCTTGGCGCAATGTTACGCGGCGGTGGACGACGCCACCGCGACCGAGGCCATGGAGGCGTTGGCCGGTGCCGGTCTTGCCACCACGCCCACGGGCGCGGCGGGACTTGCCGGGCTGATGGCGTTGAAGCGCGGGCCCGACAGCTTCGCCCGCCTTGGCCTCACGCGCGACAGCAAGGCGCTGATCGTGATCACCGAGCAGGCGCTTTAGAGCGGTTTCCCGTCCGGAACCGCGACAAATAAAGGATTCAGCAGCCGCCGAAATGTTCGGTGAGAAGCTCGCCCACCATCTGCGGCGCTTCGCGGGTGGGGAAGTGTCCCACCTCCGGCATCAGCACATATTCGAACGGCCCGTCGAATTTTTCCCCGATCTTGCGGGCACCGTCGGGCTGGATCATGCCGTCCTTGGCGCCTTGAAAGACCAGGACGGGAAGCGACAGGGTCCGCGTTTCCTTCACCCGCTCTTCCAGCCAGATGCTGTGTTCGTCCGGCGGCGCTTCGCCCCAGCGGTTGCGATAGGCGTGAAGGGTGACATCCACCCAATCGGGATTCTCGAACGAGCGCGCCACCTGCTCGAAGGTCTCGTCGTCGAACCAGCCGGGCGGCGACCAGTTCTTCCACATGGCGAGCGCCAAGCCCTTGCGATCCTTGCCCATGGCCTGGGCGAAGCTCTTGCTGTCCTTGCGCACATTGTCTTTTCGCGCATCGGTCTTGCGCGTCCGCTCCGGGCCGCGGCTCTTGGGATGAAACCAGCGGGACCACCATTCCGGCCGCGCCTGGCGTTCCTGGGGAATTTCCGCGGGGACCGGCGCCTCGACCGGCTGCGGCGATGCCGACAACAGGGCGATGCTTTCGATCCGGTCCGGCCAGCCCACCGCCAGCGCTTCGGCGATATTGGCGCCCCAGTCATGTCCCGCGACGGAGAAATCCTCGATCCCCAGCCCGTCCATCAGCGCGATCGCATCCATCGCCAGGACGCCGCTATTGCCGGTGCGCTGTGCCGCGTCGGACAGAAACCGCGTGCCGCCGAAGCCGCGCAGGTTGGGCATGATGGTGCGGATGCCGCCCCAATTGAGCTTCTCGGCCACCCCGTCCCAGGTCGAGCAATCGTCGGGCCAGCCATGCAGAAGCAAGGCGGCTTTGCTGTTCCGGGGTCCGGTATCGCGGAAGGAAATGGATAATCTGTCGGTCTGCAGGTCCGGCACCGGGTCCTCTTTCCCCCGGAACGTGAAACGCGCGACCGCGCTTCGGGTTCATGCGCGCAAAAGTTTTCCACCGCAAAACCATCCTGCAGTGCAAGGGTTCGCGGCCCTTAACCATCGAAAGCCATGCCGGCCCTGTACCCTTTCGGATAATCCGCCTATCCTGGCGATGGGGGTATCGCCATGATCGGACGCTTTGCTGTGAGCAGGTTGGCGGTTGCAGGCGCGCTGGGACTGGCCCTGATCGCGTGGCCATTGGCAAAAGCCGCCGCGCAAGAAAATGACCATCCTTTGTTGCATCAGCTTGCCGGAGAGGTGAATCCGGATGCGCTGCACGCCACCATCGGCAAGCTGGTCGGCTTCGGCACCCGCCACAGTCTTTCGGGCAACGCCTCCAAGACGCGCGGCATCGGCGCGGCGCAGGCCTGGATCAAGGACAGTTTCGCAGAGATCGCCAACGGCTGCGGCGGCTGTCTGGAGATCGATACCCCGTCCGAGAATTTCACCGGCAGCCGCGTGCCGGTCTCCACCGCTTTCATGGATGTGCTGGGGATCCAGCGCGGCACCTCCGATCCCAATCGCGTCATCATCATCGCCGCCCATCTGGACAGCCGCAACAGCGACGCCATGGACGCGGTGCATGACGCGCCCGGCGCCGACGATGACGGATCGGGCGTTGCGGCGGTGATGGAAGCGGCCCGCATCCTGTCCAAGCACAAATTCCCCGCCACGCTGGTCTATGCGGTGTTGACCGGGGAAGAGCAGGGGCTTTATGGCGGCACGGTGTTGGCGCATTACGCCCGCGACCATCATTGGAATGTCGAGGCCGATCTCAACAACGACATTATCGGCAACAGCCGGGGCGGCGACGGCACCGTGGCGGCCGATCGGGTGCGGGTCTTTTCCGAAGGCACCCGCGACCTGGAAACCGAGGCCGAAGCCCGCGGCATCCGTTACAATGGCGGGGAGATCGACAGCCCTTCGCGCAACATCGCGCGCTTCATGGCGGTCCTGGGCGAGAATTATCTCGGCAATTTCGACGTCCGCCTGATCTATCGCACCGACCGCTACGGGCGGGGCGGCGATCAGGTGCCCATGCTGGCGGCGGGCTTTCCCGCCGTGCGCGTGACCGAAGGGGCGGAGAATTACACCCGCGAGCATCAGACCCTGCGCCGCGAGAACGGCATCGATTACGGCGATGTGCTGGACGGGGTGGACTTCTTCTATCTGGCGCAAGTGACGCGGCTGAACATCGTCACCATGGCGGCTCTGGCGATGGCGCCCGCGCCGCCGCAGGTGGGCATTTCCGGCGCGGTCACTTACGACACCACGCTCAACTGGCTGCCGGTGCCGGGCGCCGCATCCTATCGCGCCTGGTGGCGCGACAGCCTGGATCCCAACTGGACCCATGGCCGCATGGCGGGCGACGCCAATTCGATCACCCTGGAACATGTGAATATCGACGATTGGCTGTTCGGGGTTTCGTCGTTGTCGGCCGATGGTTATGAGAGCCCGGTTTCCTTCCCCGGAACCTCCGGTGCGGTGGGCGCCAATCTCGCGCCCCGGCCCGCGCCGAAATAGGGCGCGGAAAATCGGATCGTTCTTCGTTCCGCGTCCCGCCGACAGATGGCGTGATTTTCATCATCGCACCGATCCGGTTCCGCGCGGAACAATCGCAACCTTGCTCCTTGCCCGCCGGTTATTCCTCGGCAACCCAGCCAGAGGAGTTCAGCATGCGTTTTGCAATGCTTGCGGCCGTTCCGCTTCTCGTCGCCGCGCCCGCTTTGGCGGCGCCGGATTATTATGATTATCCGGATTCACCGCCCGCCAATTCCACCGTTGTCGTCACGCCGCGTGTGGATTCCACTACCACCACCGTCGTGACCCCTCTGACGTCCAGTGAGGACACGCGGATCGCCGCCGCCAACGCGGCGCGCGAAAGCTATTACCGCGACAAGCTGGAAGCCGCCCAGGCCCAGTCCCGGGTGGATAGTGCCAACGCCAATCGTGACGCGGCTGTCGCCGACCGCGAAGCGGCCCAGGATCGGGCCGCCGCCGACCGCGAGGCTGCGGAGGACGCCGAAGCCAACCGCTAAGGCCTTTATTCGCTTTTCCAGGCGGCCAGTTCGTTTCCATTGGGATCGCGGAACTGGAAACGGCGGCCACCTGGAAATCCGAAGATCGGCCGGGTGATGGTGCCGCCGGCTTTCTCGACCGCCGCCAGGGCCGCTTCCAGGTCGCCCACTTCGATCACCGCCAGGGGCGCGCGCGGCGCTTCGGCGCCGTCGCCCTGCAGCCCGATATCGACATCGCCGGTCACGGTGCAGGAATAGGTGGGACCGTAATCCGTCAAGGCCCAGCCGAAGGCCTTGGCGTAGAAGGACTTGGCCGCACCGATATCGGCGGCGGGCAGTTCGATGAAATTGATCCGTGCCATGAATTGTGCTCCCTCTTGTATGCTTCTTTGGGGCCTCGCTATAGCCGTCCATGCCTTGTTACGGTCATCATCCTGTTGCTCAATCCCGCTACGGCGCCGCGATGATTGCGAGAGTGATGTGCCGGGCGCAACCGCCTCTTGATTGAAATACCGAATTATATTGCAGGACCTTCCGCTTTGATGAAATCCACGCTTCGCTCCCTGATCGAACAGATCGCCGGCTTCATGCCCTGGATTCCGGACTGGGTCTTCGCGATCGCGGCCTTTATCGGCATCGTCGCGGCGGGACTGGCGCTGCAAAGCCTGATCAACCGCATCATCAAGCGGCGGCCCGCCGACTGGCGGCCCTTCCTGCGGCATGCGTGGAGGCGCACCCGCCGCCTGGTGCGTTTCATGCTGGTCCTGTTCGCGCTGTCGGTGATCCTGCCGCTGCTGCATCCGCCGCACGATCTGCGCGACGAGATCCGCCGCATCTTCCTGGCGCTGGCGGTAGTCCAGCTGGGCTGGATCATCGGGGTGATCGCCAACCTGGCGATGGACCATTACACATTCGGCCTCAAGATCGACGCCTCCGACAATCTCGGTGCCCGCCGCGCGGCAACCCAGATGCGCATCCTGCGCCAGGCCCTGAATGTGATGATCGGCACGCTCACGGTGGGCTTCGCGCTGATGAGCTTCGATTCGGTGCGCCAGTTCGGCATCTCGCTGTTCGCGTCGGCGGGTCTGGCGGGCATCGTGGCGGGCCTGGCGGCGCGGCCCTTGTTCGAGAATCTGATCGCGGGCCTGCAGCTGGCCTTCACCCAGCCACTCCGGCTGGGCGATGCGGTGGTGATCAACAATGAATTCGGCACGGTGGAGGAAATCGGCAGCGTCTATGTCGTGATCCGGTTGTGGGATTTGCGCCGCCAGATCGTGCCTCTGTCCTATCTCTTCACCAATCCCTTCGTGAACTGGACGCGTTCCTCCTCCTCCATCGTGGGATCGGTGATGTTCTTCTTCGACTACACGATGGACATCGACGCGCTGCGCGCCGAAGCGGAACGAGTGGTGAAGCAATCCGGTCTCTGGGACGGCCAGGTCCTGAAGGTGCAGGTGATCGACACGACCGAAACCAGCATGAAAGTGCGCGTCCTGGTCAGCGCCCCCAATGCGGGGGTTTCGTCCGATCTGGGCGCGCTCCTGCGCGAGCAGCTGATCGCCTATGTGCGCGACCGCCATCCCACCTCCTTGCCCCGAACCCGCCAGGAACCGATCGTGTTTCCCGGACGCAACACGGCCGCGGGCGATACCGCGCGGCCCTCCTGAACATCGGGGCCCCCATTTCGGGGCGTTCCGGCGGGACGCCGGTCCGATTGTGCCTGTATTTCCGGAGAGCCGGTCCATACAATCGGACCGCCGCCATATCGAATCCACAAACACCGCCTAAGCGACTCGGCGCGGGCACCCAGACGGTTTTGCATCTTGCGGTTTTTCGTTCTGTTCAACAGCGCAGTGTTTGCCCTGCTTGCGTTCGGCGCGGGCACGGCGCGCGCCGCCGACCCGCAACCTTATAAGGTCAACATCCAGGGGACGGGCTCGGGCGAGATGGACGGCGTGCTGCGATCCAGCTCCCAGCTCGCCAGCCTGCAGGACAAGGTGCCGGTTCCGCCCTTCGCCCTGGTGCAGCGCGCCCAGGCCGACATCGCCCGCTTCCAGACCGCGCTGGACAGTTTCGGCTATTACCTCAACGGCGTGACCATCAAGATCGCGGGCCACGATTTGTCCGATCCGGAACTGCCGGGATTGCTGGACGAGGCGCCCGCCAATCCGCCGGTGACGGTGGATGTCGCCCTCGACAAGGGACCGCTCTTTCATATCGGCACCATCGCCTTCGACGGCACGGTGCCCGCCGCCGACAGGAATGCGGTGCGGATCAGAAGCGGCGATCCCGCCATCGCCAATGCCGTGCTGGATGCGCAGGCGCAGCTTCTGGCGGCCTTGCAGGAAGACGGTTACGCGCTGGCCATAGTGGAAGCGCCCATCGCTTTCGCCGACAATGAGAAGCATGAAGTCAATCTCACCTATCGGGTGATCACCGGCCCTCGCGTTGATGTCGGCCGCATCGTCTTCACCGGATTGAAGGACGTGCACGAGGATTTTGTGCGCAAGGTGCTCACGGTCAAGCCGGGCGATCGCTACCGCCCCAGCCGCATCGAGGAAGCGCGCCAGGCGGTGGCGGCGCTGGGCGTCTTTTCCGGCGTCACCGTGCGCGCCGCCACCAAGCTGGATGCGGATGGGCGCATCGCGCTCACTTTCGACGTGCAGGAACGGCCCCAGCATGCCGTGACCTTGACCGGCACCTATTCGACCGACCTGGGCATCAGACTGGGCGCCACCTGGTCGCATCGCAACCTGTTCGGCAACGCCGAACAACTCAATCTCAGCGCGGCGGGCACGGGGTTGGGCACCGCGACGTCGGGGATCGGCTATAATCTGGGGGCGCAATTCATCAAGCCGCAATTCCTGCGCCCCGATCAGGCCCTGGAATTCGACATTCTGGGTGTGCGCCAGCAGCTCGAGGCCTATGACCAGACCGCCGAAAGCGTGTCGGTCTATCTGCGCCGCAAATTCTCGCCGCTCTGGAGCGGCAGCGTGGGTGCGAGTTTGCTCTATGATCAGGTGGCGCAGGAAAAAACCGACCGGCTGTATCAGCTGATCGCCCTGCCGATGGCGGTGACATACAATTCCACCGGCCTCACCGATCCCTTGCGCGATCCGGTCAGCGGCGCGCGCGCTTCGGTGGCGGTGACGCCCACCCAATCTTTCGGCGCCCACAATCTCACCTTCCTGGTGCTGCAGGCGTCGGGCTCCGCCTATTTCGATCTGGGCGAAGCCGGCCGCTCGGTCCTGGCGCTCCGGGCGCTGGCGGGCAGCATCATGGGTGGATCCAACATGGAACTGCCGCCGGACCAGCGGCTCTATGCCGGCGGCAGCGCCACGGTGCGCGGCTTTGCCTATCAATCCATCGGCCCGCAATTTCCCGACAAGAAGCCGGTGGGCGCCAAATCGGTCGATGCCGCCACCATCGAATTCCGCCAGCGCATTCTGGACGATTATGGCGTGGTCGCTTTTGTCGATGCCGGCCAGGCCAGCGAAGTGGGCATGCCTTTCAGCGGGGCTGTGCGCGTGGGCGCAGGCCTCGGCGCGCGCTATTATACGCCGCTGGGCGCGGTGCGCGCCGATATCGCGGTGCCGCTCAACCGGGTGCCGGGCGGCGATGCGTTCGAACTCTATATCGGATTGGGGCAGGCCTTTTGAGCGAGGAGCGGCAAAAGCGGATCGTGCGCATCCTGCGCTGGACCGGCGGCACCCTCGCCGGGCTGTGCATTGCGCTGGCGCTGATGTTGCGGACGCCGCCCGGCCACCGCCTGATCGAATGGACCCTGGCGAAAGCCACCGGCGGCGAAGTGATCGTCGAAGGTCTGGACGGCGCGCTGCCGGCAAATGCCACCGCGCGCAAGATCGAACTCAGGGATGCGGGCGGAACCTGGTTGCGCGTCACGGAGGCCGAGATCGAGTGGTCGCCGCTCACCATCCTCTCCAACCATTACGAAGTGATGCGGGTGGCCGCCGCGAAAGTCGCGTTTCTGCGCCGTCCCTTGCCGTCCAAGCCCAGTCAGGGCGCGTCACCCCGCATCGATGTCTACGCCTTGTCGTTGCCGCATATCGACATCGCGCCGTCGCTTCTGGGCCATCGCGCCATGCTGGCGGCGAAAGGCTCGCTGAATTACACCACCATCCATGAATTCGGCGTCGATGTTGCCATCACCCGACCGGGCGGCAACGACCATTATATCCTGAAGGGCCATGTCGCGGCGGATGTGATCGATGGCCATGCCGCCATCGCCGAAAGTCCGGACGGGTTGCTGGGCACGGTGGCGGGGCTGCCGGGGCTGGGGCCGATCACGCTTTCGGCGGACGCATCAGGCGACCGCGCCGCCAACCATATCGCTTTCGCCCTGACCGCCGGCGCGCTGACGGCCACCGGCAAGGGCACGATTTCGCTGGCGGCGGGGCGCACCGACCTGGAATTCTCGGCGGCATCCTCCGCCATGCAGCTCGATGCTTCGACGGGCTGGGCCAGTCTTGCGGTGGACGGGCATGTGCATGGCGCTTTCGATGCGCCGCAGGTGGATGCGACCCTGCATCTGACCAAGCTCAGCCTGGCGGGCTTCACCATCGCGGCGGCGGATGCCCAGGTGCGGGGCGAAGGTGGCAGCGCCGATCTCACCGCCACGGCCGAGGGCGCGCGCCTTCCCGACAGCAAATATGCCGGCGTGTTTGCGGCAAAGCCGTTCCGGCTGACGGCGCATGCCGACCTGAAAGATCCCGCCCGTCCCGTGACGTTCCAGCTTCGTCATGCCTTGCTGGCGCTCGACGGCACCGCCAAGACGGCGGGTGCGCAAAGCGCCACGCTCGACCTGTCGGTGCCCTCGCTTCAGCCCTTCGCGGCCCTGGCGGGCACAGACCTGACGGGAAGCGCCCGGCTGAAAGCGGCCGTTGCGCGCAGCGGCCAGCAGGCCACCATCGATCTGGACGGCAGCATTGCGGCGAATGGCATGTCGCTGGTGGCGCGCATGCTGGGCCGGGATGCCACGCTTAAATTCCACAGCCTGGTGTCGGGCAGCGATGTGATGGATTCCCGCGTGCGCCTGCATGGCGCCGGATTCGACGCCAATGTCGAAGGCGGCTTCCGGGCCGGGCGATTGGAATATCGCGTCAGCACCGCGCTCAACGATCTGGCGCGCCTCAGCCCCGTGTTGACCGGAACGGCTGAAATTCGCGGCACGGTGGCGGGCATTCCCGCTCAGGCCTTGCTCGACCTTTCCGGCAGCGCCGACATGGCCAGCCGCGGCTTTGCCCGCCAGCGCATCGCGTTGCGCGCCCGCGCCACCGGCCTGCCCAATCCCGCCAATGCGCGGATCACGGCGGATGGCAGGCTGGACGATGCCGCCTTGGCGCTGGCGGCGGATTGGACCGCCAAGGGCCCATCTTCATCGGTTACGGGTCATGACGCCAAGCTGTCGCTGAACTGGAAATCGCTGGTGAGCCGTGCGGCGATCACTGTTCCGCAGAAAGGTCCTTTGGCCGGGCACATCGCGCTGGATGCCGCCGATCTCAATGATCTGGCAACCTTCACCGGGTTGACGATGGGCGGAAATCTGCACGCGACCGGCGATCTCAGCGGGCAGGGCGGAAAGCAAAGCGTGGCGCTGCGCCTGAATGCGGGCGCGGTGAAACTGGACAGCATCACACTGTCCGCCGCCACCCTCGACGGCATCATCGTCGACGCGTTCGGCACGCCCCGCATCAATGCCAGGCTCAATGCCCGGGACTTTGCCATGGCCGGCGTAACCGGCTCGGCGACAGGTGCCTTGGATGGCGCGCTCGACAAATTGGCTTTGTCGTTGACCGGCGATCTGAAGGATACCCAAGGACTGCCCGCCCATGTCACGGCGTCGGTGTCGGCGAATCTGCCCAAATCGCAGGTGCAGTTGACCCAGCTGGCGGCGAACTGGCGGGGCGAAGATCTCGCGCTGACGGCGCCCGCCAATTTCGATCTTGCGGGCGGCGTGGCGGTGGACCGGCTGGCGTTGAAAGCGGCGGGCGGCAGCATCGTCGCCGAAGGCCGCCTCATGCCCAAGCTGGCGCTCGCCGCGTCGGTGGACGCGATCCATCTCGCATCCTTCCGTTCCTTCGCGCCGAACCTGGGTGCCGAAGGCACGCTGTCTGCCCGCGCGCAATTGACCGGCACCATCGCCGCGCCGTTCGGCAGTGTGAGCTTGAACGGCAAGGACTTGCGGGTGGCGGGCTATTCGCGCCGCCTGGCGGCCGCCGCGCTGGATGCCGAGGCACGGCTGAACGGCGCCACGGCACAGGTGAACGCCAAACTGTCCGCGGGCGAAAGCGTGGCGATGACCTTGCAAGGCACCGCGCCCTTGTCGCCGGACCAATCGCTGAACCTGCATGCGGCGGGAAGCGCCGATCTCACGCTTCTCAATCCGCTTTTGACCGCGGCGGGACGCCAGGTGAAAGGCCGGCTCATCTTGGACGGCACCGTCGCGGGCCCGATGGCCGCGCCGCGCCTGTCGGGAACCGCCGCGCTCAAAGGCGCGGAATATCAGGACGCCATCCAGGGCCTGCGGATCCAGGATATCGCGGCGGATCTCAAAGCCGACAATGGCGTGATCCGGATCGTGAAGCTGGACGGCAAGGCCGGATCGGGCAGCATCGGCGGTGGCGGCACCGTCGACACCACGGCGCCGGGCTGGCCCGCCGATCTCACCATCGCCCTGCACGATGCGCGGCCCATCGTCAGCGACATGATGACGGCGTCACTGAACGGCGACCTGACCTTGAAAGGCGACGCATTGCGGGCGCTCACCTTGTCCGGAAAGCTGGACGTGCCTAAGGCCGAGATCAATATTCCGGATTCCTTCCCGCCAGAAGTCCGTACACTGAACATTCGTCGCCGGGGCCAGAAGCCGCCGCCTCCACCGCCCGCCACCACCGCCCTGGCGCTGGACCTGGCGGTCGCCACCAGCGGGCCGGTGATCGTGCGCGGCCATGGCATCGATGCGGATCTGGGCGGCGAGCTCAGCCTGAAAGGCAGCACCGGGGCGCCACAGGTGGGCGGCGGCTTCCAGATGCAGCGCGGCACTTTGACGGTGGCGGGCCAGATACTGAACTTCACCACCGGCAAGGTCAGTTTCGACGGCAGCGGCGTGCGCAGCCGTCTCGATCCCACGCTCGATTTCGTGGCGGAAACCAGTTCGGGCGGCGTCACCGCCACCTTGACGGTGGGCGGCTATGCCTCCGCGCCCAAGATCACTTTGTCGAGTTCGCCGCAACTGCCCCAGGATGAAATCCTGGCGCGTCTTCTGTTCCAGCAAAGCTCCAAGCAATTGACGCCGCTGCAGATGGCGGGGATTGCCCAGGCGCTGGCCTCGCTCAGCGGCATCAGCAACGGTTTCGATCCGGTGGCCTCGATCCGGGGCGGGCTGGGACTGGACCGGCTGGCGGTGAGCGGCGGCTCCGGCGTCACCACCGGCACCACGGTGGAAGCGGGCAAATATGTCTTCCGCAACATCTATGTTGGCGCCAAACAGGGCCTGTCCGGCGGCACCCAGGCCCAGGTGCAGATCGACATCACCCGCAACCTGAAAGCGGAGGCGACCATCAACGCGGCCCCCAATGCCACGGCAACCCAAGGCGCGGGCGCCCAGGACATGGGCGGCACCTTGGGCCTCTCCTATCAGTTCGAATATTAGTGGAACGGTGATGCGCCCCAGATTCCTTCTCGCCATCCTGGGGCTGGTTTTCGCGCTCGGATTGGGGCTGACGCTGGACGCTTTCTGGTGGGAGCCGTCGTCCATCCGCCTCGCGCGTCATGACGTGACGGTCGATGCGCCGTTCCTCAAAGGCATGACCATCGCCGTGATCAGCGATCTGCATGCGGGCGCGCCTTATATCGACGAGGCCAAGATCGACCGGATCGTGGCGATGACCAATGCCGCGCATCCCGACATCATCCTGCTCACCGGCGATTATGTGACCGAGGATGGGCTGTTCAGCCATCACATGCCGGTGGAGGCAATCGTGGCGCATCTGAAGCGGCTCCGCGCGCCCATGGGCGTCTATTCGGTCCTGGGCAATCACGATCATTGGGAAAACGGGCCGCGCATTGCCGGCCTGTTCCGCGCCGCCGGCATTCCCGACCTGGAAAATGCGGCGCTGGCGCTTCGCGGGCCGCATGGCGATTTTTTTCTGGTGGGAATCGGCGATTATCACAGCGGCCAATCGCATCCGCCCCGCGTTTTCCGTCATCTGCCGGCGGATGCTCCGGCTCTTTGCTATACCCATTCGCCGGATTCGCTGCCGATCCTGCCGAGGAACTGCGCCTTGACCTTGGCGGGCCATACCCATGGCGGCCAGATCTGGCTGCCTTTCTGGGGACGGCCCGCGGTGGCTCTGGCCTCGATGTATGGCCAACGCTATGCCATCGGCACGGTGCGCGAAGACGGCAAGACCATGTTCGTCTCCTCCGGCATCGGCACCAGCCTGATCCCGGCACGGTTCGGCGTACCGCCGGAAATTTCGTTCCTGACGGTACACTGAACGTCGCAAGCTTCGACAAGCTCATGCTTCGACAAGCTCAGCATGAGGAAGGTGACTTGTCCTCGCCCTGAGCCCGTCGAAAGCTAAGCCAACGCTGCGAGCGTGAGCGAGCAGCCGGACGGATTAGCTTCGCTCGATCTTCTGGGTCGCTTCATCCAGAAGCGCCGCGATCTTGTGCATCAGCTCGTCGTTGTCGGAACGCGCCACTTTCTCCGCCAGCGCCGCATGCAGGTTGCGCAAGGCGCGGCGCACGGGCGCGCGATCGCCGCGCTGGGCGGATTTCAGTTCGGCCAGCCGGGCGAGAAGGGTGGCGACATCGTCCTTCTTCTCCGCCAGATGCTGGGTGCCTTCCGGGGTGGCGGCATAGACCTTGCGCGTGCCCGGCGCATCGCTTTCCACGATCAGGCCCATATCCTGCAGCATGGTGAGGGTGGGATAGACCATGCCCGGACTGGGCGCGTATTCGCCGCCGGTGCGTTCCTCGATCTCGCGGATCAGGTCGTAGCCGTGACGGGGCTGTTCGGCGATCAGCGAAAGCAGTACCAGGCGCAGCTCCTCGGAGTCGTAAAGCCCCCGCCGCCGGCCCCCTTCGCCGCCGCCACCCATGCCCCGGCCGAAATGATGTCCGAAGCCGAAACCGCCCCGGAAGCGTCCGCCGCGCGGCCCGCAATGCCGATAACCATTTGATTCTTCGTGATTTCTTGAGTGCCACATGCAATTTTCTCCTCTTCTGTAGCACAGTATAGATATATCTAGATCATTCTAGAACAAGAGGTGCAAGCAAAAATCTACCCCTCCAGGCATTCTTCCGAATTGCCGATTTGCTGAGAGCGGCCATCGCCGAAGGAACTCCGATGCTTCGCACCTTCTACGCTGCGTTTCCCGCCGCCGCCCTCACGACCCCTGGAAAAGATCTTCGAGAATGACCGGATAGTGGTGTCGCGCTTCAGCTGGCCGCCGGGCGTGCCGGTGCCGATGCATCATCACGACAAGGATACGGTGATGGTGTTCCGCCATGACGGTCCCATCCGCTCCACCGGTCCGGACGGCAAGAGCGAGATCTTGGATTCCCGCAAAGACCAGATCATGTTCAGCAAGGCGGGCCGCAATCATATCGAGCTTCTGGCCTGCGACCGCCAAAGCGCGGTGATGAGGGAATTGAAATAGCGGCTGTTAACGCCTTGGCCGGGATTTTTGCCGTTCGTCCGCTCGCCGGGATAGAGTGCGCCGGGGCGAGGGCGGGCATGATCATCCGAATTTTGCTGACTTCTCTGGCGGCGCTGTGGCTGCTGGCGCTTCCCGCCCGCGCAGATACCGACGCTGTCCTCAAAAACGCGGCGTTGCAGTATCGGCAGGGTCGCGTGCTGGACGCGGAAGCGGCGCTGACCGCCGCACTGTCTTCGGCGGCAAATCCTGGCGAACGCTGGGCCCTGGCCAATTTTCTCACCGACATCTGCGCTTATTCCTTCGATTATGCTTGCATCGTCGCAAGCCAGAAAAGCCTGAGCGATGCCGCAAGCGTCTTGAATGCGCCCCAGGTGACAGCCGCCAAATTGGTTTTCGTCATCGCGTTCCAGAAATATCTGGAAGGCGATCTGGAGTTCTTCCGCAAGAATGGCGGCTTGGAATTCTCGTTGAAGATCGCCAATCCCCTGGCCGACCCGGCCATGGCCACGCGGCTGTTCCTGCTCAATGCCGCGCTGGAGCAAAAGGCGGGCGATTTTTCCGCCGCTCACCGCATGATCGACCGCGCCTTTGCCAGTTTTCTGCGCATCGACAGCGGCAAGGATGCGTTCGAGACTGCCGGCCTGCTGAAAGAGCTGATCTCGCTGGCGCTGGCGAACCATGACGCGGCCCGCGCGCTCAACTGGGCGCTGATCGGCGAACCCATCATCCGCGCAGGGCTTTCGCCCGCCAGTTTCGACTATGCCGATTATCTGACGATCACCGCCCAGATCGCCGAGATCCTCACCATCACCGGCGATCCCGCCCGCGATGCGCTGGACAAGGCGATGGACGCGACGGCCCGGCTTCAGATCGCACCCGGTCTCAAGGATGGGCTTGTCTCCGCCCTGGCGATCAACCAGGCCGCGCTTTATGGCCTCAGGGGCGACAAGGCGGCAATGCAGGCGCATCTCGGCGCCAGCCCCTATGCCGCGCGCCGCGCCGCCATCATCGCCCGGGGCGGTTTTTCGGATTTCGACGAACTTTATTATGCGGCGGCGGAGATTTTCTTCGACGCACTCGGCGCGAAGACGCCGGATCCGGCCTGGAGGCCCCTGTTCGAGAAAAATCCGTCCTGGACCCTGGGCACCGATCTGGCCGCGCAGCAGCGCATCTACACCAAGGTGGCGTTGGCGTTGCTGAATACGAAAGCGGCTCCCGAGGCGGCGCGCGGGATGCTCAAGGACGCGGCCCGCGAAAGCCTGGCCCAGTTCGAGCGGGGTCGCGGCGATATCCGGGCGTTCGCGCTGCCGACCTTGCTGGACCGCCTGTCGCTGGCCATCGCGATCGGGACGATGCCGCCCGAACCCAAAGCCGCCGACGCCGATCTCTTGCTGAGCAGCCTGGAACTGCTCGGCCGCAATCCCCGCTATACGGTCTCGGACACGCTGACGGTGCTGGCGGCGCAACAGACCGATACGCAGCGTCATGCCGCTCATGCGCTGCTGCGGCTTGCCGACCGCCAGAAAGATTGGGAAGCGCGGCAGTTGAAGGCGCTGGCCGCGCGCATGGCGGCGCGTCAGCCCTTTCCCGCCCAGGATTTTACGCCGCAATTCACCGCCCAGAGTTTCGCCGACAGCCTGGCGCGCATGACGCGGGGGGTGAATGCGCCGCCCACAAGGCTGCCATCGGCCGGCGAATTGCAGGCGGCACTGGCGGCCGACGAAGCGTTCATCGGTATCGTCCAGGGGGTGCGCGTCTGTGTCCGCAGGGACGGACTCTGGATTCAGCGCATGGCGGTGGATTCCGGCCAGCTCATCTTGGACGTCAAGCTGCTGTCCGCGTCGTTGTCGGCCCAGAATGCGCCTTCGGCAAAGCTGGACGCGCAATATCCCGCTGCCGCCGCCATGCGGCTTTATCATCTTCTGTTCGATGGGTTGGAGCCCTGCCTCAACGGGGCGCGTCATTTGATCTATTTTCCGCCGGGAGAGGTTGCCGCCATTCCGCTTGCCGCGCTGCTGCGCGAGGAACCGCCCAAGAGCGAAGACGGCTACGATCTTTCCCGGGCGCATTGGCTGATCCTGGATTATGCGGTGTCCACGGTGACCTCGGTGCGCGATTTTCTGTCCGCGCGCAGTCTTTCCCGGGCCCTGGCGCGTCGTCCCGGCGGCGGGCTGGCTTTTGCCGGGATCGGCGATCCCAAATTGCGCGGTCCGGCCGCCGGGCCGATGAGGGACATGCCGGAATTGCCGGAAACCGGCGAGGAAGTGACCGCCATCGCAAAACTCTTCCCCGCCGGAACCGATCTCAAGCTGGGTGATGCGGCCAGCGAAGAGAATGTCCGCAGCCTGCCGCTCGATCAATTTCAGATTCTGCATTTCGCCACGCATGGCCTTTTGCGCGACGATATCGACGGGCTGTCGGAAGCGGCCTTGGTCTTCACCCCCGAGGACACCGCCAATCCCTTCGACGACGGGCTGCTGACGGCCAGCGAGGTGGCGAACTTGAATCTGGCGGCACGGCTGGTGGTTCTCTCCGCCTGCAACACGGCGAATTTCGATCCCACCATCTTCACCTCCCAGCTTCAGGGATTGAGCAGCGCTTTCGCGGCGGCGGGCGCGCCCACCACGGTGGCGTCGCTCTGGTCGGTGAACAGTCAGACCGGCATGCGGCTGATGGTGCGATTTTATCAGAAGCTTGTGGCCCCGGATGCGCCCGGTGTGGCGAGCGCCCTGCAACAGGCCATGATCGAGACCTTGCGCGAAGCGCCGTCACCGGCCTTCGCCAATCCCCGCTTCTGGGCGCCTTTCATCGTGCTGGGCGATGGCGGCATCAGGATCGCCAAATCCCTGCCGCCGCCATCGCGCGACAGCCGGGTGGAGGTTTCGCGCGGCGGCGGCGAGATCATGGCGATGGCGGATAATGGCGGGGTGCTGGTGAGCTCGGAAATCGGTCCCATGGAAAATGGCCGCGCCAGCTCGCTGATCCGCGGGCGAGATGCCGGCGCGGTCGCCTGGACGATCGAAGACAAGCAAATCGGCGCGGGCGCGCTCGCCATGGGCTCGGACCGGAATTTCGCGGCCGGATATGTCTGGCGGGAAAAATCCGTTCCGGTCCTCAGGGCAATCTCGAAAGAGGGAAAGCTTTTGTGGCGGACGGAAATCGCTTCCCGCTTTGACAGCGCCGTGATCGCGTCCTTGGCGACGGCCCAAGAGAGCGTCTTCGCCGTGATCGCGCCTTTGACCAGCGATCCCGGGAAAATCGAGTTCGATCTGGTGCGCCTGGATTTCGCGGGACGGGAAATGGCACGCCGTTCCGTCACCATGACGCGGCCCGATGCGCGCGCATCCACGGACCGGACGATTTTCGCGTCCGCGGTGCTGGGTGACAGCCTTTATCTCACGGCCAGCTATCCGCCGATCATTCCCGGCGCGATCCGCAACGATTTCGGTTTCATCTCGGTTTGCCATGGGGGACGCGGCGCGCGCGCCTACAAGATCAAGACCGGCGATCTTTCCGTGCAACAGGAAGCCGATCTCACTGGTCTGCGCATTCATGGCTTGCAGACCGACCAGGGGGCGCTGATTTTTGCCGGGTCTGTGCCCGAAGGCTGTGCCTGGAATAGCGAACAGGCACTGTTCGGAAGACTTGGCACCGATCTGAAGCCGCAGACTTTGTGGAAAGATGACGGGGCGTTTTATGGGCATCTGGTGTCGGTTACACCCGAGCCCGGCGGTTACGCGGCAATCGCCGATATCGCCGAGCCGCTGGACATCAGCCAACCGTCGCCCGTGAATCCTGCCGCGAAATATCCCGACGGTTCGGGAGCGAGCCTTTCCGAGACCGTGCTGATCCGCTTCGACAAAAGAGGCGGCGTGCGGGAAAAACTCTTTTTGGGCAATGGGCTGCCGCAATATTCGCAAGGGCTGATCCGGACCGGTGCAGGCGGCATCACCGTCTTTGGCAGCGACGGATTTAATCCCTGGTTCGAACGCATTAACTGAACCCGGCTTTCCGCTGGATTTCCACAATCGGCGCGATACAGTCTCGCCCGCGCTGGTTGCAGCCCTGGGGGGACAAAAATGACGCGCCATATTCGCTTCGCTTGTATGGGTCTGGCCCTTCTGGTGTTTGCCCCCAACGCCCTGCTGCAGGCCGCCGAGCCGCCCGGTCCTGGTGCCATGCCTGAAGCCGGCAAGGCCGGCGTATTCGCCGGACCCAAAAGCACCATCACTGGCTGGAAGGGCATCAGCCCCAAGGCGGCGGGCGCCGCGCTTATGGGGCTGCGCGCCGACACCACGACCGTGCGCGGCGGCGCGGAATCGGCGATCTACCGTAAGATCGCGCCTTCTGTCGTGCTGGTGGTGACCGATAAGGGGCTGGGATCCGGTTCGCTGATTTCCGAGGACGGGCAGATCCTCACCAACTATCACGTGATCGCAGGCTTCGATCAGGTGAACGTCATTCTCAAGCCGGAAAAGGAAGGCGACAAGCTCACCCCGGCCCAAGCCATCGCCGCCGATGTCATCAAGGTCGATCCCGCCACCGATCTGGCACTGCTGAAGATGCGCACCGCGCCGCCGACCGATCGTATCCCTGTGACGTTCGGGGACTTCGCGAAAGTCACCGTGGGCGACGATGTCAACGCCATCGGTCATCCGGAAGGCGAGGTGTGGACCTTTACCAAGGGCTATGTCAGCCAGATTCGCCGCGATTACAAATGGAAGGTCGACGGCATCGAACATCAGGCGGACGTGATCCAGACACAGACGCCGATCAATCCGGGCAACTCCGGTGGCCCGCTGCTGGATAGCAAGGGCGCGTTGATCGGCGTTAATTCTTTCGTCTCCACCGAAGGCCAGAATCTCAGCTACGCTGTCGGCGTGGACGTCGTGCAGGCATTCATCAAGAACCCGGCGCGCGTCACCGTGGCGGCGGCGACCGCCGAAGCCGCGAAACCCAAATGCGAGCCGCATCTGGTGTTCGAGGGTCGCACCAAGGAGAATGATGGCTCGGTGCGCCGCTATGACATGTTCTGTCACGGCAGGGTCGATCTCGCGATCCTGCTGCCGGACGACACCAAGCAGCCAATGGTCGCCTTTATCGACACGGTGGGCAGCGGCAAGCCCGACGGCCAGATTCTCAGCTACCACCGGGACGGGCACTGGGACATTTCCTATTGGGACAGCAAGCACACCGGTCATTGGGACATGATCGGCTACCATCCCGACGGCAAGCTCAAGCCGACCAGCTTCGGCCCCTATATTCCCGAAAAGGGCGCGCCGAGCGCCGCCAATTCGGAAAATTCCGGCAAATAGGCGGACCCGGCGCTCCGCGTGGGCGCATTTGCGGCAATACTCGCCCCAGGGGCTGGAATTTTTCGATTTTCTCTTATAGAATCAACCGCTTGCAATCTGTAATTTCGTTGGTAAGGGGGGGTTAACTCTATTGGTTGACAATCCGGCCATAAGTTTACGGGGCAAAAGCATGATCCGGGCCGCCTTGTCAGATGTGAGTCCGCCACTTGTCGATGAGGCGGGCGACGCTCTGCTGGTCGCGGATGAAGCGTCCGCCGAAAGCCTGCGTTCGCTGCACGAGAAAATCGAAACCGCCTTCGCGGCCGAAGACGAGCCGCCGCCGCCCGCCGCCCTGCCCAAATCGCCGTTCGACGCCGGCACCCAGCGCCAGGCCGCCATCTTCAGCAATCTGGATGCCCGCATCGCGCGCCTGGAAGAGGGCGCGGAAATCGCGCATCTGCGCGAAACCATCCGCGAAGTCTGTAACGTCATATCCGGCCTTGCGATGGAAGCGGAACGCGGCGCCAGCGAGCGGGACGAAAAGATCGCCGCTCTGGCCGAGGCGCTGAACAATCAACTCAACGCGGATCGCGAGCGCCTGGATGCTCTGGAATTGCGCGTGGTCAACAGCGAAGTCACCAATGCCAGGGGCTTTGAGGAAACTCGCGCGGGCCTGCGCCATCTGGAAGAGCGCATGCAGGTGGCCGACGGCCATAACGAAGACCTCGCTTACAATATGCGCATGCTGCGCGGCGAAGTCTCCAATCTGAACCAGGCCGCTGTCGCGTTGCGCAAGCTGGAAGAGCGGGTCGAAGCGGGCGACATGCGCCACGAAGACCTGTCGCGGCGCACGGTCGGACTGCATGACGAATTGGCGCGCCGCAGCGCCGCCTTGAAAGACGATTTGAGCGCGGCCGGCGAAGCCGCCGCCGCGGCCACCCGCCAGCTGGAAGCGCGCCTGCAGGCGGCGGACGGCCGTCACGAAGATCTGACGCGCGATATGAACCGCCTCAAGGGCGATGTCTTAAGCGAAGCGGCGCTGGCGCTGCGCGAACATCGCGCCCAGATGGAACAGGCGGAGAAGGCGATCGCGGAATTGAAGGATCGCAACGCCCGCTCCGTGGAACGGATCGAAGCCTTGACCGACACGCTGGGCACGGTCAGCCGCAAGCTGGACGGCGGCACCGACCGGCTGGCAATGCTGTATGGCGATCTCGGAAATCTGGGCCGCAAGATCGACGGCGAAGCCGCCGGCGCGCAGCTGCTCGCCGAACGTCTGGGCACGGTGGAAAAATGGATCGCCCGATCCCAGGAGCGCGAACGCGCCCAGGCCGAGCTTCATGCGCGGCTGGCCAACAGCCTGCTCACGCCCGGCGAAGGCTGATCGCACCCGGCGCAGGCCTACAAAACGAAAATGCAGAGCGCCGCGACGGCGGTATAAAAGGCCGCCACGCCCGCCAGCCACCATCCGGGCAGGAAACGGGGCGACCGGCCGATGCCGTGCGGATCGTCCTGGCGGGCATTGCGCCGGCGCGGGATGGCGAAGATCTGCTGACGATAGGTCAGGGACATAGAAACTCCAGTTCCCCACGGCTTGATCGGTCTGCCCCAATTCAATGCGGATGCGGTCCTTTTGGTTCACTGCCAAAATGTGGGGGCGGGTGCGAAACCAGGAAAAACAAGGGTTTACGCCCGGGTGCGGCGCATAAAATTTCCGCGATAGACCTCCGCCGAAGGCTTTGCGTCATTCCAATTACGAGTCGGCTGCATATATATGTCTTCAATGTATCTTGGGGCGTTAGACTCGCGAGGAGCGTTCATGGCCGGCCGATATACCGATGAGGAACTGACCAAAAAGGTGACATCGCCGGGCTGGCGGCATGCGCCCGAAGAGGGCGGGCCGATTACCGGAACCCTGGAAGACGCTCTGAAAAGCGGCCATGCCCGCCATGCCCAGGGCCATGCGCCAGGCCGGATCGAAGAATTGGAAACGGCGATCGAGCTGGACATGATCCAGATCGAAAAGCTGTGGCGGTATCTGGGCCTGCCGGTCTGACCCCGCCGATGGCAGACCCGTCCGAGCCGCCACCCGGCGCGCGCCCCGAAAAAACCTCGCAATTGCTGCGTCAGTTCACCGAGCAATTGGGCAGCGATCGCGTCAGCCTCGAGGATGTGGTTGCCAGCCTCGGCGACCGGGGCCTGGGCGTGCTGATGGCGATTTTCGCGGTGCCGAATATTTTTCCGGCCCCGGTTCCTTTCGGCAATGTGATTTTCGGCATTCCGGTGATCATCTTGGCGGTGCATCTGATGCTGGGCTGGCCCCGGCTGGTGCTGCCCAAGGCGGTCGCCCGGCGCAGCATCGGCGCCGGCGTGCTCAAATCCATCACGCCGAACTTGGCGGGCATGCTGGCCCGGATCGAGCCCTTGTTGAAGCCGCGTCTTCCCGCCGTGAGTACGCCCGCCGCGGAGCGCCTGATCGGGGTGATTTGCGTGGTGCTTTCCATCCTGTCGGCCTTGCCGATCCCATTCGGCCATATGGTGCCGGCCCTGGCCCTGATGGTGATCGGGCTGGGACTGATCGAACATGATGGCGTGGCTATCCTTTTGGGTGCGGCCCTGGGCCTTGCCGGCGTGCTGGTGTTCGGCCTGGTCCTGTTCGGCCTGGCGAGCGGCCTCAGCCATTTGATCTGACATCTGGTCTTACGGTGGCCGAGTCGGGTCTTTTGGGGCGCCATTCACCCAAATTGGGGCGGCAAAATCCTGCGCCACCTGTGGCAAGCATGCCAGTTTCTGCCAAAAAGCAGTCGAACCACGATAATTCCGGTCCGGAAAATTCCGCGCAAGGAAAGCGCGAACCGCCTTTTTCCAAGCTTTTCGGGTGCATTCGGGAGATTGAACCACACTTTCGATAAAAAACTTATCCCTTAGTCGTAACAATTGGCGCCCTAAATATAATTTCACTCCTCTCCACGGCACCCTAGCTTGTCGCAAAGTTTAGTAACCGTCGCGGCGTCGCGGGGGATTTTTGCCAAGGGCGCGGGTCCAGTGGGCCCGCTTTTATTCAGTCGGCACAGGGAGATCCAAGCCGCCGCTCAGCCTGGGACGTCTCGAATACGAAAATTCACCGATACGCACGAACGTATCGGTCATTAAAAACAAGCAATCTAGGGGAAATCATATGCATAGTTTGAACTTCAAGCGCTCGTTGCTGCTTGGCTCATCGATTGCGGCCTTTGCCTGGGCCGCCGCGCCCGCGATGGCGCAGAATGCCAACACCGAAAATGAAACCGTGATCGTGACCGGCACCCGCGTGCAGGGCATGACCGCCGCCGACAGCGCCGCGCCCATCACCGTGTTGGGCTCCGACTCGCTGACCCATGGCGCCGGTTCGGGCGACCTGCGCGCCGCGCTGGGCCAGACCGTTCCCTCCTTCACCGCCGACTCGTTCGGCGGCGACACGGCCAACCTGACCCTGGCCGCCGCGCTGCGCGGCCTTTCGCCCAACGACACCTTGGTGCTGGTCAACGGCAAGCGCCGCCACGGCACCTCCAACCTGAATGTCGGCGGCGGCTCGTCGGGCGGCGGCGCGGCGGCGGATATCTCGCTGATCCCCACCGCGGCGATCGATCACGTCGAAGTGCTGCTCGACGGCGCGGCCGCGCAATACGGCACGGACGCCATCGCCGGCGTCGTGAACTTCATCCTCAAGAAGAAGTCTTCGGGCGGCCAGCTCCAGGTCTCGGGTGGCCAGAACTACAACCGCCGCGGCGAAACCTTCGAAGTCTCGGCCAATCTGGCTCTGCCGCTGTTCGATAAGGGCTTTGTCAACATCACCGCCGACAAGAAGTTCCACGGATTCACCCATAATGGCGGTAACGACACCCGCCTCTTCGGTCCCGACGGCGTCGAAGCGCCGGAAGGCATGATCGGCGTGGGCGCGACCGCGACCAACAACACCTTCACCCCCAACGCTGCCGGCATCGTGCCTTGCAGCGGCGGCATCTGCGTGCCCTTGGCCAATCGCCGCGCCATGGCGGAATATGGTCGCGCCAACCTGATCAATTCCGACCCCGAATATCAGCTGTTCACGTCCTATGTGAATGCGGGCTACGACTTCAGCGATAACGTGCAGGTCTATGCCTTCGGCAGCTGGGCGCATCGTTTCGCCAAGGGCCAGGAAAATGTCCGCATGCCCTCGCAGGTGATCGCGGCGCCGGGCTCCAATCAGCCTTGCTCGGCCACCAACCTCCAGGGCTACAACACCGCACTGGCGGCCAACGGCATCACGCCGGCCTGCGCCATCGGCGTCGGCGGCGGCGTCTCCGCCCTGGGCAACAATGGCCTGAATTCCAACGGTCAGGTGATCTCCAGCGGCATGGTCGGCACCATGTACACGCCGGGCGAGCTCGTTCTTTATCCGAACGGTTTCACGCCGCAGGAAGTGCTGCAGGAAGACGACTATCAGTATAATATCGGCACCAAGTTCAATTTGGCCGGCTGGGATGTCGATGTCGGCGCCGGTTACGGCAAGGACCGGTCCCGCATCAATACCTGGAACTCGGCCAACCGCGCCCTGTTCCTGGACACCCACACCACGCCCACCAACTTCTATGACGGTACCTTCACCGCCAGCGAGTTGACCGCGACCATCGACGCCAGCCATGCCTTCAATGTCGGCTTGGCCGGTCCGCTCAATGTCGCGTTCGGTTTTGAAGGCCGCGAGAATTTCTACAGCATCGATGCGGGCGACGCGGCTTCGCGTTACAAGGAAGGCGGCCAATCCTATCCGGGCTTCCAGCCGCAGGACGCGGGCAAGCACAGCCGTAAGAATTACGGCGTGTATCTGGACCTGGCGGTGGCGCCGATCGAAGAATTGCAGATCGATATCGCCGGCCGCGCCGAACATTATTCCGACTTCGGCGATGCCCAAATCGGCAAGATCACGGCGCGTTACGATTTCAGCCCGATGATCGGTATCCGCGGTACGATTTCGACCGGCTTCCGCGCTCCCAACCTGGGCGAGGAATTCTATTCCGCCACCCAGGTCTCGCCGACCACGGCCACCGTGCAGCTGCCCGCCAACTCGCTGGCCGCCAAGGTGCTGGGCCTGCCCGACCTGAAGCCGGAAATCTCCACCCAGTACAGCGTGGGCCTCGTCGCCCATCCGCTGGCCGATCTCAGCGTGACGGTCGATGCCTACAGCGTGTCGCTGGGCGATCGCATCGTCCGTTCGGGCACGGTGAATTACCTGGGCGGTTCGATCAATGTGCCGCTGGTCAACGATGCGATCATCGCGCACGGCAATATCCTGGACCCGACCGCGAGCCAGGTGGGCGTCACGGCCTTCTTGAACGGGTTGGACACGCTGACCCAGGGCGTCGACCTGACGGTCAACTACCCGACCGACTTCGGCGAATATGGCTTGGTCGACTGGACTCTGGCGGGCAACTACAATTCCACGTCCTTGTCCTCGGTTGCTCCGACGCCGGCGGCACTCCTTGCCTCCAATCCGAACGCGACCTTCTTCCAGGCCTACACGCTGTACAATTTCGTGCACAGCGCGCCGCAGGAAAAGGTCGGTCTGACGGCCAACTGGTCGCTGGACGAGTTCGGCGTCACCTTGCGCGAGACCTTCTATGGTCCGCAGAAGGGCTTCACCACCCCGAACAGCGGCCCGCCGCTGTATCCCTCCAACCAGGCCGCGGTCGGCCTGACCGATCTGGAAGCGCGGTACAACATCACCGAAGGCTTCCAGGTCACCTTCGGCGGCAACAACATCTTCAACATCCGCCGCGATGTCGTGGGCTTCACCAGTTCGCCTCGCACCGCCAACGGCGGCACCAACTCCGCCAGCGGCGGCCAGGTGCAGAACCCGCCGCTCGGCGCCTCGTTCGATCCGAATGGCGGCTACTATTATGGCCGTCTGACCTTGAACTTCTAAGCCCGCCCATTCGGTCTTAGAAACAACTCCCGCCCATTTCCGGAAACCCGGAAATGGGCGGTTTTTTTATGCGCCGGTCAGAGAACGTAATTGATCGCGATTGCCGGCGTGATCGAGGCGGGGGTGTTGTGCCCCTTGGGGATGACGCGAACCCCGCCCAGCACGCCGATATTGGGCGTCCAGCTGAATTCGATGGCGGGGGCAAAGCCCAGGCTGTCGCTGGTACCGGATTTCAGGATCACCGGCCGGCCATTTTGCGCGCCGCGCGCGACCGCTTCATTGCCGTGATTGTAGATCACATCCAGCGCCAGCACCCAGTTGCGCGTCAGGCTGTATTCGAAGGCCGCGTCGGCGGAAAACGCGTTTCCGGGCCGGGCATGGCCGAGAAAGCCGGCGCCGGTTCCATAGACGCTGGCATCCTCGACCGTGGTTTGGCGGGAGATGCTTTGGCTGAGATCCAGGCGCGTGCGCAGCAACCGCCCATTGGGCATCCAGAAGACCATCTGGGAGTAGAAGGCGAGGGCGGTGGTATGGGCGCCATTGCCGAACCCGTCGCTGGGGCGCGTTCCCAGCCGGTCGTATCGGCCTGTGGGCAAGGTCTCGATCAAGGCGATCGCCAGATCGGGTATGCCTCGCGCCGCATCCAGGCTGGTCAATCCGAATTGGGCACGAAGCTGGGTGTCGCCCAGCTGCACGCCGCTGCTGTCCGGCCTGCCGCGAACCGAATTATAGCCGGCCGTCGGCACCAGCCCGAGCGTGAGCCGGTCGGTGACGCCATAGAGCAGATAGGTAAGCGAATTGACGCTGTTGGTCGGGCCGGAGATGGCGTCATAAAGATAGGATTCGATCAGCATATGGCCCTGGGGAAGGGTATGCGCGGAATTCGCCAGCATCGGTCCCGTCCACCAGGCATCGTCCAGCGATTGCGGCGTCTCGGCCATCGCCGGCCCAGCCCACAGCCACAATGCGGCCAACACTGCCGGCAAAATATCCCACCCGTTCATTCCCGCGCCCCGCTCCAGATTTCGTGGACGCAGGGATGCGCGAGAATGAAAAAGCGGACACTCTGCTTCTTGCGGCGCAATTCTTCCGCTTGGGGAAAATTACCGGGTCATGCCGGACGTTTCCCGTTTCTTGCGATGCAATGGGCTTTGCGCGCCGGCGGCCATCGGCGTTGCCGCTGTCAACGCGGGCATGAAAAATCGATCATGTTTGCCCCACATCCTTGTCCAAGTCTTGCGCGGCAATGTCCAAATTTTCTGCCTTTTTCGGCCGCCCACACCGTGACACTGTTGCGACAAACTGGGAGGCGGACATGGCTGTCGGAACAGGAGTGGGCGCAGTGATGCAGAGATTCTCCGGGAACGGGCTTGCCTGCGGGTTGCTCCTGGGCGCCACCTTCGTGATGGCAAATCCCGGCACGGCTTTCGCGGCGTGGCCTCCCGCCGGCGGGCGCGGCGAATGCATGGTCACCAAGACCAGCGATGTTTCCGCCAAGATGCGCGACGGCGTGATGCTCAAGGCCGATATCTATCGTCCCCAGACCAAGGAAAAGGTGCCCGTCATTCTGATGCGCACCCAATATGGCAAGGCCGCCGCGCAGATCGAACCGGCGCGCTTCCAGACGCCGGACTGGTTCGCTTCGCATTGCTATATCGTGGTGATCCAGGACATTCGCGGGCAAGGCGCGTCCGGCGGCACATTCTATGAATATGCCAATGACCGGAATGACGGGTACGACACGGTGGAATGGGCGGCGAAATTGCCCGGCTCGAACGGCAAGGTGGGGATGTATGGCTCCTCTTATGTCGGCGCCACCCAATGGCTGGCCGCGACCGGCGCGCCGCCATCGCTCAAGGCCATCGTGCCGTCCAACACCGCCTCCGATTATTATGACGGCTGGACCTATGAAGACGGCGCGTTCCGCCTGGCCTTCATCGAACCCTGGATGGCGGAGACCATCGGCCTGACCGCCGCGATCAACCGGGGCGACAAGGACGCCGCCGCCAAGATGGTGGAGGCCAACAAGAACATGGCGCAATGGAGCCTGTTCCAGCCTTACGACAAGGTGCCCTTCTTCCAACCCGACAAGCCGGAAGTGGCCCCGTATTTCTTCGACGCCATCAAGCATTCCACCGATGACGCCTATTGGCAGGCCTTCAGCATCAAGCGCCGCTACGACAAGGTGCAGGTGCCGGTGCTGGCGTTCGACGGCTGGTACGATGCCTTCATCAACGGCTCGCTGGAGAATTTCAACGGCGTGAAGGAAAAAGGCGCCACCGACATCGCCCGCAACAATTCGCGCATCGTGATCGGACCGTGGGAGCATCTGGGCTGGGGCCGTCCGGAAAGCATGGTCAGTCCCCGCCTGCATGCCATCGGCGCGGTGGCCAACAGTCCGGTCAACGATCTTTCATTGGCCTGGTTCGATCATTTCCTCAAAGGCAAGGCCAACCAGATCACGTCCGGCTCGCGCGTGACCTATTTCACCATGGGCGAGGACAAATGGCACGTGTCCAAGGACTGGCCGCTCGCGGGCACCAAGCCGCAGAACTGGTATCTGGCCAGCGGCGGTCATGCCAATTCGTCATTCGGCGACGGCGTGCTCACCGACACGCCGCCCCGGGGCGATGCCCAGACGCAAGGCCAGGCCCATGCCGACAATGAATTCGGCAGCGCGGTGGCGGCGGCCAAGGCCGATGCGGGCACCGACACATTCGTCTATGACCCATCCAATCCGGTGCCCAGCGTGGGCGGTCATTCCTGCTGTTCCTGGACCACCGGCCCGCAAGGCCAGTTCGATCAGTCCGCGATCGAACAGCGTCCCGACATCCTGGTCTATTCCAGCGCGCCCTTGAAAGACGCGATGGAAGTCACCGGCCAGATCACCGTGACGCTTTATGCCAAGACCAGTGCGCCGGATACCGACTTTACTGCCAAGCTGGTGGATGTGTTCCCCGACGGCACCGCGATCAATCTGGCCAATGGCATCCAGAAGGCAAGCTATCGGGAGTCCCTGTCGAACCCCACGCCGGTCGTGCCGGGACAGATCTATCAATACAAAATTCATGTCTGGCCGACATCGAACCTGTTCAAGCCGGGCCATCGCATCCGGCTGGAAATCTCGTCCAGCGATTTCCCGCAATTCGCGCCCAATTCGAACACGGGCGAGAAATTCGGCACCAGCGCGAAATGGCAGAAGGCGACCCAGACCATCCTGCATGACGCGGCGCATCCCTCGGCCGTCATCCTGCCGATGATCCCCGCCGGCGCCGCCGGTCCGGCGCTGGACGCCGTGCCTTCTGATTAATGACCCCCAACTGTCTTCCTCAGGCAAGCCTTCGGAAGACATCTTCCCCCATCAGCGTGCTACGCACGCACGGGGGAAGAAAGCCTCGGCCAAGACGATCTAGTGCTCGTTGCAGCTTGCACAGGCCCGCCTCCCCCGCGTGCGCGTAGCGCACTGGTGGGGGGTGAGTAGCGTCAGCGTGCGAACGTAGCAGCGCTTGCAGGCGCGCAGGCGAGAGCCGGAGCGCCAAAGGCAAAGCTGCGAAGGCCGGAGGGGGAATTCAACAAGCATGACATCCGATCGTTGACGCCAAAGACAGCGTGTAGATCGTCTCCGGATAATGCCCGCGCAGGATTCTGTCCGCGGTTTCGGCCCGGCGCACGCATTGATTGAACGCGTCGCCGCGAACCGACCAGCCGTCCTTGATATCGGCGCCGCCGCGCAACGGGTGAATGCGATAGGTCTTAGCGGCGGTAAAGCAGACCGTGGCGGCCTCGGCGGAGATATTCGCCGCCATAATGAAACATATGACAAGGGATAGAATTATCCCAGCAGAACGATGTGGTTTCACGGCGCCGGACCTTGCAAAAACCGCTTTCTATATAGGCCGTTATCGGAACCGGTGCGCGGGATATCGCGGGTTCCGACAAAATGTCGGAATTTCAATCACATACAATGATACAAATTGCGACGTTAATGTGCGCGGAAGCGGCAATCTGCGGCCTTCCGTTTGCCCATGAAATGTGCAGACATCCGCGCCGTGGATCAGGACCGCGTTTCGATCATGGCGTTCAGCAAAACCGAAAAAGATCTCGAGCTGCTGCAGGGTACTTGGGAACAAGTCGGCGTCGAAGCCGACGGGATTGCCAATCCGTCCGACGAGTATAGCGCGGCCGGCACGCTCACGATTTTCGACCGCGATGAATTTTCCGTCGTCAGCGCCGAAGGCAGTGTCCTGCTCAAGGGAAAATTCCGCCTGGACGCCACCACCATTCCTCGCCAGGCGACCTGGGTCGATGAGATGGGTCCGGATGCGGGCAAGCATCTGCCGGGAATCTATAACCTGTCCGGCGACAATTTCGTTTTCGTCGCGGCCGGCGAAGAGGCCGCTTCCAAGCCGACCGACTTCCGCACCGAAACGGGCCAGACCCTGCGCCGCTTCGTGCGCCGCTCGGGCCGCGCCTGAACCAGGCTTCGCTCCGGGATTTTAACCGTCCGGTTTTGTGAGAAACCGGCCCGGGTGCCCCTTTTGCCGGGCGACTTGACACCGCCCCCCGCCTTGGGGCGTTTGACATCCATATGTCATCGCAATTTTCCGAAGATGCCGGCGAGCTGCCGGTACTGGTCGTAGGGGGCGGGCCTGCCGGCCTGGTGCTGGCGCTGGAGTTGGCACGCCGCAACATCCCCGTCCGGGTGATTGATGCGGCGCCGGCGCCGGTCCTGGCCTCCAAGGCCAAGGGCCTGCAGCCGCGCACCCTGGAGATTTTCGACGATCTGGGCCTGATCGATCCGGTCCAGGAAGACGGCGGCGAGTTCCCCCGCTGGCGCGCTTATGATGGCGCCAAATTGCTGTGGGAAAAAGCGATCTGGGAGCTTCTGGGGCGCGGCAAGCCGGTGGCGACCCCGGCCCGGCCCTATGCGGCCACCTGGATGATCCCGCAATGGCGGACAGAAGACATTCTGCGCAACGCCCTTCTGGATCACGGCATCGAGGTGGAGTTCGGCGTCGAATTTCTCTGGTCGGAAGAAGGGGCGGATGGTGTCACCGCCACCGTTCGGATGGACGGCCGGGAAGAGACGATTGCCTGCCGCTATCTGGTGGGCGCCGACGGCGCCGGGAGCGCGGTGCGCAAATCGCTGGGCATCGCCTATACCGGCGAAACCTCGGAAGACGAGCTCTACATCATCGCCGATGTGAAGGCGGGCGCCTTGGAGCCGGGCTATTGGATGAACTGGACGCCGGACGGCGACAAAAGCCGCCGCGTGTCGCTCTGCCCCTTGCCGCGCAGCGACTATTTTCAGTTCGTGGCGCCTTTGCCGCCGGATCAACCGGCACCCGAGCTTTCGCTGGCGACCCTGCAGGCACTGTTCGACGAACGCACCGGGCGCAGCGACGTCACCTTGTCGGACGCGCGTTGGATCATCGCGCACCGGCCCAATACCCGCCTGGCGGACGAGATGCGCGACGGCTCGGTCTTTCTGGTGGGCGACGCCGCGCATTCTCCGCCCACTTCGCCCGGCCAGGGCCTGAATATCAGCATCCAGGACGCTTACAATCTGGGCTGGAAGCTGGCGGCGGTGATGCAGGGCGCCGATCCGTCCTTGCTCGACACATATGAAGAAGAGCGCCGCCCGATCGCGGCGGCCGTGCTGGGCGTTCTGGCCCGCGCCTTGACGGAAAAAGGCGTGCGCGCGGAAGAGGCGGAAGAACGCCAGCGGCGCATTCAGGCCGATATTTTCCATCTCGATCACAATTACCGGGATTCTTCGCTCAGCACCGTTTCGAAGGGCGGCGATGTGCCGGTTCAGGCGGGCGACCGGGCGCCCGATGGACCGGTCACCGGCATGTCGGGACGTCCGGTCCGGCTGTTCGATCTGATGCGCGGCACCCATGTGATGGTGCTGAATTTCGTCTCCGGCACCAACGATCTGGCCTCGGCGCTGGCGCCGCAGCCGGGCCTTCGGGTGGTGGTGATCCCGGCCACGGCCGCCAATCATGCGATCCGCCGGGCCTATGGCGTGACGGACAATGGCCCGACCCTGTTTCTGATCCGGCCCGACGGCTATATCGGCGTGCGCAGCGACCGGTCGCGGGACCTGGAGGACTGGCTGCACCGCGTCTTCGGCTGACGCGTTCCGGCGGTTTTCTTTTGCTCGTGCCACCGGCATGATCCGCCGCGCGATATTCTTCGCGCGATGGGGGCGATGATGCTGGCAGGACTGATAGTGGCGGCGAATCTTGCGGTGGCCGCGCCGGCCATGACGGTGCCCGACGGATTCACCTTCGCGGCGGCCGGCGACATGATCGGCCCCTATCACGACATTCCCAAGCCCGAAGATCCCGGCTTCGCGCAGGTCGCCGCATTGCTGCGCGGCGCCGACGTGGCGTACGCCAACCAGGAAGGCTCGATCTTCGACATCAAGGATTTCCGGGGTTATCCGGCGGCGGAGAATGGCGGCGGCTATCCGTTGCAGCGGTCCCAATTTGCCCGCGACCTGAAGGCGATGGGCATTTCGCTGGTGTCCAAGGCCAACAATCACGCCACCGACTGGGGCAGCGATGGCCTTGCCGCAACCGTGGGCTGGCTGGCGGCGGCGGGCGTCACCCAAGCGGGCGCGGGCGAGGGGCTGGAAGCGGCGCGGGCGCCCGCTTACTTGCAGACGGTGAAGGGCCGGGTGGCGCTGGTGTCGACCGCATCGACCTTTCCGCCCATGGCCGTGGCGGGACCGCCGGTCACCCGTTTCGATATCGCCTCGCGGGCCCGCATGGGCATCAGCCCCTTGCATGTGCGCGAAGTGGGCGTGGTGACCCCGCAGCAATTGCAGACCCTGCGCCAGATCGCGGGGCCGCTGGATTTCGGCGGCGCGCCGCAATCGAACGAAGTGCGCCTGGGCGATCAGGTCTTCCGCGCGGGCGCCAAAACCGGACCGGTCTGGGAAATGAGCGCGGACGACAGGGACGCGATCATCAATTCGGTGAAAGCGGCGCGAACCAAGGCCAAATTCGTGGTCTTTTCGATCCATGCGCATCAGACCGCCGGGCACCAGGACAAGGGCGGCGCGCCTTACGAGCCGATGATGCTGCATTGGGCCAACGAAGCGGCGTCGTCGGAAGATCCGAGTCCCGCCAATTTCGAACCGGCGCTGTTTCACGCCGCCATTGATGCGGGCGCCGATGCGGTGGTGCGCACCGGTCCGCATGTGCTGGGCGGGATCGAGATCTATAAGGGCAAGCCCATCTTCTACAGCCTGGGCAGCCTGTTCTTCGATTTTCGCGGCAAGCGCACCTACACCACGCCCACCGGCCAGGTGATGAATTTTCCCGACGGCTATTTCCAGACCGTGATCCCGGTGACGCGCTATGCCCATGGCAGGATCGACGAGATCCGGCTTTATCCCTTCGCCATCCAGGTCGGCGGCCCCATCGGCGGCATGCCGCGCCCCGCCTCGCCCGAGGAAGCGCGGCGCATATTGGAGAATATCAAATCCATGTCCGCCCCCTTCGGCACGAAAATCAGCATCCAGAACGGAATCGGCGTGATCCGGGGCGGCTGACGAGGCCCTGCGGACGGGGACTGCAACCCAGAGGAATCCGGGTTTCCTTAGCGGGATGACAGTCTATTCACTATATTTTTCCATGAAATTTGGCACGCGAAAGTTCCATGCTCGATAGGCGTTAACCAGATCCCCGCACGCGAATTGCGGGCGCGGATACAACGCATACCTTCGCGCAAGTTGCATCGCGGACGGGATTTCATGGATTTGGACAAGCACCGGGACGAAATCTTGAAGGCCTTGCGCGGCCGCACGGAGCTGCGCGACGAAAGTGCCGCCTGGCGCACCATCGAGCGCGCGGTCCTGGCCGTGGCCGACGGGCAGGATGGCGATCGCAAGGCCCGGATCGAACAGTATGTCTATGAACTGTGCCTGATCTATGCGCACCAGACCGGCGCCATGCCCGGCTTCACCAACAGCGAAAGCGAAACCCGCTTCGAGCGCTTCGCCCATTCCATTCCGGTCCCCGCCGACCTGAAGCTGACCCGCAATTATCTCAAGGCCTGCATCCGGCGGGTCGATGCCAAGCGCAATCCTCAATTCGCCCGCGATCTGGAGATGCGGGGCGGCCAAAGCGCCGCGGGATAAGTTAGCACCCCAAAAGACCGGCCTGCCGGAAACATTTCCGATTTCGATATCGGCGAGACGCCGCACCCCTTGTCAGGGCGCGACGGGCAGATCGATGAAGCTGCCTTGCGGACCCGCCACCGTGATGCTTTGCGTCGCCGCTTTGTAATCCGACGGCTTGGCGAAGAAGATGTTGGGCACGAAAGTCTGCGGATTGCGGTCATAGAGCGGGAACCAGCTCGACTGGACCTGCACCATGATGCGGTGGCCCGGCAGGAAGACGTGATCGGCGTTGGGCAGCTCGAATGTATAGGCGAGCGGCGTGTTGGGCGCGATCGCTTTGGGATCGGACAGGGATTCCCGGTAGCGGCCCCGGAAAATATCCATGCCCACCGCCAGCTGATAACCGCCCATGGCGTGATCCGCCGGCACCTGGTCGGGATAGACATCGATCAGCTTCACCACCCAATCGGCATCGCTGCCGGTGGTGGCGGCCGTCAGATGTACCACCGGCTGGCCGCGCACGGTGACGGGCTTGGTCAGCATATCGGTGGTGAAGCTCACCACATCGGGGCGGCCCGAGGCTTCGCGCTGGTCGTCGGTGAGCCAGCAGGCCCATTGCGCGCAGGTGTCATAGCCGGAGCTCTTGATCGGGCGGGCACGGAAGGGCACGGGCTTGGCCGGATCGGAGACATAATCGACCGTGGCGGCCGCGCCGCTTGCGGGCTCGAAACCCAGCCCGCCATTGGGCTTCAGGTAAAGCGGCGTCGATTTGGCGTTCGAAACCGGCCAGCTCTGGAAATTGCGCCACTCATTGGTGCCGGTCTCGAACGCGGTGACGGTCGCCACATCCAGGGGCGGCGCTTCGTCTTTCAGGTAATGGGCGAGGGTGGGGGCAAGCACGTGCTTGCGCCACCATTTCGACGTGTCCATGCCGAACTTGACGGCACCCAGGGACGAGCCTTCGTCGATGCCCTGGCCGTGATACCAGGGACCGATCGACATGCGGACCAGATTGTTCGTGTCTTTCGGCTTCAGCGCTTTCCACACCGCCATATAGCCGTAGATGTCCTCGGCATCCCAAAGGCTGCCCACCAACAGGATCGGCACGGTGATGGGTTGCTTGGCCAGGATCTGGTCCATCGCCTGGGATTGCCAGAAACTGTCATAGGCGGGATGGGCGATCACTTTGTTCCAGAAGCCCATCTGGGTCAGGCCATGGGCCTCGCCCAGCGCGCCCGCCGAACCGCCGCGCATATATAAGTCGTACTCGTCTTCAACCGACTTCCACCATTTGGCGGAATTGTCGTTGGTGCCGTCCTGTTCGTAGATGTAGGGCATGTTCTGCTGGCGGAAGGCGCCATTGTGGAACCAATCGTCGCCGCGCCAGCCATCGACCATGGGGTTCATCGGCACGGCGATCTTCAGCGCGGGATGGGGATGGACCAGCGCCATCAACGGCGTGAAGCCGTCATAGGAGATGCCGATGATGCCGACCTTGCCGTTGGATTCCTTGATGTTCTTCACCAGCCAGTCGATGGTGTCATAGGCGTCGGTGGAATCGTCGGTCTTGGTGGGATTGAACGCGGTGCCCGCCAGCGGCGGGTTCATCATATAGATGCCCTTGGAGCCGTATTTGCCCCTCACATCCTGTACCACGCGGATATAGCCGCCTTCGATGATGGTGTCGTTCGCGTTGTCGTAGCCGTCCAGGATCATGCCCATATGGCCGCTTTGGGCGTAGCCGGTCTGCTCCTCGGCATTATAGGGCGTGCGGGTGAAGAGGATCGGCGCATGCGAGGCGCCCTTCGGAATCAGGATGACGGTGTGCAGGGTGACGCCGTCGCGCATCTTGATCTCTTCGACCCGGCGAATGTAATCGAAGCTGGATTCCGGGCGGACCACCTGTTTGGGCGATTCGTTATAGTCCGGCGCCGCCACGGCCGAGGCGCTCAAAAGGGCGCCAAGCCCCATTACAATCAAGCCCGTTCGCATGTGAAGTGCCCCGCCCCTTTTTGCGGGCGGGAGTATGGCACCAAGGCAGCAGTCATCACAGATTCAATGGTCGCCCGCCGGGGCCATATCCACAGCGCAGGCCGGGTGGGGCGCCAGCCTGAGCGATTCCGCGCGCATCCGCACCGCCATGGGCGAGCGGCTCAGCAAGGCGGAGATCGACGCGCATGTGCCCTTCGCGGTCGAGATGTTCCTGCGCGGCTGCGGCCATAAAGGCCGTTGACGGCGCAACGGTCTAAGCGCCGCCGGCCAGCCAGCGGGCGCAATCCTCGCCCAGTTCGGCCCGGACCTTGGCGTCATAGCGGGCGATATCGTCGGCCGTCAGCATGTCCCGCCAGCGGCCATTGGTGCCCTTGTTGATGAAGGTCTTGGCGCCGCCATTCCACAAAGCCCCGCCCAGGGGCGAGACCTCCTCGGCATGCGACTTCATATAGTCGAAGCTGCAATGGGCGACGATGGCGGGAAATGTTGCCTCGTCGATGGGGATTTCCAGGAAGGTGGCGATGGCGCGGATCGATCCCGGCAGATCCTTTTTCATCTCGTTGAAATGCACCAGCTTGACGTTGGGCAGATCGCGCACCGCCCACCAGGGCCGGACATTTTCCCAGAAGGACCAGAAGGGATAGCCATCCTCTTCCAGCCAGCGGCGGAAATAATCGGGAACGGAATCCGGCGGCGGTCCGATCGGCGGGCCTACCCGGCCGGGCGCATTGTTGAGCGCGTCGTACCAATGCTCGTTGGCATTGGCGTGATGATTGTAGAGGCTCCACACCGCATCGCGGCCGTCACGCCCGACATAGAGATATTTGGCCTTCGGCGAGAAGACCAGGGCATCGACCGGCAGATGGGTCTTGATGAAGCGGCGATGGGTCTGGTCCTCAAGGCTGGCAATGGCTTCGGGCGGCATCACCCGCAGATCGAGCCAGGGCGACAAGGGAGATACCGCGATGCCTTCCTGGCCGTTGAAAATCAGCTGCGCCAAAATCTGCTGCATCCAGGTGGTGCCGGATTTGCCGTAGGTGGCGATCACGATGTCGTCGTCGCGGAACCGGAAGTCGTTCCACACGGCCGAATTCATGTGATGATTGTGAATTTCACGCGTCTTGGTCGGCCAGACGATATCGGCTGTAGCGGCCATGTTTTCCCCCCGGGCGCCTTGTTCCGGCGCGCCGCAGGAGATTAATCGGGAGGTGGGATGCCCCGCAACGGGGCCGCGCCGATTTCCGCGGAATCAATTCAGGTCGATATTGAATCCCGTGTCCACCGATAGCGCATAACTGGAGAGTCCCCGCAGCGTCAGCGGCTCGTAGCGCCCCACGACATGCAGTTCGTATCCCTCGCCCAGGGCGAAGGACAGGCCGCCGCCGGCGCGCCAGTCGAGTTCGCTGCCGCTGAGCAGGGTGGTGGCGATCCGCGTGGTCTTGGCGGTGCCGTTCTGGGTGTAGCCTTTTTCGATGAAGTTGCTGGCGCCGAAATTGGTCTGGCTCAGCCCCGCCGTCAGCAGAAGATTGAGGAAGCCGCCCAGCGGCACATAGCCGATGCCGTCGCCGGTCAGGCGATTGAAACGCAAATTCGTTTGCTGCAGGCCCTTATGAGTGGTGCTGTAGCCCAGTTCGACCGCCAGGAAATCGAACCGGTCGCCCAGATGAATGCCGGGCCCGATGGTCGATTGGGGATAGCTTTGGGGCGCGGCGCTTTTCAGGTCGACCGAGTCGAGCATGAGATCGGCACCGGCATAGACCGCCGCTTGCGCTGCCGAGAAAGGTGCCAGCACCAGCAGGGCGGCCAGGAAGAACTTCTTTGTCATGTACGATGGCGGCGGAGAGGTTTGCGGTCCGGACCCTAGTCTGCGACCCGCTTTCCCGACAGCGATTTCCAGCGCCGATGCGTCAATGTTGCGGATGTTTCATCTGGCGGCCCGGCAGGCGCCTTGGTCAGGGCGCCGCGCGTTCGGCCCATAACCGCTGGATCATCGCCCTGGTGTCGGCGGAAAAATCATAGCTGTCGGTCAACTCGCCGCCTTCCTCCAGCACATCGTCGAAGGCACCGGCTTTCAGGCAGGCGGGGCAGACCACGATGTCATTATTGGCCGACAGGCCCAGGCGCAGCAACGGCGTGCCGCAATGATGGCATTTCCTGGAAAGAAAGGCGTGAAACGGCTCCATGGCGATGTCCCCCGGTTGAAGGCACAGATTCCGTGGCGGTCAGCGATGCGATGCGTTGAACGCGTCCAGCGCCTTGGTGCCGGGGCAAAGCTCCTTTTCGCCCAGGCCGTTCAGCGGCGCATCGACCGTGTTGAGATTGGCGTGCATGTCGGTGGCGTGGCGATCCATATAAATAAGACCGGTGACCAATTCGTTCCGCGCCGCCTTCGCCTGCAGATAGGCCATCGCCATGATGCGGTCGCTGGGATCGTAATTGGCGTCGAGCTTGGCCAGCCGGAGGGAGGAGCCGTCATGCAGCGCCACCTCCTCGGTGGTGCCCGGCGCATATTCCACCGTGATGGGATCGCGCGGCTCCATGATGTCCAGCCGGTTCACCGCTTCATTATGGGCGCGCACGAAATCATAGGCCTTGGTCGAACCCGCGTGATTGTTGAAGGCGACACAGGGACTGACAATGTCGATAAAGCAAGGACCGGGATGGCGCATCGCCGCCATGATCAGGGGCACCATCTGTTCCTTGTCGCCGGAAAAGCTGCGGCCCACGAAACTGGCGCCCACCATCAATGCCATGCTGGCAAGATCAAGCGGCGTGTCCATGTTGCTGGCGCCGCCCTTGCTTTTGGAACCTTTGTCGGCGGTGGCGGAGAATTGTCCCTTGGTCAGGCCGTAGACGCCATTATTCTCGCAGATATAGACCATGTTCACGCCGCGCCGGATGCAATGCACGAACTGGCCCAATCCGATGGAGGCGCTGTCGCCGTCACCCGACACGCCCAGATAGATCAGTTCCTTGTTGGCCATGTTGGCGCCGGTCAGCACCGACGGCATGCGGCCATGCACCGAATTGAAGCCGTGGCTTTGGCCCAGGAAATAGGTGGGCGTCTTGGACGAGCAGCCGATGCCGGACAATTTGGCCACCCGGTGCGGTTCGATGGCGAGCTCGAAGCAAGCCTGGATGATGGCGGCGGAAATCGAGTCATGGCCGCAACCGGCGCAGAGCGTGGACACCGTGCCTTCGTAATCGCGATGGGTGAAGCCCAGCTTGTTCACCGGCAAGGCGGGATGGCGCAGCTTGGGCTTGACGATATAGGTCATTCGGCGGCTTCCCTCGATGTCATGGTCATGCGCCCGGCGATCTGGCTGATGATGAAGCGCGCCGTGATCGGCGTGCCGTCGTAATTGAGGATGGAGATGAAGCGGGCAGGATCGACGCTGCATTCATTGACCAGAAGCATGCGCATCTGGGCATCGCGGTTCTGCTCTACCAGGAAAATTTGCTCATGCGCATTGATGAAGTCGCTCACCGCTTCCGAGAAGGGGAAAGCGCGCAGCCGGAGCGTGTTGAGATGCAGGCCCTTGGCCTCCAGCGCCGCCAGGGCTTCGTCCATGGCCGGTGCGGTCGAGCCGAAATAGATCACGCCATAGCCGGTCTTCTCCGCGGCCTGATGGATGACCGGCGCGGGCACCAGCGACTTGGCGGTCTCGAATTTGCGCAACAGGCGCTGCATCACTTCCTGGTAAGCGTCCCCTTCCTCGGTGTATTTGGCCATCTTGTCGTGGCTGGAGCCGCGGGTGAAATAGGCGCCTTTGCTGGGATGGGTGCCGGGAAGGGTGCGGTAGCCGATGGCGTCGCCGTCCACGTCCAGATAGCGGCCGAACAACTTGCCCGCATCCAGATCGGCCGCGGTCATGATCTTGCCGCGGTCATATTTGCGTGCATCGTCCCAGGCGAAGGGCTCGCACAGCCATTCATTCATGCCGATATCCAGATCCTCCATCACGAAGATAGGGGTCTGCAGCCGCTCGGCCAGGTCGAAGGATTGCGCGGCGAACTCGAACATCTCCTTGGGATCCTGCGGAAACAGCATCACATGCTTGGTGTCGCCATGGCTGGCATAGGCGGCCAAGATCAGATCGGCCTGTTGGGTGCGGGTGGGCATGCCGGTGGACGGGCCGCCCCGCTGCACATCGATCAGCACCACGGGAATTTCCGCGAAATAGGCCAGGCCCAGAAATTCCTGCATCAGGGATACGCCGGGACCGGACGTGGCGGTGAAGGCGCGCGCGCCGTTCCAGGCCGCGCCGATCACCGCGCCGATGGCGGAGATTTCGTCTTCCGCCTGGACGATGGCGAATTTGTTTTTGCCCGTCGCGGCGTCGACGCGATATTTCTTGCAATGTTTGCCAAAGGCTTCGGCCACCGAAGTGGACGGCGTGATGGGATACCAGGCCGCCACCGTGGCGCCGCCATAAACGCAGCCCAGCCCCGCCGCGTCATTGCCATTGACGAAGATGCGGTCCTTGACCCCGTCGGCGCGCTCCACCTTCAAGCCGCAGGCGCCCGCCAGATTGTCCCGCGCATAGTCATGGCCCATGTGCAGCGCCTGGTGATTGGGCGCGATCAGGGCAGGTTTGCTCTTATATTGCTCGCCGATCAGGGTTTCGAGCACATCCGGCTCGATCCCCAGAAGCTGCGCCAGCGCGCCCACATAGATGATGTTCTTGAACAGCTGGCGCTGGCGGGGATCGCTGTAGGTGGCATTGCAGATTTCCGTCAACGGCATGCGGATGACGTTGATGTCGTCGCGGAATTTCGAGGCCGGAATGGGCCGCGAGGAATCGTAGAACAGATAACCGCCGGGATCGACCGAGGCGACATCCTTGTCCCAGGTCTGGGGGTTCATCGCCACCATCAGATCGACGCCGCCGCGACGCCCCAGCCAACCATGGCCGGAAACCCGCACTTCGTACCAGGTGGGCAGGCCCTGAATGTTGGAGGGGAAGATGTTGCGCGACGCCACCGGCACGCCCATCCTGAGTAAAGAGCGGGCGAACATCTCATTGGCCGAAGCCGAACCCGAACCGTTCACATTGGCGAATTTGACGACGAAATCGTTGATCGATTTTACCGGTGTTGGCATGCGTACCCCGTCTTGGGTGCTTCCAGCAGGAATTTCTGCATGTCCCAGGCGCCGGTGGGGCAGCGCTCGGCGCAGAGCCCGCAATGCAGGCACAAATCTTCGTCCTTGGCCATGATCCGGCCGGTCTTCAGCGCGGAGGAGATGTAAAGGTCCTGGCTCGCATGCAGGGCCGGCGCGCTCAAATGCAGCCGCAACTCCGCTTCCTCGTCATTGCCGGTGAAGGTGATGCAATCCATCGGGCAGATATCGACACAGGCATCGCATTCGATGCATTTGGGCGTGTCGAACACGGTCTGGATGTCGCAATTCAGGCAGCGCTGCGCTTCCAGGAATGCCTGCTTCACGTCGAAGCCCAGCTCCACTTCCATCTTCACATTCTTGAGGGTCTTTTCGATGGGTGCGTGAGGCACCTTGTAGCGATTGTCGTTGGAGACGTCGTTGTCATAGCTCCATTCGTGAATGCCCATCTTCTGGCTGGAAAGATTGACGGTGGGCGGCGGGCGCTGGCCCACCGGCTTGCCCTGGCAGAACAGGTCGATGGAGATGGCCGCGTCATGGCCGTGCGCCACGGCCCAGATGATGTTCTTGGGCCCGAACGCGGCGTCGCCGCCGAAGAACACTTTGGGATTGGTCGATTGCATGGTGGCGGGATCGACCTGGGGCATGTCCCATTTGTCGAATTCCAGTCCAATGTCGCGCTCGATCCAGGGGAAGGCATTCTCTTGTCCCACCGCCACCAGCACATCGTCGCATTGCAGGATGGTGTCCGGCTCGCCGGAGGGCACCAGGTTGCGGCGGCCCTTGGCGTCGCGCTCGGCTTTCACTTTCTCGAACCGCACGCCGGTGAGCTTGCCGTCCTCGTGGAGAAATTCCTTGGGCACCAGGAAATTGTGGATCGGGATGCCTTCATGCATCGCGTCTTCTTTTTCCCAGGGCGAGGCTTTCATTTCCTCGAAGCCGGAGCGCACCACCACCGTCACTTCGTCGCCGCCCAGGCGCCGCGAGGTACGGCAGCAATCCATCGCGGTGTTGCCGCCGCCCAGCACGATTACGCGCTTGCCGATCTTGTCGGTATGGCCGAACGAGACCGAGGCCAGCCAGTCGATGCCGATATGGATGTTCGCCTTGGCTTCCTTGCGGCCGGGAATGTCCAGCTCGCGCCCGCGCGGGGCGCCGCAGCCGACAAAGATCGCGTCATAGTCTTCCGACAAAAGACCTTTGAGGGAATTGACCTTCTGGCCCAGGCGCAATTCGGGCCCCAGGTCCAGGATGTAATCCACTTCCTCGTCCAGCACGGTTTCGGGCAGGCGGAATTTCGGA
Source organism: Alphaproteobacteria bacterium (assembly GCA_017307355.1). Classification (GTDB taxonomy): domain Bacteria; phylum Pseudomonadota; class Alphaproteobacteria; order Micropepsales; family Micropepsaceae; genus Rhizomicrobium. Next base: position 83,080 of record JAFKFG010000010.1, read on the forward strand.
ATCTGCGTGCGCATCATGCCGCCGGCCGCCGCATCGCCGTCGTAAAGAACCACGGTGTAGCCCAAGGGCAGAAGGTCGCGCGCCACGGTGAGGGAGGCGGGGCCTGCGCCGATCAACGCCACCCGCTTGCCGTTCTTCCGCGCGGCAGGGCGCGGCATGCGGGCCTTCACGTCGCTCTTATTGTCGGCGGCGACGCGCTTGAGGCGGCAGATCGCCACCGGTTGCGGGGCGCCCGTGACCTCTTCAACCCGGCCGCGCCGGCAGGCGGGCTCGCAGGGCCGGTCGCAGGTACGGCCCAACACGCCGGGAAAGACGTTGGAATGCCAGTTGACCATATAGGCGTCGGAATAACGCCCGGCCGCGATCATGCGGATATATTCGGGCACCGGCGTGTGGGCGGGACACGCCCATTGGCAGTCCACGACCTTGTGGAAGTAATCCGGATTCTTGATGTCGGTAGGCGGCATGCCCGTCTCGGGCGACAATTTCACACCTGCGCCGGGCGATTGCCGCGACGGCTCACTCACCGATGGACTGCTCATGTCGCCGACCGTTTCCCCAATGACCTGCCTCTGATGAGACCAACGTCTGATGGTGCACGCGCTACTGATGTATGTCCGTTGGCCTGGTGTTCTTATTTTCCTTGTTCGGGTCGTACCCTTCGGGAAACAATCCGGTTGTTTCCGCGATCCTAGCGGGAAGAGGGATGGAGCAAAAGAGCGGCAGGGCTCGCTTCATGCGCATCCTGAAAACAGGCCTGGAAATTTTGCATTGCGGCATGCGCGCGGAAAAGAACATGAAGTCAAAGCGTTATAATGTGGCCCGGGCGTGTGCGCTGGCGTTGTGTTTTGTTGCGCCGCCGCTGGGCGCGTTTGCGCAGCAGCCGCCTGCGGAAATCTGGGGAACGCCGGAAGTCGTCGAGGTCAAGGCCGCGCCAGGGCCCGCGGTGTGGCATCTGACCCGCGGGGATTCCGAAGTCTGGATTCTGGGAACCGTGGGCGGCATGCCCGACGGTCTCAAATGGAACAAGGAATATCTGGCCGAGTTGCTGGACGGGACCCGCGCAATCCTGTTGCCGCCGCGTCCGTCGGTGGGCGTGTTCGAAGGCGCCTGGTTCCTTCTCACCAACGGCTCCAAGCTCAGCCTGCCCAGGGGACAGACATTGGAAGCCTCTTTGTCGCCCGAGCTTCGCGCCCGCTTCGTCGCCATTCGCGAGCGCCTCGACCAGACCGAACGCCGCTATCGGACCGATACGCCGCTGCGCGCGGCGCTGCGCTTGTTTCAGGATCTGCAGGACAAGCTCGATCTCACCCGCGACGAGCCGCGCGACACGATTTCGCGCCTGGCGCGGGCCAAGAGCGTGCCGTCCAAGCCCATCGCGCGTTATGAAGTGCTGGATGCGGCGGAAGATGTCTTGAAGCTCGATCTCGAACAGCAGCGCGTCTGTCTTGCCCAGTCGGTGGAGGATATCGCCCGCCAGCTGACCCATGCCATTCCCGCGGCGGAGGCCTGGGCGATCGGCGACATCCGCAATGTAAAAGCCAATTACGCGGAATCGCGGCTCGCCGATTGCGTGATCGCGGCGGTGCATTCCGTCGCCGGGATCAACGAGCGCAATGTCGCCGATTACACCACCGCGATCGACGCGGCGCTGGGCACGCCGGGAAAATCCATCGCCGTGATCGATATCGGGCCGCTTTTGCGGCGCGACGGCGTGTTGGAGCGGCTCCAGGCCCGCAATGTCGCCATCGAGGGGCCAGCGGAATAGGCGAGGGCCGTAACCAGTCCGGCGGCGCCTTCAGTTTTTCCTAACCAACATTTTCAAGCCGTCCCTGCATTGGCGGGACGGTTCGGGCCCAAGGCCGGCCGGGCGGGGCGAACATCCTTCGCGGAAAGAGAAAAGTTTTACGCAAATTGCCGGGGTTAGAATAACGCGGCCGCACCAAAGCCAGTGTCATTATGGGAACTGAAGGTGCGCGCGTGGGTGGCGTGCCGCAGGCTATTTGCATGAAACCGGGCACTTCGAGACTACGCAAAGTTCCAGAAACAGCGGAAGCGCTTGCGCAAATGCCGGCGCGCGCGTCGCTGGATTCGTCGGTGGCGTCGCGCGCCATTCCCATCGATTTGCGGCCGGTGATCTCGGCCTATCGCAAGCGCGGGCGTTTCCAGCTGCGCGTGGAAAAGCTGCCGCAATCGGCACGTTTCTCCGCGGGCCAGAACAATGGCGACGGCTCCTGGTCGCTCCTGCTCGACGAGCTGGAGGACCTGGTCTATTTCGCGCCCAAAAGCGTTGTCGGAGACCACACGCTGGCGATCCGGCTGATCGCCAAGGACGAAACCGAAGCCTTCACCATCGCCCTGATCGACTACACCGTGAAAGGCGATGTCGAGGGCGCGGCGACAGCCCAAGCCAATGCACCCTTGCCCGACGATGTCCGCAACGAGTTGCACAAGCTCAAGGCGCTGCTCGAAGCGCGGGATTCCGAGCTGACGCAGCTGCGCGAATCCGCCGAGCGGATGGGCGTGATGCTGCAGCAGAAGCTGGACATGGCGGTGGCCGAAGCCCAGGCAAGCTGGAAGCGCGAAGAGGCGGCGCGGATGCTGGCCGAAAAGACGCGGCTGGAAGAGCAGTTCGGCAACCGGCTCGAAGAGCGGGAGATGCGCGCCCAGGCGATGGCGGAAATCGCCAGCGAGCAACAGGCTTCGGCGCTCCGGCTGATGCGCCAGGAATTCGCCGCCACCAAGGACGCGCTGGCGGCCCGCGACAGCGAGCTGGCCGCCTCGCGCGCGCAGATGGAGCGGGTGCGCAAGGATTGGGAAGCCGATATCGCGTCCACCAAGGCGTCTCTGCAGGCCAAGGCCGGCGAAACCCTGAAAGCGGCGGAAGCGGAATGGACCTCGCGCCTGGACAAGGCTGAGGCCGAGCGCAAGGCGATGGAGCAGGCCGCCGATGCCGCCGCGAAGTTGCGCAAGCAAGGCGAAAGCGAGTTGGCGGCGCTGCGCGGGGAAATGGAAAGCCTGCGGGCTCGGTTCGAAGCCGATGGCGCCGCCGCCAAGGCGGTGCTGGAAAGCAAGGTCGCGGACGCCATCAAGACCGCCCAGGCCGGCGCGCGGGCCGATCATGACGGCGAGATCGCGCGGCTTCGCGCCGAACTCGAGCGGCAGCATCAGCAGGCGCAAAACGAGCTCGCGGCGGCCAATGCCAAGGCGGCGGAGCGTTTGAAGGGTGCGGAAGCCGAGTGGCAGGCGCGCTCGGACAAGGCGCTGGCGGAACTGGTCACAAAGCAGGCGGCGGGCGCCAGCGATCTGCGGGCGCATCACGACAACCGGCTGGCCGAACTGGGCGCCGAGCTGGAGCGTTTGAAGCGGCAGACCCAAGCCGAGATCGCCGGCGCCCGAGCCGATGCCCAGGCCAAGGCGGCCGAGCGCTTGAAAGCGGCGGAAGCCGAATGGCAGGCGCGCTCGGACAAGGCGCTGGCGGAACTGGCGGCGAAACATGCGGCCAAGCAGGAAGTGGGCGCCACCGATCTTCGGGCGCATCGCAACAGTCAGGTTCTGGAACTGAATGCGGCGCTGGAACGCCAGCAGCAGCAAGCGAAAGCCGAGATCGCGGCGCTTCAAGCCGGCGCGGAGGCCGGGCTCGCCAAGGCACTGGCAACCGCCGAAGCCGAGTGGCGCACGCGCAGCGACGATGCCCTGGCGGCGATGCGCGAAAGACTGGAAAAGGCGGATGCGGCGCTGGCGGCCGCGAATGCCGCGCCGGCCGGCGGCGAGGAAATTCAGCGGCTGCAAGACCAACTCGAGCGTTTGCGCAACTGGTCGGACGCGGAAATCGCCGCCGCCAAGGTCGCTGCGGAAGCGCGCGCGGCGCAGCTTGTGAAGGATAGCGAGACGGAATGGCGGGCCCGGTCCGATGCGACGCTGGCCCTGGTGACGGCGCGATGCGTGGCGGCGGAAGCGGCGTTGGCCGCCGCCGACAAGAGCGCGCCGCTCGCCGAACGCGATGCGGAGATCGCGCATCTGCGTGACGAAATTGCGCGACAGGCGCGAATGGCGGAGGCGGACATGGCGGCGGCGAAAGCGGCGGCGGATATCGCGGCCGGTGAGAAGTTGAAAGCAGGTCAGGCGATCTGGGAGCAGGAAACCGCCGGCGCGCTGGCCAAAGCCAATGCCCGCGCCGAGGCGGCGGAAACGGCGTTGGACGTCGAGCGCCGCTCGGCCGAGGGCCGCTTGCGGGAGGACGAATATGTCCATTCGCTGGAGCGGGAGATCAAGACCTTGCGCGCCACCCTGGTCGATCGCGAGGCGGCGCTGGTCCAGACCCAGGCGACGCAAGAGCAGATCCGGCTCGGCACCGTGCGCGAGGGGCCGGGCGCGCGTTGGCAGCCGCTGCCAAGCGGCCGGCAGATGGACGACGGGCAGGGCGACGGCCGCGCCGTGGGCGAAGAGCCGCGCCGGTCTGCGAAAGACAATGCCAATATGCGATTGCTGCGCGACGCCGGCGTGGTGGTGATGGCGGCGGCCGCCGCCGTGCTGCTGCTGCCGAAGCTGGAAGCGATGCTGCCCAACAATGTCCGCTGGCAGATCGAAACCATGGGCGGCATGTTCCTGCCGTCCGACACGCCGGCCGCGCCGACCGTTCCGGCTGTCGCCGCCGCGACCCAGCCCAAAGTCGAACATCCGCTGAAATACGCCACGCGCTCCATCAATGTGCGCACCCAGCCTTCGACCGGCGGCGCCATCGCGATCAATCTCAAGCGCGGCGCATCCGTCGCGGTGCTGGAAACGCAGGGCAGTTGGGACCGGGTGGAGGTTTCCACCCCGCAGGGCCCCGCCGTGCAAGGATGGGTGTTCAACACCTATCTGAGTGACGCGGCCGAGCCGGCTGCGGCATCCCGGCCCGTTCCCAAAGCGGCGCCGGAAACATCGGTACCGGCACAAGCAGCGCCGGTGGCGGCCACGGCGGAACCCCCGGCGGACGCGGCGCCCACGCCCTGACCAAGGGGTTCGCGCCTCAGGGCGACGGTTTCACCACATCGAAGGTGATGCTCTGCACCTTGCCGTCATTGGGCGGGGCCAGCAGCAAGCGTCCCTTGAGCTTGGCGCGCTGGCACGACCATTCGAAATTGCCGGTCTGCGCGCCCAGCGCCGTGATCGGCGTGGCGGTGTCGCAATCGCCGGTCTGGGATTTCAGCCGTGCCAATTCCAATTTCCAGTTCGCGGCCGTGCGGTCCATGAAGAAATTCACCGCCGCCATGGGCGCGATGGGTGCGATCGCGCCGCCCTGCCAGGATTGGCCCACCGCCGCATAGGCTTTGGCCAGATCCGCGCTGACGGGGATGGGGCGGGTGTTCAACAGGCCCGCCGCTTTCAACTGCAACGCCGCCGCCCACAAGGTGGGGCTGGGACCGGCGTAGGTGCGGTTGGCGAAGACGAACAGGCCCACGCCCGCATCCGGGAACATCAGCACCGACGAGCCGTAACCGGGATAGCCGCCATTATGCGTGATCGCCCAGGGCAGGTCGCAATCATTCACCACATACAGCGCCATGCCATAGACTTCCGCCTGGCGGCAGGGATTGGCCCGCTTGTCGCCGGGCCGCGTCACGCCCAACGGAAAGTCGGAACCCTTGGCAAGCTCGCGCATGGTCTTGCGCGGCACCGGCCCCGTATCGGCATCGCTGCGCGGCGGCCAGGCCGACAGAAGATAGGCCACCCATTTGGCGTAGTCGTTGGCGCTGGTCTGCAGTCCGCCGATGGAGGTGAAGGCGCCTTCGCCCAGATCCGGCTCGCGTGCCCAGGCGTTATTCTCCCAGCGATAGCCGATGGCGCGCCGATCGGCGGGCGAGTTGGCGATGTTGAAGCCACTGGAACTCATGCCCAGCGGCTTCAGCAACAGATCGCCGGCCACCGCACTATAGGGACGCTTTTCCACATTCTGGATCACCCGTCCCACCATGGCGAAGCCGAGATTGGAATAGGCGAATTGGGTTTCCGGTGGATGATCGAAGGCGATTCCCTTTTGCAGCATGGCCGTGAATTCGGCTTCCGGGATCGGGGTCTGGCGGTCGCCCCAGGGATCGTCGGTGACGAAGCCGGGGGTGTGACCCAGAATGTCGATCACCTTGATGCGGGGTGAATCGGTGGTGGGATAGGTCCAGCCCCGCATCTCGGGAATGTAATCTTCCACATTGGCCAGAAGCGAAACCTTGCCTTCGTCGCGCAGATGCAAAAGCGTCAGGGCCGTGAAAGCCTTGGTCATCGATGCGATGCGGAACAGGCTGTCGGGCGTGACCGGACGCTTGGCGTCCACATCCTGGATGCCGAACGGCTTCACATATTCCAGCTTGCCGTTGGCGACGATGCCATAGACCAGGCCGGGCACATGATTGTCGGCCATGAACTGGGTGAAGATCTGGTCCAGCTGCGGCGCCAGCCGCTGCAGGGCGGCCGGCGTTGCGGCTTGCTGGGCGCCAGTTTGTTGAGCGTCCGTTTGCAAGACGGGCAAGAGCAAGGCGGCGGTGCCGGCCATTGCGGCGATCGCAATCCGCCTGGTTTCACGAAGCATTGGCACCCCCTATGGTCTCGCGCTAAAAACCGTCACGCTGTGGGACAGATTACAGCCCCGCCGCCCGGTGTGAAGTCTCGCCGGGCGCCCGGCGGCACATATTGCTGAGGATTGTCGCATGGCGGGTGCGGAAAAACGCAAACTGTTCCTGATCAACAAGGCGGCGCTGGACGAATTGGTATCGCTGCAGGACGCCATCGCCATCGTGGATTCGGCGATGCGGGATTATTCGGCCGGGCAGGTGGGCTCGCCCCAGCGCGCCGTGCTCACCGTCAATCCGGACACAAGGATGGGATTGATGCCGGGCACCATGCCGGGCCTGGGCCGCTTCGGCCTGAAAGTGGTGAGCCTGTCGTCGCAAGCGCCGAAATACGGGCTCTACAGCCATCAAGGCATGATGCTGCTGTTCGACGATGCCACCGGCCAGCCGCTCTGCATGATCGAATGCCATGCCCTGACGCGGCTGCGCACGGCAGCGGCCAGCGCGGTGGCGACGCGGGCCTTGTCGCGGCCGGACAGCAAGATCCTCACCATCATCGGCAATGGCGATCTGGCGGGACCGCATATCGATGCCATCTCCGCCGTCAGGCCCATCGAACAAGTGATCGTGTGGGGCCGCCATCCGGGAAAAGCGGAAGCCTTTGTGCGAAGCCTGCCCCGGGTCCTCAACCAGACCGTCAGCATCGTCACGGATATCCGCCAGGCGGTCGGGCTGGCGGACATCATCTGCACGGTGACGTCTTCGCCCGAACCGTTGGTGCATGGCGAATGGCTGAAGCCCGGCCAGCATCTCAATCTGGTCGGCTCCAGCGTGAAGGGGCCCCGCGAAGTGGACGATGATGTGGTGGCGCGGGGCTATTACATCGCCGATTCCCGGCCTCATGCCCTGTCCCAGGGCGCCGAGCTTTGCCACGCCATCGAGCAAGGCAAAGTGAAGGAGGATCACCTCAAAGGCGAGATCGGCGAAGTGCTGGCGGGATCGGTGCCCGGCCGCGCCAGCCGGGAACAGATCACCATCTACAAATCGCTGGGCCATATCGCCCAGGATATTTCCGTGGCCAATGCCGCTCTCAGCCGGGCCGCCGAATCTGGTAATGTCGTCGCCATAGATTGGTAATATGGATTGGCAATATAGAGAATAATGCGGGGGTTCCGATGGATTTGTCTCGCCGTGCATTGATGGGAAGTCTGGGCGTGGCGTCCGCGGCCTTGCCGCTGGCGGCCAGGGCCATGCCCTCCATGCTGACCGCGCTTCCGGACAAATCCACCTATGATTTTCACGGTACCTACCTCAATTCCGCCTATGCCCATCCTCTGGGTCGCATGGTGCGCAAGGCGGGGAATGATTTTCTGATGTCGCGCGCCGACAGCGACGTCACCCGTGCCTGGCCCAGGGACAATCCCCGCAACGCCGCGGTGGCGAAATTCGCCGCCCTCATCAATGCCAGTCCCGACGACATCGCGGTGGTGCCCAGCACCATGGAAGGGGAAAATCATGTCGCCGCGGCGCTGGGCCTGGGCGAACATGCCGGGGTGGTGACGGATGTCTATCATTATGACGCCTCGCTGATCCTGTATGGCGAGCGGCACAAGGCCGGCATGCCCCTGACGGTGCTGACGTCCAAAAACAACCGGATCGAGCTGGCGGATGTGGAGCGCGCCATCACCCCGAACACAAAGCTGGTTGCTGTCTCGCACGTGGGAAGCGATACGGGTTTTCAGCATGATCTGAAGGCGCTGTGCGATGTGGCGCATAGGAAAGGCGCTTATGTCTACGCGGATATCGTGCAATCCGCCGGGGCCATCCCGCTGGACGTGAAAGCGGCCGGCGTCGATTTCGCCTGCTGCGGCGCCTATAAATGGCTGATGGCGGATTTCGGGGTCGCTTTTCTCTATGTGCGGCCCGACCGGGTGGCGGAACTGAAGCGCACGGCGGTGGGCTGGCGCTCGGCCACGGACACGCAGAGCCATGCCTATCCTTTCGATCCGCCGGGACCGCCGGAAGGCAGCTGGAAGATGCGCGATACGGCGGCCGGCAAGTTCGAAGTCAGCACGCCCTCCTGGATCGGCCTTTCCATGCTGATCGCCTCGATCGATTATATCTCCCAGATCGGCGTGGCGCGGATCGCGGCGCATCGCGCGCCCTTGATCGCGCGGCTCAGGGAAGAATTGCCCAAGCGGGGTTTCGCCCCGATGACGCCGCCGGAAACCCAGGGCCCGATCGTCACATTTGCCTATCGGGACGCGCAGAAGAGACTGGAGCCGCTGCTGAAGGCGGCGAACATCAAAGTGACTCTGGGCAGCAACCGCATGCGGGTTTCGCCGTCGGTTTATAACGACATGGGCGATATCGAAAAGCTGCTGCAGGTGCTGCCGAAAGCGTGACGATGACCCTCGACAGGGATGACGAAGCGGTGCGCGGGGCGCTGACGCGCGCGATTGCTAAGCTGGGGCATGCGCCTTCCATCGAAGCGCTTGCCGCCGAATTGTCGCGCCCGCCCGCCGATGTCACGCGATCCCTGCATCGCCTTGCCGATGCGCACGCCCTATTGCTGCATCCGGGCACCGACAGGCCTTGGGTGGTGCATCCCTTCGCGCTTTCGGCGGGCTCCTGTTGGGTGGACACGCGGCATGGCGGCTATTGGGCGAACTGTCTTTACTGCGCTTGCGGAATTGCCGCGTCTTTGTCGTGCGACGCGCATATCCATACCCGCTATGGCGGCGAGGCGGAGCCGGTGGTGTTTCGCGTCGCCGATGGCGCATTGGTGGATACCGGCGATCTGTTCCATCTTTCCACGCCCGCCGCGCGCTGGTGGGACAATGTGATTTTCGCCTGCGCGTCCTTTCAGCCTTTCCGCTCGGCGGACGCGGTCGACGATTGGTGCCGTCGCCACGCCATGCCCAAAGGCGCGGTTCTTTCCCTGCCGCAGCTGTGGGGCTTCGCCCGCGACTGGTATGGCAGCTATCTGCGGGAGCCATGGCGCAAGCGCTCGGCAGAGGAAGCGCGGCAGGTTTTTCAGCGCCACGCGCTGACTGGGCCGTTCTGGGACGTCGGCTGACGCCCGCATCCGTCACGGGGCAGCTACGCTTTGCGCTCATGACCGGACCCATTGCGGGCCGCGGGCGTCCCGTATCTGCTGAACGTCATGACGTTCGACACCTTCATCGCCGTGCTGGTCTTTTCCATCGTGATGGGATTCACGCCCGGCCCCAACAATGTGATGCTGGCATCGTCGGGCGCCACCTATGGCGTGCGGCGGACCTGGCCGCATCTGATGGGCGTGACGCTGGGATTTCCGGCGATGATCCTGGTGATCGGTTTGGGGCTGGCCAGCATCCTTTTGGCCTCGGCCGGCCTGCAGCTGGGCATGAAGATCGTCAGCGCTCTTTATCTTTTGTGGCTCGCGTTCCAGATCGCGCGCAGTTCATCGGTTTCCGGTGGCGCGGCCGGGGCGCGGCCGATGACCTTTCTTCAGGCGGCGGCGTTCCAGTGGATCAATCCCAAAGCGTGGCTGATCGCGGTGGGCGCGATCTCGGCCTACACCGCCGGCGTGGGCGCGCATCTCTACCTGCAGGTGGCGATCATCGCCGCCTTGAGCGTGGCGGTGTCTTTTTCCAGCTGCCTGACCTGGGCGGCCTGCGGGGCGGCGATCGGGCGCTGGCTGCGGGCGCCCGCAGCATTGCGAGTGTTTAATGTTCTGATGGCCATGCTGCTTCTGGCCTCGGTGCTGCCGATCCTGGGCGAGATCTGGGCCGAGCTGCGTCGCTAGAAAGCCTTCTCCGGCAGAGCGCTAAGTTGTAGGAAGTGGCGCAGCCGGGCAGCCATGTACTGCTCCGCCATCAAGGGGATCCTCCGTGCCGAAAAACGACAAGCCGCCCGTCAGCCGCCGTTCGCTTTTGAAATTCATCGGCGCCACCGGCGGCAGTGCGCTGATGTACGACACCATGGTTGCGATGGGCTACACGGGCACGTCGGATTTCAATGGCCCGATCAAATTGCCCGGCGATGTGAAAGGCGCGTCGGTCCTGATCCTGGGCGCGGGGCTTGCGGGCATGACCGCCGCCTATGAGCTGCGCAAGGCCGGCTATAAAGTGCAGGTGCTGGAATATAATGCCCGCCCCGGCGGCCGGAACTGGTCGATGTATGGCGGCGATACCTATACCGATATCGGCGGCGTCACCCAGAATGTGAAATTCGCGCCGGGCCTTTATTTCAATCCCGGCCCCTGGCGCCTGCCGCACCACCATCACGCCATTCTCTATTACTGCAAGCTCTTCAACGTGACGTTGGAGACTTTCACCATGACCAACTACAACGCCTATATCCATTCGACCAAATCGTTCGGCGGCAAGCCCATCCGCCGCCGCGAGATCGACATGGACTTCAGCGGCTATGTCGCCGAATTGCTGGCCAAGGCCACCACCAAGGACAAGCTGGACGTCGCGCTGGGCAAGGACGAGAAGGATGGCCTGCTGCAGATCCTGAAATTCTGGGGCGCGCTGGACAAGAATTACGAATATCGCAAAGGCCCCGCCGCCAGCGAGCTTCGCGGATACAAGGTCGATCCGGGCGGCGGACTGGCGCCGTTGCCGGTGGATTCCGATCCTTTGCCGATGAAGCAATTGTTCACATCGGACATGTGGATGTTCCTGGAAGGCCGTTCATACGACTACCAGACTCAATTGTTCGAGCCGGTCGGCGGCATGGGCATGATCGGCAAGGCATTCGGCCAGCAGCTGAACGGCCTGATCAAATACAATTGCAAGATCACGGGGATTCAGCAGGACGGCAAAGGCGTCACCGCCACCTATATCGACACCAAGAAAGGCGGCGCGCCGCAAACCGTGCATGCGGATTGGTGTGTCTGCACTATTCCCGCGACGGTGCTGAGCCAGATTCCCATGAATGTGGGTGCGCCGATGAAGAACGCGATCAACTCGCTCTCTTATGAATCGTCCTTCAAGGTGGGGCTGCAGTTCAAGCGCCGCTTTTGGGAAGAGGATGACGGCATCTATGGCGGCATCAGCTATACCGACCAGCCCATCACCAACATCAGCTATCCCTCGACCGGCTTCTTCAAGAATGGTCCGGCCGTGCTTCTGGGCGGCTACGGCTACGGCAACAGCCTGACGGATTTCAGTTTCGCGGCCATGTCGCCGGACAATCAGGTCAAGGCAGCCGTCGAGCAGGGCGCCAGGATCCATCCGCAATATAAGAAGGAGTTCGATAACGGCGTGGCGGTAGCCTGGCACAAGGTGCCCTTCACCTTGGGCTGCGCCGGAAGCTGGACGGAAGAAGGCCGCGCCAAGCACTACAATAATATGTGCGCCGTGGATGGCCGTATCGTTCTGGCGGGCGAACACTGTTCGCGGCTACCTGCCTGGCAGGAGGGTGCCATCCTGTCGTCCCTGGATGCCATTCAACGCCTTCACAAGCGGGTCTTAACGGCCTGACAACGGCTTAGGTGTCAATAATGGCGAAAAATGCACAATAAATGTGCTGAAAATGTCATGTTGCAGGACTGCATCATTACGGACCAAATTACAGCAATGGCCGTGGTTAAAGGCTATATGCGCTTTTTTCGGGAACTGATCTTGGGATAGGTTCGCCCGACTTCCCGGTTATTCCGGCGATCTTCGGGTCGCTTACGTTAATTATGAAAACACACAAAAAGGGGATTGCATGCTCACTTCGTCGAAGTTCAACTTGAAGCACGCGTTGCTTCTGGGCTCGTCCGTTGCGGCTTTCGCATGGGCGGCCGCGCCGGCCATGGCGCAAAACGCTGAAAACGAAACCGTGATCGTGACCGGCACCCGCGTGCAGGGCATGACGGCCGCCGACAGCGCCGCGCCCGTGACCGTGCTGGGCAGCGATGCTTTGACCCACACCGGTTCGGCCGACCTTCGCGCCGCCCTGGGCCAGACGGTTCCTTCCTTCACCGCGCAATCCTTCGGTGGCGATACCGCCAACCTGACCTTGTCCGCGAACCTGCGCGGCCTGTCGCCCAACGACACGTTGGTGATGGTGAACGGCAAGCGCCGCCATCCCACCGGCAACTTGCACGTGCTCGCTGGCAGCCCGTTCTCCGGCGGTGCCTCGCCTGACATTTCGCTGATCCCGCAAGCCGCGATCGATCACGTCGAAGTGCTGTTGGACGGCGCCGCCGCCCAGTACGGCACCGACGCCATCGCCGGTGTTGTGAACTTCATCCTCAAGAAGAAGTCTTCCGGTGGCAGCTTCTCCGTCACCGGCGGCCGCAACTATGACCGCGGCGGTGAGACCTATGACTTCTCCTACAACATGGGTATGCCCCTGTTCGACAAGGGCTTCGTCAACGTCACCATCGACAAGCAGTATCACAATTACACCCAGCAGGGCGGCGCCGATCCGCGCGTGACCGACACCGATACGGTGGGCAACCCGCTGCTGACTTCCGGCGCGTCCGGCGGCGTGCCGGTTTCCGTTCTGCGGCAGATGCCGGGCTATCCCCGCATCAACCCGATCAATGGCGATGCGCAATACAATCTGACCATGGCGTCGGTGAATGCGGGCTATGACTTCTCCGACAGCGTCCAGCTGTACGGCTTCGGCACCTGGGGCCACCGTATCGGCAAGGCCTACGAAAACGTCCGTATGCCCAATCGCATCATGGCAACCCCTGGCTCGAGCCAGCCTTGCAGCGCAACAAATCTGAACGGCTATAATACGGTCGTGGATGCTGCCGGGAACCCTGCTTGCGCGCCGGGCGTCACAGGTGCGAATGGCAATACCGGTACAGCTGCCGGGATTCCGGGTGCAGTCGGTTTAACAGGCGTCAACAGCAAAGGCATTATTGTATCGTCTGGCGCGCGGGGCAACTACACGGACCCGAATGAACTGATCATGTATCCCTTCGGCTTCCGTCCCAAGGAAGGGATCAAGGAAGACGATTACCAGTATAACGTAGGCATGAAGTTTAATCTGGCGGGTTGGGATATCGATACCAATGTCGGTTACGGCAAGGATATCGATAATATCTACACCCTGGATTCGGGCAACGCGTCGCTGTTCCTCGACACGCACACGTCGCCCACCAACTTCTATGACGGCACCTTCACGTCGGCCCAGTTCACCGGCACGATCGATGCGACCCATCAGTTCAATGTCGGCATGGCCTCGCCTCTGACGGTGGCGATCGGTGGCGAAGCGCGCGAAGACTATTATGCCATCGCCGCCGGCGACGCGGCCTCGATCTACAAGGAGGGCTCGCAGTCCTTCCCGGGCTTCCAGCCGACCGATGCCGGCAAGCACACCCGTAAGAACTATGCGGTGTATTTGGACTTCAGCCTGGCGCCGATCGAGGCTCTTCAGATCGACCTCGCCGGCCGCGCCGAGCATTATTCCGACTTCGGCGACACCCAGATCGGCAAGCTCACGGCCCGTTACGACTTCAGCCCGCAACTTGCTGTGCGCGGTACCATTTCGACCGGTTTCCGCGCTCCGACCTTGGGTGAAGAGTTCTACTCGGCCACCAACGTCTCGCCCACCTCTGCCACGGTGCAGCTGCCGGCCAACTCGGCGGCGGCCAAGATCCTGGGCCTGCCCAACCTCAAGCCGGAAATTTCGACCAGCTACAGCGCCGGTATCGTCGCCCATCCGTTTGGCGATCTCAGCGTGACGCTCGATGCCTACAGCATCGCGCTGGGTGACCGCATCACGGCGTCCTCCACCGTCAACAGCTCTGGCGGTGCGATCAACACCCCGCTGGTGAATGACGCGATCGCGGCGCATGGCAATGTGTTGGATCCGCTGGTGGTCTCAAACGGCGTTTCGGCGTTCCTCAATGGTATCAGCACGCTGACTCAAGGCGTCGATTTGACCGCCAATTACCCGACCGACTTCGGCGACATGGGTCTGATCGATTGGACCCTGGCGGCGAACTACAACACCACCGCGATTTCGCGCGTGGCGCCGCCGCCGGCGCTTCTGACCGCCTCCAATCCGGGTGCGACCTTCTTCAGCCCCGCCGCTCTGTTCAACTTCGTGCATAGCGCGCCGCAGGAGAGGATCGGCCTGACCGCCAACTGGTCGCTGGATGCCTGGGGCATCACCTTCCGCGAGACCTATTATGGTCCGCAGAAGAATTACACCAGTCAGTATGGTGGTGGTACCTCGCTTGCGGATTACCTGCCTGACAATCAGGCTGGTGTCGGCCTCACCGACATGGAAGTCCGGTACAATGTGACCGAACAGCTGGGCTTCGCGATCGGCGGCAACAACATCTTCAGCATCCGTCAGAGCCCGATTGGGGTTCTGTTGCCGTCGCAGGCCAACGGAGGAACTTTCCAGGATGTCGGCTGGCCTATCGATGGCGGTGTGGTGCTGCATGATCCGGCTGGTGGGGCCTTCTCGCCCAACGGTGGCTACTATTATGGCCGTATCACCTACAACTTCTAAGATTTGACGTTCTGAACAGCCCGCCCATCTCCGAAAGGAGGTGGGCGGGTTTTTCTTTGGCTTGAGTGCTATCCCGCGCTCGCCTCCGCCCGCTTATTGTGCAATGCAGCATGGGTAGGCAGTTTTTTGCTACAAATGTGTCATGGCGAGCTGAGGTTTGTTCTCGGCGGCTCGTCTCCTCCCTAGAGCCCCGATGACAGGCGGCTCATCTCAGGGGAGTTCCGATGCGTAAATCCACTCTGCTCGCGGCATCGTCCATGATGGCGATGGCGGCGTTCTCTTCAGCTTTTGCTCAGACGGCTCCTGCATCCGGTGCGGAAACCGAAGAAGTCATCGTCAGCGCGTCGCGCATTCAGATCCAAGGTTACCAGGCGCCCACGCCGGTGACCGTGGTTGGCGCCGACCAGCTCGCGCGCGATGCCCATACCGATATCGGCGACGTGATCCGCCAGTTGCCGGCCTTCGGCACCTCTTCGGGTCCCAACAATTCCAGCTCCGCCAACTATATCGTGTCCTCCACGCCGGGCATCGACGTGGTCAATCTGCGCCAGTTGGGCGTGCTGCGCACCCTGGTCTTGTTCGACAACCAGCGCGTGGTGGCTTCCAGCGTCTCGGGCGGTGTCGACTTGTCGACCATGCCGTCCAGCCTGGTGCAGCGCATCGACGTGGTGACCGGCGGTGCCTCTGCCGCCTGGGGTTCCGACGCCGTGGCCGGCGTGGTCAATGTGGTTCTGAACAAGAATTTCGATGGCTTCGCCGCCAATATCGAAGGCGGCGATTCCTGGAAGGACGACCATCGCCAGTATAAGGCCGAAGCCTCTTTCGGCACCGATTTCGACGGCAACCGGGGCCACATCATCCTCAGCGCCTCCTATCTGGCCAGCCCGGACACGTTCTTCATCAATCAGCGCTCCTGGTTCAAGAATACGCGCCTGGTCAACAATCCGGCCTATAATGGCGGCGCCAACGGCCAGCCGCGCCTGATCCATGCCGATAATGTGGGCCAGTCCCAGGCGACCCAGGGTGGCTTGATCACGGGTTGCAGCAACAATGGCACGACCTCGGTGGCCTGCTCGTGGCGCGGCACGCAGTTTGTCGGCCCCAACGCCACGCCCACGCCGTTCAATTTCGGCAATGTCTCGGGCGCCTTCTCCAATGGCGGCAGTGCCGAAACCGCGCAGGCGGATCTCGACCACCTGACCATTCCGCTGCACACCACGACCTTGTTCAGCCATACCCGCTACAAGATCACCAACGACATCAGCGCATCCTTGGAGCTGAACTACGGTAAGTCCTTCTCCAAGAACAACAGCTACGTCTATAATCGCTATAGCAATCTGCCGATCAATGTCGCGGACAATCCGTTCCTGCCCGACTCGGTTCGCGCGCAAGCACAGGCGCTGGGTTACAGCTACCTGATGCTGGGCACCAACAACATGAACAATATGGGCACCACCGGCGCCCATTTCACCGATAACAGTCTGACGAACGAAGCCCAATCGCTGGGCATTCCGGTCTCCACCAACCGCCGCCAGCTCTTCCGCGGCGTGTTCAGCCTGGATGGCTCGATCGGCGACAATTGGTCGTGGAACGCCTACGCCCAGCACGGCCTGGCGCGCGTGCGCACCGTGGTCGAGAACAACGTCCTGAAGGCGAACTACAACAACGCTGTCGACGCGGTGCGGGTGACGTCGGCCAATGTCGGCACCTCGGGCCTGCCGATCGGCTCCATCGCCTGCCGTTCGAGCCTGACCAACCCCACCAATGGCTGCCAGCCTTTGAACGTGTTCGGCGTCGGCAATGCCTCGCAGGCCGCGATCAACTACATCACCGGTCCGGCCCGTGCCGGCGGCAACTGGGCCCAGTCGGTGCTGAACGAGGACGTCTTCGCGGCGTCGGCAAGCGGCGCCTTGCCGGAAGAATGGTCGCTGGGCGCCGGCCCGGTCGCAGTGGCGTTCGGTGCCGAATACCGCCAGGAAGGCGCGCGCGTCTCGGCCGACCAGAATGCGTTGGCGGTGAACTGGAGCGTGGGCAACTTCTCGGCCTTCTCCGGCCACTACAGCGTGGCGGAAGGCTTCGGCGAAGTCACCGTTCCGATCCTCAAGGATAGTGTGGTTCAGTCCCTGGACTTCAACACCGCGGGCCGCATCACCAGCTATTCCACCTCCGGCCAGGTCGAAACCTGGAAGCTGGGCGTGACCAGCCAGGTCAATGACGATGTCCGCCTGCGCGGTACCTGGTCGTTCGACATTCGTGCGCCCAACCTGCAGGAACTGTTCGCGACCGGCTATTCGGTCTCGGCCACGTTCACGGACCCGTATAGCGGCCAGTCGGTCAACGGCTACACGCTCCAGGGCGGCAATCCCAACCTGAAGCCGGAACAGTCGACCACCATTTCGGGCGGCGTGGTTCTCACCCCGCACTGGATCGAAGGGCTGAGCCTGTCGGCGGACTGGTACTCGATCGAGCTGCGCAAGGCGATCGCGACCATCTCCACGGACGTGATCACGGCGCAATGCGCCAAGGGCGTCCAGCTCTTCTGCAACCAGGTCTCCACCGTGACCCGGAACGGCCAGACCTATCTGCAGGTCGCGACCCAGCCGATCAACGCCAACAGCCAGAGCGTCTCGGGCATCGACTTCCAGGCCGACTACACCACGGAGTTCCTGACCGGCGCGCTCAATCTGCGTGCCATCGGCAACTATATGGACCAGCAGAGCCAGACGGCGGCGGGCATCACGCTCGACTATGCCGGCGCCATCGGTTCGGATTCCTCGCCGCGCGGTATTCCCAAATTCCGCTCCACCCTGTCGGCGAGCTATATCGAAGGTCCGTGGCAGGGCACGATCCAGAGCCGCATCATCGGCTCGGCCAAGCTCAACAACAGCTGGGGCCCGCTGGACGTGGACAACAATGCCATCCCGGCCGTCGCCTACCTGGATCTGCGCGCGTCCTACAAGTGGAACGACAATATCCAGCTCTATGGCGCGATCGACAACGTCATCAACACCCCCCCGCCGATCCCGGCGGCTACCTCCAATGCGCTCAACTTCTACGACCAGTCGATTCGCGACGACATCTATGACGCGATCGGTCGCAGCCTCCGCATTGGCATCCGCGTAAAGTACTGATTCGGCTTCAATCCCCGGCCTGAATCATCCTGGCGCCTCTCCTGAAAATAGGGGAGGCGCCCTTTCTTTTTTAGAGGTAAAACAATCCGATTGCAGACGTCGGAGGATAGCTGATGGAAACGACCCGCCGGGACGCGCTGGGATTGATGGGCGCCGCCGCCGCCGCGGCCGCGATGGGCGGCCCCGCCATGGCGCAAGGGGCCCGCAATCTGGGCAGCAAGACCAAGACCCTGTTCTGGGTGGCCAGCTGCACGCCTTGCGACAAGAATCTGAAATTCGATCCCGCAGCCTTCAAGGACGTGCTGGCCTGGTTCAAGCACAATGGCGCCGATGGCGTGGTGGTCCTAGGGACCACGGGCGAGTATCCGTCCTTCGGCACCGCCGAGCGCAAGCAGGTGATGGAAGTCGCCGGCAAGAACAAGGACGGCATGAACATCATCTGCAGTTCGGGCACGTCCAACTTCACCGAGACGATCGAACTGTCCAAGCATGCCGCCGATCATGGCGCCGACGGCCTCCTGGTGATCCCGCCTTTCTACTATAAGAACCCGCCGCTGGCCGGTCTGGTGAGATATTATTCGCTGCTGTTCGATGCGGTGCCGCAAAGCCTGGCGGTCAATCTCTATCACATTCCGTCCGTGAGTGCCGTGCCGATCTCCCATGAGCTGCTCAAGGCGCTGAAGCATTATCCCAATCTGGCCGGGATCAAGGATTCCGAAGAGGATATGCCGGAATACAAGCAATTCGTGGCGGCTTTCCCCGATCTCAACATGCGCTCGGGCACGGATACCAAGCTGGAATTCGCGCTGTCCAAGGGCATGGGCGCCATCCTGGCGGAAGGCAATCTGTTCTGCCGCCAGATCGCCGACATGTTCGCGGCCTTCCGCGCCGGCAAGGACAGCCACGCCGCTTTCATAAAATTCCAGACGCAGCAGGCATTGATGCGCAAGCTGGGCGGGGAAATCGATTCCTATGGCCCGATGAAATACGCGCTCAGCCAGCAGATGGGCGTTCCGCAATTCTATCAGCGCCCGCCCAATCTGGACGTCACCGACGCCCAGAAGGCGGCGATCCGCAAAGGCCTGGCACAAATCAAGGAAATGGGTTGATCCATTTGCGGCGGCCCAGGGCCGGACCGCCGTATGCAATGAGAATAAATTGGGAGCGATTATGAAAAAGAAATTATTGGCCGGCGCGGCATTGATGCTGCTGGCGGGGCCGGCTTTGGCGCAGACCGGGCAGAATGTCGACTGGCCGCTCTATACGGGCGACGTGATGGGCAGCAAGTTCAAGCCGATCGACCAGATCAACGCCTCCAATTTTTCCAAGCTGGAGGTGGCTTGGCGCTTCAAGACCGATTACATGGGCAATCGTCCGGAATATAAGCTGGAAGGCACGCCCATCGAAGTGGGCGGCGTGCTCTATGCCACCGCCGGTTCGCGCCGCGCCGTGGTCGCGCTGGACGCGGTGACGGGCGAACTTCTTTGGGTGCATGGCGAGAAGGAAGGCGCGCGCGGCGCCGCCGCGCCCCGCCAGCTTTCCGGCCGCGGCCCCGCCTATTGGAGCGACGGCAAGGAAGCGCGCATCTTCTACGTCACGCCCGGCTATCAGCTGGTGGCGCTGGACGCCAAGACCGGCATGCGGGTGCAGAGCTTCGGCACCGACGGCGCCATCGACCTGAAGGCGGACGACACGCAGAAGATCGAACCGGACCTGACCACTGGCGAAATCGGCTGGCAGTCGGCGCCCACCGTGGCCGGCGATGTGGTGCTGGTCGGCTCGGCCTTCCGCGAAGGCTTCACCCCCACCAGCTTCAAGAACAACAAGGGTTCGGCCCGCGGCTTCGACGCCCGCACCGGCAAGAAGCTCTGGCAGTTCAACACCATTCCGCAAAAGGGCCAGCCCGGTGCGGAAACCTGGCTGAACGATTCCAACGTCACCGCCGGGAATACCGGCATCTGGACCGAGATGACGGCGGATGTGGAAGCGGGCATCGCCTATCTGCCGGTCGAGCAGCCGACCTCGGACTTTTACGGCGGCCATCGTCCCGGCAACGGGCTTTACGGCAACAGCCTGGTCGCGGTCGATCTGAAGACCGGCAAGGAGAAGTGGCACTTCCAGTTCATCCATCACGAGATCTGGGACTATGACATGTCGTCCGCCCCGCTCCTGATGGACATCAACGTCAACGGCAAGCCGATCAAGGCCGTCGCCGAGCCGTCGAAGATGGGCTACCTCTATGTCTTCGACCGCATCACCGGCAAGCCGGTGTGGCCGATCCCGGAACGCAAAGTGGAGAAGGGCGACGCGCCGGGCGAATGGTATTCGCCCACCCAGCCCATTCCCACCAAGCCCGCGCCCTACGCGCGCACCGGCGTTTCGGAGAAGGAGCTGATCGATTTCACGCCCGACCTGAAGAAGCGGGCGCTGGAGATCGTGAAGAACTACAAGATGGGTCCGATCTATACCCCGCCTGTTGTCAGCAAGCGACCCGGACCTCTCGCCACCCTCAGCCTGGGTCCGGCCAATGGCGGCACCAACTGGCCTGGTGGCTCCTTCAATCCGGAAAACCACACCGCCTATCTCTTCGCCTGCAATTCCTGCCTGCAGCCGATGGGCCTGGTGCCGCCGCCGCCCGGCTTCTCCGACATTCGCTATGTCGAAGGCCGCGCCGGCCAGAAGGTGGAAATGGTCAACGCGTCGGGTGCCGATGCGGGTGCCGACTCCGCGCCGACGGCCCGCAAGCCGCCGCCGCCGCCCGCCAACGATTCCGACGATTTCGGGTTGACGGTCCAGGGACTGCCGCTGATCAAGCCGCCTTACGCGACCATCAGCGCCATCAATCTGGATAAGGGCGACATCGTCTGGCAGATCGCCCATGGCGACACGCCCAACAATGTCCGCAACAGCCCGGCGCTGAAGGGGCTCGACATCCCCCGCACCGGCCAGACCAGCTATAACATCGGCACCCTGGTGACGAAGAATCTGGTCATCGCGGGCGATCCCCAGGTCACGACCACCCCGGATCATCCGCGCGGCGCACCGCTGCGCGCTTACGATCAGGCGACCGGCAAGGAAGTCGGCAATGTGCTGATGCCCGCCGGCCAGTCGGGCTCGCCCATGACCTATATGGTCAACGGCAAGCAGTACATCGTGGTCGCGGTGTCGGGCGGCAATTACTCCGGCGAATATATCGCCTATACGCTGCCGGATAACTGAGACGCCGGGTCATAACGGTATTTGCATGCGGAAATCCTCGGGCACCGGCAGGCGCCCGGGGATTTTTGCTATCCGGCGTTACGGCTCGGCACTGGCGCTTTCAAATGTGCGCACATGGGCCTGCCTGTCGATGTGCAGGTCGGCATCCCGATCCGGGTAAGGATTGGTGCCTTCGGTCACCGCCGACAAGGTGATGCGGGCGCCATCCAGGCTGCGCGCCTTGCAGGCGAAATCCACGCTGCGAAGACGGCTGTCGCTGTCCGGGAAGGTGATGGTCTGGCGCTGCTCCCGCAGCAGCACGCCCGAGAAAACTTCATGCGAGGTGCCGTCGCGATAATTGATGGTGATGTGATCGCAATCGATCGCATCATTGTCGGGCACCAGGCTGAGGCGCTCCACCGGCCCGTCGAAGCGCGTCCAGCTCACCTGCGTGTAATGGTCGGCCGAAACATTCACGGCGCCCAGCTGATGCACGTCTGCCGATGCGGGTAGCGCCGTGAAGTACAAGGCGGCACCCAAAGTCAGAAATGAGAATTTCAAGAGTGACGCACGCATGTCGTTCTCCATTCCGCCCGCGGCGTGGAATTTGTGCTCCGCGGGCCCATCAGAAAAACGGGAGAGGCCGGCAAATCGTTCCTGTCCCGCAAATGCACGAATTTTCCATTTGAGAACAGATGCTTGTGCGACGGCCTGGACCTTCCATCCAGCCATCCAAACGTCATTGTACAGCGTCCGGCCCCGCTCCTAGTCTGAAAGCCGGTTCTTGTTGGGGGTACCAATGACGGACATCGGACGTCGTGATTTTCTGCAATCGGCGGCGGCCGCATCGGCGCTCACCACGATCGGAACCCTGGCAAGCGAAGCCGCAGACTGAGCATGCGCTCAGGATGGCGGAAGAGCGCGCCATGGGCCTGAAGCCGCCCCTGATCCTGGTTCGCCAGGTGATGCCGCGCCAGGAATCGGGATCGCGCCCGCGCCGGACGTGATCCGGTTGTGGATCTGCAACCGGATTGTCCAACCCCGATTTCCGGTCTAAATTTTTACGGGGCGGGATGTGGGGGAAGTGCATGCATATCCGGGGACTGGCGGCGATAGTCGTCGCGTGCGGCTGGGCCGGTGTCGCGCAGGCGGCCGAATGCAAGCCTCTCAACATCCTCAGCTCACTGGATATGGCGCCGGTCGGTCAAAGCGAGCTGATGACCATCCCCATTGGCTTGAATGGCGTTGAGCGGCAATTCCTGCTCGACACGGGCGGAGTGGTTCCGCAAGTGTCAGCCGCCGTCGCCAACGCGCTGAAATTGCCGCAGCACAAAGGCAATATCGAGCTCTACGCCGCAGACGGCACGCTCTCCAATAATGCCGCTATGGTTCATGAGTTTGCCATCGGCAAGCTGCGTGCCTCGAATTTCGACGTTCCCATCTCGCCGAACGGAGACGCGCTCGAAGGGATTTTTTCGCCCGCCAGTTTCACCAGTTATGACTTTGAAATGAACTTCGCGGCGCGGAAAATGAACATCCTTTCCGGCGATCATTGCGCAGGCAAAGTGATCTATTGGCCGGCTCAGGCGCTTGCCGTGGTGCCCATCAAGATTCGCAATCTTCACGTCACCGTGCCGGTCAAGCTGGACGGCAAGGATTTCGATGCCATTATCGATACGGGCGCCACGACGTCGATCATCCGGCAGGACATGGCGCGCCTCGCCTTTGGCTTGACGCCGGATTCGCCGGATGTGAAGCCGGAAGGGCATCTGGGCGATGAGGAACGGGCCAAGATGTATTCCTACCCCTTCAAGACCCTGACCTTCGAGGGCGTGACCATAAGCAATCCGAAGGTTCGGATCATGGCCGATGTGATGGGCGCCAATGCCGACCACAGCAACAAGATGAACAGCTTGATTCAGCGCAATAGCGACGATGTTTCGCTGCCCGAAGTCATCGTCGGCATGAATGTCCTGGCGAAACTGCACCTGTACTTCGCTTTCCAGGAGCATAAACTCTACATCACGGAGGCTGGTGCGGCGCCGGCGAAGTGACGGCGATGGCGGCCGAATGTAAGGGTGCATGGCCATGCCGGCCCGATTTCATCTGATAGACCTTTCGCCCGATAAGGGCCTGCCGCCCCCGCTATTGGCGCTGAACAATGAATTCGCCCAGGAGCTGTCTTATCTCAGCCCGGAAAAGGCCGCCCATCTGGTGCGCCAGGCCGCGATGGCGTGCCGGGTGGGCGAGGCGGACGCGCTGCTTCTCGCCTTCGACCAGGACGCGGCTTACGAGAATCCCAATTTCGAATGGTTCCGCGGCCGCTTCCAGCGGTTCATCTATATAGACCGGGTGGTGGTGGCCCCCGCGATGCGCGGGCGCGGCCTGGCGCGGGCGCTCTATGCGGCGCTGTTCAGCCGGGCCGCGTCTTTGCAGCATTCCCAGGTGGTGTGCGAAATCAACCTGGACCCGCCCAACCCGGCTTCGGACGCGTTCCACGCCTCACTGGGCTTCGAGCAGGTCGGCCTGGCGGTCCTGCCGCGGGCGGGAAAGACCGTCCGCTATTTCTCGCGCAAGATCGGCTGACCCCGTTCCGATGCGCGCCGCGTTCAGTGGGTCGCGGGCGCATTCTTGAGGTTGGCGATGAAATCGGCGCGGGAATTTTCCGACGGGTAGGGCGCCGCCGGCACCGGCACGCCCAGGAATCTGCACAAAGGCTCCCAGCCATCGCCCACCGTATAGACCAGCAGCCGTTCGGCCGGGATGGTACGGATCACCTCCTCGGTGTGGCGGCGGAAATAGTCGGTCATGAAAGCGCGGTCGTGGAGACGGTCGCCGAAGCTCTTGAGAATGGTCGCGAAGAAGGGCCCGAACGGCCCCGGCTTGGAAGTCGGTCCATCGGGTGCGAAAATCGTCGCCTGGGTCGATTCAAACCATTGATCGGGATCGCGCACCGTGTGGAGCACTTTGGCGTCCGGATAATGGGCGGCGATGGCGCGCCAGTGATGGGCGCCGGGATAATCCACCATGGATTGATAATTCGCGAAAATGGCATCCCAGTCGGGTTTGCCCGCGGCAGCGTCGATCCAGAGGAAGCGGCTTTCGGGATGGGCGAAGACTTCGACCATGTGGTGACAAGGCCCGAACCCCAGCATGTTCAGCGCGGTCTGCATCGATTTGGTGCCGGTGCGGCCCAAGCCCGTGCCAACGACTTTCAACGCCATGATCTCCCCCCTGGAATCGTTATTGTTGGGAGATACCAGACGCCTCCGGCGACCGGATTTCAATGCTATAGACTTGGGCAGGGCGTGATTGTTCGCGATCTCGCCCGCCCCCGGCGGCCGGTTCTATTCGGCGGGAATCGGCGGTCGGTACCGGCGAAACGGATCGATCAGCTGGCGCAGCGGCCGGTCGAGCGGCGGCGCTTCGGCGACGCCATATGTATCCGGATAATGCGCCCCGGGTCGGTACAGGGTGCCGCCGATCCAGTCCAGAAACGCCAGATGGCCGGCAAAATTCCGGTCATAGGCGTGGCGCTCATCGGCATGATGCCAATGATGAAAATGGGGCGAAACCAGGATGCGGTTCAGCGGCCCGAAATCGGTGCGGATATTGGCGTGAACCAGGCAGGCATGCGCCTGCTGAAACAGAAAGAGCGCCGCCACCGCCTCCGGGCCAAAGCCCAAGGCATAAATGGGAAGCGCGGAGAAAAAGCGCGTCGTGATCAAATCCACGGGATGGTTGCGATAGGAGGAGAGCCAATCCAACTCCTGGCTGGAATGATGCACGGCGTGGAAGCGCCAGAGAAATGGCACGGCATGGAAGCAGCGATGAACCAGATAGATGCCGGTGTCCAGCAGCAGCAACGCTTCGGCGAATTGCAGCCACACGGGTTGGGAGCGAACCATCCGCCCCACGCCATCGGGCATCGACATGGCGGTTCCGGCCAGCGCCAGCCCCAAAAGCAGGATCACACCGAAACGCGTGATCAGGCTGATGACGAAAAAATAGAAAAGATCGACCCCCAGTGTAGGGCGCAGAATTCGCTGGGCCGGCCTGACCGCGAATAGCCGCTCCAGCGGCAGGAAGATCAGCGCCAGGATGAGCAGGTTATTCAAATTGAAGAACGCAGCCATGCTGCTCAGCAAATGCACTGATATGGCTCCACAGCGGACGCGAAATTAAAGCAGGAACTCGTTAACGCTTTGCCGCCGTCAAAGCGTGATGCGGTAGACGCTGGCGGGCTGGCGCGCGGCGCCGGCCGGTGGAAACACGGTCAGGCCGCGGCCATCCTGCCGGAACGTAAGGGGCTCCCCATGTCCCAGCAAAGCAACGGCTTTGACCGGCCTGCCGGCGGGCAAGCTTGTCACAACCGCGGCTCCATCCGGTTCCGCCAGTTGGATGGCGTAGAGCGTGCCGCCGCGGGTGGTGAAGCGGAAATCCCGCGCCGTATAGGGCTTGGCTTTGCTTTCCGCGAAGGAGCCGTTGGCGTTTTCGGTGGGGCCTTCGCCGAATTTTTCCCAGGGCCGCGTGCCGTAAATCGCTTCGCCATTGACCTTCAGCCAATTGCCCACCGCCAGCAACGTATCGCGGGCCGCGCCGGGAATCCGTCCGTCGCCATGCGGGCCAACATTCAAAAGCAGATTGCCGTTTTTTGACACCACATCGGCGAGAAGATGCACGATCTGTTCGACGCTTTTGTAGGTGTCGTTCTCGATATAGCCCCAGCTTTTGTCGCTGATCGAGGTGCAGGTCTGCCAGACATCGGGGCGGATGCCGGGCGCCTGGCCGCGCTCGATATCCAGCACGCCCGCGCCGTCGGCAAACTCGCCCAGCTTGTAATTGACGATCGCCGATCCGTTCTTCCGCGCGGCCCGGTTGTAATAATAGGCCAGGAAGGACGGCAGGGTGTTGCGGAACGAAGGCTGGCCGATCCACCAATCGAAATAGATCAGTTCGGGTTCGTACCGGTTGACCAGCTCGGCCTGGCGCGCCAGCCAATCGTCCAGCCAGAATTGCGAGACATAGGTATAGTCGCTGAACAGGTCGTCGCTGTTGGGGCCCGCGATGCGCGTTTGCGCGGGGCCGTAAAGGCCCGCATGGGCGGGATCGGACACGTCGGAAGGGAATTTGCGCCCACCATCGAAGAACCAGTCGTGTTCCGCCCGGTGCGAGGAGAGGCAGAAATGCAGATCGTGCTTGAGCGCCGCCGCCTTCACCGCGCCGATAATGTCGCGCCTGGGCCCCATCTTCACCGTGCTGTAGTCGGACAGACGGGTGTCGTACATCGAAAAGCCGTCATGATGTTCGGCCACCGGCACCACGTAGCGGGCGCCCGCGCCCTGGAACAGCGCCATCCAGGCTTCCGGATCGAAATGCTCCGCCGTGAATTTCGGGATGAAATCCTTGTAGCCGAATTTGGTGTGCGGCCCATAGGTCTGGATGTGATGGGCATATTCGGGGCTGCCCTCGATATACATGTTGCGCGAATACCATTCGCTGCCGAAAGCGGGCAGGGAATAAAGCCCCCAGTGAATGAAGATTCCGAATTTGGCGTCGCCGTACCAGGCGGGCGTTTTATAAGTCTGCAGCGATGCCCAGTCGGGCCGGAACGGGTCATCGGTCTTGGCCTTATTCACCGCGGCCAGGATGCGGGCGCGCTCGGGCGCGTATTTCTGCGTCGCGGCCATCCATTCGCGATCCCGCTCCGTCGGCGTGGTGCGGTCGGTGCCTTGGGCGAAGGCGCGCCCGGCGAGTGCCGTGCTCAAGCCCGCGCCCGCCGCCACCGCCAGCCATTCCCGCCGTGACATGGCCCGGCGCGACATCCGAAGCGATCTGCGCATGCGTTTCCCCGATCGACGCTTTGTCGCAATTACGGATTTATCCGTCCCCGACGTCAAGTCCGGCGGGGCTTTGCCGGTCCATGCGGGTGCTTTATGGATAGAGTGCCGGTATCGGGAGAAGGACATGCACGAACGCAAAGCGCTGGAACGGGGCCTGGAGATGCTGCTGTTCCGCTCCCGCTGGCTGATGGCGCCTTTCTATATCGGCATGGTGATCGCACTGGTGATGCTGTTGGCCGCCTTCGTCGAAGAACTGATGCACGCCTTGCCCGCCCTGCTGCACACCGATCCGGAACATGTGATCCTCACGGTGCTGTCGCTGATCGACCTGTCGCTGGCGGGCAATCTGGTGGTGATCGTGATCTTTTCCGGTTACGAGAATTTCGTTTCCAAGATCCAGACCGACAATCACGAAGACCGTCCCAACTGGATGGGCACTTTGGATTTCTCCGGCCTCAAGATGAAGCTGATCGGCTCCATCGTGGCGATTTCGGCGATCTCGCTGCTGAGGGCCTTCATGACCTTGACCGAGCCGGACGCGCCCTTGGACGAAGCGCGCATCCGCTGGCTGGTGCTGCTGCACCTGACATTCGTCGGTTCGGGTCTACTGTTCGCGGCCATGGACTGGGTCGCCAACCGGGCCGAAATCAAGGAAGGCGGTCACTAGGAGGGCAGGTCCAGCCCATGGGCCGTCATGGACAATGAGCCCATCGCATAGCCTTCGGTGAAGACTTGCGTGGGCTTTCCCGCCGCGCCGGCGAGGCCCGCCAGATAGACCAGCGGCAGGAAATGATCCGGCGTAGGCACCGCGCGCCGGTAATCCGGATGCTCCGCCAGTTTGGCAATGTCCGCGGGCGCGGACGTCATCACCGCTTTCGCCGCGTCGTCGAAACGCAAATTCCAATCGAAGGCAGCGTCGGGGTGGCGCCAGTCGAGCAGGCCCAGATTGTGCACCACATTGCCGCTGCCGAGGATCAGCACGCCCTGTTCGCGCAGCCGCGCCAGCCGGGCCCCCAGCTTCAGGTGATAGTCGAAAGGCTGCAGCGCATGGATCGACAGCTGCACCACGGGAATGTCGGCGTCGGGAAATACATGCGCGAGCACCGACCAGGTGCCGTGATCCAGGCCCCAATCTCCGCCGTCCAGATTGATCTTGTCCGGCTTGACCGTTTCAACGATCTCCGCCGCCAGTTCGGGCGAACCGGGCGCCGGATATTTCACCGCGAAAAGTTCGGGCGGAAAGCCCCGGAAATCATGAATGGTGCGGGGCCATGGCATCGCCGTCACCGCGGTGGCATTGATGAACCAATGCGCCGACACCACCAGGATGGCGCGGGGCTTCGGAATCGCGGCGCCGAAAGCGCGCCACGATTCCGTGAAGCGATTGCGCTCCAGGGCGTTCATCGGGCTGCCATGTCCGATGAACGCCGCCGGCATTGGTTTGACGGGCTCGCGCAAACCCCGTTCCTCTTAAACCGCGTCCACCAGGACGATCTCGGCATCTTCCAACGCGGTGACCTTGACGGTCTCCACATCGGCGATGGCCGCGCCGTCGCGGGTGTTGACGCGCACGCCGTTCACTTCGACCACGCCCAGGGCAGGCACCAGATAACCATGGCGCTTGGCCCCGATGGCATATTCGACACTTTCGCCCGCTTTCAAGGTGGCGCCCAGCACGCGGGCGTCGGCGCGGATCGGCAGCCCATCATTGTCGTTGGCGAAGCCGCTGGCCAGGGTGACGAAGCGGCCGGACCGATCTGCCTTGGGGAACGGCTTGGCGCCCCAGGCGGGCTGGCCGCCCGGCCTGGTCGGGTGGATCCAGATCTGGAAGAGCCGGGTGGGTTCGGGTTCCAGGTTATATTCCGAATGGCGAATGCCGCTGCCCGCGCTCATCACCTGCACGTCGCCGGCCTCGGTGCGGCCCTTGTTGCCCATGCTGTCCTGATGGGTGATGGCGCCTTCGCGCACATAGGTGATGATCTCCATGTCGGCATGGGGATGGGGAGGAAAGCCGGTATTGGGCGCGATCTCGTCGTCGTTCCAGACGCGCAAGGCGCCCCATTCGACCCGCTTGGGATCGAAATAATTGGAGAACGAGAAATGATGGCGGGCATCGAGCCAGCCATGGTTGGCATGGCCGAGGCTGTTGAAGGGACGGACATCGATCATGGGTTCCTCCTTTGGCGGTCCTGCCGCCGTGATTGCGAGGCCCATAGATATTCCCGGGCATGGTGTCTATAAATAGAAACAATCGAAACATATTGTTTCTAAAATTGACCATTGAACAAGCCAATGACGAACCTGCCTGACCTGGAAGGGCTGGCGATCTTCGCCCGGGTGGCCGAGTTCCGGTCCTTTTCCCGGGCCGCCGAGGAGCTGAAGCTGTCCAAGGCCACCGTTTCCAAGGCGGTGGGCCGGATCGAGGCGCGGCTGGGTGCCCGGCTGTTCAACCGCACCTCGCGGCGGCTGGCCCTGACCGAGGCGGGGCAGGCCCTGGCGGTCCGGGCCGCCGCCATGCTGGCGGAAGGCGAGGCGGCGGAAAGCGAAGCCATGTCCGGGTCCGCCGCCCCGCGCGGGCTGGTGCGGCTGGCGGCGCCCATGTCGTTCGGGGTGCTGTATGTGGCGCCTCTGCTGCCCGATTTCTTCCGCGCCAACCCCGGCATCTCCATCGACCTTCATCTCAGCGACGCGCAGGCGGACCTGATCGGCGGCGGGTTCGATGCCGCGATACGGATTGCGGCCTTGCCGGATTCTTCGCTGATGGCACGGCGGCTTTGCGACATGCCGATCCATCTGGTGGCGGCGCCAAGCTATTTGAAGGCGCAGGGCAGACCGCGCCATCCCCTTCAACTCGCCGAGCATGCGGGCTTGGGATACTCCTATCAGCTCACCCCCGACACCTGGCGCTTCCACAACAAAAGCGGCGAAACCGCCAGCGTGCGCCCATCCGGTCCTCTCAGAGTCAATAATGGCGAAGCGATGCTGCCCAGCCTGATCGCGGGGCTCGGCATCGGGGTCTTGCCGCAATTCATCGCCGGCGATGCCTTGGCCCGCAAGGAGCTGGAAGTGGTGCTGCCGGATTGGTCGCTGCCGCCCAGCGCGGTCTATTGGCTGACGCCGCCGGGCGGACCCAGGCCCAAGCGCGTCGAGACATTGGCGGATTTCTTCGCGGCCCGCCTGGCGCGCAAGCCGGGACCGAAAAACCAGGCTTGATGCTACCGGGTGCACGCGGCTGACGCGCGCCGTCGAACGGCGATCCGGTTCGCATATCGAATTGTCGCTTAAAAATTCAGCACCATTTCCAGGAAGGAAATGGTGGGCGCGATAGGGATTGAACCTATGACCCCACCCGTGTGAAGGGTGTGCTCTCCCGCTGAGCTACGCGCCCCCATTTTGGGGAGCCTCGCCTTAAGGACCGGCCCCGGCCCTGTCAAGTCGGGACGGGGAACAGGCTTAAGTGGCCACCGGGCCTCAAATGGCGAAGCGGTAGGCCACCCGGCCTCATGTAGCGAAGCGGTAGGCCACCCGGCCTCATGTAGCGAAGCGATAGGCCATAAGAAAACCTTTGGCCGCCTCAGGCG
This sequence comes from Alphaproteobacteria bacterium, assembly GCA_017307355.1. Taxonomy (GTDB): domain Bacteria; phylum Pseudomonadota; class Alphaproteobacteria; order Micropepsales; family Micropepsaceae; genus Rhizomicrobium. Next base: position 113,838 of record JAFKFG010000010.1, read on the forward strand.
GCCAAAGGCAAATCAAGCCAGAAGCGGGTCTGGCGGCCGGGGATGCTTTCGAAATCGACCCGTCCGCCCTGTTTCTCGGCCAACAGGCGCGCCATGGACAGGCCCAGCCCCGCGCCCGGCACGGTCCGCCCGCCGCTCTCCGGCCCGAAGGGGCTGAACATGGCGTCGCGCTCGCGCAAGGTGATGCCGGGTCCGGTGTTCATGATCTCGATCCGCCCGAACCCGTCGGCCAGCCGCGATGCCCGCACGCGGATGGGCGAGTCATTGTCGCCATATTTGTAGGAGTTGGCGATCAGATGGCTGACGATCTGCGCCAGCCTTTTGGGATCGGCATGGACATTGAGGTCTTCGTCGACCTCGCCCAGCAGCACGGACTTTCCGCCCAGCGCCGCCTCCAGCCGGATGGCGCCGATGCAGGTCTTCAGCGTCTGGCCCAGATGCACCTTTTCGCGCTGAATGATCAACGCGCGCGTGTCGGTCTGGGAAAGATCGAGCAGGTCGGCATAGAGCCGCTGCAGCAATTCGCCGTTATGCGCCACCACATGGGCAAATTCCTGGGCCCGGTCGGGCGACAGCCGGCCGGATTCCAGCACGGTGGAAATTCCGATGATCGCGGCCAGCGGGCCGCGCGCTTCCTTGCCGACATGGGAGAGCAGCTGGCTCTTGAAGCGCGAGGCGCGAATGGCGCTGCGCCGCCGGCCTTCGATCATCGCCAGATGCAGGTCGCGCTCATTGAGCAGCATGGCAGCGCGGGTACCGATCAGGCTGGTGACGGCCAGGAAGATCTGAAACATCTCTATCCGCGCGATATAGTCGGGCGAGGTGCCGACACCCAGATCGGATGTCATCATCACGATCAGGATCACCAGCATGGCAAGCCCCGCGCCCAGATGGCGGAAGCGCACCGCGGCCGCCAGCGCGATAGGCAAAATCATCACCGGCATGGGGCGGGCCTGCCAGCGGATGGCGATCAGGCTGGCCAGGAGGAGGCCGGCGAATACCAGCACTGCTTCCAGGCGGCGTTCGTGCAATTTCAGCTTGGTCAGCTTGCGCCGGGAAATCGCCAAGCCCACCGGCAACAGGATGCAGAAGCCCAGGACATTGGCGGCGAACCAGTGGCGGCTGTCGGCCAGCCAATCCGGATTATCGACCGCGATCATCACGCTCGCCGCCAGCCCGGCGCCGATCAGGGCAGGCGTGACGATGGCGGCGGCCAGAAAAAGCAGGCCCTTCGGCACATCGCGAAAGCGCCCGAACCGCCTGACCGCCCATACCGCGCCGGTCACTTCGGCCAGGCTGACGATGCTGAAGCCAATGGTCACCGGGGTCGGTGCCCGGACCGCCAGGTTGATCGCCACTTCGGCGACCAGCACCGCGGCCAGCATCAGGATATCCTGAAGCCGCGAGCGGGACAGGCGCACCATCATGCAGACGGCGAACGCATTCGCGGGCCAGATCAGGGCGATCATGCGGCCATGGCCGGTGAGCGTGATGCCGCCATAGCCCAGAAGAAAGAATCCGATCCCGGTGACCGCTGATTGCCAAAGCATGCGGGATCGGTCGTCCCGCCCTGCGATCTGGATCATGGAAGTCCCCGCCGCGCCCTGATTCCCGGCTATTTTAGGCCGGATTTCCGGGAACGTCAGGGCGGCGGATACAACCCAGGCGGACTATGATTCTTTCAAAGCGCCGGGACGGGCGGTTGCGGCAGGATCAGGGCGCTTTCGGCGACCCGCGGATTCCTTTTGCGCGGCTTGCGCGCGGGGGCTGCGCTTTTTTTCGCGCGCGGTTTTGCCGGCTTCGGCGCGGATTTTTTGGCGACGGCTTTGCGTTTGGGCCTGGATGCGGTCTTGGCCTTCGCCTTCTTCGCTTTCTTGCGCTGGGACGCGGATCGTCCTGACAACAGGCCCGCCAGCGCGTCTTCCAGCGCCTGGATGCGGGCGATCACCTTGTTCCATTTCTTGTTCTTGGCCATGCGAGCCTCCAGAGACGGGACACCATAATCCCGCGCCGTCTCAATGAACCAGTCCCGAAACGGAATTGTGACAGGGTGAGCCGCGACCGCGCAGCGGGCGAAATGGTCCGGTGGACCATTTCGAGTGGCGAACGGTCCGTAGCGACAGCGTACGGACGCTTAAGCGAGCGGCCGGCCGTTGAAAACGCAATTGCGCGACCGCGCAGCGGGCGAAATGGTCCAGTGGACCGTTTCGAGCGGCGAACGGTCCGTAGCGACAGCGTACGGACGCTTAAGCGAGCGGCCGGTCTTTAAAAAAGGCGATTGCCGGATCGCGTCTGGCGCACGGCCTCAAACAGCGAAGCGATAGGCCATTAAACGGCCTCAAATAGCGAAGCGATAGGCCATTAAACGGCCTCAAATAGCGAAGCGATAGGCCATTAAACGGCCTCAAATAGCGAAGCGATAGGCCATTAAAAAGGCAGCCGCTGCACGGCATCCGGTAACTGCTCGAAGTGATCCAGGACTGTGTCAGCGCCCAAAGATGCGGCGGGCACGGGCGTATAGCCGTACGACATCAGGATGCAGGGCACATTCGAGGCGCGAGCGGTCTGAAGATCGGTCACCGAGTCTCCGATCATCACGCCGCGCCCGCCATGACCTTTTCCGCCTGACAATTCGTCGACCACGTCATGGAAGATGCGCGGATCGGGTTTGACATAACCGCGCGAGCCCGCGCCGTAGACGATGGGGAAAAAGCGCAACAGGTCGAGCTGCTCCAGCAAAGGCGCCGCCAGCACATGCGGCTTGTTGGTGAGCACGGCCATCTCCACGCGCTCTTCCTTCAGCCGGGTGAGGGTCTCGACCACGCCGGGAAAGGGGCGGCTGAAATCGGCCAGATGGGCCCGGTAATGGTCCAGGAAGATCGCTTCCAGGGCGGGCATCTCCTCGGCCCGGGCTTCCTCGCCGGTGGCGGTGAAGGCCTGCGCGATCAGGGAGCGGGCCCCGAAACCGATCATGTGATGCAGGGTGACCGGGTCGATGGCGGGCCGGTCCCGGGCCGCCAGGACGGCATTGGCGGCAGCCAGCAGGTCCGGGGCGGTGTCCACCAGGGTGCCGTCCAGGTCGAAGATCAGGGTAGGGGGTGTGATGGAGGTCATGGTCGGGGAGTAATAAGGTGTAAATTCCGGGCAATATAGTGTCGCAAATCGTCACTTCCTCTTTTTCGGCGGAATGCTTCTTCCTGAAGGATCGGTCCAGTGCCGGGCCGGGCGACAACAGATAAAAGGCGCCCGCGATGAATAGGGCCGCAATCATACTGGCTGCCGGCCAGGGCACGCGTATGAAGTCGCAGACCCCCAAGGTCCTGCACAAGGTCGCGGGCCTTTCCATGTTGGGCCATGTGATCGCCGGGCTGAAGGCGGCGGGCGTCTCGCGCATCGTGGTGGTGATCGCGCCGGGCGCCGATGCCGTGCGGGACTATGCCCATGCCCAAGGCTGCCAGAGCGCCGTGCAGGACAAGCAGCTTGGCACCGGCCATGCCGCCGCGGCGGCGGGCGAGGCGCTGAAGGATTTCGACGGCGAACTGATGATCGCCTATGGCGACATGCCGCTGATGACGGCCGCGACCTTCGAGGCTTCGTTCAAGGCGCGGGGCGAGGGCCTTGCCATCGTCGCCTTCCGCGCCGCCGATCCGGGCGCTTATGGCCGGGTGATCGTGAATGCTGACGGCACCCTGGACCGCATCGTGGAATTCAAGGACGCCGGCGACGCCGAACGCAAAACCGATCTCTGCAATGCCGGCGTGCTGGCGGCGGATGCGAAGAAGTTTTTCGCCTGGGTCAAAAATCTCGACAACAAGAATGCGCAAGGCGAATTCTATCTCACCGACGTGCCGGCGCTGGCCAAACGCGACGGCGCGGTCTGCGCGGTCGCGACCGTGTCCGAAGACGATGCCCTGGGCGTCAACAGCCGCGCCGAATTGGCCGAAGCCGAGCGGCGGATGCAGAACCGGCTCCGCGCCAAGGCCCTGGCGGCGGGCGTGGGCATGATCGCGCCGGAAACGGTGTTTCTTTCCCACGACACGGTGCTGGAAGCCGATGTCGCCATCGAGCCGTTCGTAGTGTTCGGTCCCAAGGTGCGCGTCGCGTCCGGCGCGCAGATCAAGAGCCATTGCCATCTGGAAGACGCCGAAGTGGCTTCGGGCGCGGTCATCGGGCCGTTCGCGCGGCTGCGGCCTGGTGCCCAGATCGGCGAAGGCGCCCATATCGGCAATTTTGTGGAAGTGAAGAACAGCAGGGTGGGCGCCGGTACCAAGGCCAATCACCTGGCCTATCTGGGCGACGCCACCGTCGGCGCGAAAGTCAATATCGGCGCGGGCACCATCACCTGCAATTACAATGGCTATGACAAATCCCGCACCGAGATCGGCGACGGCGCCTTCATCGGTTCGGACACCGCGCTGGTGGCGCCGGTGAAAGTGGGCGCGGGCGCGATCACGGGCGCGGGCTCGGTCATCACCAAGGACGTCGCGGCCGACGCGCTGGCCGTGGCGCGCGGAAGCCAAATCGAAAAGTCCGGCTGGGCGAAAGCCTTCCGGGACAAAAAGAGTAAGAAATAATCTTCATGCTGAGCCTCCTGAGCTAGTCGAGGGGCGAAGCATGAGGATGCAGCAGGCTATGTTACTACCCTTCGACAAGCTCAGGGTGAAGTTGGAGAAGAGATATGTGCGGTATTGTCGGCATCGCAGGCACCGGCGAGGCAGCGCCCGTCATCCTGGAAGCGCTGAAGCGGCTGGAATATCGCGGCTATGATTCCGCGGGCATCGCCACCTTGGTGGGCGGCCATATCGAGCGCCGCCGCTCGCCGGGCAAATTGTCCAAGCTGGAAGCCGTGCTGCGCGATCACCCGCTGCCGGGCCGCACCGGCATCGGTCATACACGCTGGGCGACCCATGGCGCGCCCACCGAATCCAACGCCCATCCCCATGCCACGGCGCGGGTCGCCATCGTCCATAACGGCATCATCGAGAATTTCCGCGAGCTGCGCGAAGAGCTGATCGGACGGGGACACAAATTCGAATCTCAAACCGACAGCGAAGTCGCCGCCCATCTGGTTACCGACAATCTCGACAAGGGCATGACGCCCGACGCGGCCGCCAAGGCGGCGGTGGCGCGCCTCACGGGCGCCTATTCCATCGCCATGATCTTCAAGGATCATGAGGGCCTTCTGATCGGCGCCCGCAAAGGCGCGCCCATGGCGGTGGGTTATGCCGAACGTGAAGCCTATCTGGGCTCCGACGCGTTCGCGCTGGCGCCTTTCACCAACCGCGTCGCCTATCTGGAAGATGGCGATGTGGCGGTGATCGATGGCGCGCAAGTCTCGATTTTCGACGCGGAAGGCCGGCCCGCCAACCGCGAGATCAAGATCACCTCCGCCTCCGCCGCTTTGGTGGACAAGGGCGGCCACGATCATTTCATGGCCAAGGAAATTCACGAGCAGCCGGAAGTGGTGGGGCATACGCTGGCCCATTACCTCGATCCGGCGGGCCCCAATGTGCGCCAGCGCGGCGTGGGCCTGCGCGCGGCGCTGGCGAAAGCCTCGCGCCTCACCATCTCCGCCTGCGGCACCGCCTATTACGCGGGCATGGTGGGCAAATACTGGTTCGAAAAGCTGGGCGGCCTGGCGGTGGAATCCGATGTCGCCTCCGAATTGCGCTATCGCGATCCGGTATACCCGAAAGACGGCGCGGCCCTGTTCGTGTCGCAATCGGGCGAAACCGCCGACACTTTGGCGGCGCTGCGCGATGCCAAGGCCAAGGGCCAGACCACCATCGCGGTGGTGAATGTGGCCGAAAGCTCCATCGCCCGCGAAGCCGACATCGTGCTTCCCACCTATGCGGGCCCGGAAATCGGCGTGGCCTCGACCAAGGCCTTCACCTGCCAGCTGGCGGCGCTGGCCGCGTTCGCGATCGCAGCCGGCGTGGCGCGCGGCAAGCTGAGCGCGGCGGAGGAAAAGCATCTCTGCGCCGCGCTCTTGGAAGCGCCCCGCCACATCGCCGAATTCCTCAAGCAGGAAGACAAGATCGCCGCCCTGGGCCAGGCCATCGCCAAGGCCAGCGACGTTCTTTACATGGGCCGCGGCCAGAGCTTCCCCCTGGCGATGGAAGGGGCGCTCAAGCTCAAGGAAATTTCCTACATCCATGCCGAAGGCTATGCCGCCGGCGAGATGAAGCATGGCCCCATCGCCCTGATCGACGAGAATGTGCCGATCATCGTGATCGCACCCCACGACGCGCTCTACGAAAAGACCATTTCCAACATGCAGGAAGTGATGGCGCGGGGCGGCAAGATTTTGCTGATTTCGGATGCGCGCGGCATCGCCGAGGCCGGTCCGGTCTGGGCCAGCATCACCGTGCCCGATGCGGATTCCTTCCTGGCGCCGCTGATCTATGCGGTGCCGGTGCAGCTCTTGGCCTATTACGCGGCGCTTGCCAAAGGCACGGACGTGGATCAGCCGCGCAATCTGGCCAAGTCCGTTACCGTCGAGTAGCTGCGGCTAGCCCGGCGGCAATCCGGTGCTTTCCTGGTGCGGGATGACCCGGCCGCCGGACTTGTAGACCGTGCCGCCCTTCATCACGAACTGGACATGCTCCAGGGCTGAGATATCGGCCAGCGGGTCGGCATCGACCGCCACCAGGTCGGCATAGCGGCCGGGTTGGATGCTGCCGATATCGTTCGTGTCGCCGATCAGGTCCGCCGCCGCCCGACAGTAGCGCGTGACACCCCTGCCGCAAGCGCTATGTTGTGCGGCAATTGCCCATGTCACCTTGGCCTTCCCATGCTCTGCCGATAAGTTGCCCGCCATGACCGATCTTGCCCCATTGAAACGCGCCGCCGCCGCCAAGGCTCTCGAATATGTCGTCGACGGAATGAAACTGGGGCTGGGCTCCGGTTCGACCGCCGAATTGTTTGTGGAGCTGCTGGCGCCGCGCATACGGGGCGGCCAGAAGCTGCTCTGCGTGCCCACCTCCGAACGCACCGCGACCCTGGCCCGCAAGCTGGGAATCACTTTGGCCAATCTCGACGATCTGGCGCCGCTGGATCTGACGGTGGATGGCGCCGACGAAGCCGACCGCAATCTGGACCTGATCAAGGGCGGCGGCGGCATGCTGCTGCGCGAGAAGATCGTGGCCGCGTCGTCGAAGAAAATGATCGTGATCGCCGACGAATCCAAACTGGTGCCGCGGCTGGGAAAATTCCCGCTTCCGGTCGAAGTGGTGGAGTTCGGCCACAAGGCGATCGCGGCGCGGCTCAAAACCGCGATCGACGGTCTGGGCTACAAGGATGTGAGGATCGCGCTGCGCCTGAAGGATGGCGCGCCGTTCAAGACTGACAGCGGCAATCTGATCTATGACTGTCACATGGGCGCCATTCAGAATGCCGACAAGCTGGGCAAGGCGGTCCATGCCGTGCCGGGCGTGGTCGAGCATGGGCTCTTCGTGGGCATCGCCACCACGCTGATCATCGCCAGCCCGGGCGACGTCGAAGTGATTGAGAAATAACCCCCTCATGCTGAGCCTGTCGAAGCATGAGACATACTCTCATTCCGCAATCTCACCCTTCGACAAGCTCAGGGTGAGGACCTTCCATTCCGACAAGGCTGTCCTGGCATGACCAACTATGACTACGACCTCTTCGTCATCGGCGGTGGCTCGGGTGGGGTGCGCGCCGCGCGGATGGCGGCGCTGGCGGGCGCCAAGGTGGCGCTGGCCGAAGAATACCGCATGGGCGGCACCTGCGTGATCCGCGGCTGCATCCCCAAGAAGCTGATGGTCTATGCCAGCCAATTCTCGGAGAATTTCCTGGATGCGCCCGGCTATGGCTGGACCATTCCGGGCACGCCCAGCTTCGACTGGCCGACATTGATTGCCAACAAGGACAAGGAAATCGCCCGGCTGGAAGGGATCTACACCAAGAATGTCCAGGCGGCTGGCGTCACTATTTTCTCCGACCGCGCCGTGTTCGAGGATCCGCACACGCTGCTGCTGTTGAATGCCCAGAAAAAAGTGACGGCGGAAAAGATTCTGATCGCCACCGGCAACCGGCCCACCCGCGAAATGGGCACTACCCATATCATTCCCGGCGGCGATCTCTGCATCACCTCCAATGAAGTGTTTCACCTCAAGGAAATGCCCAAACGGGTGCTGGTGGCGGGCGGCGGCTATATCGCGCTGGAATTCGCCCATATCTTTCACGGGTTGGGGGCACATGTGAGCCTGGTCTATCGCGGCGAGAAGCCGCTCCGCGGGTTCGACAACGACATGCGCGACGCGCTGGTGGAATCGATGGCCGCGCGCGGCCTGGATGTGATGCTGGGCTGCGAATTCACCAAAGTGGAAAAGCGGGGCGATTGCCTCCATGCCGAAACCAACAAGGGCGGCGTGATCGAATGCGACCAAATCCTGCTCGCCATCGGCCGCCAGCCCAACACCGATGCCTTGCATGTCGAAAAGGCGGGCGTGGAGCTGGGCATGAAGGGCGAAGTGGTGGTGGACGAGTATTCCCGCACCAGCGCGCTGCACATCTATGCGGTGGGCGATGTGACCAACCGGCTGCAGCTTACCCCGGTGGCGATCCATGAAGCGATGTGCTTTGTCGAGACCGCCTTCAAGAACAATCCCACCAAGCCGGATCACGAGCATGTCGCCAGCGCGGTCTTCACCACGCCGGAATTGTCGGTGGTCGGCATGTCGGAAGAAAAAGCGCTGGGCACCGGCCACAGCATCGATGTCTATAAATCCACTTTCCGGCCGCTGCTCCACACCTTGGGCGGACGGCCGGTGCGCACCTCGATGAAGATGGTGGTGGATTCCCAGACCGATAAGGTGCTGGGCGTGCATGTGTTCGGCGATCACGCCGCCGAGATCGTCCAGTTGGCCGCCGTGGCCCTGCGCATGGGCGCGACCAAACGGGACTTCGACCGCACCGTGGCCCTGCATCCCACCGCCGCCGAGGAGCTAGTTACGATGCGCACGAAAAGTTATTCGAAAATGCCCTGAGTCGCGCGGTGGTCTGCCCGGCCGCTCGCCCAAGCTCGCGGCGCTGGCTTAGCTTTTCTTGGCGAATGGAATGAGCCTAGAAAAGCTTGCCCCTCGCCGAGCGAAGCGAGCGAGGCGTCGCTTTCACAGGTCCACAGGACCTGCTCACGCGCTGCGCGCGCCGCTCCTCACCCCACCGCCGCCGAGGAGCTGGTCACCATGCGGACCAAAAGCTACTCGAAGACCCCTGGCTGATATCGGGCGGAAAACCCCTTCTTTTCGCCGGATTTTTCCCCGTTTTCCGCCCTTCTGGTAATAGGCGGGCGCTTCCCCTATATCCCAAAGCCGATATCGAAGGAGGACCGCGTGGCCCAGCCCTGGACCCCGCAAAGCTGGCAGACCAAGCCGATCCGTCAGGTGCCGGAATATCCGGACCAGGCGGTGCTGGACCGTGCCCTGGCGCAACTGAAATCCCATCCCCCGCTGGTGTTCGCGGGCGAGGCGCGCAACCTGATGGCCTCGCTGGGCCAGGTGGCCGAGGGCAAGGCGTTCCTGCTCCAGGGCGGGGACTGCGCCGAAAGCTTCGCCGAATTCCATCCCGACAATATCCGCGACACCTTCCGCGTGCTGCTGCAGATGGCGGTGGTGCTGACATTCGCCGCCGGCGTGCCGGTGGTGAAGGTGGGCCGCATTGCCGGCCAGTTCGCCAAGCCCCGGTCCGACGATTTCGAGACCCAGAACGGCGTCACCCTGCCGTCCTATCGCGGCGACAATATCAACGGCAGCGAGTTCACGGCGGAAGCGCGCATTCCCGATCCGCAGCGCATGATCCAGGGCAATGCCCATTCGGCGGCGACGCTCAACCTGCTGCGCGCCTTCGCCTCGGGCGGTTATGCCGACCTGCACAATGTCCATCGCTGGATGCTGGGCTTCATCGCCGACAGCCCGGCGGGCGAGCAATATAAGGGGCTGGCCGGCCGCATCTCCGAGACGCTGGATTTCATGGCGGCGTGCGGGATCAATTCGGATTCGGTGCCCCAGCTGCGCACCACCGAATTCTACACCAGCCATGAAGCGCTGCTGCTCGCCTACGAGCAGGCGATGACGCGCATCGATTCCACCAGCGGCGACTGGTACGACACCTCCGCCCACATGGTCTGGATCGGCGATCGCACCCGCCAGCTGGACGGCGCCCATGTCGAATTCTGCCGGGGGATCAAAAACCCCATCGGCCTGAAATGCGGCCCCTCGCTGGAGCCGGATGAATTGCTGCGCCTGATCGGTACCCTTAATCCGGCCAATATTCCCGGGCGCCTGACCTTGATCGCCCGCTTTGGCGCCGACAAGGTGGCCGAAAAGCTGCCACCCCTGGTGCGCGCGGTGAAGCGCGAAGGCGCGGCCGTGGTCTGGTCGTCCGACCCCATGCACGGCAACACCATCAAGCTCAAATCCGGCTACAAGACCCGGCCGGTCGACCGCATCCTGGAAGAGGTGCGCAGCTTCTTCGCCGTCCACCGGGCCGAAGGCACCCATGCCGGCGGCGTGCATTTCGAGATGACCGGCCAGGACGTGACCGAGTGCCTGGGCGGCGCCCAGGCGATCAAGGAGCTTGACCTGTCGTCGCGCTATCAGACCGCCTGCGATCCGCGCCTCAATGCCAGCCAGGCGCTGGAGCTGGCCTTCCTGATCGCCGAAGGCATCCGCGACGAACGCATCAAAGGCACAAGCTTGGCGGCCTCTGCATGATCTTCGCACGCGCGACGGGCCTGAGCGCAGCGAATGGACCCGCCGCGGGCGGCCGATAGGCGAATAATGGGCATCGCGCGCTTATTGGCGAAAGGCTGGATCCTCTTCTGCCTGTTCGCGGGCGCCCATGCCTTGCGGATCGGGATTGCCAGCGGCGTTCCGCTCAGCGCTCTTATTCCCGCCATCGGCATCTGCGTGATCCTGTTCACGGCGATGGGGCTTTTGTTCGCGGGCGGTTTCGGGGTTTCCGCCGGGCTGCCGGGCACGCCGCTGAGGGCGCGGCTGGGGCTGGACCATTTCCTGCCCGGCTTCAACGAGGCGGTGTTCCTGCTCTTTGTCTGCCTGTCTTTCGCCAACCAGGTCTGGTTCGCGCCCAATTATCTCTATGGGGCGGCGGTGACGCCCCTGGAACAGGCGGTCTATTTCGCGGTGCCGGGCCAACGCGCCCTGGTGGGGGCGCTGGATCAATGCAGCCTGGACGGGGGGCGGATCTTTTCCTCCGCCTTCTCCTGGGCCTTGGCGGTGATCTACCTGGCTTCGGCCTGTTCGCGCTTGCGGCTCCAGGCGGGGATCATCCGGCTGGAGCGCAACACCCGTCCGGAAGGGCTGGGACCGTCGATCCGCGCTTTCTGCCTGGGGCTGGTGGCGGTGGTGGGGGTGCAGTTCCTGTTCGTGGGCTCCGCCTATCCCTGGTTCCCCTGCAACGCCTTTGCGGATATTGCGGGCGCGCTTCTGATCGGGCTGGCGCCTTTGATGCTGGCCTATGTGGTGGTGGCCGCGCTGGCCACGCTCCTGGCCAGTTCCCCAGAAGTTTGAACCCTCTAAATAGTTAATACGCTGATTTCGTTGATCTATTTCAGCTTGGTAACAAGCCGAAACATCTTATGAGTCGCGTTGATGAGTCCGGGCGCGCTTAAAGAGCGCCGGGTTGATAACCAAGGGCTGTGAATGTTCATCCGTCGTCGCGTTCCGGAACAGGGGCCGCTCAAGGCTGCCGTCGTTGGCGTGGGCGCCTTTGGCCGTCACCATTGCGCCAAATACCGGGCCATCTCGGGCGTCGAACTGTTCGCCATCGCCGACACCAGCCCTGAAATCCGTCACACCGCCGCCGCCCAATATGGCGTCTTGGCCGTTGCCGACTGGCGCGAACTTCTGGGCAAAGTCGACCTGGTTTCGATCTGCTCGCCCGCCGTCACCCACGCCGCCATCGTGCGCGCCTTCCTCAACGCCGGCGCCCATGTGCTGGTGGAGAAGCCCATCGCCACCACGATCGCCGAAGCCGACGAGTTGGTCGCCCTGGCGCGCAAGACCGGCCTGACCCTGACGGTCGGCCATCAGGAACGCTTCGTCTTCGCCCGCACCGGCCTTCTGGACCAGAATGTGCAACCCCTGGAAATCCAATGCTGGCGCCGGGGCCCCTGGACCGGTCGCGGCGACGATGTCAGCGCCGTGCTGGACCTGATGATCCACGATCTCGACCTGGTGCACACCCTGGTCGAAAGCCCGGTCACCAATGTCACCGCGCGCGGCACCACCCAATATGGCCCCCATGCCGACGAAGTCGCCGCCGAAGTGACCTTCGCCAACGGCACCGTGGCCTATCTGGACACCAGCCGCATCGCCGACAGCCGCAAGCGCGGCTTCCGCGCCGTCTATGCCGACGGCGTGGTGGAAATCGATTTCCTCACCCGCGAGATCATCAACACCACGCCGCGCCCTCTGGCCGAGCTGGAAATGGGCGATCCGTTGGGCGATGCGGTGTCGTCCTTCGTCGCCGCCGCGCGGGGCGAAGCCGAACCGCTGGTGCTGCCGGAACAGGCGGCCCGGGCGGTGGAAACCGCGCTTCTGATCGAGGAAGCCGCCGACGCCACCATCCCCGCACTCGTGCGCGGGCGGTATGGCCGGCTTGCCGCCACGGCCTGAACCGGACTTTCTCTTTTCGCGTCCAACAGTCTAAACAACGGCAATGACCGGCCGCATCCGCATTGCATTGGCGCAGCTCAATCCCGTGATGGGCGACATCGCGGGCAATCTGAAGCGCGCCCGTGAGGCCCGTCTCAGGGTGCCGGACGCGGACGTCATTCTCTTCTCCGAACTCTTCATCGTCGGCTATCCGCCCGAAGACCTGGTGCTGAAAGGCGCGCTGCAGGCCGAAGCCCGCGAGGCGATCGAAAGCCTGGCGGCGGACACCGCCGCCGGCCCCGCCATCCTGATCGGCGCGCCTTGGGTGGAAGACGGCAAGCTCTACAACGCCATGCTGCTGCTGGATCGCGGCCGGATCGCTGGCCGCACTTTTAAGCACGACCTGCCCAATTACGGCGTGTTCGACGAAAAGCGGGTCTTTGCCGCCGGGCCTTTGCCCGGACCGTTGAATGTGCGCGGCGTGCGCATCGGCGTGCCGGTGTGCGAGGACATCTGGACCCAGGACGTCACCGAATGCCTGAGCGAGACAGGCGCGGAGATTTTGGCGGTGCCCAACGGCTCGCCGTTCGAAGCGGGCAAGGAAGACCTTCGCCTGCAGCTGGCGGCGGCGCGAGTGACCGAAACCGGATTGCCGCTGATCTATCTCAATCAACTGGGCGGCCAGGACGAGCTGGTATTCGACGGCGCGTCCTTTGTCTTGAACGCCGACAATTCCGTGGCGCTGGCGATGCCGCCCTGGCGCGAGGATGTGACGATCAGCGACTGGACGCGTGGCGAAGACGGCAAGTGGACCTGCGCGCCCGGCGAACGGGTGGGCGAGGAAAGCCGCGAAAGCGCCACCTATCACGCCATGATGCTGGGCCTGCGCGATTACGTGAACAAGAACCGCTTCACGGGCGTGGTGCTGGGCCTGTCGGGGGGGATCGATTCCGCCCTGTCGGCGGCGGTGGCCGTGGACGCGTTGGGCGCGGATCGCGTGCGCTGCGTGATGCTGCCGTCCCGCTATACCAGCAAAGACAGCCTGGACGATGCGGACGAATGCGCCCGCCGCCTGGGCGTGCCCTATGAGACTATCGAGATCGAGCGCGCGGTGGCGGCGTTCGGCGAAACATTGGCGCCGGTGTTTGCGGGCCGGAATGCCGACACCACCGAAGAGAATATCCAGTCGCGCATCCGTGGGCTGATCCTGATGGCGATCTCCAACAAATTCGGTCCCATGGTGCTCACCACCGGCAACAAGAGCGAAATGAGCGTGGGCTATGCCACGCTCTATGGCGACATGTGCGGCGGCTATAACGTGCTGAAGGATGTCTACAAGACCGAGGTCTTCGCGCTGTCGCATTGGCGCAATGCCCACGCACCCGAAGGCGCGCTGGGGCCGGACGGTATGGTGATCCCCGAACGCATCATCGCCAAGCCGCCCACCGCGGAGCTTCGCGCCAACCAGACCGATCAGGATTCCCTGCCGCCTTATGAAATCCTGGACGGGATTTTGAAATGCCTGGTCGAACAGGAAATGAGTTTCGACGAGACCGTGGCCAAGGGCTTCGAGCCCGCCACGGTCAAGCGGGTGGAGCAGTTGCTCTATGTCTCCGAATATAAGCGCCGCCAGGCGCCGCCGGGCGTGAAGATCTCGTCGCGCAATTTCGGCCGCGACCGCCGCTATCCCATCACCAACGCATTCAGGGACGCACGATGAGTGAAGTGATCGTTCGCGTCGCACCGTCGCCCACCGGCTATCTGCATGTCGGCAATGCCCGCGCGGCGCTGCTGAATTATCTGTTCGCCCATCACACGGGCGGCAAGTTCATGCTGCGGATCGACGACACCGACGACACCCGCTCCAAGCCGGAATTCGAAGCCGCGATTCTGGAAGACCTGAAATGGTTGGGCCTTCATCACGACCTTTTCGCGCGCCAGTCCGACCGGGCGGATCGTTATCGCGAAGCCGCCGAGCGGCTGAAGACGGCAGGACGGCTTTATCCCTGTTACGAAACCGCCGCCGAACTGGACCGGCGCCGCAAGCGCCAGATGGCGGCAGGCAAGCCGCCCGTCTATGACCGCGCCGCGCTGAACCTCACCACCGAGCAGCGCGACGCGTACGAAGCCGAAGGCCGCAAGCCGCATTGGCGCTTCAAGCTCAGCCACGACAAAGTGCATTGGAACGACCTGATCCGGGGTCCGGTGGAGATCGACACCGCCACTCTGTCCGACCCGGTGCTGATCCGCGAGGACGGGCGCTTTCTTTACACCTTGCCGTCGGTGGTGGATGACGCGGATTTCGCCGTCAGCCATATCCTGCGCGGCGAGGATCACGTCACCAACAGCGCGCCCCAGATCGAAATCTTCGAAGCCCTGGGCGCGCCGGTGCCGCGCTTTGCCCATTTCGCCCTGTTCGTGGCGGCGGGCGGCGAGGTTTTGTCCAAACGCGAAGGTTCGCTGTCTTTGCGCACGCTTCGCGAAGAGGGGATCGAGGCGATGGCGCTGAACGCCTATCTCGCCCATATCGGAACCTCCGACAGCATCGAGCCGGCGCTGTCGCTGAACGATCTGGCGAACGGCTTCGCCTTCGAGAAGATGGGCCGGGCGCTGGCGCATTTCGATTTGGCCGAACTGACAACGCTCAATGCCAAGACCTTGCACGCCATGCCGTACGAGATCGTGGCGCCGCGCCTCACTGCGATGGGAGTCGATGCGGCGGTATGGGACGCGGTGAAGCCGAATGTGGTGCGTCTGGCCGATGCCGCCGAATTGCGCAAGCTGGTGACCGGCCCGGTGACGCCCGTGATCGAGGATGCGGGCTTTGCCGCGCGCGCCTTGGCGCTGCTGCCGCCGGAGCCGTGGGACGAAGCCACCTGGGGCGCCTGGACCAAGGCGGTGGCGGCGGAGACGGGCGCCAAGGGCCGGACGCTGTTTCATCCTTTGCGTCTGGCGCTGACCGGGCTGGAGCATGGACCGGAACTCAAAAAGCTGTTACCCCTGATCGGGCGGGCCAGAACCCTGGCGCGCCTGGAAGGAAAAACCGCGTGACGCATTCTTATGCCCATTTTTGGGGCGTCATTATCCGGACTTCGATTTGCGGCTAAGCCCGCAAAAACCCTTCTGCTCGCCCCCACAATTTGCCAAGTTCAGCACCTTCCCGGTGAACCCTCATGACTGTGCGCCTGTTCAATAGCTTGACCAAGACCAAGGAGGATTTAGCCCCCTTGGATGCCAGGAATGTCCGCATGTATGTGTGCGGGCCCACGGTCTATGACTTCGCCCATATCGGCAATGCGCGTCCGGCGATTGTGTTCGATCTTCTGTTCCGGCTGCTGCGCCATGAATATGGCGACGCCCATGTCACCTATGTCCGCAATATCACCGATGTGGACGACAAAATTAATGCCCGCGCGGCCGAGCGCGGCATCTCGATCCGCAAACTGACGGAAGAAACTGCCCGCATCTATGCCGAGGATGTGGGCGCGCTGGGCTGTCTCACGCCGACCGTGACGCCGCGCGCCACCGAGCATATCGCCGAAATGGTGGCGATCATCGAGCAGTTGATCGCGGCCGGTCATGCCTATGCCGCTGCCTCTTCTGATGGAAGTGGGGGCCATGTGCTGTTCGATGTTTCGTCGAAAGCCGATTACGGCAAGCTGTCGCGCCGCTCGCTGGACGAGATGATCGCGGGCGCGCGGGTGGAAGTGGCGCCTTATAAAAAAGGCGCGATGGATTTTGTGCTGTGGAAACCGTCAGCCGCGAACGAGCCGGGCTGGGATTCGCCCTGGGGCCGGGGCCGGCCGGGCTGGCATATCGAATGCTCGGCCATGGCGGGCAAATATCTGGGCGAAACCTTCGACATCCATGGCGGCGGGATCGATCTGATGTTCCCCCATCACGAAAACGAAATCGCCCAAAGCGAAGGCGCCCACCACGATCATCCCCTGGCGAAGATCTGGATGCATAACGGCTTCCTGCAGGTGGAAGGCGAGAAGATGTCCAAATCGGCGGGCAATTTCTTCACCATCCGCGATCTTCTGGCCGATTGGCCGGGCGAAGTGCTGCGCTTCAACATGCTGCGCAGCCATTACCGCCAGCCGATCGATTTCACCTTGGATGGCCTGCGCGAAAGCTGGAAGACGTTGGAACGCTGGTACGAGCTCACCGAGCCCCTGGCGAATCCGGCGCCGGATGCGGATTTTCTTTCCGCCCTGCGTGACGATCTCAATACCCCGGCCGCCATTGCCTCCCTGCACCAGGCCGAGCCTTTGGCGCTGGCGGGGGGCTTGGGCTTCCTGGGCTTCTCCAATGTGCAGATGAAGATCGCCGCCAAGGCCAAGGTGGACGAAGTCGCCATCGCCGACGCCATCGCCGCGCGCAAGGCGGCACGGGCGGCGAAGAATTTCGCGGAAAGCGACCGCATCCGCGACGAACTCCTCGCCAAGGGCATCGTGTTGAAGGACGGGCCGCAAGGCACGACCTGGGAAGTCAAAAAATGACCAAGGAACGTCTCTATCTGTTCGACACCACCCTGCGCGATGGCGCGCAGACGCAAGGGGTGGATTTCTCCGTCGAGGACAAGCGCCAGATCGCCCTGGCGCTGGACGGGCTGGGTCTCGACTATATCGAGGGCGGCTGGCCGGGCGCCAATCCCACCGACACCGCCTTCTTCGCCGAGCGCCCGCCGCTGAAACACGCGCGTTTCACCTCCTTCGGCATGACCAAGCGGTCCGGCCGCAGCGCCGCCAACGATCCGGCGCTGGCGCCGGTGATCGATGCGCCGGTCGATGCGGTCTGCCTGGTGGGAAAAAGCTGGGACTATCAGGTCGATGTGGCGCTGGAGATTCCGCGCGAGGAAAATATCGACAATATCGCCCGTTCCATCGAAGCGGTGGTGGCCAAGAAGCGCGAACCGATGCTGGACGCCGAGCACTTCTTCGACGGCTATAAGGCCAATCCGGATTATGCGCTGGCCTGCATCACGGCCGCGCATCAAGCGGGCGCGCGCTGGATCGTGCTGTGCGACACCAATGGCGGCACCTTGCCGGAAGACGTTTATCGCATCGTCTCGGAGGTGAAGGCGAAGCTGCCGGATGCGGCGTTGGGCATTCATGCCCATGACGACACGGGCCAGGGCGTGGCGGTGAGCCTGGCGGCGCTGCGGGCCGGCGTGCGTCAGATTCAAGGCACCTTGAACGGGCTGGGCGAGCGCTGCGGCAACGCCAATCTCTGTTCGCTGATCCCCACCTTGCTTCTGAAGGAACCCTATGCCTCGCAGTTCGAGATCGGGATCAGCCACGAACAGCTGACCCACATCACCCGCGTATCGCGGATGCTGGATGAGATCCTCAATCGCGCGCCGGGGCGGCATTCGCCCTATGTGGGCCTGTCGGCATTCGCGCACAAAGGCGGGCTTCATTCCTCCGCCGTACTCAAGGACCCGCGGACCTACGAACATGTGCCGCCGGAGTCCGTGGGCAACAAGCGCATCATTCCGGTGTCGGACCAGTCCGGCCGCTCCAATGTGTTGGCGCGGCTGAAAGAAGTGGGGATCGAGATCGATGCCAAGGATCCGCGGGTCTCGCGCCTGCTCGATGAGGTCAAGCAGCGCGAATATCTGGGTTATGCCTATGACGGCGCCGACGCTTCGTTCGAACTGATGGCGCGCCGCGCGCTGGGGCAGGTGCCCGATTATTTCACGGTCGAGAGTTTCCGGGTCAGCGTGGAGCGCCGGCGCAATTCGCGGGGCGAGCTGGTCAGCGTTTCGGAAGGCGTGGTCAAGCTGGACGTGGCGGGCGAGGACATCCACAGCGTCGCCACCGGAAACGGCCCGGTCAACGCGCTGGATGCGGCGCTCAGAAAGGATTTCGGGAAATATTCCTCGGCGATCGGCGATCTGAAACTTGCGGACTTCAAGGTGCGCATCCTCACCAGCGGCACCGAAGCGGTGACCCGGGTGATGATCGAAAGCATCGACGGCAAGGGTCAGCGCTGGTCCACGGTGGGCGTGTCGGCCAACATCGTGGATGCCTCGTTCGAGGCTTTGACCGATTCCATCACCTACAAGCTCTACAAAGAGGGCATCGTCCCGTAACCGCCTCTTCGTCGGCGCCGCCGATCCGGTTACACGCCGCGCATCGATCTTTCTGACATAGTCTTGCGACTTTTGGCCGATTTCCCCATGCCGCGCGGGGAAATGCGAGTAACTCCCCGCTTTCGGCCGTCACACAAACGCGCTATGGTTCGCGGCGTTCCAGGGCCCCCTGGGAAAAAACGATTTCAAGGGAGAAAAAAATGAAGGGTTTACTGACGATGGTTGCCGCTGTGGCGCTGACGGCATCGTTCGCCAGCGTTGCGACGGCGCAAGGCATGAAATCCAAGGAAGAGCAGATCAAGACCGCGACTTCGGCTCTGCCCGCCGCCCTGCGCGACGGCGCGACCGTCATCGCCTATGACAGCAAGGGCCTGCCGCAGGTTCTGCGCGAAGGCAACAACAACATCTTCTGCGCCGACCTCTCCACCGCCGAAGGCTTCAATGTGAGCTGCCGTGGCAATGCTCTGCGCGCCGCGTCGGACTTCACCGCCAAGGAAAAGGCCGAAGGCAAGGATGCCAAGACGATCGGCGCCGACACCGAAGCCGCCTATGCCTCGGGCAAGCTGACGCGCGCCCCGGCCGGCACCACCATCTATGGCCGCAGCGGCAAGACGATGGCCGAAGCCCGCTCCATGTGGGTCGTGCTGATGCCGAACGTGAAGGGCGAAGATCTCGGCCTTCCCACCAAGCGCATGAATTCCTCGTCGCCCTGGATGATGGCGTCGGGCAAGCCCAATGCGCACATCATGATGCCGCAGTCGGCCTCGATGGACGAGATGCCGCCGCCGCCGCCGAAGCCCATGTAATGATCGTATGACGTTTCGGCCGTAACGCCGCGACACATGAGACACGGCGCCCCTAAAAAAGGCGCCGTGTCTTGTTTTACGGGAAACATTTCTTGCACAGGGCGGCGGAAATCATTCTTTCCGTCTTCCGATATTTCCTGGACACGGTATGATTATTCGTCAGATAACAAAAACGACTCGAGGAGGAGGATTTCATGAAACTTTTATTGACGGCTTGCGCCGCGGCGATGCTGACCGCGGCTTTTGCATCGGGCGCCATGGCCCAGACCATGTCCAAGGACGAGCAGATCGCCCAGGCCGTGAAGGCGGCGCCCGAAGCGTTGCGCGCGGGCGCGACGGTGGTGAGTTATGACGCCAAGGGCGATCCGGTCGTTCTGCGCGAAGGCAATAACGGCATCGTCT
Source organism: Alphaproteobacteria bacterium (assembly GCA_017307355.1). GTDB lineage: Bacteria > Pseudomonadota > Alphaproteobacteria > Micropepsales > Micropepsaceae > Rhizomicrobium. The sequence continues at coordinate 133,784 of JAFKFG010000010.1, forward strand.
GCACGCCCAACCGGCAGACCACCAGCTATTCCGTCAATTGCTATGGCGCGGCCTTGCGCGCCCAGCGCGATTTCGAAGCCAAGGAACGGGCCAGCGGCAAGGACGCCAAGGCCCTGGCCGCCGACACCCAGGCCGCCATGGCCTCGGGCAAGCTGAAGCCGCCGCCGACCGGCACCGCCATGTACATGCTGATGGGCCAGACCGAAGCCAGCGCCAAGGGCATGTGGGTGGTCCTGGTTCCCAACATGACCGCCGAAGCCACCGGCCTTCCCACCCAGCCGACCGAAAAGGGCACGCCCTGGCTGATGCGCGCCGGCACGCCCGCCGCGCACATTCATATTCCGCAACCCTGATCGTTCCCGATTTGGGAGTTGAGAAGCGGCGCTCGAAAGGGCGCCGTTTTTCGTTCCGCGCCCGCGGGTCAGAACATCCGGCCGCCGTTCGGCACCGGCAGGGATGGATGCAGCAGCACCACTTCGCCGGTTTCGTCGGGCACGCCCAAGGTCAGCACCTGCGACATGAAAGGGCCGATCTGGCGCGGGGGAAAATTCACCACCGCCACCACCTGTTTTCCCACCAAAGCTTCGGGCGTGTAATGGCGCGTGATCTGGGCGGAGGAGCGGCGGGTGCCGATCTGCGGCCCGAAATCGATGGTCAGCTTGATCGCGGGCTTGCGCGCTTCCGGAAAAGCTTCCGCGGCGATGACGGTGCCGGCGCGGATATCGACTTTCAGGAAATCGTCGAAGGCGATCGTGCCAGGCGTTCCAGCATCAGGCATTGAGCCGGCCCTCCAGGATCTTGAGCGCGTCTTCCGGATTGTCGGCGAGATAATAGAGCTTGAGGATCCTTTCGCGCGCGAAGCCGGCCTTCACCATGGCATGCAGCATGGCGTCCAGGGTGTTGTAATAGCCGTTCACATTCACCACCACGATGGGTTTGTCGTGCACGCCCAATTGGGCCTCGACCGCGACTTCGAAGAATTCGTCGAAGGTGCCGAGGCCGCCCGGCAGCACGATGAAGCCGTCGGACATTTGCAGCATCTGGACTTTGCGTTCCTGCAGATGCGGGGTAACGATCAGCTTTTCCTCGGGCGAGATCGGGGGCTCCAGCGCCTGAAGGAAGGCGGGGATGATTCCCTGCACCGCGGCGCCCCCCGCCTGTGCCGATCTGGCAACATCGCCCATCAAACCGTTGCCGCCGCCCCCGAACACCATGGACCAGCCGGCCCGGGCGATCCCCGCGCCGATCGCGCGCGCCGCCTCGCGAAAGGCGGGATCGTCGCCATGGGACGAGCCGCAGAACACGCAAATGGCAGGTTTTCGCTTGGGGTCCATGTCCGTATTGGGGTTGCGTGGGGGGCGCCATCTTCCTAAACAGGTTCGGCTTCCAAACCAAGAGCGTCGGCGCGAGCCGGAGCGACCTTAAAAAGAGCGTCGGCGCGAGCCGGAGCGACCTTAAAAAGAGCGTCGGCGCGAGCCGGAGCGACCTTAAAAAGAGCGTCGGCGCGAGCCGGAGCGACCTTAAAAAGAGCGTCGGCGCGAGCCGGAGCGACCTTAAAAAGAGCGCCGGAGCGACCTTAAAAAGAGCGTCGGCGCGAGCCGGAGCGACCCTAAAAAGAGCGTCGGCGGCAGCCGGAGCGACCGTTAAACCAAGACCAGCCTATTGCGTTTGCAAGGGGCGACCACCAAATGTTCGTTGCCGGGGCTGGCATGACATTCCTGTTACGGAGATTCTCGTGCCGCGCTGGCTATTGATTCTGAGTGCGATCGCCTTGATCGCGCTTGTCGCGGGTTACGTCACCTTCGGTGGCGCCAATATGGGACGCTAGATGGCACGTTCGGCGGTGGAAGACGGTGACGGCGCGCCATCCTTCCGGCCGCTCTGGACCCTGATGCCCTATCTGTGGCCCAAGAACCGGCCGGAGCTTCGGGCGCGTGTTCTGGTGTCCATCCTGTTCCTGGTGCTGGCCACCGGCTTCACCAGCATCTCGCCCCTGATTTTCGGCTGGGCGGTGGATCAGCTCAAGCCCACGCCGGCCAATATCGCCATCGGCTCGGTGCTGTCGCTGATCGCGGCCTATGCGATCTCGCGCATCATGATGCAGGCTTTCGCGCAACTGCGCGACGGCATCTTCGCCAAGGTCCAGTATCACGCCATGCGGGAAGTGGCGGTCGAAACCTTCGCCCATGTCCATACTCTGTCCCTGCGCTTTCACCTGGAGCGCAAGACCGGCGGCCTGTCGCGGGTGATCGAGCGCGGCATCAAGGGCATCGACACGCTTCTGTCCTTCGCCCTGTTCAGCATCTTTCCCACCATCCTGCTGCTGGGTTTCTACAGCGCCATTCTCTTGATCAACCTGAATGTCTGGGTGGCGATTTCCACCATCGTCATGGTGATCGCCTATGTCTGGTTCACCTTCTGGATCACCCGCTGGCGCATCCAGTACCGGCGGGAGATGAACCAGTCGGACACCGACGCCAACACCAAGGCGGTGGACAGTCTTCTTAATTTCGAGACCGTCAAATATTTCAACAACGAGGTTCACGAGACCAAACGCTACGACGTCTCGATGGAGAAATTCTCCCGGGCCTCGATCCAGTCGCAAATTTCCCTCTCGGTGCTCAACACCGGCCAGGCGGCGATCATGGCCATCGGCTTGGGGGGGGTGATGGCGCTGACGGCCATCGGTATCTCGCAGGGACAATTCTCCATCGGCCTGTTCGTGGCCGGCAATGCCATCCTGATCCAGCTCTACCAGCCGCTCAATCTGCTGGGCACGGTCTATCGCGAAATCACGCAAGGGTTGGTGGACATGGAAGCCATGTTCCGCCTACTCAACCAGCCGCAGGAAGTCACCGACAAGCCCGATGCCAAGCCGTTGCAGGTGGCGGGCGGCGAAATCCGCTTCGACAATGTGGTGTTCAATTACGATCCCGAACGCACGGTGCTGAAAGGCATCAGCTTCACGGTGCCGGCCGGCAAGACCGTGGCGGTGGTGGGCCCGTCGGGCGCGGGCAAATCCACCATCAGCCGTATTCTCTATCGCTTCTACGATATCCGCGAAGGCAAGGTGACCATCGACGGACAGGATATCCGCGACGTCACCCAGACCAGCCTGCGCGCCGCCATCGGCATCGTTCCCCAGGATACGGTGCTGTTCAACGACACGGTGCGCTACAACATCGCTTATGGCCGCATCGGCGCCAGCGATGCGGAGATCCGCGAAGCGGCGCGGCTGGCCCAGATCGACAAATTCATCGTCAACCTGCCGCAAGGCTATGAGGCGATGGTGGGCGAGCGCGGCCTCAAGCTTTCCGGCGGCGAGAAGCAGCGCGTCGCCATCGCCCGCACCATTCTCAAGAATCCGCCGATCCTGCTTCTGGACGAAGCCACCAGCGCGCTGGACACGGGCACGGAGCGGGAAATCCAGGGCGCGCTCAGCGACGTCTCGCGCGGCCGCACCACCCTGGTGATCGCGCACCGGCTTTCCACCGTGATCGATGCCGACGAGATCCTGGTGCTGGATCAGGGCCGGATCATCGAACGGGGCCGCCATTCCCAACTCTTGGCGCTGGGCGGCCATTACGCCTCGATGTGGAACAAGCAGCGTGAAGCCGCCGCGGCGCGCGAGAAGCTCAAGGAAGTGGAAAACGATCCGGATGTCGCGCCCGGAATTGCGAAAGCCGTGCCGGTTTAAGTATTCGGCAGTTGCGCGGACTCACCCTTCGACAAGCTCAGGGTGAGGACCGCCAGCAGCGCGCTAGATGATCTCGACGCGATCCACTTCCACGCCCTTGTTGCCTTGGCGCGTGGAGTAGCGAATCCGCTGATCCGGCTCGACCGCCTGGACGCCGGAACGGCGCAAGGCGCTGGCGTGCAGATAGATGTCGCCCGAACCGGAATCCGGCATCACAAAGCCGAAGCCCTTCTGGTCGTTGAAGAACTTGATCTTGCCTTCGACCATGGGGCCGGACGGCGCATTGTGGTCGCGATAGCCGCCCCGGCCGCCGAAGCGGTCGCCGCCGCCGAACCGGTCGCCCCCGAAACGGTCGCCGCCGCCGAAGTCCCGGCGCGGGCCGCGCGGGGAGGGCGCCTCGGCCGTGGACAGGTCGACGCTATGGACATTGACCACCTGCAGGCCGCGCTGGGAATCCGCCAGGTCGCAGACGATGGTGGCGCCCTGGGGTACTTCGCTGTGCCCGACCGCTTGTAATGTGGAGGCATGACAGAAGGCATCGCCCCCGTCATTCAGGGTGACGAATCCGTACCCCTTGGTCGCGTTGAACCATTTCACTTTGCCCGTCGCAGAAGTCCGCGCGAGGGCTTTGGAGCCTTCGTTGTCGTAATGTGCCATTTGAACCGACGCCACACCCAAGCCGGTTGATAACAGAACGCCCCCACGTCCGGCTGCGGGCAGGGCGCTATCCAGCGTATGATGACTACAGAAACACGAAAGTCGCAAGCGAGGTTAAGAGAAGGTTGCAGCCGCAGAAATCCTGACTTTTTTGCTGCACTGCAAAATAAACTTGACTTTAAAGGACTTGGCGCCGATATAGCGCCTATCCCAGTGCGACCGCACAAAGGTCTTAGGGCCGTCATCGCCGGGATTATTTCGAACCTCCGTTCCCTCCAGTGTGCGTGGAAGACGGCAACAGCCGTTCCCCCGTGCGCCTCTGCGCGCGGACTTCCGGTTTTTAAGGACTACAGTGACTGACGTGACATTTGCCTCGCTTGGCGTTGCCGAGCCGATCCTCCGCGCCCTGGCCGCGGAAAACTACACCCACCCCACCCCGATCCAGGCCCGCGCCATCCCGGCGCTGCTGGCGGGTCGCGACCTGCTGGGCATTGCCCAGACCGGCACCGGCAAGACCGCCGCGTTCGGCCTGCCCCTGCTGCAGAAGCTGTCCATCGGCCATGTGCCGCCCCGCCCCCGCGAAGCCAAGGCCCTGATCCTGGCGCCCACCCGCGAGCTGGCCGTGCAGATCGAGGAGAGCCTTCGGACCTACGGAAAATTTCTCAACCTCAAGCGCGCCGTGATCCTGGGCGGCGTCAGCCAGAATGCCCAGATCAACGCCATGAAGAATGGCGTGGACATCCTGGTGGCGACGCCGGGCCGTCTGCTGGATCTGGTGCAGCAGAAGCATATCCGCCTCGATGCCGTACAGGTCTTCATCGTCGATGAAGCCGACCGCATGCTGGACATGGGCTTCATCCGCGACGTGCGCAAGATCGTGGCGCAGCTGCCGCGCGAACGGCAGTCGATGCTGTTCTCCGCCACCATGCCGGACGATATCGTCAAGCTGGTGGGCGACATGCTGAAATCGCCGGAGCGGATCGAAGTCACGCCGCAAGGCCGCACCGCCGACCGCATCGAGCAGAAGCTCTATTATGTGCCGATGCCGCAGAAGCGCCAGCTGCTGAGCGCTCTGTTGAAGGACGAAGCGATGAACCGCGTGATCGTCTTCACCCGCACCAAGCATGGTGCCAACCGCGTGGCCGAGCATCTGAGCAAGACCGGCGTGGTGGCCGAAGCCATTCACGGCAACAAAAGCCAGAATGCCCGCCAGCGGGCCCTGGAGATGTTCCGCAGCGGCAAGGCGCGCGTGCTGGTGGCGACCGACATCGCCGCCCGCGGCATCGACATCGACGACATCTCGCATGTGATCAATTTCGAGCTGCCCAACGAGCCGGAAAGCTATGTCCACCGCATCGGCCGCACCGCACGGGCGGGCGGAGAGGGCATCGCGATCTCTTTCTGCGATGCCTCGGAGCGCGATTATCTGCGCGACATCGAGCGGCTCATCCGCAATAAGATCACGGCTCTGCCGCATGATCTGCCGGAAATGACCGAAGCCCAGAAGGCCCAGGCCGAAGAGCCGCGCCGTCCGCATGGCCATCGCCATGGCAAGCCGGGACACAAATTCGGCGGGCACAAGCCCGGCGGCGGTGGTCCGGCCAAGAAGCGCAATGGCTCGCGGGCTCATTGGAACCGCAAGCGGGACGCCGCCTGATCCCACATGACGGCGATCTTTGTCGATGGCGATGCCTGTCCGGTGAAGGCCGAGATCGAAAAGGTCGCCACCCGGCACGGGCTTGAGGTCACCATCGTCAGCAACGGCGGATTGCGCCCATCGGCCAATCCGCTGATCTGCCATGTGATGGTGCCCGACGGGCCCGATGCCGCCGACGACTGGATCGCCGGGCATATCGGTCCCAAAGACATCGCCGTCACCGCCGATATTCCGCTGGCGTCGCGCTGCCTTGAGAAAGGCGCGCGCGTCATCGGTCCCAACGGCAAGCCCTTCACCGACGACAATGTCGGCATGGCGCTGGGGATGCGCGAACTGAGCCGTCATTTGCGCGAAGTGACGGGCGGACAGACCCATCATGCGGGTTTTTCCAAGCAGGACCGTTCGCGGTTCCTGGGCGAACTGGAAAATTGCATCCAGGCCCTGAAGCGCGCAGGTTAGGGGCGATGTCGCAAGCCCCCGCGAAAACCAAATCCTTCGGCCTCAAGCTGGAAAATCATTATGCCCGGCTGCCGGGTGAATTTTACACGCGCATGCCGGCGGAGCGGGTGGGCGAACCCCGGCTGCTGCATGCCAATCCCAAAGCCGCCGCTTTGATCGGGCTCGATCCGGCCGCCTTTTCCGATCCGGATTTCGTGCGGGTCTTTTCCGGCCACGCCAAGCTGGGCGATTTCGAGCCTTTGGCGATGGTCTATTCCGGGCACCAGTTCGGCGTCTGGGCGGGACAGTTGGGCGATGGCCGCGCGCTTCTGATCGGCCAGGCGCGGGGCGCATCCGGCGAATTGTGGGACGTGCAGCTGAAGGGCGCCGGGATGACGCCCTATTCGCGCTTCGCCGATGGCCGCGCCGTGATGCGCTCCACCATCCGCGAATATCTGGGCAGCGAAGCCATCGCGGCTTTGGGCATTCCCACCAGCCGCGCGCTTTCGATCATCGCCACCGGCGAGAGTGTGATGCGCGAAATGCCGGAGCCGGGCGCCATCCTCACGCGTCTGGCCCGTAGCCATGTCCGCTTCGGGCATTTCGAGCATTTCCATCATCGCGGCAAGCACGAACAGGTGCGGCTTCTGGCCGATCATGTGATCGGCGAATATTTCCCCGATTTTGCGGGCGATCATGCCGGCTGGTTCGGTGAGGTGGTCAAACGCACCGCCGAGCTGATGGCGGATTGGATGGCGGCGGGTTTTGCCCATGGGGTGATGAACACCGACAATATGTCCATCCTGGGCTTGACCCTGGACTATGGGCCGTACGGTTTTCTCGATGCCTATGATCCGGATTTCATCTGCAACCATACCGACGAAGGCGGGCGCTATTCTTTTTCCAACCAGCCCGGCATCGGGCATTGGAACCTGCGGGCGCTGGCGGTGGCGCTGTCCAGCCTGATCGACAGCGACATGCTGGTGGAAAAGCTGAACGGCTATGAAGCGATTTTCGTCGCCCGCTTCCGGGCCCTGATGCGGGCCAAGCTGGGGCTGGTGCAGGAAGAGGCGGGCGACGACGATCTGATCCGGGCGCTGCTGCGCCTGATGGCCAAGACCCGCGCCGACTATGCCCAGAGCTTCCGAGGCCTCACCCGCACCGATGAGGACTGGCTGTTCCTGTTCGGCCTGGCCCGCGAGGAAGCCCTGGCCTGGCGCGAAACCTACCGCACCCGCATGGACGGGGAGGGCGACCGCCGCGCCGCCATGGATGCGGTCAATCCCAAATATACCTTGCGCAACTGGGTGGCCGAAACCGCGATCCGGGCGGTCGAGGATCGGGGTGATTCCGGCCCCCTGGACCGCATTCTGAAGCTTGTTCAGAGGCCCTATGACGAGCATCGGGGCGAGGACGCCCTGTCCGAGCCGCCGGCCCCGGAATTTGCCGGGCTTTCGGTCTCCTGTTCCTCATAAAAACGCGGTTTTGACCTGCGAAAAACGGGTGGCAGGGCGGGGGCCAAATGAGTATGGTCCGGCCGCCATGGAACCCTTCAAAAAGCTGGACGGCATCGCCGCCCCCCTCAACATGATCAATGTCGACACCGACATGATCATCCCCAAGCAATTCCTCAAAACCATCCGCCGCACTGGCCTGGGCAAGGCCCTGTTCGACGAGATGCGCTACAAGCAGGACGGCAGCGAGAATCCGGACTTCGTGCTGAACAAGCCGGCCTATCGCAAGGCGCAGATCCTGGTGACGGGCGAGAATTTCGGCTGCGGCTCCAGCCGCGAGCATGCGCCCTGGGCGCTGCTCGATTTCGGCATCCGCTGCGTGATCGCGCCCAGTTTCGCGGACATCTTCTACAACAATTGCTTCAAGAACGGCATTCTGCCGATCAAGCTGCCGCAGGAGATCGTGGACAAGCTGATGGACGATGCCGAGCGCGGCGCCAATGCCCGCATCTCGGTCGATCTGGAAGCGATGGAAATCCGCGGTCCCGATGGCGGCATGGTCAAGTTCGAGGTGGACGCATTCCGCCGCCAGTGCCTGCTGAACGGGTGGGACGATATCGGTCTCACCTTGCGCGACGAAGACAAGATCACGGCGTATGAAGCGCGGCACAAAGCCGACGCGCCCTGGCTGTAAGAGGACGACATGCACAATATCCTATTGACGCCGGGCGATGGCATCGGCCCCGAAGTGATGGACGCGACCCAGCGGGTGCTGGGCTGGTACGGCCAGAACCGCAATTTCGGCTACACGCTGGAAGAGGGCCTGATCGGCGGCACCGCCTTCGAAAAGACCGGCCGTTCCGATCCCGATGACACGATCGAAAAGGCGAAGAAGGCCGATGCCGTGCTGTTCGGCGCGGTGGGCGGCCCGCAATGGGACTCTCTGCCGTTCGCCCAGAAGCCGGAGCGGGGCCTGCTGCGTCTGCGCAAGGATCTGGAGCTGTTCGCCAATCTACGCCCGGCGCTGTGCTTCGATGCGTTGAAGGATGCCTCCAGCCTCAAGCCCGAAATCGTCTCCGGTCTCGATATCCTGATCGTGCGGGAACTGACGGGCGGCGTTTACTTCGGCGAGCCCAAGGAAACCACCACCTTGCCGGACGGCCAGAAGCGCGCCGTGGATACCCAGGTCTATACCACCTCGGAAATCGCCCGCATCGCCCGCGTCGCCTTCGAACTGGCACGCTTGCGCGGCAATCGCGTCGCCTCGGCGGAAAAGTCGAATGTGATGGTGACCGGCGTGCTGTGGCGCGAAGTGGTGAGCAAGGTGCACAAGGAGGAGTTCCCCGATGTGCAGCTCGCCCATGTGCTGGCGGACAATTGCGCCATGCAGCTGGTGCGCAATCCCAAGCAATATGACGTGATCGTCACCGACAATCTGTTCGGCGATGTGCTGTCGGACGAAGCGGCGCAGCTCACCGGGTCCATCGGCATGCTGCCGTCCGCCTCGCTGGGCGCCAAGATCAACGGCAAGCAGGCGGCGCTGTACGAGCCCATCCATGGCAGCGCGCCGGATATCGCCGGCAAGGGCCTGGCCAATCCCATCGCCTCCATTCTCTCTTTCGCCATGTGCCTGCGTTATTCCTTCGGCCGGGTCGAGGACGCGGTGCTGCTGGAGAAGGCGGTGGAACGGGTGCTGGCCGACGGCTATCGCACCGGCGACATCATGCAGCCGGGGATGAACCAGGTGGGCACCACCGCCATGACGGACGCGATCCTCAAGGCGCTGGCGAAACTGTCCGCGTAGAGCGGTTCCAGGAAAAGTGTGTAACGGTTTTCCGTCCGGAACCGCGACAAGCTAAGACGCGGACCAGAGCCGTTTCAGATTCTGCATCACCACTTCCAGCCGGACGCGGCTGGCATAGTCCATCTTGGCGCCTTCCTGCGCCAGCACATCCTGAATCTCGAACAGCAGGTTGCGCTGGCGCTCCTCGGGGATGAGGCTTTCGATGAAAGTGATGGACACCAGCCTGGTGCCTGATGTCACCGGCCGCACTTCGTGCAGCAGGGTCGAGGGATAGACAAAGGCTTCGCCCGGCCCGCCTTTGATCTTGATCGGCATGGTGCCCATGTGCAGCACCAGCTCGCCGCCTTCATAGCTGGCCGGATCGTTGAGAAAGATGGTGCAGGACAGGTCCGAGCGCAGCTGATAGGCGCCCGATTGCGCATGGATGGACATGAATGCAGTGTCCGCATGGGCGCCATATTTCATTCCCGGCTCGTAACGGCTGAGCAGTGGCGGCGCGATGCGCTTGGGGAACGCGAATTCGCGGAACGGGCGGCAACGCTGAAACGCTTCCACCACGATCTGGGCGGATTCCAGATAGCGCGGATCGCTCTGGTCGGCTTGCAGGTTGATCTTGGTTGTGTTGGCGGGGTTGGAAAGCCGGCCTTCCACGAAATTGAGCTGGTCCGCCAGCTGCACCAGGCGCGCAACTTCCGCCGGTTTCAAAAAGTCGCTTATTTCCTGGAACATGAACCCCCCATTTCCGTGCGGGAAACCATAGCAAAGCAACGCATGCCTGCCCATGCGCGGGCTGCAATGGACCGTGTTTCAAAGAAACCCTTCGTAAACATGGGCAAAAGGTAATTCTCCTGACCATTTGTGCGTGAGGTTGGCGACAATTGTGAGTGACTCTGACGCTAGGAAATGATGCGCCGCAAAGGAACATTCTCGGGAGCGGCCGGTTATTGCCGACGGTGACAAGCGATCCGGACGCGGTAGCCAGCCACCGTGCGGATGGGTCGCGGCGCAAAGCGTCATGCGTCACTCATGCAAGGCCCGGTGCATATGTCGGTCAGCGAATTTCTTCCATCCGGGGTTGCCAAAGATAAGACGGCTGAGGGCCACACATCCTCACGCGCGCGCTGGTTGCTGATCGGGCTCGGCCTGTTGCTGCTGGCCGCATTGCTGTGGTTCGCCATCTCCTATCTGTTCCCCGCCAAGCCGCATGTGTCGCCGCCTGCGCCGGTCCGCACCGCGCTGGCGATGAAAAAGGATGTCGATGTGGTGCAGACCACCATCGGCACGGTGGTGTCACCCGCCACCGTGCAGGTCACCGCCCAGGTCCAGGGCAAGCTGCTCACCGCCTATTTTCAGGAAGGCCAACTGGTGCACAAAGGCGATCCCTTGTTCCTGATCGATCCTGCGCCGTTCCAGAACGCGCTGGCGCAGGCGCGGGCGCAGCTGGCCAAGGACACCGCCACGGCCGAGGCGGCCGCGAACGACCAGCGGCGCTACACCGCGCTCTTTGCCCAGAACGCGATCTCCCAGCAGCAGCGCGATCAGGCGGTGGCGACCGCCCGGGCCGATGCCGCAACTGTGGAAGCGGACAAGGCCGCCGCGAACATCGCTGCCGAAAATCTGGGCTATACCCGCATCCTGTCGCCCATCGACGGCAAGACCGGGCCCATTTTGATTCAGCCCGGCAACCTGATCACCGTGGCGGGCACCGCGCCTTTGGTGAGCATCACCCAGATCCAGCCGATCAAGCTGTCCTTCTTCCTGCCACAGGGGCAGCTCACCCAGATTCAAAATCAGCTGGCGGCGGGCAAGCTGCAGGCCGTGGTGCCGATGCCGGGCGCGCCGGACGGGAAGGAACAGGCCAAGGTCGATTTCATTTCCAACGCCGTGGTCGCCAACACCGGTACCATCGAACTGCGCGCCACGTTCCAGAATGCGGATCAGCGGCTGGTGCCGGGCCAGAGCGTCAATGTCGGCGTCACCCTCAACCAGATCGCGGGCGCCACGGTTGTGCCCCGCGACGCCGTCAATGTGGGGCCGGACTCCAGCTATGTTTATGTGGTGGACAAGGACAATGTCGTGTCCTCCAAGACCGTCAAGGTGCTGAACGATGATGGAACGGTCGATGCCATTCAGGGCGATGTGAAGCCCGGCGACCAGGTGGTGGTGGAAGGCCAGCTGCGCATCGTGCCCGGCGCCAAGGTTCAGATCCGCAACAATGCCCAACGAAATAATGAAGCTGCGCGGGCGTCGCACATGGCGTCCGACATGCCGTCATGAACGTCTCCAAGGTTTTCATCGAACGGCCGGTTCTCACCACGCTGATCATGGCGGCGTTGGTGATCTTCGGCCTGTTCGGCTATTCGAACCTGCCGGTCAGCGAATTGCCCGCGGTGGATTTCCCCACCATTTCGGTTTCCGCCAGCCTGCCGGGCGCGGACCCGGAAACCATCGCTTCGGCGGTGGCGACGCCGCTGGAAAACCAGTTCTCCACCATTCCCGGCGTCAGTTCGATGACGTCGTCCAGTTCCTCGGGCCGCACCTCCATCACCATCCAGTTCGATCTGGACCGCGACATAGACGGGGCGGCGGAAGACGTGCTGGCGGCGATCCAGCAGGCGGCGCGGCAGCTGCCCGTCAACATGCCGTCGCCGCCCACCTTGCGCAAAGTGAACCCGGCGGACGCGCCCATCCTGTTCCTGGCGATGCAGTCGGATTCCATGCCGCTCTATCAGCTGGACAAGCTGGCGGAGAATCTCCTGGCCCGGCAGCTTTCCACCTTGAACGGCGTCGCCCAGGTCAATGTGTTCGGCGCGGCGGCCTTCGCGGTGCGCCTGCAGATGGATCCCACCGCGCTGGCCGCGCGCAATATCGGCATCGACCAGGTGGCGAGCGCGGTGCAGGGGGCCAATGTCAATATCTCCACCGGCCAGCTCAACGGCCCCAGCCAGGCCACGCTCATTCACGTGAACGGCCAGCTGGCCGACGCCGCGCACTGGAACAAGCAGATCATCGCCTATCGCAACGGCGCGCCGGTGCGCATTCGGGATGTGGGCCGGGCCATCGACGGCTACCAGAATGTGCTGGCGGCCAGCTGGTACAATGGCAAGCGCTCCATCGTGCTGTCGGTCCAGCGCCAGCCGGGCTCCAACACCATCCAGATCGTGGATTCGATCAACAAGGTGATCCCCCGCTTCATCCAGTCGATGCCCAAATCGGCGCATCTGACGGTGCTGTATGACCGCAGCCAGTCGATCCGCGCCTCCGTCGCCGACGTCCAGACCACGCTCCTGATCGCCGCGGCGCTGGTGGTGGCGGTGATCTTCCTGTTCCTGCGCACCCTGTCGGCGACCGTGATCCCATCCCTGGCGCTGCCCATCGCGGTGATCGGCACCTTCGCGGCGATGTCATTGCTGGGCTACAGCCTGGACAACCTCTCCCTGATGGCGCTCACCCTGTCGGTGGGCTTCATCGTCGACGACGCCATCGTGATGCTGGAGAATATCGTCCGCCATGTGGAGGAGGGCGAGGAGCCGCGCCAGGCCGCCTTCACCGGCTCGGCGGAAATCGCCTTCACCATCCTCAGCATGACCGTGTCGCTGGCGGCGGTGTTCATCCCCGTGGTCTTCATGGGCGGCATCATCGGCCGGCTGCTGCACGAATTCGCCGTCACCATCGTGATGGCGATCCTGATCTCGGGCGTGATTTCGGTGACCCTGACGCCGATGCTGTGTTCGCGCTTCATCAAGCCGGGCAAGAGCGCCGAGCATGGCAAATTCTACCAATGGACGGAAAACGCCTTCGACCGGGTGCAGGCGGGCTATGAGCGCTCGCTGAGCTGGGCGATGAACCACGGCCGCTTCATCATGGGGCTGTTCGCGCTCAGCCTGGTGGCGACGGTGGTCCTGTTCATGACCATCCAGACCGATTTCATCCCGTCCGAGGATACCGGACAGATCAACGTCAATACCGAAGCGGCGGACCGCACCTCATTCGCCCAGATGGTGAAATACCAGAAGCAGCTGGCCGACATTGCCTCGCGCGATCCCAATGTGCAGGGCGTGATGTCGTCGGTGGGCGGGGGCGGGGCGCGCAACGGCACCAACACCGGCTCGATGCTGTTCAAGCTCAAGCCCGCCTCCGAGCGCGATCTGACCGCCGACGAAGTTATCCAGGAGCTTCGGCCCAAGCTGGGACGGGTGCTGGGGGTCAATGCCTTCATGCAGAATCCGCCCGCCATCCGCGTCGGCGGCATGCAATCCAAATCGATGTATCAATATACGCTGCAGGACACGAACCAGGACGAGCTGCGCGCCAACGCCACCAAGCTTTTGGGCGCCCTGCAGCATGTGCCCGGCTTCGCGGACGTCACCAGCGACATGGATTTCGCCAGCCCCTCGGTGAATGTCGAGATCGACCGCGACCAGGCCGCCAGCCATGGCGTCTCCATCGCCTCGATCGAGACCGCGCTGGGCGCCAGTTTCGGCGGCCAGCAGATCTCCACCATCTATGCCACCGATGCCGAATATTGGGTGATGCTGGAGCTGTTGCCGCAATATCAGAACGACATCAACGATATCGGCCAGCTCTATATTTCTTCCAGCATGGGCGGCGGCGGCAGTTCCGCCACAGCGTCCGCCGCGGGCATCGCGCCCAACGGCAATGCCGGTTCGACGACGTCCTCCTCCACCGCGGGAAGCGTCAACACGCTGGTGCCGCTCGGCGCGGTGACCAGGCTCACGCCCGGCACCATGCCGCTGGCGGTCAACCATCTGGGCCAGCTGCCGGCGATCACCATCTCCTTCAACCTGACCAAGGGCTATGCCCTGTCCGATGCGGTGACGGCCATCAACAAGGCCCGCGACGAAGCGGGTATTCCCCAAACCGTGCTGGGCCAGTTCCAGGGCCAGGCCCAGGCGTTCCAGAGTTCGATGGGCAATATGGGGCTTCTGCTCACCATCGCCATCATCACGGTCTATATCATCCTGGGCATTCTCTATGAGAGCTTCATCCATCCCCTGACCATTCTCTCCGGCCTGCCGTCGGCGGCGGTGGGAGCGCTGATCACCCTGTGGCTGTTCGGCGTGCCGCTCAGCCTCTATGCCTTTGTCGGCATGATCATGCTGATCGGCATCGTGAAGAAGAACGCCATCATGATGATCGACTTCGCGCTCAATCGCGAACGGGGCGCGGAAAGGGCCGAACCGCATGTCGCCATCTATGAAGCGGCCATCGTGCGCTTCCGTCCCATCATGATGACCACCATGGCCGCCCTGATGGGCACCTTGCCGGTGGCGATCGGACTGGGCGCGGGCTCGGAAGCGCGGCGGCCCTTGGGCCTGGCGGTGGTGGGCGGGCTGATATTGTCTCAGGCGCTGACGCTCTACATCACGCCTGTGATCTATGTGTATCTGGATCGGGCGGGCAAATGGCTGGCCGATTGGCGTCCGTTCGGCGGCAAACCAAAGCCTCAGAGCCCGTCGCGCCCCCATGACGGCGGTCCCGAGCCGCACCCAGCCCCTGCCGAATAGGGAACCATGCGGCGCCCGGAGGGACGGATTCGCGGGCAAAAACCTCATGCGAAAGCCTCCGCGGCCGGCGAAAATCCTGCCGGCGATGCGGGCTTGAGGGCCTGAAAAACCATAAAAAACGCTATGGGTTAGGTGAAACCCACGGGGCCGTTGCGTTGCCTACGCGGTTGCAACATAAAGCTTCGTCAATCTTCCCAGGCTCTTTCGTATGTCCGTGCCCTTTCGCCGCCTGCTGGTGGCCAATCGTTCCGAGATCGCGATCCGCGTGTTCCGTGCGGCGACGGAACTCGGCATTTCCACCATCGCGGTCTATGCGGAGGAGGACAAACTCTCCCTCCATCGCTTCAAGGCGGACGAGGCCTATCAGATCGGCAAGGGCAAGGGCCCGGTCGAAGCCTATCTGTCCATCGACGAGATTCTCCGGGTGGCCAAGGAGGCCAAGGCCGACGCCATCCATCCCGGTTACGGCCTTCTGTCGGAAAGCCCGGAATTCGCCGAAGCCTGCGCGGCGGCCGGCATCGTCTTCATCGGCCCGTCGCCCAAGACCCTGCGCATGCTGGGCAACAAGGTGGACGCTCGCAATCTGGCCGTCTCAGTGGGCGTGCCGGTGATGCCCGCCAGCCCGCCTTTGCCGGACGATCCGGAAAAGGTGAAGGCGCTGGCGCGCGAGGTCGGCTATCCGGTGATGCTGAAAGCCTCCTGGGGCGGCGGCGGGCGCGGCATGCGCCCCATCGACAGCGAAGAGGGGCTGCTCGACGCCGTCTTCACCGCCAAGCGCGAAGCCAAGGCCGCCTTCGGCAAGGACGAAGTCTATTTGGAAAAACTGGTGCGCCGCGCCCGCCATGTCGAAGTGCAGGTGCTGGGCGACGCCCATGGCACATTGGTGCATCTCTATGAGCGCGATTGCTCCATCCAGCGCCGCAACCAGAAAGTGATCGAGCGGGCGCCCGCGCCCTATCTCGACCCCGCCACCCGCCAGGAATTGTGCGCGGCGGCGCTGCGCATCGCGGGCGGCACCGATTATGTGGGCGCCGGCACTGTCGAATTCCTGATGGATGTCGACAGCGGCAAATTCTATTTCATCGAAGTCAATCCGCGCGTCCAGGTCGAGCATACGGTCACCGAAGTGATCTGCGATCTCGACATCGTGAAAGCCCAGATCCGCATCGCCGAAGGCAAGCGTATCGGCGCCATCACCGAAGATGGCGGCTACGAAACCGGCATTCCGCCTCAGGCGCTGATCTCGCCCCGCGGCCATGCCATGCAGTGCCGCATCACCACGGAAAATCCGGAAAACAACTTCATTCCCGATTACGGCCGCATCATCGCTTATCGCGGCGCCACCGGCTTCGGCATCCGCATCGACGGCGGCACCGCTTACTCCGGCGCGGTGGTGACCCGCTGGTACGATCCGCTCCTGGAAAAAGTCACCGCCTGGGCTTCGACCCCGGGCGAGGCCATCGCCCGCATGGAACGGGCCTTGCGCGAATACCGCATCCGGGGCGTGGCGACCAATCTGCCGTTCCTGGAATCGGTGCTCAGCCATCCCAAATTCCGCTCCAATCAATACACCACGCGCTTCATCGACGAGACGCCGGAGCTGTTCCAGCTGCCGCCCCGCCGCGATCGCGCCACCAAGCTGCTCACTTACATCGCCGACGTGACGGTGAACGGCCATCCGGAAACCCGCGGCCGCGCGCTGCCGCCCGCCGATGCCAGGAAACCCGCGGTTCCGCTGTTCGATGGCGCGCCCATTCCGGGCACCAAGCAGCGCCTGGACCAGCTGGGCCCCGAGAAATTCGCGGCCTGGATGAAGGACCAGAAGCAGGTCCTGATCACCGACACCACCATGCGCGACGCGCACCAGTCCCTGCTGGCGACGCGCATGCGCACCTATGACATTGCGGGCG
Source organism: Alphaproteobacteria bacterium (assembly GCA_017307355.1). GTDB lineage: Bacteria > Pseudomonadota > Alphaproteobacteria > Micropepsales > Micropepsaceae > Rhizomicrobium. The sequence goes on from JAFKFG010000010.1 coordinate 150,929, forward strand.
TGGCTTCGGCTTATGCCAAGGGCCTGCCGCAGCTTCTGTCCTTGGAATGCTGGGGCGGCGCCACCTTCGACGTGGCGATGCGCTTTCTGGGCGAAGATCCCTGGGAGCGGCTGGCGCGGATCCGCGAAGCCTCGCCCAACATCCTCACCCAGATGCTGCTGCGCGGCGCCAATGGCGTGGGCTACACCAATTATCCCGACAATGTGGTGAAGGATTTCGTCCGCCGCGCCGCCGGTGCGGGCATGGATCTGTTCCGCATCTTCGATTGCCTCAATTGGGTGGAGAATATGCGCGTCGCCATCGATGCGGTGCGCGAGGCGGGCAAGCTGGCGGAAGGCGCGGTCTGCTATACCGGCGATATTTTCGATCCGGCGCGGGCCAAATACGACCTGGCCTATTACATCCGCATGGCCAAGGAGATCGAGAAGGCCGGCTGCCATATCCTGGCGATCAAGGACATGGCGGGGCTGCTCAAGCCCGCCCAGGCACGGGTGCTGGTGGCGGCGCTGAAGAACGAGGTCGGCCTGCCGATCCATCTGCACACCCACGACACCTCCGGCATCGCGGGCGCCACCATCCTGGCCGCGATCGATGCGGGCGTGGATGCGGTGGACGGGGCGATGGACGCGATGTCGGGCAACACCTCGCAGCCTTGCCTGGGTTCGGTGGTGGAGGCTTTGCGCCACACCCCGCGCGATCCGGGCCTGGACCCCGAAGCGATCCGCCAGATCAGCTTTTATTGGGAAGCGGTGCGCACCCAATATGCCGCGTTCGAAAGCGATCTGAAGGCGGGCGCCTCGGAAGTCTATCTGCACGAAATGCCGGGCGGCCAGTTCACCAACCTCAAGGAACAGGCCCGCTCGCTGGGACTGGAGACGCGCTGGCATGAAGTCGCCAAGGCCTATCGTGCCGCCAACGACCTGTTCGGCGACATCGTGAAAGTCACGCCATCCTCCAAAGTGGTGGGCGACATGGCGCTGATGATGGTGTCGCAGAATCTCACCAGCGCCGAAGTGCTGGACCCCAAGACCGACATGGCCTTCCCCGCCTCGGTGGTGGAAATGCTGCGCGGCGATCTGGGCCAGCCTTTGGGCGGCTGGCCGAAAGCGCTGCAGGACAAGGCGCTGAAAGATATCAAGCCCATCACCGAACGTCCCGGCGCGCGCTTGCTTGCCGCCGATCTCGACGCCACCCGCAAGGAGGTCGAAACCAAGATCGGCCGTCCGCTGGAAGGCGACGAGCTGATGTCCTACCTGATGTATCCCAAAGTCTTCACGGACTATGCGGCGATGCAGGGCAAATATGGCCCGGTATCGGTGCTGCCCACGCCGGTCTTCTTCTACGGCATGAAGCTGGGCGAGGAGATCGCGGTCGAGCTGGAACGGGGCAAGTCGTTGGTGCTGCGCCTGCAGACCATCGGCGAGACCGACGAAGAAGGCAAAGTACGCGTCTTCTTCGAACTCAATGGCCAGCCCCGCATCGTCAAGGTGCCCAACCGCTCCGCCAAGGCGACGGTGGAAGTGCGGCGCAAGGCGGAAGAAGGCAACGACACCCATGTCGCCGCGCCCATGCCCGGCGCCATCTCCACCATCGCGGTGAAGAAGGGCGAAGCGGTCAAGGCGGGCGATGTGCTCCTCACCATCGAAGCGATGAAGATGGAAACCGCGCTGCATGCGCCGCGCGACGGCACCGTCGCCGAATTGCTGGTGACGCCGGGCGCCCAGATCGACGCCAAGGATCTGCTGGTTGTCTTGAGTTAAAATTTATACGCCGGTATTGCCGCCGAGCGGATGCAGCTTTAATTCTGTTACAACGGGGCTGCATCTGGGGGCGAAGCTTTGCGCGCGCACGGGCACTTTGGACGGCGCGGCCTGCTGGCCGCGCTTTTGCTCGGGCTGACAGCGATGCCAGCCTCGGCCGCCGACGCGAAATGTGTGCGTCCGAATATAGAACAGTTTCTTGAAAGTGCCCGAACGGCGATCCACGCGACCGGAAGTTATTTTCCATCGCCGGAAGCAAAGTATCTCTCCTTCGAAACCGGAGGGCAGACCTTGCAATGGCTGGGCGCATCCTGGTGGGGACCGAAAATGGGTGCGCTCTTCGTCATCGATTGTCGGGGAAAGCGGGTCGCTGCGCTGCCTTTAGGGTTTGTCAAGAAGCTACGCAATGGCCCGATCGTGCCGGGGTTCGGCCCCACATTCGAGGTCGATTATGTGTCCGGCACTGGAACGGGCGTGGAAGTGCAGACGATTCTCCTTGTCGCGTTCAGAGATGGCGTCATTTCCACCGTCTGGAGCCATCAGGGGTCGGATATGGAAGGCAATTTCGAATATGAATATAACGAGATTGTCTCGCCGCAGTTCAGTCGCGATGGGTTGCGGATCGACGTGCATAAAAAGCGGAAGGTTGGCTCTTACAAGGATCCCGATTTCGGGTGGCCGCCCAACACCACGCATGTTTTTCCGGTTGAGCATTTTTGCTGGAACACAACCGGCAACGCCTTTACGGTTTGCGTCAAATAGGCGAGCCGGGCGCGAGAGGGTTCACCGCGCCCGGCTCTAACCCTCCACGGCCTGTTGGGGCCGAATATGGGCTTGGCTCATGTTTTCACTTCGGCGGCATGTTTCAATTCTTTGCTGCGCGGATGGTTAAAAGCACGGGCCGCCTGTGACAGGCACGGGCGCCGGCGTGTAGACAGATGCCATGAGCGCAGCGATCCCACCCGCCTGCGACGCGGGCAATGCCGCACATTCCGCCGCGCAGGCCGTGCGCCATCCGAACTGGATCCTGGCCGCCACCATTCTCGCCTCCAGCCTCGCCTTCATTGATGGGTCGGTGATCAATGTCGGGCTGGCCGCCATCGGCGCCAGTCTCAAGGCCGGAGCGGGCGATCTTTCCTGGGTGATCAATGCCTATCTGTTGCCGCTGGGCGCGTTGCTGCTTCTGGGCGGCGCGGCGGGCGACCGTTATGGCCGGATGCGGCTTCTGGTGGCGGGCACGCTTTTGTTTGGCCTCGCCTCCATCGCCTGTGCCTTGGCGCCGAGCCTCACTCTGTTGCTGGCGGGGCGGGCGGCCCAGGGGATCGGCGCGGCGATGCTGTTGCCCAACAGTCTGGCGATCCTGGGTGCATCTTTTTCCGGTCCGGCGCGGGGTCAGGCGGTGGGAATCTGGGCGGCGATGGGATCGGTGATGGGCGCGGCCGGGCCGGTGCTGGGTGGCTGGCTGATCGATAGCTGGAGCTGGCGCGCCATCTTCCTGATCAACCTGCCGCTGGTGGCGGGGGCGGCCCTGCTGGCCCTGCTGTTTGTCCGGGACACGCAGGAACGAGACGCGCCGGCGCTGGATTGGCCGGGCGGAGCGCTGGCGACGGCGGGGCTGGGCGCCATCACCTGGGGCCTGACCATCGGCACCGGACCGGGCGGCTGGACGGGTCTCGCCATGCTCCTGGCCGGCGCCGGAGCGTTTCTGACGCTGGGCTTTCTGGCCGTGGAAAGAGCGCGGGGCGAACAGGCGATGATGCCGCTGGGCCTGTTCGGTTCCGCCAGCTTCGTCGGCCTGACGATTTACACCTGGCTTCTGTGGGGCGCGCTGGGCGCGTTGATAAGCCTGGTTCCCTATCTGCTGATCGAAGCGGGCGGCTATTCCGGCACCGGCGCCGGCGCGGCGTTGATGCCGTTCGCGCTGCTGCTGACCGTGGGCTCGCCCGTGATGGGCCGGGTGGCGGGACGGATGGGGCCGCGGCTGCCGCTGACGATCGGCGCGCTGGTGACGGCTGGGGGATTTCTGCTGCTGCGGACGGGCGAAACCACGGATTATTGGACCGGCGTCTTTCCCGGCATTCTGGTGATCGCCATCGGCATGTCGGGAGCGGTGGCGCCCCTGACCGCGGCGGTGCTGTCATCGGTGGACGATGCTCATACCGGTTCGGCCTCCGGCCTCAACAGCGCGGTGGCGCGCGTCGCGGGCATGGTCGCGGTGGCGCTTCTGGGCGGCGTGCTGGGCGCGTCGGGTCCGGTTTTGAAACACGGATTTGATGCCGCGATGATCGCCTGTGCCGCCGCCGCGCTGGCGGGCGCGGCCTGTGCTTTCTTCCTTATCCGCGTCGGTCAGGCGAATTCGCGATAGCCGCGCCCGCCTCCGCTCACTTCTCGAACGGGGTGCCGTTCTCGACCGCCACCCAGGCCTTGGCCATCCGCTCGGTGGGGAGCCAGACGGTGGGCTCTTCCGGCATCTTGGCGCCGGGCACCACCGCGGCCACCGTGTGCTTGGCCAGATCGCCCTGCCAGCCCTTGGCGGCGTCCAGCGGTTTCAGCACGGCCGAACCCGATGTGATCCGCATGGGCAGCACATCGTCGAAGAACATGCGGGACATTTCGTCGGAACGGCCCACCGCATGGGGCGTATTGGGCTCCTGCACCAGGGCCCAGAGGGCGCCCGGGCGGCGGTTCATCGAAAAGATGCCGGTGACGGCGGTGATGCGGTATTGCAGATCGTCATTGCCGACAAACAAAAGCGCCGGCACGCCGCGCATCGCCTTGGAGGCGGTGCCCGTGTAATAGAAATTGCCCTTGTTGACGATGAAGGCGGCGACGCGTTCCGGCTTCCAGGCGGCGATTTCGTAATTGACTTCGCCGCCCGCCGACATGCCCCACAATACCAGCGGCGCTTTGACCAGTTCCGGATGCTTGGAGCGCTTGGCGAAGGCATTGATGGCGTTCAACAGCGCCTGGCCGCTGCCTTTCCTCACATCGGCATAGTCCTCGACAAAGGACGGCACCTTGTCCGTGAAATGGGTGCCGATCACCGCCAGCCTGTGGCTGGCCGCCCATTGCCGCCACACCGGATCGGATGCCATCTGGCGGCCTTCGCCGTTCGAGCCGGGATTGAGCACCAGGATGCCGTCCAGCCTGGCCACGCCCTCCGGCGCCCAGAAGCGGAATTCCGCCTTGTCGTAATTGGCGCCCGGCGGCGCGGCTTCGTCCAGGGTGCTGGGATCGGGTTGCAGCGGCGGCTCGCTGCGCGGGGCCTGCGCCTCGGCCAGGCCGGTGAACGCGATCAGCGCAACGCCCACGGCAATATGTTTGAGAAATTTCGACATGTCCCCGTCCCCTGTATTTTTAAGAGTCTTGTTGGGCGCATCCTAGGGATCGGGCGACGGGGTTCCAAGGCCCATCTGCGCATCTATCCGATGTTGCGACCGCGAAACTTCGACACGAATGTTTGTTCCAAATTCATTGGACAGTTTGGCGCAAACGGCATTTGAATCGGCGCCATGCAACGGGGGTTGATCGAAGGAGTTTTCCTTGGACGCCTATGAGATTCGCATTGTGAAAAAGCAGAAAGTTTCGCCGGTGATCTATGCCTGTTCGCAAGCCAGCGATCATGCCGCCATCCGGCGCGCCAAAAGCCTGATCGAAGACGGCGATCAGGTCGAAGTCTGGCGCGGCCTGGATTGCGTCTATGCCACTTCGGCATCGCCATTTCGACAATGACCATCAGGGCCCGGGCCGTCCTGCTGGGCGACCGCCTCAGTCCGGACCGCGCGGCGCAAGCGCGGGTGATCTCCACCGCGCCTTTCGCCTTCCGCAAGGGTGAGGGCTTTGTCGTCGCCTTCCGCTATGGCGCGGCGGTACTGATCGGGCTCGATCCCGCCGAAGAGGATGAAACGCTTGCCTTGCTGGCGGGACCGCCCGCCGGCGCGCGCGAGGAAGAACGGATCGGGCTGGAACTGGGCTCCGGCCAGGACGAAGGGCTCAACGCGGCGGGTGTGTTGCAATTGCGCGAGCTGACCCAGGCGCATGTGCTGGTGCTGGCCGACATATTGGGCAAGAGCGTGGCCCTGGCACATTACGAAAAGGAAATCGCTTCGGTCCTGGATGCCATCGAACCGGCGGCCGGCGCGCTGGCGGCCACGGGGCGCATTCCCAGTGCCCGCACGGAGATTTTGAAGCTGGTCGGATCGGCGCTGCTCACCCAGCATCGGGTGTCCGGCCGCATCGCCTTTGCGGAAAAGCCGGACATATTATGGGAGCATCCGGAACTGGAGCGCTTCTATGCCCGGCTCGAGGACGAATATGAAATCGTGGAGCGGGGCAGCTTGCTCAACGGCAAGATGAGCGTGATCGCCAGCGCGGCGGAAACTTTCACCGACATGATGGATACGGCCCGTTCCGCCCGGTTGGAGCTTCTGATCGTGATCCTGATCCTGGCGGAACTGGTGATTGCTGCCGCCACTCTGTTTCACCCGTGGTGACGGGCGGCGCTTATTGCGCCGTCCAGCCGCCATCGATGGGAATGATCGCGCCGGTGATGGAGCGGGCGCTGTCCGACGCCAGATAGACGGCGAGGTCCGCCACTTCCTCCACCGTGACGAATTGCTTGGTGGGCTGGGCATGCAGCAGCACGTCGTTGATCACCTGTTCGCGCGTCAGATTGCGCGCCGCCATGGTGTCGGGAATCTGTTTTTCCACCAGCGGCGTCCAGACATAGCCGGGGCAGATGGCATTGACGGTGATGCCGAAAGTGGCGGTTTCCAGGGAGACGGTCTTGGTCAGCCCGGCGATGCCGTGCTTGGCCGAGACATAGGCGGCCTTGAACGGCGAAGCGACCAGGGCGTGGGCCGAGGCGGTATTGACGATGCGGCCCCATTTCTTCGCCTTCATGCCCGGCACCGCGGCGCGGATGGCATGGAAAGCGGCGGACAGGTTGATGGCGATGATCTGGTTCCATTTCTCCACCGGGAAATCCTCGATCGGGGATACGAACTGGATGCCGGCATTGTTGACCAGGATATCGACCCCGCCCAGCTTGGCCTGGGCCTCGGCCACCATGGCGGCGATCTCTTCGCCCTTGCTCATGTCGGCGCCGGAATAATGCGCGCGGACGCCGAACTCGCTTGCGATGCCGGCGCGCTCTTTTTCGATGGCGTCCTTGTCGCCGAAACCGTTGATCACGATATCGGCGCCCTGCCGGGCGTAGGCCCGCGCGATGGCGAGGCCGATGCCGCTGGTCGAGCCGGTGACGAGGGCGACCTTGCCTTTGAGCATGACGAAATCCTTATGTTGGAAGAGGCTTGAACCCTACCACGCCTCCGACGACTCTTTAACGAGAGTTTATTTTTGAACCGTGAATGTCACGGGAATTTTAACCCGCCCCGGCTACACTCGCGGCATGGACGCAAAGCCCATCGAAATCGACGGCCTCGCCATGCCCGGCTGGCGGCCGGAACGCTGCGGCCGCATCGCCCTGGTCCTGCAGGGCGGGGGCGCGCTGGGCGCCTATCAGGCCGGCGTCTATCAGGCGATGCACGAGGCCGGGCTGGAGCCGGACTGGGTGTCCGGGGTTTCGATCGGCGCGGTGAACGCCGCTATCATCGCCGGTAACAAGCCGGAAAACCGGCTGGACCGGTTGACGGCATTCTGGAGCCGCATCACCGACCGCACCGTCTGGCTGCACACACCGGACGGCGACATTTTCCGCCAGATGCGCAATGCCGCTTCGGCCTTCCACACCATGGTGATGGGCCAGCCCGGCTTCTTCACGCCGCACAAGCTCAATCCCTGGCTCAGTCCCGCCGGCGCCAAAAGCGCCACCAGCTATTACGACAGCACGCCTTTGCGCGAGACATTGCTGGAGCTGGTGGATTTCGATCTTTTGAACAACGGCGGATGCCGCTTCTCCGTGGGCGCGGTCAATGTGATGACCGGAAATTTCATTTTCTTCGACAATGCCAAGCACCGGATCGGGCCGGAGCACATCATGGCATCCGGGGCCTTGCCGCCCGCCTTCGCGCCGGTGCAGATCGGCACGGATTATTTCTGGGATGGCGGCATCGTCTCCAACACGCCGCTGCAGCATCTTCTGGCCCAGGACGACGACATCAATTCCCTGGTGTTCCAGGTCGATCTGTTCAGCGCCTCCGGCGCCCTGCCGCGCGCCATGCAGGACGTGATGGGCCGCGAGAAGGATATCTCTTATTCCTCGCGCACCCGTCAGGTCACCGACATGTTCCAGCGGCTGCAGCGCTGGAAGACCCGCGCCTATCGCGCGCTTTTAAAAATTCCCGAAGCCGACCTGACCGACGAAGAACGGGCGATGCGCGACAAGCTGGCCCGGCTGCCCGCCCACACCATCCTTCCGCTGATCTCTCAGCAGAAAAGCTATGGAGGAAACGCCAAAGACTACGAATTCTCCCGCACTTCCATGCGCGAGCATTGGCAGAGCGGCCATGACGACACCACGCGCACCATGCTGCACAAGCATTGGCTGGAGATGCCGCCGGAAAATACCGGCATCGTCACTCACGACATTCACCGGGACCGCGAAGAGCCGGTTTGGTAATCGCCCTCAGCCGCCCGGCTTCAGCACATTGTTGGCCCGGTCGCGGTCCGGCACCACATGGTCCGGATCGACCGTCACCGACAGGATCGGCTTGGTGCTGTCCAGGCGGAGTTCGACTTCGGATTTCTGAAGCCAGGTTTCGGCGGGCAGGGCGATGCGCCGCTTTTCGCCGCCCGCGAACGCCACTTCCACCGTCGAAGGCATCACCAGCCGGTCCCGGTTGGCGACGGTCACCACCGCGCCCTTGTCCCAGCCTTCCTTGGCGGGGACCGCGCCGGTCACGGCCAGGTCCAGATTCCAATTGTTGAAATACCAGCCTCGCCAGAACCAGGAGAGATCCTCCCCGCCCGCGCTGTTCATCGCGCGGAAGAAATCCGACGGCGTGGGATGCTTGAACGACCAGTCGGCGATGAATTTCTTGAAGGCGAAATCGAACCGCTCCGGCCCCAATATCTGCTCGCGCAGCAGCACCAGGCCCAACGCCGATTTGAAATAGCTGGAGGGGTGGCGGTATTTCTCCCGCACCTGGTCGGACCTCGTCATCATGACCGGCGCTTCGCGGTCGGCCAGAAGCGGCAAGATCTCGTCCACCGGATTGCCCTTGCCCGGCGCATATTCGCCGTCGCGCTTGGGGCCGAATTCCTTGAAATCGTCGGATTCGAAAATGTCGATGAAGGTGTTGAAGCCTTCGTCCATCCATTGGTCGCGCCGCTCGTTGAAGCCCACCACCATGGGAAACCAGGTATGGCCGATCTCATGCGCGGTGATCCAGAACAGCTGGGGATCGCGGTCCTTATAGCTGTCGAAGGCGACGCCGGGATATTCCATGCCGTCGATCGGCCCACCCAGGCTGGATGCCACCGGCCAGGGATAGACCGACCAGCGCTTCGAGAAATTCTCCACCGCATGCTTGAGATATTCGGTGGAGCGGCCCCAACCCTTGGGCTCGGCGCCTTCCACCGGATAAAGCGATTGGGCCAGCGCGGTCTTGCCGCCGGGCAGGTTGATCCGTGCCGCGTCCCAGATGAGCGCCTTGCTGGCGATGAAGGCGACATCGCGGCTGTCGGTCATATGGAAGCGCCAGGTCAAGGTGCCGTCCTGCTTGGGGCGGCTGGCGGGATCGTTGATCTCGGCGGCGGTGCGGATCATCACCGTCTTGTCGCTCTGGCGCGCCTGGGCGAGCCGATCCTGCTGGGCCTTGGTGAGAACCTCCTGCGGATTGGTGAGTTCGCCCGAACCCGCCACCAGCATGTCTGAGGGTACGGTCATGGCGACATCGAAATCGCCATATTCCAGATAAAATTCCGAGGCGATGTAAGGCAACGTGTCCCAGCCGCGCAGATCGTCGAACACAGCCATGCGCGGATACCATTGGGCGAGATCGAAAATCTCGCCATCCTTGGCCGTGTCATGGCCGGTGCGCCCGGCGCTGCCCTTGGGCACGGTGTAATGATAGGCGATGTGCAGCTTGATCTGCCCGCCCTTGGCTTTCAGTGCTTCGGGCAGGCGCACCTGCATGCGGGTGTCGCTGATCACGGTTTCGGCCTTCACGGCCTGGCTGCCTTCGCCGATCTCCACCTTGTCCAGCACGAAGCCGTCGGTGGATTGCGGCGCGGCGCGGCGCGACGTGCCCGCCGCGGTGCGGGCACGTGCATCCTTCTTGTAGATATTCTCGTCCAGCTGCACCCACAGCGCGGTCAGCGCGGTGGGGCTGTTGTTGGTGTAGGTGATGACTTCGTCGCCCGCCAGGGTGGCCTTCGCCGGATCGAGCGTGGCGGCGATTTTATAATCCGCCCGGTTCTGCCAATAGTCCGGGCCCGGCGCCCCGTCGCCCGCGCGATAGCTGTTGACGGCCACGGGCAGGGTGAGCGGCGCGAAGGCGCGGCGGGGATCGTAGCGGCCTTGACTGGCTTGCTTTTCGGCGGCGCGGTCGCAGCCTGCCAGCGCCAGAACCGAAACCGCCAGCAATCCGACCGCAATCGCGCGTGCCGTCCCCATGAGAATCCCCGCTCATTTTTATCGCGCGGGATGATGTGGCATTTTCCTAGGGAGTGGAAGGGTCGGGGACCGGCACGGACGCAACCCTGCGTAGCGTCCATTGCGTGACCAGGAACGCGGCAACGGCGCAAGCGGCGACTCCATATGCCATCGGCTGCGGCATGCCGTTGGCGAACACGCCCGCCAGCGCCATCACCGCCGATCCGATGATCATCTGCAGCGCGCCCATCAGCGCCGACGCCGTGCCCGCGATGGCGCCGTGATGTTCCAGCGCCAGGACGGCGGTGGTGGGGATCACCAATCCCAGAAAGCCGTAGCCGACGAACAAGGGGGCCATCAACGCGAACAGAGTGTCGATGCCGGCCGCGAACACCAGCGCCAGCACCAGCATGGAAAGGGCAAAGCCGGCGGCGGCCGCGCGCACCACTTTGGGCAGGCCGTAGCGCTGAGTGAGCATGCCGGTGAGCTGGCTGAAGCCGAAGAAAGAGGCCGCGTTCAAGGCGAAGCAAAGGCTGAACAATTTGGGCGTCAACCCGTAATGATTGATCAGCACGAAGGAAGCGCTGCCCAGATAGACGAAGAAGGAGGACACGCCCAGCGCGCCCACCAGCACCAAGCCGATGAATTCGCCGTCGCGCAGCAAAAGCCCATAGGCGCTGAAGGCGCCGCGCCAGGTGCTGTCGGCGCGATGATGGTCCTCGCGGGTTTCCTTCAGCTGCGTCACGGCCAGGATCAGGGCAAGGATCGCGGCGATGGTGAGAACCGCAAAGACCCCGCGCCAGCCGAACGCCCCGATCACGAAGCTGCCGGTGAGCGGCGCCAGGATCGGGGAGATGCTGACCGTGAGCATCAGCAGCGACATCAGCCTGGTCGCGTCATGGCCGGTATAAAGATCGCGCACGATGGCGCGAGGGATCACCATGCCGGCGCAGGCGCCGAACGCCTGGACCACGCGAAAGCCGATCAGGATTTCGATATCGGGCGCCAGCGCGCAGCCGATGCTGCCCACCGTGAAGATGATCAGCCCGCCATAGATCGGCAGCTTGCGGCCCACAATGTCGCTGAGCGGGCCGTAGAAAAGCTGGCAGATGCCGATGACGATGAAATAGGCCATCAGGCTCATCTGCACCGCGCCCGTGCCGGCGCCCAGGCTTTTGCCCATCGAAGGCAAGGCGGGAAGATACATGTCGATGGCGAAAGGCCCGACCGCGGTGATGAGGCCGAGCACGATCGCCATGCCCAGAAAGCGTCGCGTCACGAGAATGTCCGTTCTGAAGGGCCGGCGGTTATACGGTCATCGCTTCGGCGCCACCAGCGCGAAATAGGCACCGAGCGGATCCATGCACTGGATGATGAACATGGGACCGGGCACTTCGGCCGGACCCATCAGCACCTTGCCGCCGGCCGCCTTCACCCGCTCGGCGGCGGCATCGATGGCATCGACGTTGAAATAATAGCCCCAATTCGGGACGGGAATCGCGTCCGGCTTGGTCATCATCCCGCCCACCGGCTCGGCGCCGGTGGCGAACAACTGATAGGTGCCCATCGGACCCATCTCGAAGGCTTCGGCCTTGGTCCAGCCGAACAGCTTTTCGTAGAAGGCGAAGGCGGATTTCCATTCGCCCGCCATCAATTCGCGCCAGCCGATGCCGCCCGGCATGCGGGAGGGCACGGGCGGGAAGGCTTCGCTGTTCAGCCCCTTGGCGAGAAGAAAGCCCGCGCCTTGCGGATCGGACACCACGGCGAAGCGGATGATGCCGGGCACGTCGGTGGGCGGGCGATGCACTTTGCCGCCTTCCGCTTCCAGGCGCTTGCACATCGCATCGACATCGTCGGCCCAGACATAGCCCAGCCAGGCGGGCGGCATGCCCCCCGCCGGAATCGGCATCAGCCCGGCCACCGGCACGCCATTGGCAGTAAAGAGGGTATAGGACTGGCTGGGTGTGCTGCCGTCCATGGTGCCCCAGCCGACCACGGCGCCGTAAAAGGCGGCGGCCGCTTTGGTGTCGGTGGTCACGACGTCGTACCAGAAGAATTGTCCCTGCTTCATCGCCGTCTCCCTTGAGCGCCCGACACTCAACTTGACTTAATAAGTTGAAGTCAACATAATTGTTGGGTGACGGATGTTCCTTTCGAAACCACCCTTATGGTGCGCGATACGTGCCTGTGCCTGGCGACGCAGCGGGCGGCGCGGGCCTTGGCGCGCCGGTTCGACGATGCGTTCCGCACGCTCGATCTCACCAATGGGCAATTCTCGCTGCTGATGGCGCTGAACCGGCCCAAGCCGCCCACCATCGCGCCCCTGGCCGAATTCCTGGCGATGGACCGCACCACCTTGACCGCCGCGCTGAAGCCGTTGGAGCGGCGCGGGCTCATTCAGATTTCGGTCGATCCGGACGACCGGCGCAGCCGCCTGCTCAAGCTCACGGCCAAGGGGCGCGGATTGCTGGCCAAGGCGCTTCCGATCTGGAAGGAACATCATGCGTTGCTGGAGCAGGAGACCGGTCCCGCGGACGGCCTGCGCCAAAGCCTCGCCGAATTGGCGATGCCGGACAAGAACCGGCCGCGCGTTGCTTCGCGGGCCAAATCCTCCCTGCCTTGCGACTAGCGAGCTGGGCGATTTAACGAGCCGGCGCCGGGCCGGCTCCCGCCAGCTGCGCCTGATCCATCGCCGTGACCACCACATTGGCGGTCTGGTCGTATCCCAGCGCCGAAGCATCCAGGGTGACGGTCCGCCCACCGGTCAACGCGATATCGGCCTTGAGGGGTTTGCCCTTGGCGTCGGTCTGAACCTTGACCAGCGATCCAACGGCGGCGCCCTTGGGATCGACCACCCGGGCGCCCACGATCTTGGCCGGCACGGCGGCGATGCTGTTGAGCGCCATGGGAGCGAATTCCTCAGCCACAAGGGGCGAGGCGGAAGCGATAAAAACAAAGCAAAGCGCGAACAGGATTTTCATGCGCACCGGCGAAAAAACAACCATCCGGAAACGGGCGCGCTGCCGATCCGTTCCTGACTCCGGGGCCGGGCGGCATCCGCCCGGCAGCGCCGGACGGACGCAGCGTCGGTATTACAATCCGCGCGGGTAGGCTTGTCCGGCCGGGGCCGGCCCGGCAGTCAGCATTCCCGATTCAACGACAAACAGGGCAGCAGCGCCTGCCAGAAGAGCGATGACAACCCATGCTACGATTCTCGAACCTTTACTCGGTGCTTCTTCGGTATGATGAAACTGTCCCAAACTGCTCATCCGGTACCTCCTAGGTTCGCCCGCCAGGGCGGTTGTTTCGTGCAATGTCTCCGTCGGTTATGGCCACTCAAGATCCAGGTCTGTCGCCCGGATCTGTCGCCACGACTATACCACCGAAATGCCGCTTTCGGAGCGGAACTCTGACAAAATTTACATAATCGGCCGGGGCGCCGCTGCATCGCAAAAAGCCAAAGAAATCGCGGCGCGCCACTTTTGAACCGCCGGTCGTTTCATGATTTGATAGGCATACGGGGTGCGATCAGGAGATGGTCATGAGGCTTCGTCCTGCGGCATGCGCCGCGATGGTTCTGATGCTTTCATCCGTAGGCGCGATGGCGCAGCCGGCAAAGTCCGCCGATCAATGTTTCTTCACCAGCCAGTTCGAGAATTGGCGCGCGCCCGACGCGCGCACGATCAATATCCGCGTGCGCGGCAACCACTATTACCGGCTTGGGTTGGGCAGCGAGTGCCATGCGCTGCTCGATCCCGGCGCACACCTGGTCACCACCTTCCGGGGCACCAGCATGGTCTGCTCGCCGCTCGACTGGGATTTGAAAGTCAGTTCCGGGATCGGCAGCCCGGCGATCCCCTGTTTCGTCCGGACGATGACGCGCCTCACCCCGGCCGAGGCCAAGGCGCTGACATCCAAGGAACGGCCTTGAATGCGACTTAAGGCGTGTCGGATTTGTCCTCGGCGGCAGGCGGCGGCGTGACCGGCGATCCGCCCAGCGCCAGATAAAGCTGCACCGTGTCCATCAGCCGCTGCGCCTTGGCGCGCGCCAGGCCCAACTGCGCCTGCGCATTGCGGCGTTCGGCGTCGATCACGTCCAGGATGCCGGAATTGCCGGCTTCAAAGCTGCGCCGGGCCAGATCCAGGGAGCGGGACGCGGTTTCCGCCGCCGCGGCCTGGGCATGCAGGCGGTCGGCATCGTTGGAGAGCGCCTGCAGCCGGTCGGCGATGTCGCCGAAGGCGCCGAGAATGGTCTGGCGGTAGGTCGCCAGCGAGGCTTTGTAATTCTCGATCGCGGCGCGGCGCTCGGCGCTCAGCCGCCCGCCGCTGAAGATCGGCTGGGTGAGGTTGGCGGCCAGGGCATAAGCGTTGTTGATGCTGTTGAACAATCCGCCCGGCGTCAGCGCCTGGGTCGTCACATTCGCGGTGAGGGTGAGGTTCGGATAAAGGTTTGCGGTGGCGATGCCGATGGCGGCGCTGGCGGCATGCAGCTGCGATTCGGCGGCACGGATGTCGGGGCGGCGGCGCACCAGTTCCGATGGCAGGGCAACCGGCAATTCGCCCGGCAAGGTGAAATCGGCCAGCGCGAATTCCGGCGGGCTCCATTCGGCGGGCGCCTTGCCCACCAGGATCGCCAGGGCGTGGCGCGCCACCGCTTCCTGCTGGCGCAGGTCAGGCAGAAGCGCGCGATCCTCGGCCAGCTGGCTTTGAGCACTCACCAGCTGCACCTGGGTGCCCGAGCCGCTGGTGATGGCGGCCTGCACCAAGCCTACATTGCGCTCGTCATCCGCGATGATGCCGTTCAAGGCTTCGATCTGGGCGCGGGCGGAGGCCAGTGCCAGGGCTTCGGCGGCGACATGGGCGGTGAGGGACTGATAGGCGGCGTCGAGCTCGAAGCCCTGATATTCCAGCAAAGCTTTCTTCTGTTCGACCTTGCGCCGTTCGCCGCCGAACAGATCGAGCGGGAAGCTCACCGCGGGGCCCAGCGTGTAATAGGCGAAAGGCGGGACCGTGAAGTTCAACGGCCCAAACAGGGAGCGGCCATATTTCTGATAGCCGGCGGTGCTGCCGAGTGCCACCTGCGGCAGAAGTGCGCCGTGGGCGACATTGACCTGTTCCTCGGCCTCGGCCATGCGATGGCGCGCGGCTTCCACATCCTGGTTGCCGGCAAGCGCTTCCTTGATCACGCCGTCCAGGGGCGGCGATTGGAAGCCCGCCCACCAGTCGCCTTGGATGCTCGGGCCCAGCGCAATGCGCTGGTCATCGGGCGGGCCGGCATCGGTCTTGGCATTGTAGGTCGTGACGGCGGGCGGCGCGGGCACCTGAAAATCCGGCCCCAGCATGCAGGACGACAGGAGCAGCGCCGAAAGAAGCGAAAGAGAAATCTGTTTCATCAGTCCAGCACCGCATGGCTGCCGGCGGCCGGCCGCGTTTTCTTGATCAGGAAGAGGAAGGGAATGGTCGCCAATGTGAGGATCATCATCAGCTGGAAATCGTCGATATAGGCGATCATCGCCGCCTGGTTGAACATGGTGCCGTCGAGCCCCGCCAGACCCCGCATGCCGCTGCCATTGAAGGCCGCCGCCGCGCTGTTGCCGATGAAGTTATAGGGCGTGATGTGTTCGGCCATCGAGGCGTGGACGCGCTGGGTGTTCTGGGTGAAGAGGAAGAACACCACGGAAATGCCGATCGAGCTGCCGACATTGCGCAAGAGGTTGAAGAAGGCGGTGCCTTCGTTGCGCAAATGCGCGGGCAGGGTGGTGAAGGCCACCGCCGACAAGGGCACCCAAACCAGTCCCACCCCGAAGCCCTGGATGATGCCGGAAATGATGATCGGCCAGGTATTCATCTGCAGGGAGAATTGGGTCATCTGCCACAGCGAGAAGGCGGTCAGCGCCAGTCCCACGGCGATAATCGCACGTGGATCGAAGCGCGAGATCAGGCGCCCCACCACGATCATCGCCACCATGGTGCCGGCGCCCCGCGGCGCGGTGACGAGGCCGGTCAGGACCACCGGATAACGCATTTCGGTCTGAAGGAGCGGCGGCACCAGCGCCAGGGTGGCGAACAGGACCACGCCGACCACAAAGATGAAGATGTTGGAGGCGACGAAATTCTGGTCCTGGAACAGATGCGGATTGAGGAAGGGCTTGGGATGGGAAAATGTGTGGACCAGGAACAGATAGAAGGCGACCGCTGCCACGATCGCTTCAGCCATGATCTCGCGCGAGGAGAACCAGTCCAAGAGCTGGCCCCGGTCCATCATCAGCTGCAGGGCGGTGATGAAGATGCTGAGGGTGGTGAAGCCGAAAAAGTCGAACTTCGATCCTTGCGTGTTCCGGTTCTCCGGCAACGTGAAATAGAGACCGATAAAGGTCAGCACCCCGATCGGCAGGTTGATGTAGAACACCCAGCGCCAGGAATAATTCTCGGTCAGCCAGCCACCCAGCGCCGGTCCCAGGATCGGGCCCATGGTCACGCCGATGCCCCAGATCGCCATGGCGCGGCCGAAATCCTTGGGCGGATTGATGTCGAACAACACGGCCTGGGATAGCGGCACCAAAGCTGCGCCGCCCACGCCCTGCAGGAAGCGGAACAGCACGATCTGCGGCAGGGATTCCGCCAACCCGCACAGCGCCGAGGCGACCGTGAAGATGAAGACCGAGATCAGAAAGACCCGGCGGCGCCCGAACTGGCCGGCCAGCCAGCCGGTGAGGGGAATGGTGATGGCCGCCGCCACGATATAGGAAGTGAGGACCCAGCCCATTTCGTCTTGCGTCGCCGAAAGCGTGCCCTGCATGCGGGGCAGGGCGACATTGGCGATGGTGGTGTCCAGCGCCTGCATGATGGTCGCCGCCATCACGGAAAGCGTGATCAAGCCATGAAAGCGGACCCGCTGGGGCTGCGGCGGAGGAAGCGGCGTCGCGGTCGCGCCGATACCGGCGGTCTCCGCGGCTTTCTCCAGCTCATTCTCCTGCGGCCTGTCAGCCATTGGGTTCAGTTCCAGAACGCCAGCGAACGGTGATGTTCGGTGTCGACTTCGGCATTCACGCTCATGCCCGCGGCCAGCGGCAGATGGTCATGATCTTCGATGGAAAGGCGCACCGGCAGGCGCTGCACCACCTTGACCCAATTGCCCGAGGCATTTTCCGGAGGCAGCAGGGAGAAGCTGGATCCCGTGCCGGGGCTTGTTGACGTTACCGTGCCGGTAAATTTCTCGCCGGGAAACGCGTCCAGGGTGAAGGTCGCCTTCTGGCCCGGGCGCATATGGGCCAGATCGGTTTCCTTGAAATTGGCTTCGACCCAAAGATTGCTGTCGCTCATCAGGGCGAAGAGCGGCGTGGAGGCGTTGACGTGATCGCCCACTTGAATCTGTTCGACCTTGGCGACCACGCCGTCCATCGGCGCATGCACCACGGTGTAGGACAATTCCAGCAACGCCCGGTCGAGCGCGGCCTGCGCCTGGCGCACCAGCGGTAGGTCCTGGGGCGCGGCATCGGCCTTGCCGCCCAGATCGGCCAGGGCGCTGGCGGTCTGTTGCTGGGCGGCGGCCAGCTGCTGTTTCGCGGAATCGAAGGCGTTGCGGGTCTGGTCCAGCTGGGCGCGCGAGGAGATGCCTTGCGACTGAAGCTCGGTCTGGCGGGCCAGTTCGCGCTGCTGATAGGCCAGCGTGTTGCGCGCCGCCGCTTCGTCCGCCAGGCGCTGGCGGTAATCGGCTTCGAGCGCAGGGACCTTGATCATGGCGGCGGCCAGTTGGGCGCGCGCGTCATCGACCGCGATCTTGAACCGGGGCGTATCGAGGCGGAAGAGAATGTCGCCTTTCTTGACGTGCTGATTGTCGCGCACATTGATCTCCAGCACGCGACCGGACACTTCGGTACTGATATCCACCCGCGCGGATTGGACATAGGCATCGTCGGTCGACACGTAACGCCCGCCCGTCAGGTAGAAGAAGATCACCGCCAGCAGGACCAGCACGGGGCCGCCGATCAGAAGGGCGCGGCGGTTGCGTCCGATCCAGCCTTTGGGTTGCGGGTCGGTGTTGGTATTCGCCATGGGATGTCCGGAAGGGTATCTCGCTTGCCGTATAGCGGTTTGCCCGCCCCGCAGCCAGCCCGGCTTTGCGTGATGCTGGCGTCAGCATGTTGGTACGTTCGAGCCCGTCCGCGGCCATTCATTCGCGGCCGTTACCCGGTCCCGCCGGACGCCGGCGCGGGCTGCTTGGCAATGATGCGGGTGTTTCGGGGCCCGATATCAGGCTTTGGGATGATTTCTCACACCATCGATCAGGGCGCCGCGCGCCGCTCGAGCCAGTCCGGCTTATTCCGTTTGTTACCCAGGCCGGCGAGCCATCCCGATAACGCGTAGCTGCCCTGCCGCCAGGCCGCCGCCTTGGCGTATTTGATGGCGATGTGCAGCAACGACAGCGGCGCGGCAATGGGCATGAGGCCGGGATAGAGATCGCGGGTCAGAAGCATGCGATTCCGCTCCATCAGATAGACCGCCAGCTTGGACTGTGTCCGCAATGTTCCACCCGAGCCGGTCGCGGTGCCTTGCGCATGACGCACGAAGGCGCCCGGCGCATAGCCCAGCTTTTCGCCCAGCCGGATGGCGCGCAGGCACCATTCGACCTCCTCGCAATAAAGGAAATAGTCTTCCCGCATCTTGCCGACGCGCTGGCAGAAGCCCCGCGTTACCAGCAGCGAGGCGCCGGTGATGTAGTTGATCCGGTTTTCCAGCGCGCGGAGATCGGCGATCGGCTGCCAGGGCTTGCCCTTGTCCAGCGAGATGGCGCGGGCGCTGCGTTTCAGCCAAAGCCCGCCCCGCGAGGCGAGGCGCCCGTCGCCACTCAAAAGATCATGCCCCACGGCCGAGCAGTCGCCCTGATGCAGCCGCGCCAGCAACGCTTCCAGGGCGCCGGGGTCGGGATGGGTGTCGGGATTGAGGATCCAATAAGCGTCGGCCGGCGCGGTATGGTCGATGGCGCGGTTGATTCCACCGGCATAGCCGGGGTTGTCGGGTGCCGATAACAGCTCGACCGGCTGGCCGGTCTTGAGTTGCGCGGGCAGGTGGGCGCGAAGCTTTTGAAATGCCTCCTCGCCGCCATTTTCGCAGATCACCACCCGGAACCGGCCCCAGGTCGACGTCTCCAGAGCCTCCAGGCAGCCGGTGATATCGGCCAAGCTATGGAACGAGACGATAATGACGGCGACATCGGCTCGCGGCGCGGCGTCGGGCGGAAGGGAGGGAGGCGTCAAGGACCTTGGTTCTCTCTAGGGACCAGACAGACAAGATGTCTCCGGTCCAGGAAACGCGCAACCGTTTCACCTGGGTCCGGAAAGCGAAAAGATCGCCCGAAAGAAGTCATTTTGCTGAGTCCAGATGTATAGGATCGTTTACATCTCGATCGGCGTACGATGAAAGTTAACCACTGTTTTCGTCACGAAAGGCTTTGATTTGAGTTTCGTTCAAACAATCACCCGGCTGCTAAAGCGCTGCCTCAGAGGGACGATCGGATTGTGGCCGGTCCTGGAGATGCGCAATCGCATCGTAATGGGACTTTATCTGCCCAGGCTTATTCGCTTCGAGAATGAAGAGGTCGCTCGGCTTCGGCTTCAGCTCGGCATCGTACCGACGGCCAAAATTGCTTGCATCATTCCAACCTACAAGCGGCCGGAGGGGCTTATCGCATCGATCAATTCCATCCTGGCGCAGGAGCGCCAGGACTTTGTGATCATCGTGGTGGATGATGGTGCAGGGTTGCCGGTTCTCCCAAGCGATCCGCGTCTGTTCGCGGTTTCGCTGTCGCGCAACTCGGCTGTACTCGGTCTCGTGCGCAATGTGGGTATCCGGCTGTCCAATTCCGAGTTCGTTGCTTTTCTTGACGACGATAACGTCTGGACCCCGCAGCATCTCACTGTTGCTGTCAAAGCACTCGAGACGGGCGCCGGTCTAATCTACACCGCTGTGCGGCGGAGAAAGCCGGATGGTTCTGAACTCGATGTATTGTCGCGGGCCTTTGACAGGCGCAGTTTCTCGGATGAGAGCCCGTGGGTCGATGCCAACGCGCTCGTACTTCGCAGATCGGATTGGCTCCCATTCAGCCGCTTGCCCAGAACGCGCGCAACGTTGCCGAAGGAGGATTGGGAGTTTGTCTGGCGCATCAGCGGCCGCACGAAAGTCGAGCACGTGCCGATGGTTACCGTCGAATATCTCGTCAATCCTGAGAGTTTTTTTACGTCCTGGTCGGAGGGCGGCGAATCCGCCGGCGCGGATTAAAACATTCTGTCCTTCATAGGGATCCTGGACTTAGCGAAAGTAAGCAGCCTGCTTCGGATCATGCTCGATGACAGTGCCGCTACAGCCAATAACGCGAACCCGGTAGCGGCGACTTGGGAGAATATCAGCCAGCGTTCTTTCGGCCAGGGCAGAATAAAAGAGGCCATCTCACCTGCAACAGCAACTGGAATGACGATTAACAAAATATCGCGGGAAAGCCACTGCCCATGAATTTGGGGAAGGAAGCGAGCATGAACGATAGGTGTATAGATCAAGAAAAACAGAATGTTGGACACAGCCCAAACAGTGCCTGTGCCGACTGGCCCATAATATTCCGCTGCGAGAAAAATCAACGGCACTAGGAACAGAAGCTGGATCGTATTGCCGATCAGATGCAGCCGCAAATTGCCTTTCGCGTATTGCAAATAATACGGAAATGAAGAAAGCCACGCCAAACCATTTCCGATGGCATAGAGGGTCAGGATGGGAGCGGCCTGATGGGCGATATTCGGCCTGCCCGTCCAGGCCATAAGAACCGGGTTGGCGAAGAAAGTCAGCACGGCCACGACCGGCGCCGCGATCACGCAGGCCATCTGCGTGGCGTTGTGATAAAGATTGGTCATGCTGGTTATGTCGCGTTCCGCCGCGAATTTCGTCAGGCGCGGCAGTATGGCCTGTCCAAGCGCGCCGTTGAGCGCGCTTACGGTTGCGGCGGCGACTATGGCGATTGAGAAAACGCCATACGCCGACAGAGTCAGGGTCTTGGACAGGACCATGCGGTCGGTCTGTATGAGCGCAAGCCATACCGTCGAGGTAAATGCGATGGTCAGGGAGAATGCCAGATTGCTTCTAAACGGGCCCCAGGAAAATTTCTCGCGCGGTGCCGAGCCGCGCCGGACCAGCCGGTATGTCATCAATGTCAGCCCGCCTAGCTCGGTGGCTGCCAAGACAAGCTGATACGAAAAGAAGTTCTCCGGTGTCGCGCCCAGGAATTCGAATATTCCGATAACGCCAATGAAGCGGAATGTGGCGATGACGATATTATAGCTGCCCAGCCAGACCTGCCGTTCGAACCCGTTCACCACGCTGCGGTACAGCCCCGCGATCCATCGTAAGGGAATGGCCAGGCCCATCAGCACAATGGCATGTGCCACTTCGTCGATGGGTAGATACTGCACCTTCAACCAGTCAGTCGCTATCGGCTTCGACAAAAGAACGATAAGGGCGCCGCCCGTCACCGACACAATGCCGAAGAAAATTTCCAGTGCCCGTAGCAAGGATCGTAAGCTGTTCACGCTGATGGCGCCGCCGCGGAAGCGCGCCGTCTCGCGCACCAAAGTGGGCGTCAATCCTATGTCCAGCAGTTGGAACCAGGCGCCCATCACGATAAAAAAGCCGATCAGGCCATAGGCTTCCTGTCCCATATAGGAGAGGTAGACCGGCGCCATGACCACCCCGATCGCCATCACGTAAAGTTGTGATGCGTAATTGGCGATCAGATTTCTCTTGATGGAGAGGCGCATGGAGGCGTCAATATCCGATCAGTGAAGATAGGAGTTAGGAATGATTATGCTTGCCCGGAAATCGGTACAGCAATGCCACCAACATACCCAATATCATGAAGACGATCGGATGGTTGTCGGATTGGGCGAATACTGATTTTATGACAATAAAGTTGGCGAGCGCGATTCCGATAGGAATTAGCAGTGCATTTTCGCCGCGCAATGGCTCTGGGGAAATGGCGCGCTTTCCCGCCAAATAGAGCGCAAAGAATATCAATCCGTAGTAGATAACAAACCCAACGATGCCGTATTCCAGCGCGATTAAAAGATAATAGCTGTCGATCGTGCCGAAGCCGCCCTGATCCAAGAAACCGAGGGACTCATTGCCCTTGCCGATCCCGTAGCCCCAGGGATGGGATATAATCTTCGGGATACCTAGCTTCCACTGTTCTATGCGGCTCTGATCGCTAAATTGTTGCGGTCCGTTGCCCCAGACGCGCGCATGAATGCGGCCGACGAAAAATGTGGAAGCCACAATTAGGGACGATATGACGGGATAGGCAACCAAGATGCCTGTCCAGAATGGATTATTCTTGTCCGCTATCCGGCGGCGGAAAGCCCAAATGAAAATGAATGCCAGCAGAGAGACCAAGCTTCCCACAAGCCCCAGTCGCGACTGGCTGATTACAATCACGAATACAAAAGTCGGAATGCTTATCAATGCCGCGATGCGTAGCTTCCAATTGAATTCGGAGCCGACGAAGTGCATCACAAAGGGGATGGTCAGGGCCAGAAATTCCGATAAACCTAAGCTAGTGGTGAAAACGCTCTGCACGCGATGCGTGCCAAGCGCGCTTCGCTGCGATCCCGCCAAAGCCCTCTGGACGGCGGGGTCATCGATTTGGAAAATGCTGGGAATGTGATCGCGCCAGGGCACATAGCCTATGCGATATTCCCAGATGCCCATGGCGCAGACCCAGATACCCGCGCCCCACATGCAGAGCATCCATCGTGTCGGACGTCCCGGCTTCAAGAATACGTAGCATGATACGAAGAATATGGCGGTCCATTCAGTTTGAGCTACTATAAGTTTGCTCAGGGAGAAGGGCAGATCGTTGGAAAGCGCCACGGAGGCGGTTTCTATGATGGCGAACGCGGCTATTGCTTTCCAAATTATCGGAACATTCTTTAGTGCGGATATCAGAGTGTTCTTGAATTCTTGCGAAACCGAGATGCTGTAGAGAAGCAGCAGAACCAGCGGGAACACTGTCAGGCGCTTAATCGATATCCACGGCAAGCCTGGCAATGCGATAGACAGATAGTTCGGCCACACCATCATGCCGATAAAAAAGGCAAAGAAGAAAAAGGCCATTGTTCTGACAGGCGCAGTCGCGTCAGGCATCGCCCATATGATCAGAAGAAGAAGGATCATCGGCGGAATGGCAAAGGGTACCACGATAAAAGGCACCAGAATCGCAAACGCGAATCCATAGATCAGGCAGAACAGCAGCAGCAGGGAAACCAGCAGCCAGGAACGGCTCGGCCTGTACCAACTGCGTTGCGCCTTGGCGAAGGGCTTGAGCGGGCCCAGCGGTTTGATGACGTCCCGCCTCGGGCGGCGGAACGGAATTCTGAATCCGGGCCAGCTGCCGAACAGCCCTCGGACCGGATTGTCTGTGCCGGCTATTCTTCCATCTGTCATGGTTGAAACCGACGTGTCCTTCCTCTGGCCAATGCCGCAGCTATAAACGGCTTTCGAAGCGCTGATAAGCTTTGGATCGCATAATAAGATAGAAGTGTATTACGGGACTGTAAAATCGGAATTGTTCCTTCGCATCGGGAACATCCGGCCATCATCGATGTTCTTCGCCACATCTTCTCATCGACGTTTGTGAGGATGCGTCCGTGATCCGTCAGACAGCCTCTTGCCCGGCATGCGGCCGCGCATCGGCTTTTTCATGCGCCAGTAAAATATCCTCCAGATGTCCGATCAGGCGCGCCGGATTGGTGGTGGCCAGAACCGGCACGCCGGCCCGCGCCGCTTTGAGGGCTTCGGACATCTCTTCCCGGTTGTTGGCGATGAACACCAGGCCGCGCGCGGCAAAGGCGCCGGTGATTTCCTTCTGGTGGTTGTCGCAATGCTCGCCCTTTTCGAACAGGCGCGGCATCA